>JBKQNE010000070.1:0-143976 GCA_052146355.1 Binataceae bacterium (SeqCode) | reverse complement strand
CGAAACCAAGGCTCGCGGGCTCTATTGCTTCTGCAAGTCGAAGGTTCCCTTAGCGGTGCAATCAGCCTTATTGCCCTTGAACAGGAACGTCCCGGACATCGTGTCCAGGTAGAAGCCACCGACTGTCGCCACGACCGCGGCGGTGCAATCGTGTCCGTCAGTTCGGTGAAATGTGAGCGTCAATGTGAACGGCTGAATCGTTGTGGACGTGTGGGTGATGATTTTTCCCGTGACCGACCCGGCCGCGGTTTCATCTGCGGAGGTCGTGAGGCTGAATGTGCCGCGGATTTTTAAACCATCCTGGGTGAGATCCAAGGTCATCGAACCGCTCCCTTGGCCACCACCGTCCACATAAGTGTCCGTGCCAGTCCAGGAGCCGACAGCCTGGGGAAGCGGGAAAGTATGCGGCGTGCTGCGGGATCCGGGGATTTTTTGCGTAGACTCCGCCGGCGCGCCTACCCCGGATTCATCGGCGTCCTGAGCGTGAGCGCCGGTGATGCAAAGCAACGCCAGCAGTATCGAGGAGGCGGCAAGTATTCCGGTCGTAGCCCTGAATGAGAACTTCATAATAATCCGGAATTTCCACCTTGACCGCTGGTCATTCGTGTATCACAAGTCGGCCCAACGCGCCCACGCTGGAGTTTTTTCCACGAAAGCCCAGAGCTCGCGCCAGCGATCAGTTCCGCCGCTTGAACAGCGCCTTGCCGAGGGCATCCAGTTTCTGAAGTTCCGCGCGGGCGACTGTTGTGAAACGACAGGCGGCTTTTTCCGCGCCAGCTTTGGGTAGGAAAGAGTGCTACGCCTCCGCCGGTGGGACGCCCGCCTCAGAAGCTGCGGAGGCACAGGAGGCTGTGCCACTACCAGCAGGTTCTAGTCCTGGCGCTGCTCGGCGCGGAGTTTTTCGCTGATTAGCATCGCGTTGAGTGCCGCGGTTGTGCGGACCGGATATTCTGACGGCTTGCGCAGTGCCTTGAGCCGCGCATCGAGCTGCTGGATTTCCGCGATGGTTTTCGAGCGTGACTCGTCGAGCGTCGGCCGCGGCAGCTTGCGTCGACCCGATTCCATCTGCGTTTCCAGCATCGCGGCTACGGAGGCCGGGGGCGCACGGAATTCGCGCGTCGTGGTCACGGTGCTCTCGTCCATCAGCCCCACCAGGTCGGCAAAGCAGGCGCCGGTCGCATTGCGGGCGCGGAAAATCTGCTTGCGACCGGGGGTCGATATTTTTTCGGCCGAGAGCTTCATGCGCGGCTGACCTTGGTACTCGATGAGCTTGTAGGTGAAGTCGCCAGCCGGCGCATCGTCGCTGACGGCGAGCGCGGTCCCCACCCCGAACGCATCGATGGGCGCGCGATCTCCCAGCAGCTCCGTAATTCGATATTCGTCGAGATTGCCGCTGGCGAAAATCGGCACGTCGCCCAACCCGGCCTGGTCCAGAATGCGGCGCGCGCGCACCGCGAGATCGCCGACCTGACCGCTGTCGAGCCGGATTCCGCCGAGCTTTACTCCGGCCTCTTTGAGCTTGACGCCCACTTCGGCCGCGTTACGCACGCCCTTGGGCGTGTCGTAGGTATCGACCAGAAGCGTGTTCAGCCGCGGGAAAGTCGCCGTAAAATCCTCGAATGCCTGCCGCTCGCGTTCATGCGCCATCACGAAGCTGTGGCTCATCGTTCCGTACACTGGAATTCCGTAGCGCCGTCCAGCCGCAACGCTGGCCGTGCCGCTGAAGCCGGCAAGGTAGCTGGCGCGGGCGGCAATCAATGCCGCATCAGCGCCCTGCGCGCGCCGCGGTCCGAAGTCGATAAGGCGTCTGCCGCCCGCCGCGCTGACACATCGCGCCGCCTTGCTCGCGACCATGGTCGCGAAGCCAATCTGATTTATCGCCAGTGTCTCGACCAATTGCCCTTCGATCAGCGGCGCGCATATTTCGAGGATGGGCTCACCGGCGAAGAAGACCGTCCCCTCAGGTAGCGCGCGGACCGAGCCGGTAAATCGGAGCTGCGCCAGGAATTGCAGAAACTCGGGTTTGAAAAGCTTCAGCGAATCCAGATGCTCAATCGCCTGGTCGTCGAAGCGAAATTCCTCGAGCGCTTCGATCAGCCGCTCGATTCCGGCCGCGATCATGTAGCCGCGATTCGGCGGCAGCCGGCGCATCGCCACTTCGAACGCCGCCGTCTCGTTCATCCGATGCTCGAAGAACGCGGCGCTTACGGTGAATTCGTAGAGGTCGGCAAACAGCGCAACGTCGGTAAGATCGAATCGCAGGTCAATCGGCATCGGGCAAAGCTCTGGTCTCCACTGCGGCCAAGCGTATCAGCGCGTGGGATCGGGCGGAACGGGCGGCGCCGGCGCGGGCGGAGTCCCTGCGGCCTCGTGCACGATGCGGGTTTCCGTCAGTCCCCGGTCGTGCAACGCATCGCCCATTTCCTTGAGGCGTTCGGCGACCAGATAGTTGATCGTGCCAGGTTCGTCGATCGTGCCAGCGCGTACACCGGTAAGAACCTCGATTCCCTGGTCAATCGTATCGGTCGGATAGATATGGAACCGGCCACTCGCGACCGCATCGACGGTTTCCTGCTCCAGCATCAGGTTGTCGATATTGGTGCGCGGCAGCATGACGCCCTGACTCCCAGTCAGGCCGATAGCCTTGCAGACCCGGTAGTAGCCTTCGATCTTCTCGTTAGCTCCACCGATCGCCTGCACGTTTCCGTGCTGGTCGACCGATCCGGTCACGGCCAGCTCCTGCCGAATCGGCACGCCCGACAGCGCCGAGAGCAACGCGTAGAGTTCCGTCGAACTTGCGCTGTCGCCGTCGATTCCGGAATACGATTGCTCGAAGCACAGCGACGCGGTCATCGCGATCGGCTGCTTTTGGCCGAAGCGCGCGCGCAGAAACCCGCTGAGGATCATGACGCCCTTGTCGTGGGTGGAACCGGACAGGCGCGCCTCGCGCTCGATATTGATCAGGCCCGCCTGGCCGAGCGCCACAGTCGCCGTGAGGCGCGATGGGCGCCCGAAGCTGTAGCCGCCAACATCGAGCACGGCGAGTCCGTTGATCTGCCCCACGGCGCGCCCCTTGATATTCACCACCAGGGTGCCGCGCGCGATTAGCCGGCGAATTTCTTCTTCGATGAAGTTGAGCCGCAGCACGCGCTCGAGCATCGCGCGGTCGACGTGCGATCCTTCGACCCGCTTCGCGTTCTCGCCGCGCGCGAAAAAAGCGGATTCGCGCGCAAGATCGTCGATCGGTTCCAAAATCGCCACCATCCGCGTCCGATCGCCCGCCAGGCGCATCCCGAAGCCGACGATTCGTTCCAGCGCCGACGCGGAAAAGGGAGGCAGCGCCTCACGCCGTGCCAATGACCCGACGCGGGCGGCATAGTGCAGCGCAGCGGAGCGATTCGCGTCAACCGTGGGGCGCATCTCGGCTCTGATCTTGAACAGCTCCGCAAATTCCGAGTCGTAGAAATAAAGGAGGTTGTAGAGATATGCGCCGCCGAGCACCACGAGCTTGGTGTGCACTTCGATCGGTTCCGGCCGCAGCCCGCTGTTTGAGAAAAATGGAATCGGCTCGAAGGTCTCGATGGTCATCCGGCCTGACTTGAGGCTCCGCTTGAGCATCTTCCATACGCCCGGTTCGACGGCGGCATCCTCGAGATCGAGCACCAGGAATCCGCCGTGCGATTTCAAATAGGAACCGCCGATGATGCGGGTGAAGTTGGAGCCGCTACGCCCCATCGGATCGATCCATCGCTCGATCGTTCCGAACAGATTGCGATAGGTCGGCGCATCCTCGCTGACGACCGGCGCGCCCTGCGTACTCGAGTTATCGACCAGCACGTTGACCTGGTATTCGAACCATCGCCCGTCCTCCTGCGGTTCCGGGCGCGGCTGTTCGCCAGGGCGCACCTCGGTGGTTTCGCGGAAGCGATCGAGATGGGTCAGCATGTGCTCGGCAACCTGGTCGAGGTAGGTGGTAACACCCGGCGCATTGAAGCGCCGTTTGATGTCCTCGATGGCGGGAGTGATGAGGCGGGCGGCGAATGAGCGTTCGATCGCGCGGATATCTTCGATAAGCTCGCGCATCACCTCCTGCTGCCGCAACACCACCTTGGCGAGTTCGTCCTGGAGTTCGCCCTGCTTCTGGGCCAGCACTTCGCGCTCCTGATCGGACTTGGCCGCGATAACCTTCTGCAATGCCTCAGGCGACTCGGGCATCTTGCCGTCGATGAGGGGGATGAAAATAATCTGGCCGTTCGGCGATCCCTGGATTGCGAAGCCGCGCTCGCGCGCCTGCGTTTCGAGTGCACCGAATACTTCCTGCGCTCGCTTGTTGTATTTGTCGCGCAGAGCGGTGCGCTCGCGCTCGAAGTCCTCGCGCCGGAAGGCCTTGGGAAGCTGCTCGATCACGTAGCTGACCAGCGCGTTCATCTGCTGGCTCAGTTCGCGTCCCTGTCCCGCGCGCAGGTAGATCGCGACGGGCGCTTCGGGACTGTGGAAGTTATTGACGTACACCCAATCGCCCGGAGTGGGCATCGTCGCGGCTTTCTCGTCCAGAAGCCGCAGAGCCGATTCGCGTTCGTTGCGCGTGCGCAAGCCACTTACGAACACGTTGTACCCGGGCGCATCGATTCCGATTGCCAGCCGAATCGCATCCATCGCGCGATCCTGGCCGAGCAAATCGTCGGCCTCGAAGGAATCGGCGGCGCGCAGCAGTTCGGTCGCATCGAGCGGGACGCCGGCGCGCAGATCCGATGCTTTTAGTTCCGCGGGCGCGGGTGCTGGCTTGAGCTCCGGCGTAGAGGCGGATGGATCGATGTCTGGCGTCATGCAAACTCCCAGGCGGAACTCAGGATTACTTGAGGGCGATGCGACGGGCCTTTTGCTTGGGAAGAATGATCGTCAGCAGGTCATTCGACCATCGCGCGTTCACCGCTTCGGCATCCACCGCTTCTGGAAACGTAAACGAGCTTTCGACATTTCGATTGGCGCCGAGCGGCGCGCGCACGGTCAGCCTCTGGCCCAGGCTTTCGACCTCGATTTTCGCGGGGTCAACGCCCCTGGTCGGTACCCGGACTTCGAAGTGATCGGGATGGTTGATGACCTGGGCGGGCTCGAACCCCTCGCCCGTGCCGCATCGCCATCGGTCGATCAAAAGCTCATCGAAGAACTGGTCAATCGCGCGTTCGAACTGCTCGAAAAGCTGGGGACTTTGCTTGCGCATCGTTAATCGGCCTCGGCGGGAACTTTACAATTGTAGTGCGGCGGGCATGGCGCGGTCGAGCCGCCGGCGGCGCTTGCCAGCCACCTTACGCGGGCGTATCGTTCGCTTCGTGCCCAATATCAACAAGATTCTCGCGGCGACCGATTTCTCCGAGGACTCGTCCCTCGCGCTTTCGTACGCGGTGGACCTGGCACACAAGTACGGAGCGGAAATCAGCGTTCTGCACGTCGACCAGCCGCTCGCGCCGGTGATGGCCAGCCCCGACCTGGGGCCGGCCATGGATGTGGGCGCGATGAGCAGGATCGCCGAAGAACAGCGCATCATCGCGCAGCGTGAACTTGACAAGATCGTAAACCGGCTCCGCGACGACGGCCTCAAGGCCAAGAGCCTGCTAAAGGTCGGCTCTCCGTTTCTCGAAATTCTTCGCGCCGCGCAGACCGAAAATGCTGACCTGGTGGTGCTCGGCACCCACGGACGCACCGGACTCGCTCACGTGCTGATGGGCAGCGTGGCCGAGCGAGTGGTGCAGAAGTGCCACGCGCCGGTGCTGACGATTCGGCACCCCGACCGCAAGTTCAAGCATCCGCTCGATAAGTAAGAAATCCGCAGATTACGCGATTTTCGCAGATTCAGGATCAGGAAATCTGTGTAATCTGCTGATTTCCGCTAGCCGGGATTTCTGTTTCGGCTCGCGATGTCGATGACCCAGCCTTCGTGTTCGTCGTGTTCGCTCCCCGGCATATACGAGACCGAGGACGTGCCGTCTCGAATATCCTCATCAACGATCGCCGTCTCGAACATCCGCTTGAAGGGATAAATCGCAACGTGCGCTTCGGGCATCCCGCGATCACGATAGGCTGTGAAGATTGCGAGCGTTTTCCATAGCGTGCCGTCCCAGTCGTACTGATCTGACGCGGTGATGAACCATCCTTCGGAATCGATGTACAAAATGCGCCTGGGAATGCTGACAATGTTTCTGCCCTGTCGGCGCTGCTCGAATCGCGGCTTGACGGTCGCCGCGATGATGTACAATTGGCGCATCTCCCAGTTTTCCGGGCAGACGGTGCGATCATTATCGAGTTGGCAATGCCGAGCCGGAGAGCTGTCGGCGTGCACGGACGCCAGCATCGGTCTGATACCGAGCAATTGATAATCGAAATCCTCGACCTTTGCGGCAAATCCGGAATAGGAGTCCGGGTCCAGATTAGTAGCGCCGAGGGGCGAGGACATCATGCTGGCGGAGACTCGGCCGAGAGTGAAATACCAGGCGTCGTCCTCGATGCTCGGATCGAGGTAGCGCAGGCGTATCAACGATCCGCCCCCTTCGAGAATTGGACCGACAAGGAAGCGGTAACGAACATTCGTCAAGGCGGCCAGAGGATCGCTTGGGATGGGAGGCACTTCGGTGCGTCCGACGTTGTTGTAGAAGGCGACCCGGGCCGCAGTTGAATGATTCACCTCCGCGGGAAGAACCCAGGAGATAAATGAGCCGGCCGATCCCACGTTACGGTACATCGAGGTCTCGGTGTTGTTGATCTCAGCCTGGTCGGTGTTTTCCGGTCCGTAGCTGAAATTCCATACGACTTTCGTCGCGATCTGCGGGTCATTGGGATCGAGAAACGGAAACGGCAGGCCGGCGACGTAGTTCTGGAGCTCGCCTTTCTGATCGAGCCCGACCTGCGATGAGTATTTTTCGGTCGCAGCCTTGTAGGATGGCGGCCAATCGAGCTGACCGGTCGGCACGATCCTCATCTCCATCCCCTGCCGGACCAGGACGAAGTTGCCGGGGCTGACCAGATTGACGACGCTCGCGGCGTTATCGGGCGTGATGAAGTCGCCCGGTTTGACCGGGTTCGCGTTGGCGGGAACCGCGAAGACAACCGAGATCAGAAAGGCAGCCACCAATCCGGCCAGGCATCTCATGGGTCACCTCCGGTGGCAGTGCGCGGAAAAGAATCCGCAGATTTCACAGATTAACGCAGATTTCAGGATCAGAGAATCCGTGAAATCGGCGCAATCCGCGGATGTCTGTTACCGGCCTTGGTACTTGGCGGGGCGCTTTTCGACAAACGCGCGCACACCCTCTTTGAAGTCTTCCGACCGGGTCATCATCGACATCGACTCGTCGTCGTCGCGGATCGCGGTCGCAAGATCGGTGAACAGATGACGCCAGATCAGTTTCTTGGCTTCCGCCACGCCGAGGGGAGAGCAATTGTTCGCGATATGGCCGGCCACTTCGCGCGCCGTCGCCATCAACTTGTCGGCCGGGACGACGCGATTCACGAGCCCTATTCTGAGCGCCTCTTCCGCATCGACGAGCCGCCCGGTAACCGCCAATTCAGCGGCGCGCGCGACGCCGACAATCCGCGGCAGCATCCAGGATGAGCCGTGCTCGATCGCCAGTCCGCGCTGCACGAAAATGAGGCCCATCCGCGCGCTCTCGGAAGCGATCCGGATGTCCTGATAGAGGCAGGTGGTGAATCCCAGGCCGACGCATGCGCCGTTGATCGCGCCGATGACCGGTTTGCTGAGCGCCAGGATGTACGAGTACTGGCTGCGATAATCGACGCGCTGCTGCTTCAACCATTCGTCCTCGACCGCAGCGGCGTTGCCGCCGGTCGCACTGGCGCGGCCCGCGGAGATTTCCGACAGCGCCCCCATGTCGGCGCCGGCGCAGTATGCGCGCCCCGCGCCGGTCACGATGATCGCGCCGACGTTGGGGTCGCGGTCCGCATCCATCATCGCGGCGCGCGTCTCGACGCCCATCTTCGGGGTCCAAGCATTCATCTTCTCGGGGCGGTTGAAAGTAACCGTCGCGATACGATCCGATTTTTCGTAGATGATGTCGCTGAAATCCATGGTTTTCCTCCGGCCGGTTGGGACGCCGCGATCAAAGCACTAACCGCGGCCGAAATCTAACCGCACGAAAGTAAGGAGCGCTCCGCGAGCGGGGTACCGGGTTCGCTTGCACGCGGAGGATCCTTCGTCCGGTTGGTCCTCAGGGCGGGCTCGCGCCCGCAAGCCAAAGACGCTGTTTCGGCGATCGAGTCAAAGGTTCTCACACCCACGGGATTCCTCGGAAAAGAACCTCGGAATGACACCACTTTCCCATTTTGGTTGAGTGATTTTGTGGGAGAGATGTGCAACTCACGAACGATACCTGGAGACAAAATCGTCGCGCGGCGCGACGAAAGTCGATTCGGCTTTCCCGCTCTGGGTGTGTTGAATTCGGGCGACGCGGGGCTGCGTCGCGATCTTTCTTCTGGTTGCGATGGCTGTTAGTTACTCCTGATGCGTTTGCGATCCGCTGTCCGTCTCTCGTTCCTGCTTTTCTTCGCGTGCTCGATACTTCCGCCGGCCGCGCGGGCGGTCACGGGCGATACCTCGGTCCGCGCGCAGCATACGATGGTCGTGGCGGAAAGCCCGGAGGCGTCAGCCGCCGGCGTCGAGATACTCAAACAGGGCGGCAACGCGATCGACGCCGCGTGTGCAACCGCGCTCGCAACCGGAGTCACTCATCCTGCGTCGTGCGGACTGGGCGGCGGCGGGTTCATGCTGATCTACGAGGCGAGCAGCGGCAAGTTCTACGCACTGGACTATCGCGAGCGCGCGCCGATGAAAGCAACCGCCACCATGTTCATCCGCGACGGCAAGCCCGACGAATCGCTTGCGCGCGACGGCGCGCTGGCGATCGCGGTACCCGGCGAAGTGGCGGGAATCGAAGTGGCGCTGAAGCGCTTCGGCACGATGAAGTTCCAGGAAGTCGCGGTTCCGGCAGTCCGTCTGGCGCAGGACGGATTCTCGCTGAGCGAACATCTCGCGCACGAAATCACCGGCATGACCGACAAGCTCAAGCGCGATCCGGCGCTCGCCGCGGTGTTTCTCAAGCCCGATGGAACCGCGCCGAAGCCCGGTGAGCTGATTTTTCAGAAGAACCTGGCCGCGACGATTCAGAAGCTCGGCGACAAGCCGATAGAGAATTTCTACCACGGCCCCATCGCTGATGAGCTGGTCCAGTTCATCCAGGCGCAGGGCGGAATAATCACCGCCGAAGATCTCGCATCGTATGAGCCGGTTTGGCGCGAACCTCTGCATAGCGCGTACCTGGGCTACGAAGTCTACGTGATGCCGCCGCCGTCTTCGGGCGGAGTATTGCTGGAGATGCTCGGGATGCTCGAGCCGGGGCATCTGGCCGGGCTTGGAGTAAATTCGCCGCCCTACCTGGCTCGAATTATCGAAGTGATGCGGCAGGGATTCATCGACCGCGACGAATACGGCGATCCTGCGTTCGTGAATGTGCCGGTGGCGGAGTTGCTCTCCCCCGCCCATATCAACGAAGAGCGCGACCGCGCGCTCCATCGCAAGATCAGTCCGGCCGCGCAGGCAGCACACGACCATGGCACTGCGAATCTGATCGTCGCGGACGCCGAGGGTAACGTCGTGGTCCTGACCACGACGATCAATACTTCGTTCGGCGCAAAGCTGATGGATCCGAAGCTCGGAATTATTCTGAACAACGAAATGGACGATTTTGCCGTCGCTCCGGGGGTACCGAACGCGTTTCATCTGCAGGGTGAACTCGCCAACGAGATCGCGCCGGGCAAGCGGCCGCTGTCGTCGATGACGCCGACGATCGTCGTGAAGAATGGCAAGCCGGTCTTGGCTGTGGGCGGCTCGGGCGGTCCTACCATCGTCAGCGGCGTGCTCCAGGTGGTGCTCGACGTAATCGACTTTCATCTTGGAGCGCAGGCGGCGGTTGACCTGCCTCGCATCCATGAACAGGCACAGCCGGAAACGGTTATCGTCGAGCAACCGATGCCCGCGAAGACGGAGACGGCGCTTACGCAGATGGGCTATCAGATCAGGCCGGTGCCGATGCTCGGCGCAGTCGGCGTCATCACTATCGCGCCGGGGAACCTTCGCGGCGCGGGCGACCCGCGCAAGGGCGGCCTCGCCAGCGGTTACTGAGTTCTGGAGCGGAGAAAACAGCGGGGCGCCTGCCTGGTCGCTTCTTACGAATATTCGCGATGAATCTACCGACCCTCATCCGGCGCGCAACGCGCCACCTTCTCCCGGGGGGAGAAGGAGCTGGCGCGGTTGTGCTGCTCCAGGAGGGCCAGGCCTGAGGGTGTGATCCGTACTACGGAGCGGCCGTTCGCCTGCGCTTTCATGACGAGGCCTTGCTCGTTCGCGTCTTCCCAGACGGGAAGTCTGGGGCATGACGTGCGCCACGCATCCATCACTTCGTCGTAGCTCTTCTCGCCCGCTGCGAGCCACTGGAGAAGATCCAGGATTAGCGATTCGACGACATTAGTCATGGGGCAACGATCTCCGGCATATGCAGTCGCGCCTGCGTTGCCAGTTCGTCGTATGAAATAGAAGTGTTGCGACCTGCGGCGTACTGCTGGTCGACCCAATCGGTAATTTTTCGGACCGCGTCGGATTGCTTGCTCACCTGCCGGCCGTTGGCGAGCTTGAAGTAAGAATTGATCCACCACGCAACGCCGGCGCTGCCCGAGGTCTTGTCGACGGCGACGCGAGCGGGGCGTCCGAGAATTTTGGCCGTGTCAAAGATGTTGTAGATTTCTTCGTCCTTGAGCAGGCCGTCGGCGTGGATGCCTGCGCGCGTCGAATTGAACTCGCGGCCGACGAACGGGTAGTTGGCCGGAATGTGATAGCCGATTTCGTTCTCGAAGTAGTCCGCGATTTCAGTAATGACCGAAGTGTCGATGCCGTTGTTGCCCTTGAGCGAGATGTAATCCATCAGGAGGCCCTCGACGGGCGGATTTCCCGTGCGCTCGCCATAGCCGAGCAGGGTGCCGTTCGCATACATGCAGCCATACAGCCAGGCAGCGGTAGCGTTGGCGAGGACCTTGTGAAAATCGTTGTGCCCGTGCCACTCGAGGCATTCTGGCGGCACACCGCATTCGCGCCGCAGGCCCAGGATCAGTTTGGGAACGCTTCTGGGCAACGCGACGCCGGGAAAGGGCACCCCAAAGCCCATCGTGTCGCACACCCGGATTTTCACGGAAAGCCCGCTCTGCTCGCGCAGTTCCATCAGGCGGGAGACGAAAGGCACCACGAACCCATAGAAATCCGCGCGGGTCGCATCCTCGAGATGGCATCGAATCGTGAGGCCGAGGTCGAGCGCTCCTTTCGCGATCTCCAGATAATCTTCGAGCGCCTGGCTGCGCGTTTTCCGGAGCTTGCGAAAAATATGATAGTCGGAGCAGGAGGTCAGGATTCCCGTCTCCTTGATTCCCATCTCGCTGACCAGTTTCAGGTCGGACTTCACCGCCCTTATCCAGCCGGTAACTTCCGGAAACTCGTAGCCGAGCGCCAGGCAGCGCCGGACTGCTTCGCGATCTACGTCCGAATACACGAAGAACTCGGTCTGGCGGATGATGCCATTGGGCCCGCCGAGCCGATGCAGCATGGTGTAGAGCGCGACTATCTGATCGACCGTGTAAGGCGGGCGCGCCTGCTGCCCATCGCGAAAGGTCGTGTCGGTGATGTAAAACTCCGGCGCCGGATCGGGTGTCTCGATTACGCCATCGAACTGGATCCGCGGGACGGCATCACACGGAAACACCTCGCGCAGCAGATTGGGTTCGGCAACTTCCAGCACGCGCGCGGTTCGCGAAAACGCCCGGCTTGATCCATCGGTCTGAATTACATCGCTCATTTTTGCACGCCTCCCGACTGAAGCTGGTCGAGGCCAAAACGAAACTTACAGCCTCTATGTGCGCCGTCGATCAACATATGTCAAGTATCGTCAACATTAATGAATGTGAAGTTTTGTTGCAAACAATCACACAAGTGTGACGCGCGCCTACGATTTCCGGGCATTCGGGTGAAACATGGTGAGCCGGAAGTATCGGGGCGGTTGCCGCACTGTGACTGGCCGGCTGCAGCCGCTAGACTCGTCGGTCGTGGCGGCGGGGAATCTTGAAGAGCGGGCATCCACGGAGGCGCCGGTCGCGGCGGGCATCGCCTATGGCGCGCTCGAAGTCGCCGCGGCATCCGCGCTCGGTGCGGTCATTTTTTTCTTCAATCTGTGTCGCTATGGGCTCTGGGAGCCGGATGAAGCGCGCTACGCGGAAATAGCGCGCGAGATGATTTCAGGCGGGTCCCTGCTGGTCCCCCATCTCAATTACGTCATCTACGTCGAGAAGCCCCCCCTGCTCTACTGGCTGACGGCGTTCTCGTTTCACGTTTTCGGAGTGAACGAATTCGCCGCGCGGCTTTTTGTCGCAATCTTCGGGGTGATTGGCGTCGCCGCCACCGCCTGCTTCGCCTCACGCGCTTTCGGCAAGCGGCACGCGCTGATGGCGGGTGCGATTCTCGCGACCACGCCGCTCTATGCGGTCATGGCGCAAGTGCTCACGACGGACATGATCCTGGCGGCGCTGGTCACAATCGCGAACGTCGCGCTGTTTCTCCATTGGCGCGAAGGCGGGCGATGGTGCTGGATCGCGTACCTGGCGATAGCGCTGGGAGTGCTCACCAAAGGCCCGGTAGCGATCGCGCTGCCCGCGCTCGCGATGCTCGCGTTCCTGTACTGGGAGGGCGATTTGCGGGGTGCAGTTAGCAGGTTCAGGCTGATCGGCGGCATCGCGCTCATCGCGGCGGTGACGGCGCCGTGGTTTCTCATCATGATCGCGCGGGTGCCCGGCTATTTCGATTTCTATTTTATCGGTGAACATCTGCGGCGCGCGTTCGAGTCTTCGTACAGCCACGGCGAGCCGTTTTACTTCTATATTCCGGTGCTCGTGGCGGGGCTGCTGCCATGGTCGATGCTGGTGCCGTTTCTGACCTGGCGCAGGCTCGCGCCAAACCCGGCGCGCCGCTTTTGTGTGTTGTCCGCACTGACCACCACGGTTGCGTTCTCATGCTCCAGCGCGAAATTGATTCCGTACGTCCTGCCGGCGGTTCCTCCTCTCGCAGTGCTGATCGCCGACGGACTTATCGCATGCGCGTTCCCTCATCGCGTGCGCGGCGAGACTATCCCGGCGCCGGATTCGCGGATTCTGGCCGAGAGCGGGCCGCTACTGGGCATCCTGGGCGCGGCCGCGCTGCTGGTCGCGATCTTCGCGCCGGGTTTCCGATCGCCCTACCCGATATACGTGCGGCCCGCGTTGTTCGCGGTGGGCGGAGTGCTGATCGCGGGCGGCGCGCTCACGGCCGGCGCGTTCTTTGCGCATCGCAACACGGCAGGACTGTCGGCGCTGGTTTTCACGATTGCGCTGACGCTGATGGCGGCCAGTTGGGCGCGGATCGAAGCGGAGCCGCTTCGTTCTTACGCCGATCTTGCGCAGGAGGTCGCGCTGCACGCACCGGACGCGACCGTGATTTGCTACCATCGCTATGTTCAGGCGCTGCCGTTTTATACGCGCAAGCGTATCGTGCTGGTGGGAGCCCGCACGGAGCTCGCATTTGGCGCGGCGCTCGCACCCGATCGCGACCAATATTTTCTGAAGAACGATGCGGACCTGATGCGACTGTGGAACAGCCCCGGCCAAAAGGTTCTGGTGCTCGATGAGCAAGATCTGGCCCGCCTCAAAGATCAACTCGGCGATTTCAGCGTGATCGGATCAGAATACCGAAAACAGGCGATCGTGAAACCTGGTGAACGAGTCGCACGCAACTGAAATTTCCGGCGCAACGCCGCCACGCGCGCATCCATACCGCGCATTCGCGCTGCGCGCGGGGCTTGGGATCGCGGTGGTTGGCTTTCTGCTCTGGCACTACGATGCGCGACCGGTCTTTCGCATCCTGGCGCGAGAACGTGGCGGTTTTTTCGTCGCGACGGTCGCGCTGTATGTGGCGTCACAGGTCATGTCGGCCTGGCGATGGCAACTGCTTGCGGCGGTGGTCGGGGTGCGCGGGAGATTCAGCGAGTTTCTCGCCTTTTATTTCGTCGGGATGTTCACCAACCTGTTTGTGCCGGGACTGATCGGCGGCGACGCCGCACGCGCGGTCTATCTTGGCCGCAAGCATCACCGGCTCGGCGAAGCGATCGCCTCGGTCATCGCGGATCGCGGCTTGGGGCTTATCGCGTTGTTCTGGTTCGCCGCGGCGATGGCGGCTGTAATGCCCTCGGCGCTCGCCGCGTCAGTCATTCGTCCGACTATCCTGGTGGGCATCGTGGCACTCGCCGGGTTCCTGTCCGCGCCGATCATCGGAAGGCTGCTGCCATCTCTGCCGCGCCGATTGCATCGCGCCGCAGGAATCGTCGCACCGTATCTGCATCATCCCCTCTCGATGATTCCGGCGATCGTTTTGTCGCTGATCCTGCAGATCTCGCTCGCCGTCGGCCAATGGATGCTCGGTAAGGGCCTGGGCCTCAACACACCGTTGGCGCTGTTCCTGCTTTGCGTGCCAATAGCCAATGTGTTCGCGAGCCTGCCCCTCACGCTGAACGGGTTGGGAATCCGCGAAACCGCCTATCTGGTCCTGTTCGGCATGGTCGGGATGGGTCGTAACGACGCAATCGCGCTGGGACTCCTGTGGTTTGCCGCCACGATGCTTGGGGGCCTGACAGGGATCGCGGCGTTCATCAAGACCCCGCTGGCGGTACAACCTTTGTCTTAGACCGTATTTCCGGGGTCAGGGCTAATTTTGGGGCTTGTCAGCCTGAAATATGTGGGAAATGCGGCGGTATTCGTCTGGTTATCTTGCGTTGAGTGCCTGCGGTTTGTATAGTGCCGACTAACCACGCGGACAGGCAGCCGGAGAGCGTTCAAATATGGATTTTATGAAGACCATGTTCCTTAACCCGCCGTCCTATGACGACTTCGATGGCGGTGCGGGCTCACGTTATCAGGCCACTCGTGAGGTTTGGTCATTCTGGTACCCGACATGGCTTGCCTATCCCGCAGGCATGATTCCGGGCGCGCGGCTGCTCGATGCGCCTCCGCACGATTACACGGTCGAACAGACGATCAAGGAAGCAAAAGGTTACGATCTGGTTGTGCTGCACACTTCCACTCCGTCACTACGGATGGATCTGCGCACGGCTGAATCGATTAAGGCAGCTAATCCAAACGTGATCATTGCATTCGTCGGCGGCCATCCAACTGCACGGCCCGATGAAGTGCTGAAGCTTTCCGACGCCGTCGACATCGCGGGGCGCAAGGAATTCGATCATTCGATGGTCGAAGTCGCGCAGGGGATGGACTGGGGGAAGATCGGCGGCATCAGCTATCGCCGCAACGGCTCGATTAATCACAACCCCGATCGGCCCATCCTGAGCGACGAAGACCTCGACAAGCTCCCGTTCGTGACCGAAGTCTACGAGAACAATCTCGACTATCTGAAATACAACAGCCCCTACTGCCAGTATCCTTACGTCTCGATGTACACGGGCCGCGGCTGTCCGGCGAAGTGCACCTTCTGTCTGTGGCCGCAGGTGACGCAGGGACACAAGTACCGCGTCCGCAGCCCCGAGAACGTGCTCGAAGAAGTATCGGCGATGAAGGCGAAGTTCCCGAAGATGAAGGAACTGTTCTTCGACGACGATACGTTTACCGCCGACCCGGCGCGCGCGCGCAAAATCGCTCAGTTGCTGAAGCCGCTCGGCATCACCTGGTCGACCAATTCACGCGCGAACGTGGACTACGAGACCCTGAAGATCCTGAAGGACGGCGGATTGCGCCTGTTCGTCGTCGGCTACGAGTCGGGCAACGCGCAGATTCTGAAGAACATCAAGAAGGGCGTCGGCCTCGATCGCGCGCGTCGCTTCACGCGCGACTGCCACGACATCGGCATCCTGGTTCACGGTACCTTTATCCTGGGCCTTCCCGGCGAGAACAAGGAAACCATCGAAGAGTCGATGCGCTTCGCACGCGAGATGGATTGCGAGACGATTCAGGTTTCGCTCGCCTCGCCGTACCCAGGCACCGAGCTTTTCGAATACGTGACCCAGAACGGCTTTCTGGCGGTCGATCCGCTGCTCGATGAGTCCGGCTACCAGAAGTGCACCATCAAGTATCCTGGGCTCAGCAACGACGAGATTTACGGCGCGGTGGAGCAGTTTTACCGCAGCTTCTATTTCCGCCCGCGCTACATCTTCAAATCGGTGAAGAAAATGATGACGTCACCGGAAGAAGCCAAGCGCTTGCTCAAAGAGGGGATGCAATTTTTTTCCACGATGCGTCAGCGGCGCCATCAGATGAATCAGAATCAGCAGGCGGCCGCCTGAGTCGACCGGACCGCGCACGATCCTTCAGATCGGCCGTCCAGCGATTGGCGCTCCCATGAGGATCGATAGCCTGCCATGACTGTCGTCAGGATCATCGCGGTCATCGGCGTAGTCGTCTCGGTCGGCTACTACCTGGCGTCGCTGTATGCGGCGCTTCGCTTCGCCCGGCGAGCATCAGTACCGCCGCCGCCCCTGCCGAAAATCGCTCCGCGGGTCGCTATCCTCAAGCCGCTGCACGGCCTAGACGAGTCACTGGCCGCAAACATCATGAGTTTTTTCGAGATCGCGTACCCGCGTCTCGACTATTTTTTCGCGGTCTCATCGTATGAGGACGGCGCAGCCGAAGTTCCGGCGGCAATGCGCACCCGCTACCAGTTCGCGAATACGACGCTGGTAATCGGCGAAGAGCCCAACTGCGCGAACCGCAAGATCGCGAAGGTCATCAAGATGGCCGATCGCGCCGAGAAGGCCAACATCTTCGTGATGAGCGATGCGGACATCTCGGTGGACCGCGACTATCTGCGGCGCATCGTCAGCGAGCTGGAAGCGGACGAAAAAATCGGCGTCGTGACTTGTGCGTATCGCGCGCGGCCGTCGGGCTCGCTCGCCTCGCGCATCGAAGCGCTGTTCGTCAACGCTGATTTCGCGCCGCAGGTGATGCTTTCGGCCGCGGTTGAAGAGATGCATCATGCGCTCGGCGCGACGGTCGCGATCAAGCGCGCGGCGCTCGAATCGATGGGCGGATTTCGGGCCGTCAAAGATTTGCTCGCCGACGACTACTATCTGGGGAAGTTCGCAAGCGACAAAGGCTGGAAAGTACGGCTGTCTGACGCGCTGGTGACGCTCACGTTCGAGGAGAAATCGCTCGATGCGGTCTGGAAGCGCCAGCTTCGATGGGCTCGTACGGTGCGCCGCGTGCGCCCCGTCAGCATCGGCACGATCTTTTGTCACGCGCCGTTCTGGGCATTAGTCCTCGCGGCAGCCACCGACTTCAGCGCCGCCAGCCTGGCGGTGCTGGCGGGAGCGGTGGGGATCAGAATCGCGACTTCGGCGATTGTCATCCGGCGCGTGCTCAAGCTGCCGGAACTGGCCCGCGATGCGTGGCTGGTTCCATTGAAGGACCTGATGGCAGCGGCAATCTGGCTGGTGAGCCTCAGCGGCAATCAGGTCACATGGGCGGGGCAGCGCTTCCGCATCGAGCGCGGCGGCAGGATGCGCCCGATTGCCAAAACGCCGGTCGCACCAGATCCGCCTCCAAGCTCTGCGGTGCAACCTCCGCGACGAATCGTATCCTAGAGGAAAGACGTTACGCGTCACCCTTTATGAGTCGCAGGCCGGACGGTGAGCACCGGGACCCGCGACTCGCGCACTACTCTTTCCGCAACACTTCCCAGTACCAGGTGTACAAGACCCTTTCGCCCGTGGGTGGCCATGACAACCAGGTCTGCGGCGATTTTCGTCTGCGCGGCTGCGATCCAATTAACCGGCTCGCCGATTTCGATCATGACCTCGCGCTTCACCTCCGCCGGTATCGTGGTCAGCATTTGCTCGACCTGCTTGCGGGCGAGTTCAACCTGGGAGTCATAGATTTCCCCTACGGCGATACCTCCGGTGGCACCCTGTTCGACCAGCGGATTGATTTGGACGACGTGCAGTACGTGCACGGTGCCCGCACCACTTAAAGCCAGCGCCGCGGCTTCTTTGAGAGCATCGGCGGAGTATTCGTCGAAGTCGACGGGACACAAAATCCGTTTGTAAGGAAAAGGCACTCGATACTCCTCTTCTCTGAATACTTGCCGCCCGCGAACGACTCTAGAATCTCGCCATCGGCACCGGCAGGCCGGGAACGTCCGCACGCCCGCGGAAGATAGTACCCTTGCGGCTCGGCTCCTCAGTGTTATCCGCGGTGACGACGTAGAGATCCATCATGTCGCGTCCGCCAAAGACGAGACTGGTAACCATCGTGGAAGGAAGTTTGATTCGCTTCCTCAATACCCCTTCTTTTCCGAAGTGCACCACTTCGCCTACACGCACCGCCGCGACCCAGATTCCGCCCTCGGCATCGACCGCCATTCCATCGGGCCATCCTTGTGGCAGCTTGGCAAAGATGCGGCGGTTCTTGACGCTGCGATCGGCCGCGACATCATAGGCCCACACGGCGCCGGTCGTGGAATCGGAGTGATACAGAAGTTTGCGATCGGGGCTCAGGCCGAGGCCGTTGGTCACCTCGATTCCATCCCACAGTTTGGTCACCACTCCTGGCGGATCGATTCGAAACAAACTGCCGGGAATCGGCTTGTTGCCGCCGAGCGGATCGAAATTGAGCGAGCCCGTATAGACGCTCCCGTGATCGTCGGTCGTCAAATCGTTCAGGCCCATCAACGGCTTGCCTTCCCACTCGACAAACAGATTGCGGCTCTGCCCGGTGCTCTCGTTGAACAGGATAAGTCCGCGCCCGGTGCATACAAGTCCGCCGCCGTGATTGAACATCATCCCGCCGACGCCTTTGCGCTTGGGAATGACGGTATCGACGCGGCCGTCGGGATTGCGCCGATAGACGCCTCCGTTCGGAATGTCGCTGAAGTAGAACCTGCCCTGCTCGTCGACGCGCGGCGCCTCGAGCAGACCGTAGCCGTGGGCTAGCGTCTCAAATTCCATCGCCGATTCCCTCCGTACGCCCGTTTACCACGGCGCCGAGGTGTTCGGCGAGCGCTCCGAAGCGATGCTAGGCATTCTGTTCGCGCAGCCGCTTCTCGTCGGAGCGGCGGAGGTCACCATGGCAGAGATAGATCAGCGCGGGCTGAAGGACACGCGTCAGCAGCATGATCGCGAGCGCTCCGCCGATGACGACGATTGCGAGTGGGCGCTGGGTCTGCGCACCGATTCGAGTGGAGATTGCAGCCGGCAAAAGCCCGAGCGCATCGACCAGATCGGTCATCATGGTCGCGCGCAAGCGCCGGTCGGATCCCATGATGATCGATTCGATGAAGGGATGTCCCTCATCCCAAAGCTGGCGGATATAGAAACTCAGCAGAATACCGTCCATCACGGCGATGCCGAAAATCGAGATGAATCCGACCGCGGCGGAGACGCTGAACGGCGTACCGGTCAGGAACAAGCCGAGGATACCGCCGAGGCAGGCTACCGGAATCTGGGCCATGATGATGAAGGTATCGACCAGCGAGGTCGTGGCGCCATAAAGAACGCCAGCGATCAAAATCAGTGCGAACGGCACCACAACTTCCAACCGGCGATTGGCGGCTTTGAGTTCGCCGTATTCGCCCGCCCATTGGAGATGCACGCCCTCGGGCAGAGATATTTCCCGCGCAACACGAGCCTTAACCGCTTCGACCGCGGTCTGAAGATCACGCCCGCGTACAGCGAATCGAACCGGCACGAAACGTTCCAGGTCTTCGCGATAGATCAATGACGCGCCTTCGGTCGTCTCGACGCTTGCGATCTGGTCGAGCGGGATCATTCCTCCGGTAGGAACGCTGACGCGGATATTCCGAATTGCATCGAGGCTCTGCCGATATTGCGGCTTCCAGCGCACCACCAGGTCGAAGCGCCGGTCGCCTTCCAGCACCTGGGTGACTGCCTGACCTCCGATAGCCGCCTGAACTACGGCCCCGACGTCGCCCGAATTGAGTCCGTACCGTGCAGCAGCCGCTCGATCGGGCGTGATTACCAGATTGGGTTGGCCAAGTGATGGATAAACGGCGGTATCGACAATCCCGCGCACGCTGTCCATAACCAGTTTGACTTGATTGGCCACACGCTCGTCGGCGGCGAGATCGGGCCCGAACACCTTGACCGAGTTCGATCCTTTGACGCCTGAAAGCGCCTCGTTGACGTTGTCCTCGATGTTTTGCGAGTAGCCGAAGCTCACCCCGGGAAAGGTCCGCGTGAGCCTGTCGTCCATCTGGTGAACCAGTTGGTCCTTGGTAAGCCCGTGCGGCCATTGCTCTTGCGGCTTGAGGGTGACGGAAAACTCTATGTTGAAGAACCCCGTGGTCTCGGTGCCGTCATCGGGACGGCCAAGCTGAGACACCACCGATGACACTTCCGGGTAAGAGCCAAAGATGTCCCGCATCCGGTTGGAAAGGTCGGCGCCATGCTGGAACGAAATGGTCTGCGGCATGGTCGCGCGCGCCCAGATGTTTCCTTCCTCCAGCTTGGGGAGGAATTGTCCGCCGATCATCGGGTACAGCGAACCAACTGCGGCTATCAGCAACAGCACCATTGCGAGCGTGAACCGGGGCCACTCGACGACCCGGACAAATACGCCGTGGTAGAAGGCCGCGATAGCGGTCCACAGCGGATTGTGGACGACTTTCATGCCGCGCGCGAAGAAATAGGAAGCGAGCACGGGAGTCAGCGTGATCGCCATCAAGATCGCGGTGCCGAGGGCATAGGCGTAGGTATGCGACATCGGCGAGAAGATCGCGCCCTCGACGCCACGCATCGTGAATAGCGGCAGAAACGCAATCAGGAAGATGATGGTCGAAAACAGCATCGGCGAACCGACTTCCTGGGCAGCTCGCAGGATCTTGAGGCGGGTGCTCTCGTGCGGCATCTCGCCGGAGGTCAGGTGGCGATCGATGTTCTCCATCACGATCACGGTGGTATCGATGATGATGCCGAAATCGATCGCGCCCAGCGAAATCAGGTTCGCGGCCGTTCCACCCATATGCATCAGCGTAAACGCGCCGCAGAGCGCCAGCGGGATATTGATTGCGGCAATGATCGCCGCGCGCAGGTTGCCCAGAAAGAAGACGAGCACGATGAAAACCAGCGCCATGCCGATGGTGAGATTCTCGATGACCGTGCGGAGTGTGGTTTGAACCAACCCGGTGCGATCGTAATACGGCACGACCTTGTAGCCCTTGGGCATCTGGCCGGAGGTGTTGAGGCTCGCGACCTTCTTCTCCACTCCTTTGAGCGTCTCCAGGGTATTGCCGTACTTGCGCATCAGAACGACTCCGGTCACGACTTCGTTCTGATTGTCCATTCCGACGATGCCCAGGCGCGGCGCATATCCGATCGCCACATCGGCGACATTGGCGACCGTTATTGGGGTCGAGTTGTTCGCTGCGAGCACCACATTGCGGATGTCGTCGAGCGAGTGAATTAATCCGAGCCCGCGCACATCGAAGGTCTGCTCGCCCACGGTCAGATAATTGCCGCCGGCGTTAGTGTTCGAGTTCTGAATGGCGGCTACCAGTTGCGAGAGCGGCACGCCGTAATTCGCCAGGCGCAGGGGATCGACGTCCACCTGGTATTGCTCGGTAAGCCCGCCGAACCCGGAGACATCGATGACGCCGGGCACCGTCTTGAGTTGTTTTTCGAGAATCCAGTCTTCGACGGTCTTTTCCTTGATCAGATCATGGTCGGGGCTCTCAACCGTATAGCGATAGATCTCACCGATTGGATTCTCGGGTGAAATTCCGGGCGTGACTCCCTGCGGCAGCGTGATGAAAGTGAGCTGGTTAATCGTCTGGACGCGGTCGAACTGATAGTCGCTGTCCCACGAGAAGTAGCAGCGGATGTCGGAAAGGCCGAATAGCGAAATCGAGCGCATCGCCTCGAGGTCCAGCATCCCCGACAATCCAAACTCGGTGGGAACCGTAACCAGCTTTTCAACTTCTTCGGCGCTGAGGCCGTTGGGCAGCGTCAGCACCTCGACCATCGGCTGCACCGGGTCGGGGTACGCTTCAACATCGATCTGAGAGAAGGAGTAGACGCCCGCAAGCAGCAGGATAATCGCGATGCCGATAACTACGACGCGCTCGCGAAGCGCAAGCGCCATCAACGCCTGAATCATGCGGACACGATCGATCTGACGGTTCGAAACACCGCCGGCTCAGGAACTCTCGCCATGTGCTTCATGCCAGAGCGCGTTCACTTGCAGGGTCTCGCCAGTGACCACGCGATCGCCCTCTTTGAGACCGGAAATTATGCGCGCCTCGCCTTGCTGGCTCCACGAGCCAATTGCGACCTTGCGCCGTTCGACCCGGTCGCTGCCCGATTCGACGAAGGCGTAGTAGCTGTCGGTGTCGAAAACGAGCGCCCCCTGGGGAACGACCAGGGCTTGACCCGGCCGCACCGTAATTCTTACTCGCGCCAGCATCTGGGGCTTGAGCTTCAGCCCCGGGTTCTTGACCTCGCAGCGAATCTGAAGCGTATGGGTATTAGGATCGACGTTGGGACTGATCCGTTCGATCGTCCCGCGAAAGACATCGTCGGGGAACGCGGTCGTGACGGCATCCATCTGCTGGCCGAGCTGTACGCGGCCCATCTCGTCTTCGTAGATGTCGCCGGTAATCCAAACATCCTGGAGCGTCCCCAGCGAATAGAGCACGTCGCCCGGGTTCACGGCCGCGCCGCGCACCGCCTTGTTGTCAACAACCGTGCCGCTGATGGTTGCGCGCATCCAGACCGTGGGCGATGGAAACTTGATCGCCGCGATGTCGGCGTCCTCCATCCCGAGCAATTCGAGCTTGCGCTTTGCGGCAGAGACGAGCGCGTCGGCGAGATTCACACCGCCGCTCATGCCGGAAGTTCCCGAAGCCTTCTCTGTCTCTCCGGCCTGCAGGTACTCGGCTTCCGCGGTCATGAAGTCGGGGCTGTAAAGCAGCACGATCTGCTCCCCGCGGCGGACATTGTCCCATAACGATACGCGGGTTTGCTCGATTCGCCCTTGCACGCGCGAAACGATCGACGAAACATAGCGGTCGTCAAAGGTCACGTGCCCCGTCGTTTCGAGGACGCCCGGGAGTTCCACAACCCGTACTTCCGTCATGACAACGCCGGGTACCGCGCCCTGCTTCAATTCCATCATCTCGGGTTCGCCCGTCTGATGGATAAGCTGGGGCAACGAAGGTCCCGGAGCGGACTCCGCGCTGCTGGTCCTCGTGCTCTGGCATCCGCAGGCCAGCATCGCGGCAAGCGCGAGAGCCGCGACGGCGGCCTTTGTGCTGAATCTCAGGGTCATTGGGGTAACGGCGCTCCTATGGCCTGTTCGAGAGCGACGCGGCCGGCGAGAAACTGATTGGCGGCCTGCAGATAGTTGATGCGCGCACCGTACTCGCGCTGCAGCGTGGCGACCAGCGTGGTGAAATCGATCTTGCCCGACTGATACGCAATCAGCGCGACCTGGAAGTCCTGCCTGGCCAGCGGCGTCAGCGAGTCGCGATATAGCAGCGCAGTCTCATACTGGTACTGCGCGGAGCGGTACAGCGTGGTCACCGTGGCCGCGGTCTGGCTCCGTAGCGACTCCAGGTTGTTGCGCGCCGCTGCCAGGTCGTGGCGGGCCCGCTCCACATCCTCCCTCTGCTTGAGCCAGAAGAACATCGGCACGTTGAAGCCGACGCTGACGGAATAGACGTCGGTCTGGTTGGGTTTGGGCGCAAAATTCGCGGTCAGGTAGTTGTCGAGCTCAAAGCCCACCGTGAAGTCGGGCAGATACTCCATCTTGGCCAGGTACAGCGCGGTATCGAAGTTGCGCTCGCTGAGCGCCGACTCCAGAATCTCCTGCCGCACCTGCCAGGCCTGATCGACCAGGCTGTCGACCCGCTGCCGAATCGGGTCCAGCGTCAGCGTCTTGTCGACCGCAATTGGCTCTTCGGCCCCGCGATACAGGAGCTGATTGAGCGTGGTCTCGTCGTTTTGTATCGCGGTGCGGTATTGCACCTGCTGCTGGCGGGCGGCGGCAAGGTCGAACTCCGCGCTGATAAAGTCGGTCTGGGTGACCTGATTGGCGGTGTAGGCGATTTGCGTGACCTTGAGCACGCGCGCGAGGTTCTCCACGTTCTCGTCGTTGACCGCGTCCGAGGCTGAATCGAGCAGCAGCTGATAGTACCCGGTCTCGACCGCCGCCCGGGTGTCGCGCAGTTGGGCCAGGTAGGCCAGCCGGGCGATATCGGCGTTGCGCTTGGCCTGATCGGTCTGCAGCATCGCCTTGCCGGGAAACTGGAACGGTTCGGTGACGTTGTATTCCTGGAGGGAGGCGCGGCCGAAGGGATTCTTGGGGCTGTCGTTGTTGGTGTAGGTGAAGATGGGGTCGTTGGGAGCGTACGCCTGCTTGATCGAATGCTCCGCCGACATCCATTGCTCCCGCGCCGCCTTTACCGCCGGGTTGTTCTGGTACGCCACCGTCACCAGTTGATCCACCGTGTAGACGGTCTGCGCCGCGTTCGCATACGTCGATCCCATTGCCATGGCCAACACCATGACAATCCCCGCTGTCTCCCAAGATGCCCGCATCGGTCGCTTCGATTCCAGGCGCAACAACCCAATAGCCCCGCTCGGCCGTCGGCGCCCCGTACGCCCACCGCCGGACCATAGTCGAAGCGGCACAGCCGGTTAATCAACAGGACATTAAATCTGATTCATATCGCCATCGGAAGGCGGCTAAAAGCAAGGATGCCCATCGTCCTGAGTTTGAAGTTCGACGATGAAACAATCATTGCGAAGGCTCAGGTATCCCAGGCGATTACCTTTTAAGACGAACCATCCAGCAATGAGTTTCGAACTTTCTTCGACCGATCGGCAGAAATGCAAACGGCCGGGCCTGAAAAGTCGAGGCCGAGGCCGTATTTCGTGGTCAGCCCGCTGATTCGCGGAGCAGGCTACTTTTGCGCAGTATTTTCTGCCGCCCCGTTCTGGAGCGATCGAACGTAAAGGACGACCTGCCACCGCTCCGACGAGGACATCGCGTCGCCATAGGCAGGCATCAGATCAAAGCCATCGCGGATTACCCCATAGATGAAGCCGTCCGAATGGGCCTTGACGTCGCTGCCGATAAGATTCTTTGGCGATTCCTTCAGCAGATGGGCCACAGAGCCGTTGCCAGTGCCTGATTCGCCGTGACACGGCGCGCAATTTGTCAGGAACAGATCTTTGCCATGGGCCAGACCTTCGGGCGTAGGCGAGAGCGGGTTCTTGAGGCTGGACATCTGATCGACCGTCGCCGGCGGCTCGCCGCGATCTGTCGGCAACGTGCCAGACGGCATCACGCGAGGAGCGCGCGACAGCGGCTGGACGGCCTCACCGCGATACATGTCGATATCCCAGGGGAACGACCACGCCCTCGATGGGCTCATGGCGAGCGCCGCGCCAAGTGCTATCGAAAGCATCGCCAGTTTGCGCAGATAGCCGGACAATCGTGAGGAGTACAAATGCATAGGAGGCCTGATCGCAACTCTGAAGATACCCGTGCCGTCAGGCTAAATGCAAAAGCGGGCGGCAACCTTCGCGAAGACCAACCGTTGGTTTCGTATGGTCGGATGCCGCAGGGGCGGTCCCTTTGCGGGTTTCCACTTCACGGCGCGACATCCGCGAAGGATCGGGCAGCAGCGTCATCGCGAACACCACGCCAAGTGCCGCAATTACCACGCAAATTCGCACGATTAGGCGCTTGCGCGTCAGTTTCTCCGCCGGCCGGATGCTTAGATCAATTACACCACTCGCCATCGATGTCCTCATCTCCAGCGTCCCAGACACTCGGTCGGGCGCTCCGGTAACTCCTGAATTCTTCTATTTGATATAAGAAATACTAATCTGAACTAATCCGAGTCATCACGCACGCTTAAGTATAGGAATTCCAGCAGCGGAAGCAAGTGCTCCCGCTGCCGGAGCAGAGGTGTCATTTCGAGCGGCGTCGCGCCTAAGAGGAGACTTAGGCGGCGGCGCTGGCGTTCGGGGTGCTTTTGAAGTCGAGGCCGCGCGCGGTCGCGTCGACCTTCACGTGGGAATTGTCGCGAATCTCGCCGGCCAGGAGCTTGCGCCCCAGCGAAGTCTCGAGCTCGCGCTGAATCAGCCGCTTGAGCGGACGCGCTCCGAACGACGGATCGTAGCCGTGCTCGGCCAGATAATCGCGCGCCTTGTCGGTCAGCTCGAGTTCGATCTTTCGCTCCTCAAGCCGCTTGCGCAGCCGGCCGAGCTGAACTTCGACGATCTGCCGCAGTTGCTCGCGATTGAGCGGATGGAACACCACGATCTCATCGACGCGGTTCAGAAACTCGGGCCGGAAGCTTTGGCGCATCACGTCCAGGCACTCCGCCTTCATCTTCTCGTAGTCCTCGCCGCGATGGCTCAGGATGAGCTGGCTGGCGATGTTGGAGGTCATGATGACGACGGTATTGCGGAAATCGACCGTGCGGCCGTGGCCATCCGTCAGCCGCCCGTCGTCGAGCAGTTGCAGCAGCACGTTGAACACGTCGCCGTGCGCCTTCTCGATCTCGTCGAAGAGAATAACGGAGTATGGCCGCCGCCTCACCGCTTCAGTCAGTTGTCCGCCCTCATCGTAGCCGACGTAGCCCGGAGGCGCGCCCACGAGCCGCGAAACCGTGTGCTTCTCCATGTATTCGGACATGTCGATGCGAATCATCGCGGCTTCATCGTCGAACAGAAATTCCGCCAGCGCTCGCGCCAATTCGGTTTTGCCGACGCCGGTGGGCCCCAGGAATATGAATGAGCCGATCGGCCGGTTCGGATCCTTGAGACCGGACCGCGCGCGGATTACCGCGTCGGCCACCGCTGAAACGGCTTCTTCCTGGCCGATCACGCGCTTGTGCAGATGCTCTTCCAAATGGGCGAGCTTCTGCACTTCGCCTTCGAGCAGCCGCGAGACCGGCACGTGGGTCCATCGCGAAACCACCTCGGCGATATCGTCTTCGTCGACTTCTTCCTTGATCAGCCGATCGGCGCCGCCCGCTTTCTTGACCAGCCGCTCTTCTTCCTCGGCGAGCTGCTTTTCGAGCCCGGCCAGCTTGCCGTACTGAAGCTCCGCGACCTTGTTGAGATCGTATTCGCGTTTGGCTTTTTCGATGGCGATTTTGGTCTGCTCGATGTCGGCCTTGATCTTGGAAACCTTCTCAAGGCCGCCCTTCTCGCTCTGCCATTGTGCCTCGAGCGCGGCGCGGCGTTCATTGATCTCCGCCAGTTCCTTTTCGAGCTTGCCGAGGCGATCTTTCGAGGCCGCATCGGTTTCGCGCTTCAAGGCTTCGCGCTCGATTTCGAGCTGCATCACGCGGCGGTTAACTTCGTCCAGCTCAACCGGCAACGATTCCTTTTCGGTGCGCAGCTTTGCCGCGGCTTCATCGACCAGATCGATCGCCTTGTCAGGCAGAAAACGATCGGTGATGTACCGCTTCGAGAGCATCGCCGCCGTCACCAACGCGGAATCCTTGATGCGGATTCCGTGATGGACTTCGTAGCGCTCCTTCAGTCCGCGCAAAATCGAGATGGTGTCTTCCACACTCGGCTCTTCGACCAGCACCGGCTGGAAGCGCCGCTCCAGCGCCGCATCCTTCTCGATATGCTTGCGGTACTCATCGAGCGTGGTCGCGCCGATACAATGTAATTCGCCGCGCGCGAGCATCGGCTTCAACAGATTGGATGCATCCATCGCACCCTCAGCCGCACCCGCGCCGACGACAGTATGCAATTCGTCAATGAACAGGATGATTTCGCCGGCGGCTTCCTGAACTTCCTTCAAGACGGCCTTCAGGCGTTCTTCGAATTCGCCGCGGAATTTGGCGCCCGCGATTAGCGCGCCCATATCCAGCGTCACGACGCGCCGGTTCTTGAGACTCTCGGGAACGTCGCCGCGCACGATTCGCTGCGCAAGGCCCTCGACGATCGCGGTCTTGCCAACGCCCGGCTCGCCGATCAGAACCGGATTGTTCTTGGTCCGGCGCGAGAGCACCTGGATGACGCGGCGAATTTCCTCGTCGCGCCCGATAACAGGATCGACCTTGCCCTGCGACGCGAGCTTGGTCAGATCGCGCCCGTAGCGTTCCAGAGCCTGATAGGTCGCCTCCGGATTTGCCGAGGTTACGCGCTGATTGCCGCGCACTTCCTGCAACGTGGCCATCAGCTTGTCGTGCGTGAGGCCCGCCTCACGCAGAATCTTCGCGGCCGCGCCGGGCTCGTCGAGAATCGCTATCAGGACGTGTTCAACCGAAATGAATTCGTCTTTGAGCTTGCCCGCTTCCTGTTCGGCGCGCGCGAGCACGCGGCCCATCCGCTGCGTCGCATAGACCTGGGAGGCATCGGTGCCACCTCCGGTTACCTGCGGGATCTTTTTCAGCTCATCCGCAAGCTTCTTCTGGACGGCGGCGCGGTCGACTCCCGCAAGCGAAAGGACCGAGGACGCAAGTCCCTGGTTGTCTTCCAGTAACGCGGCGAGCAGATGCTCGACATCGACGGCCCGATTGTGGGCACTGAGGGCGGCGTTTTGCGCGCGTCCCAGCGCTTCCTGAAGTTTTTCGGTGAAGCGGTTGGCGTTCATCTATTGGTTCCCCTAGAAGATAACCATCGGAGACGTTTCGGCAACCGGACAACGAAAAGTCCTTGAATTTATTGCAAATTCGCGCTTTCGAGGGGCGGGATTCCAGACGGCTGGACTAAGCGATGGACTAAGCAGTATCATGGGTGCCGCAATGGGCTCGAATCGAACGTACAACGTACACGAAGCAAAGACTCACTTCTCGAAGCTTTTGAAACGCGTTGCTCGCGGCGAGGAAGTCATCATTGCCCACGCCGGCCGTCCTGTCGCGCGGCTTACGCCGATCGAGGCGAAGCGTCAGGCTCGCAAGCCGGGAAGCGCTCGCGGCCTCATAAAAATCGCTGACGACTTTGATGCGCCGCTCCCGCCTGACCTTCAGCGCGCATTCGAGGAATGAGAGCGCTGCTCGATACCCACGCGTTTCTCTGGTGGATCGCTGACGATGCACGCCTGAGCGGCACCGCGCGCGAGGTGATCGCGAGCCCCGACAACGAAATCATAATCAGCGCCGCGAGCGCATGGGAAATTGCGATCAAAGCGCGCAATCGGCGGCTTACTCTCCCGGCTGATGCAGACGCATTCATTTCCGACCAGGTAGCATCCAACGCCTTTGAAGTGCTTCCGGTAACGATGCGACACGCGCTCCGCGTCTATTCGCTACCCGACCATCATCGGGATCCATTCGATCGGCTCCTGGTCGCGCAAGCGCAAATCGAAAACGTTCCGCTGCTCACTGCGGATACGGAACTGGCGCGCTACGCGATCCATATCGTCTGGTAGCGGTCATCAGCTTTGCCTCGGAGTGTGAGGCTTTATCGGCTACTTTTTGGTTCGCCGTTCCAATATCGATTTGCTAAGAAATCGTTGAGCTTTTCCCGGAGGGGAAATCATGCGTTTGAGTCTGACGATAAATGGCGCGCCCCGCGAGGACGACGTCGATCCCCGCACGCTGCTGGTCCATTACATTCGCGACATCGCCGGTCTGACGGGCACCCATGTCGGCTGCGAGACTTCTCTCTGCGGCGCCTGCACGGTGCATCTGAACGGCCGCGCCGTCAAATCCTGCACCGTCCTGGCGATGCAAGCCGAGGGCGCTGAGGTCACGACTATCGAGGGGATGGCGATCGGCGACCAGCTCCATGCACTGCAGGAAGGATTCTGGGAGGAGCACGGTCTCCAATGCGGGTACTGCACGCCGGGGATGATCATGGCGGCGGCTGATCTGCTGAAGCGCAACCAGAGCCCGACGGAAGCGGAAATCCGGGAATCGCTGGAAGGCAATCTGTGCCGATGCACCGGTTACCAGCACATCATCAACGCGATTCAGTACGCGGCCCTCAAATTGCGCACGCAGAAGGCCGCCTGAGGACGACTCCTATGGCTGTAATTCCCAAATTCGTCGGCGAACGGATCAAGCGGCGCGAAGATCCACGCCTCATAACCGGCACCGGGATGTACGTCGATGACATCCGGCTGCCCGGCCTGCTTTCCGCGGTGGTGCTGAGAAGCCCTTACGCGCACGCAAAGATCAATTCGATCGATCTGAGCAAGGCACGCGCGCTCAAGGGCGTGGTATGCGTGCTCTCCGGCGACGAGCTGAAGGACAAAATCGGCCCGGTGCCGTGCGTTGCGCCGGCGGATCACGTCCCGTTTCATCCAGTTCTCGCCCAGGGCAAGGTCCGCTTTGTCGGAGAGGGCGTGGCAGTCGCAGTGGCGGCCACCCCATATATCGCGCAGGATGCGATCGATCTAATCGAGATCGACTACGATCCGCTCGATGCAGTGACCGACCCGGAGAAGGCGCTGGAGCCGGGCGCGCCGATCCTGCACGAAGAATTCGGCACCAATTCGGTCACGTTCGCTTCGGTACCGAACCCCGCCGTTGACGAGGCGATGCGCAAGGCCGACAAGGTCATCAAGTTTCGCCTTGTGAATCAGCGCCTCGCACCGATTCCGATGGAACCGCGTGGCGCGGTCGCCAAATGGGACGTCGGCTACAAGCAGCTTACGGTCTGGTCGTCGACGCAAATTCCGCATCTGCTGCGATCGCAACTGGCCGAGATGGTCAAAGTCGGAGAGAACCGCGTGCGGGTTATCGCTCCCGAGGTCGGCGGCGGTTTCGGCTGCAAGCTCAACGTATATGCGGAAGAAGGGCTGGTCGCATATCTGGCGATGACGCTCGCCAAGCCGGTCAAATGGATCGAGCGGCGGCGCGAAAACTTTGCCAGCACCACGCACGGCCGCGATCAGATCACCTATCTCGAGGTCGCGGCGCAAAAGGACGGCACGGTGCTGGCGATCAAGGCGCATTTCGTCTGCGATATGGGCGCCTACCTGCAATTGCTGACCCCCGCAATTCCGGGTTTTTCGGGCCTGATGATGACGGGGTGCTACAAAATTCCCGTGTTGTCGTTCGATCAGCAGATGGTCTTCACGAACAAGATGTCGACCGATGCGTATCGCGGAGCGGGCCGTCCCGAAGCCTGCTACATCGCCGAGCGCGTCATGGACATGGTCGCGCTGGAGTTCGGACTCGACCCGGCTGATGTACGGAGGACGAATTTCATCCCCAAGGAAGCGTTTCCTGCGCCGACGGCGGGCGGACTCGTGTATGACTCCGGCGACTACCAGCTGTCACTCAACAAGGCGCTCCAGATAATCGACTATCCGAAAGTCCGCGCCGAACAGGAGCAGGCACGCAAGCAGGGCCGCTACATCGGAATCGGCATCGCCTCATACGTCGAGATTTGCGGAATCGGTCCATCGGCTCTCCTGCCGCCTAAGCTGAAGGGAGGAGGATGGGAAAGCTCGACCGTCAGGATGGAACCCGACTGCAAAGTCACAGTGCTGACGGGAGTATCTCCGCATGGACAAGGTCAGGAGACGACCTTCGCGCAGATGGTTGCCGACGAGTTCGGAATCGATATCGATGACATCAATGTGGTGCATGGCGACACCGCCATCGTCCAATATGGAATCGGCACGTTCGGCAGCCGAGGGACCACGGTCGGCGGACCCGCGCTGATGATGTCGGTCACCAAGCTGCAGGACAAGATGAAGAAGATCGCGTCGACGATGATGGAGGTGCCGCCCGATCAGCTCACCTTCGCGAATCGCACGGTAGCGCTCGCTTCGGACCCGTCAAAGTCGATCACGCTGCAGCAGGTCGTCGATGCCGCATACGGATACAAACTGCCGATTCCGGGAGTCGAGCCCGGCCTCGATGCGACCAGCTTTTATGAACCGCAGAACTGCACCTTTCCGTTCGGCACGCATGTGGCAGTGGTCGAAGTCGATCCCGAAACGGGGGTGACGAAGTTCCTGCGTTACGTCGCCGTTGACGATTGCGGCAAAATTCTGAGCCCGCTTCTGGTTGAGGGCCAGATCCACGGCGGAATCGCCCAGGGAATCGCGCAGGCGCTGTATGAGGAGGTCGTTTACGACGAGAACGGCCAGCTCATCACCGCGACATTGATGGACTATGCCGTGCCGAAGGCGAACATGCTGCCGCACTACGAGCTGTCAGCGACGATCACGCCCTCGCCGGTGAACGCGCTGGGCGTCAAAGGCGTCGGCGAGGCAGGAACCATCGGCTCGACGCCATGCGTTGTCAGCGCGGTGCTCGATGCGCTCAAGCCGCTCGGCATCCGTCATATCGACATGCCGCTCAAACCCGAAAAAGTCTGGCGCGCGATTCGCGACGCGCAAAAGAAAGGTTAATGCGATGTTTCCCGCGTCGTTTGAATACCATCGTGCCTCGTCGGTAAAAGAAGCGCTCTCGATGCTTCAGCAATTCGGCGAGGATGGAAAACTGCTCGCCGGCGGACACAGCCTGATCCCGATGATGAAGCTGCGGCTCGCACAGCCGGCGCATCTGGTGGACATCGGCGGCATCCGAGAACTGGCGGCGATCCGCCAAGACGGCGGCAAAGTGATCATCGGCGGCCTCGCCACTCACTATGCGGTCGAGGTCTCCGACGTCGTGCGCGCCAAGCTCGGGATGCTTTCCGAATGCGCCGCCGTCATCGGCGATACGCAGGTGCGCAACCGCGGAACTATGGGCGGTTCGCTGGCACACGCGGACCCGGCAGCGGACTATCCTGCCGCGGTGCTCGCGCTTGAGGGCGAAATCAAGATCGAAAGTCCGGCCGGTTCCCGGACGGTCAAAGCGGACGACTTCTTCCTCGATCTGATGACGACCGCGGTGCAGCCCGGCGAGATGCTGACCCAGGTCGCGTTCGCACCCGTGCCCGCCGGTGCAGGTTTCACATACGTGAAGCATCGCCAGCCCGCATCAGGATTCGCGATGGTTGGAGTAGCCGCGTTGGTGACCCTGGACAAGAAGGGCAACTGCGATCGCGTGCGCGTCGGCATTACCGGCCTGGGGCCGAAGCCCTTCCCTGCGAAGGCTGTTGAGGCCGCTCTGCAGGGGAAGGCACCCGCGCAGGCGATAGTGGGCGCGGCAGCGCTTGCAGCAGACGGCATCGATGCGCTGTCTGATATTCACGCATCTGCGGAGTTCCGTGCGGAACTGGCGCGCGTCTACACGCGCAGAGCACTGGAGACGGCGGCCTCGCGCGCGAAAGCGTAAGTTCCATGTATCCAATCGTGTCTCGTGCTGAACGACTTCAGTTGCGTATTGACTGGAGCAGCACCCTCACCCTCGCGTCATGGCTCTTGCGAAAACGACCGCAAGAGCCACGCCGCTTCACCCTCTCCCGCAAAGGAGCGGGCGAGGGAACAAAGCGCACGAAATGAAACTTGCAGGCGAACAGGTTCTTTCCGCTCCGCGCGAACGCGTGTGGGATTTGTTCAACGACCCGGCGCGGCTCTCACGGCTGCTCCCGGGATGCGAAAAGCTCGAGACGCTGGGCCCGGATGAGTATGGCGGAACCATCAATGTTGGTATTGCATCGGTCAAAGGGGTTTACACCGGCAAGCTCAAGATCGAGGACAAGCACCCGCCCGAGCACTACAAGATGATCGTCGACGGCAAGGGCAAGCAGGGCTTCATGCGCGGTTCCGGAACGCTCGACCTCGAAGCGCGCGACAAATCCACGACGATGGTCAAATATTCCGGCGACGTTCAGGTGGGCGGAACGCTGATCCAGGTCGGACAGCGCGTGATCGACAGCGCGGCCAAGATGATGCTCGGGCAGTTCTTCGCCGCTGCGGATGCTGAACTCAAGGCCGCAGCGGTGGGGGCCGTCGCAAGGCAGGGAATTTTGATCAATTTCTGGCGATGGATCGTGCGCTCGATCGGCGCCCTCTTTTCGGGAAAATAGCACGTAAGCCGCCGAAAGTGATCCGCTTTTTCTGAGTAGCGGCGGGCGGCCCCGCCCGCTCCGGCCATGCAAAGGACGATCGACCGAGCAGTCGCCCTCGACTCCGATCTGCCACGGCCTGTTCGATTCACTTCGTTCGAATGGCCTTGGGTGAGACTCGTTTTGGTGGCATAGGTTTCCGGCCGGTGATCTGATTCAGCGTCTGCTGGGGCGGGCCGCCCGCCGCTACTCAGAAGGGTCAGAGCTGAGGATTCGCGCGGCCGGCTTCGGCCGAGACCTGGCGCAGCATCCGTGCGGGCAAATAGCCGGCGCCGTGCGGTGTGATCACGATGCGCCTGCGGCCTTCGCGCATCAGGATGCCCTCCGCCGTCATCTCCATCAGCAGCTTGGACACCATCGGGCGTGAGCTGCCAATCATTTCCGCCAGTTCGTCCTGCGCCAGCTCAGGCGTGACCAGCATCCCGCGCGCGTCGCGCGAGCCGAAACGCGAGGCCATCTCGCCGAGCACAACTTCGAGCCGCTGCCGGAGCGACATGCCCAGGAAAATCGCGTAGCGGTAAACGACTGACGCCCACATCGAATTGACGGCCTCGGCGAGCTTCAGCAGGACGGCAGGTTCGAGGCCTTGCAGAATTTCGACGATATGATGGCGCGTGAACAACGCCACGCTGCAATTCGTGAGCGCCTGCGCATCGAAAAGCTGCGAGCGCCTCCCTTGCGCATCGGGGAAATCCGCGTGCCCCGCGATATCGCCCGGTCCCGCCAGCTCGACCAATATGCGGCCGCTGCCGGGCCGGGAGGCATAGACTTTGACGACTCCGGTCAGGACCAGGAACACGGCATCCGCCGGCGTTCCACTGCCGAAAAGCGAGTGGCCTTTCGGGTAGCGGACGGGAGTATGGCGATCGAGCATCGCCGCGATCGCGGTGCGCGGCAGGCCTGCATCTGCCAGTCGCGCCAGCAGTTGTTCATTCGGACGCTCAAATGACGGCACACTCATTCCCGATCGCCCCCGGGGACTGCGGGCTGCTCTGAGTTGAAAAAAACTACAGCTTGTTACTACGGGGAGAACGCGCCGTCAAGACGCGTCCGGAACCGGAGCGCGGCTTCAGGCGCCCGCTACAGTCATTTCAGCAATTTTTAGCGTGGGCGAGACAACCGAAGATCGCCAGTGAAGGTCATCGCCAATCATCTCGATGTTCAGGAACATGTCCTTGAGATTGCCCGCGATGGTGACTTCCTGCACGGGATAGGTGAGCTGGCCGTCCTCGATCCAAAGCCCGCCGGCGCCCCGCGAGTAGTCTCCGGTGACCATGTTGATTCCGAAGCCGATGAGTTCGGTGACGTAGAGACCGCTCTTCACGGAGGCGATTATCTGTTCGGGCGTGTGCCGTCCCGGCTCGAGGTAGAGATTGTTGGTCGAGACGCCCGGCGCCTGTCCCACGGAGCGCGATGCGCTGCCGGTTGGCGCGAGCTTGAGTTTGCGCGCCGAATAGCAATCGAGCAGATAGGTCTTGAGGATGCCCTTTTCGACCAGATGCTGGCGACGCGTGGGTAGTCCTTCGCCATCGAAGGGTTTGGAGCCCAATCCACCGGGAATGATTCCGTCATCGACTATCGTCACATTGGCGGCGGCAACCTGATCGCTCAGCCGATCGATTAGAAACGACGCGCCACGGTACAGTGACGGACCCGAAGCGGCGCCCGCGAGTGATCGAATGAGTCCGCCGGCCATATCCGGGTCAAAGACGATCGGGACCCGCGTGGTTTTCACCTTTCGCGCGCCGAGCCTTCTGAGCGCCCGCGCCGCGGCAGTACGCCCGATCGATTCGGCGTCTTCGAGCTTGGCGAAGCGGCGATTCACCGTGTACCAGGAGCCCTGCTGCATCGTCTCGCCGTCCTGAGCGATCGGCTGCACCGCGAGGCTGAACGACGAGCCATCGTATTCTCCGGAAAAACCCTGGCTGTTGGCGAACATGACCCAGTAGCGGCTGGAGCCAAACTCTGCGCCCTCTGAATTCTTGATTCTGGGATCGGCGCCGAGGGCGGCTTTCTCCGCGGTCCGCGCAATCTGCAGCGCCTGATCCGCCTGGACTATTCCGCAGTCGGGATCGCTGAGCTGAAGGTCGGGGAAAGATTTCGGATGAAGCGCCGGGTCGGGCAGGCCCGACCATGGATCCGACGCGGTCAGGCGCGCGAGTGTTACCGTGTCGGCCACGAACTCCGTGATCGAACCGCGCTCCATCTCGGCCGTCGATGCGGTCGCGGATGCTTGTCCGACGAACACGCGGAGACCAAGCCGGCGTTCACGCGAGCTGGTCAGCTTCTCGACTTCGCCGAGACGGACCCCCGCGGACAGCGACTCGCTGCTCATCAGCAGCACTTCGGCCGCGGTCGCACCATACTTTTTCGCTTCATCGAGCGCCCATTGCGAGAGCGCGGGATCAATCGTTGCCATTCAGGTTTCCTTGCTCAGGCACGCGTGCCGCCGACGGTGATCCCATCGATCCGGATAGTGGGGAGACCCACGCCGACCGGTACCGACTGTCCGTCCTTGCCGCACGTTCCAATTCCCGAATCGAGCGCCAGATCATTGCCGACCATCGCGACCCGCGTCAGCACGTCGGGACCATTACCGATTAGCGTCGCGCCCTTGACCGGCTGCGTGATGTGTCCGTCCTCGATCAGATAGGCCTCGCTGGCGGAGAACACGAACTTGCCGTTGGTGATATCGACCTGCCCGCCGCCGAAGCTCACGGCATAGAGGCCGTGCTTGACCGACTTGATGATCTCATCGGGCGTCGATTCGCCGGCCAGCATGAAGGTGTTGGTCATGCGGGGCATCGGCGCGTAGGCGTAGCTTTCGCGCCGGCCGTTTCCGGTGGGCTTCATCTTCATGAGCCGCGCATTCAAACGATCCTGCAAATAGCCGCGCAGGATTCCTTTTTCGATCAGCACGGTGCGCGAGGTGGGCGTCCCTTCGTCATCGACGTTGAGGCTGCCGCGGCGCATCGGGATGGTGCCGTCATCAACGACCGTGCAGAGTTCGCTTGCGACCTTCTGGCCGATGCGGCCCGAGAAGGCAGACACGCCCTTGCGATTGAAGTCGCCTTCCAGGCCGTGGCCTATCGCCTCGTGCAACAGGATTCCGGGCCATCCGGGGGCCAGGACCACGACCATCTCGCCCGCCGGCGCATCGATAGCATCGAGGTTGACGATCGCCTGGCGCGCCGCTTCGATCGCATACTCGCGCCATCGTTCGTCATCGAGAAAGTACTGATGCTCGACGCGGCCGCCGCCGCCGAAACTGCCAATCTGGCGGCCGCCCTTGCCATCCTCCGCCACCACAGACACGTTCAGGCGGCAGAGCGGCTGCATGTCGGAAGCGACGGCCCCATCGCTGGTGGCGACCATCATGATCTTCCGCTCGGCGGCGATCGACGCGATTACGTTTTTGACCCGCGGGTCGTAAGCGCGCGCGACTTTGTCGATTTCCTGGAGCAGCTTCGCGCGCTGTTCCAGCGGAATTTCCAGCGGCGTCGTCTCGACCTCGTAGAGCGAATGACGCGGCACCGGGGTGCCGATCTGCAAGGCGGGTACATCGGCGCGCTGATCGGCGATCGCGCGGGCGGCCTCGGCCGCCAGCTTCATCCTGTCGATCGTCACCTCGTCGGAGTAGGCGTAGCCGGTGCGATCTTCGGCATTGACGCGGACTCCGACGCCGTGGCTGACGCTCTTGGCCGTGTGATTCACCATCGACTCTTCGAGCGCCAGCGATTCCGCATCGCGGTACTCGAAGTACAAATCCGCGTGATCCGCCTTGCGCTCCAGCGCCGTGCCCAAAATAAGTTCGAGCGCGCGGTCGCTCATTCCGAAGCGGTCGGCGAAGAACCTTTCAGGATGGGCCAATTCCTTTGTCATCTCGATTTAGCCTCTTGGCATCAAGCTTATCAGACACACGCGATCGTCAGAAGTTCGCGAGGGTCAGGGAAGCAGCATCAGACTCTTCCGCTTCGGCAAAACCCGCCGAAAGAGCTGGATTCAGGCCCATGGTAGCAGTGACACGCGAGACGCCGCGGATGAAGATCGATTCCTGTTTCGAGGACGGCCAACGGGCCTCCTTCGGCCCAAGGCGGGCGACTTGATCACGCTCGCGATTTGAAATGCGAATGGACTGGAATGATATGTATCAAAGAGATATATCATGGGCATGAAGCGCGACACCGCGAAAATATTTCGTACTGGACGAAGCCAGGCAGTCCGAATTCCAAAGGCGTATCGCTTCGACTGTGAAGAAGTATTTATCGAGCGTGATGGTGATCGTGTAATTCTCACGCCGCGCAAACGACCTCGTTCCTGGAAAGAGTACTTTTCGCGACCGTCGCGATTGCCCGCGGATTTTCCTGATCGAATCGACGATCTTCCGCCGGAGCCAATTAAAGGCCTTTGATGACGCAGGTGATGCTCGACACGAGCACTTGCATCTTTGCGATGCGGCGCAGCCGACCGGAGGTCAGACGCAGGCTTGAGTCCATCGGCATCAAGTCCGCGGCAATTTCAGCCATCGTCGCAGCGGAACTTTGGACCGGCGTAATGAAATCTACCAGCCGGGAACGAGCTGAATTTGAACTGCGAGATTTCTTGAGGTTCGTCGAAGTACTCGAGTGGCCAATCGGCGCTTCTCCGATTTATGCGCAGTTGCGGGTACGCCTGGAAGCGGCAGGACGCACTATTGGCGCTATGGACATGCTGATCGCGGCTCATGCGCTTTATGAGGGCGTTGCACTTGTTACCGACAACACAGCGGAGTTTGGTCGCATCCCGGATCTAGCCCTTGAAAATTGGGTTCGCCGCTGAAGGTGCGAGGCTCGCATGCTTAAATTTTAGGCAAACCCAAATAAATGTAGGGAAATCAAGGATAAATTGGGTTTGTTTTGTAAAATAAATATTTTACCTTCCTCCGCTTCGGTCAATTCTGACGGTCTGTCACTCGAAGTAAGCGGGCCGCGTGACTTCGTGCAGTGGCGCGATGGTGGCATGAAAAACGATGAATGTGCTGAGCCGGGATCGGACATGTGCGGAAGCCTACGCGGCCCCGCATTACGTATCAACGTCTAGAAAGTTTAGCCGTCCACATTCGGCAGCCCATGCACATTCCCCTCAGGCGGCGAAGGAATGCCGCGCGAGATCACGCGTGGGCTCGCGATCTTGCCCATGCGAACTCCGGCGTTCACAAAAATTTCATCACTGACGATGTCTCGGTTCATCGTGGCCGACCCATCCTTGAGGCTAGGATTCTCAAGATGGACAGCAGCGAATCTGACGTTTTGAAACGCCTCAAAGCTCAGTACCCAGAGCATGTCGCGTTGCTTCAGGAAAAAGGCTACGGGTGGTATCCAAGCTTGGCCCGATTTTGGAAATCGGCACGAGGCGCCAGGACCAGGAGCTATTCTCCCGAGCGCCTCGGCGCGATATCGATCGAAGAGCTCAAACGCGAGATCGGTTCGTAGTTTCACGGCATCGACCTCAGCATCCGCTTTTGCGTTCGCACGACCGCCGAATCAGACTCGGACAGTAGCCACGCCTCGGGCGACGCCAGCCACTTCGCCGATTCCAGTTGCTGCGAATACGGCACCATCAGCGAATGCCGCGGTTGAGTTGTGCCCTTGAGGCTACCCGTCGTTCCGAGGCACATCGGATGGTAGTAGCGGAGCATCCGGGCGACCTTGTGCACTCGCGGATAGAGCTTCGCCTGGTCAACGCGCGCGCCCCAGGCAAACACCAGGAATCGATCCTGCGTTCGCGCACAATGTGTTTCCCGAATCGGCGCAGCAAAAAGCCCCGAGATGCATTTCGCTTCCCGGGGCTTTTATAACCTGTTTTTCGTTCGACTCAGCCGGCGGCGGCGCGCTGCTGGCGCTCCTGCCGCTGCTCGGTCTTTTTCTTGCGGGGCTTTTTGGGCTTGGTCTGTTCTTCGGAGCCGGTGAACTCGATTATCGACAGCGAGGCCGCATCGCCGCGCCGGAATCCGAACTTTACCACGCGTGTGTAGCCGCCGTTGCGCTCCTTGAAGCGCGGCGCGATCTCGTTGAACAGCTTCTGGACGGCTTCGTGGGACTGCATGAATGCAAACGCGCGGCGGCGCGCGGCGAGATCGTTCTGCTTGCCGAGCGTCACCATCCGGTCCGCGAACCGGCGCAGCTCTTTCGCTTTCGCATCGGTGGTGCGGATACGCCCGTGCCGAATCAGCGCCAGCACGAGATTCTTGAACAACGCCTTCCGATGCGCGGAAGTGCGGTTTAATTTACGACCCTGGTTGAGATGACGCATCGCCTACTCCAAGCTGCCTGCCGCGCGATCCTACGCTGACTCGCGCCGCTCCTGCTCCTCCCACATCCGGTCCAGTTCGCTGCGCGGCGGCAGGTTTTCCAGCCGCATCCCGAGCGAGAGGTTCATGTCGGTCAAAACTTCCTTGATTTCGTTCAGCGACTTGCGCCCGAAATTCTTGATCTTGAGCATGTCCTGCTCGGTGCGCTGGACCAGCTCGCCGATATACTTGATGTCCGCGTTCTGCAGTCCGTTGAAGGCGCGCACCGAAATCGGCAGCCCTTCGACCGGCCGGTAAAGCAGTTCGTTGAGGGTAGGACGCGCCTCCACTCCTTCGACGGCGGCCGGGACTTCGACTTCTTCTTCCACGCCCGCGAAGATCGACATCTGGTCGCGGATGACGCGGGCGGCGTAGGTCAATCCGTCGCGCGGGCCGATCGAGCCGTCGGTCCAGATTTCGAGCGCAAGCCGATCGTAGTCGGTGCGCTGGCCGACGCGCGCGTTGGTAACCGTGAAATTGACTTTCTTGATTGGCGAATAGATCGCGTCGATACGGACGGTGCCGATCGGCTCCTCTTCCTCGCCGCGCTCGGCCGGGACGTAGCCGCGGCCGCGCTTGATCACCAGCTCCATGTCCAGGTCGGCGCCCTTGTCGAGCGTCGCGATATGCTGGTCGGGCGTCAGGATCTCGAGGCTCGGCCCGCCGGTGATGTCGCGGGCGGCGACCGTCGCCTCGCCCTTTACCTTGAGCGTCGCCGTTATCTGCTCACCCTCATGCAGGCGCACACGCACCTCCTTGAGATTGAGCACGATATCGGTGACGTCTTCCTTGACTCCGGGCAGCGTCGAGAATTCGTGCAGGACGCCTTTGATCCGGACCGCCGTGATCGCGAAACCGGGGAGCGAGGAGAGCAGGACGCGCCGCAGCGCGTTGCCGACCGTGATGCCGTAGCCGCGTTCGAGCGGCTCCGCATAAAACTTCCCGTAGTCGGGGGTTACTTCCTTCTCTTCGAATTCAACCGTTTTGGGTTTGATCAGATCGCGCCAATCGTTTTGCATAGTCACTGCTTCAGAGCTCGTGATTTCTCGCCGCAGACAGGTCCACCGCGGACCCCGCAGGCAGCTCTTCCTCCGGTTTTTATCGCGAGTAGTGCTCGACGATGAGTTTTTCGCTGACAGGCATCGTAAGGTCCGAGCGCACAGGCAGGGCCTTGAACGTGCCGCGGAATTGTTCGCGTTCGAGTGCAATCCAGGACGGCACTCCGCGCCGCTGCGCCATCTCGATCGCCTCGACAATCACTTTCTTCTGGCGGCTCTTCTCGCCGATGCTGACGACGTCGCCCACTTCGACCAGATACGACGGAATGGTGACCGTCTTGCCATTGATCTGGAAATAGCCGTGACGCACCAGTTGGCGCCCCTGCGCAAGCGAGCTGGCGAAGCCGAGCTTGTAGACCACGTTGTCGAGGCGGCGCTCGAGCAGCACCAGCAGGTTTTCGCCGGTGATGCCGGGCATCCGTTCCGCAAGCTCAAAGTAATGCGCGAACTGCTTTTCGAGCAGTCCGTAGATACGCTTGACCTTCTGCTTTTCGCGCAGCCGGATAGCGAATTCCGAAAACCGCGTGCGCGACTGGCCATGGGCGCCGGGCGGATAGTTGCGGCGCTCGATTGCGCACTTGTCGCTGAAGCATCGCTCTCCCTTGAGAAACAGCTTCAACCCTTCGCGCCGGCACAGCCGGCATACCGGTCCAAGATTCCTTGCCACTTCGATGTACCCTTCCTGGCGGTCAGACTCTGCGCCGCTTCGGCGGACGGCAGCCATTGTGCGGGATCGGCGTCACGTCTTTGATCGAGATTACGCCCAGGCCCGCGGCCTGCAGCGCACGCACGGCAGATTCGCGGCCACCGCCGGGACCTTTGACGTGGACAACCACGGCGCGCATTCCGACTTCGCTGCATTTGCGGGCGCACGCCTCAGCCGCCATCTGCGCGGCATACGGCGTACCCTTGCGCGATCCCTTGAACCCGACGGAGCCTGCGCTCGACCACGCGATCACCAGTCCCTGCTGATCGGTAATGGTCACGATCGTGTTGTTGAAGGTCGCGTGAACATGCGCAACGCCCTCGGGGACGGAACGCCGCACGCGCTTGCGCCTGGGCGCAGGCGCTGCAGCGCCGGCCGCCGGCGCACCGCCGGCCGCGGCCGGTTGCTTGGTCTCTTTGGTTTCGTCTGCCATCAGTGTTCTGTTTCCAGTCCTCGCGCCGCGCAAATTCCGCGGCGAATCATTTCGCGATTATCGCCTAGCCCTTGGGCGGCGCGGTTTTCTTGCCCGCGACGACTTTGCGCGGACCCTTGCGCGTGCGCGCATTGGTATGCGTGCGCTGGCCGCGCACCGGCAATCCCCGGCGATGCCGGATGCCGCGGTAGCAGCCGAGGTCCATCAGGCGCTTGATGTTCTGCTGAATTTCGCGCCGCAGGTCGCCCTCGACTTCGTAGTCCGCATCGATAACCTGGCGGATGCGCACCTGCTCTTCCGCCGTGAGATCATCGGTCCTGCGGGCCGCATCGACATTCGCCTTGCCCAGAATCGTAAGGGCCGCACTGCGGCCGATTCCGTACACGTACGTCAGCGCGATCTCCATCCGCTTGTTCTTGGGCAATTCGACTCCAGCTACACGTGCCATCGGAGAATCCCTTGTTAACCCTGGCGCTGCTTATGGCGCGGATTGGAGCACAGGATGCGCACGACACCCTGGCGGCGCACCACTTTGCAGTTTTTGCAGATTTTCTTTACTGACGCCCGAACCTTCATCGTTCCGTTTCCATTCCTACGGCGCTTAGCGCTGCCGGTAGGTGATTCGCCCGCGAGTCAGGTCATATGGCGAAAGCTCCACCGTGACCTTGTCGCCGGGCAGAATCTTTATGTAGTGCATCCTCATCTTGCCCGAGATATGGGCCAAAACCTTGTGCCCATTGTCGAGCGTCACCCGAAACACCGCGTTAGGCAGTGCTTCCTGCACCGTTCCCATGACCTCTATCGCGTCGCCCTTAGACATTGTCGAGCTCGCTTAAAATTATGGGACCGTTTGAGGTAACTGCGACAGAGTGCTCGAAGTGGGCTGATAGTTTACCGTCTGCCGTCACCGCAGTCCATCCGTCCGAAAGTATCTCCAAATCGGGCGTTCCTTCATTGACCATCGGTTCAATTGCCAGCGCCATGCCCTCCTGCAACCGCGGATTCGGCATCCCGCGCCTGAAATAGTTGGGTACCTGGGGGTCTTCGTGCAGCCGGCGGCCGATTCCATGCCCGGCGAACTCGGTCACGATCGAATATCCGGCTTTTTCCGCCACTTCCTGCACGGCACGCGAAATGTCGGAAACCCGGTTCCCGACGCACGCCTGCGCGATTCCCGCATAGAGCGCTTCGCGCGTCACGCGCAGCAGCCGCCGGGTGCTTTCGGGCACCTCGCCGACCGGGACGGTGCGGGCCGCATCACCGAAAAAACCCTGGTAAACGACGCCGAAGTCGAGCCCGACGATATCGCCGGCCCTGAGCTTTCGGCCCGACGGGATTCCGTGAACGATTTCCTCGTTGATCGAAACGCAGAGCGACTTCGGATAGACCACCTCGCCGGGCTTGTAGCCCTTGAATGCGGGGCGCGCGCCTTTTTTCAAGGTCAGGTCTTCCGCGATCCGATCCAGGTCATCGGTGGTAATACCGGGGCGCACGGCCGCCACCAGCTCGTCCAGAATTTCGGCGACGATCTGGCTGGCGCGGCGCATGATCGCGAGTTCGTCTGGTGTCTTGATCGTGATCATTTTTTCCCGGGCAGCAATCCATCGAGCGCCGCGATTATCCGTTCTCCAACCTGATCCGCCCGTCCGACACCATCGACACGCGACAGGATTCCGGCGTGTCCGTAGTAGTCGAGCAGCGGCCTGGTGTTCGCATTGTAAACTTCAATTCGATGCCGCACCGTCTCTTCGGCATCGTCGTCGCGCTGATACAATTCGCCGCCGCATTTGTCGCATATGCCCGGCTTCGCAGAGGGTTCGAACTCGACGTGGTACATCGCCTGGCAGTTCCGGCACGTGCGTCGCCCAGAGATGCGCTTTACGATTTCCTCGTCCGGCGCCATCACCGCCAGCACCCGGTCAATACCGCCGCTGCGCGAAAGCATCGCATCGAGCAACTCCGCCTGCGAAAGCGAGCGCGGGAATCCATCGAGGATAAACCCCTTGCGCGCGTCCGGAGCGCCGAGCCGTTCTTCAATTAGCTTCACGACCATTTCGTCCGGGACCAGATCTCCGCTTTCGAGAATGCCGCCGACCTTCTGGCCGAGCGGGGTCTTCTCGCGCACCGCCGCGCGCAACAAGTCGCCGCTCGCAACCTGCGGAATGCCAGCCAACTCACTAAGCATCCGCGCCTGCGTGCCCTTGCCCGCTCCAGGTGGGCCAAGCAGTACCAGTCGCACCCTTACGCACCTCTGCGAGACTTCACTCGCCCGCGGCGCATGAATCCTTCGTAATTGCGGGTGAGCAGATGAGTTTCAATCTGAGCGACGGTGTCGAGCGCGACGCCGACCACGATCAACAGAGCAGTACCGCCGAAGTAGAACGGTACGTTGAACCGCGCGACCAGAATCGTCGGCAGAACGCATACGGCGCTGACGTAGATCGCGCCGCCGAGCGTGATTCGGGACAGCACGCGATCGATATATTCAGCAGTAAACCGGCCCGGCCGGATGCCAGGAATGAAGCCGCCGTGCTTCTTGAGATTGTCGGCGACATCGACCGGATTAAACGTGACCGCCGTGTAGAAGTAACAGAAGAAGACGATCAAGGTGACGTAAACGATGTCGTAGACCACGCTGCCGGGCGTGAGGAACTGCGCGTAATTTTTGAAAAACGGCACGAAGGTAGCCAGCGTCGCCGGGAACACTAGGATCGACGATGCGAAAATCGGCGGTATGACGCCCGAGGTATTGATCTTGAGCGGCAGATGCGACGATTGGCCGCCATAGACCCGCCGCCCCCGCGTTATTCGCGCATACTGCACCGGAATGCGCCGCTGCGCGGTTTCGATGTAAACGATTCCGGCGATCACGGCCGCGGCGATCAACAGAATGAAGATGAGCAGGAAGATGCTCATTTCACCTTCGCGCACGAACTGCGCAGTGGTGGTCAGCGCGCTCGGCAGCCGGGCAACAATTCCGGCCATGATGACCAGCGAGATACCGTTGCCGATGCCGCGCTCGGTTATCTGCTCGCCGAGCCACACCACGAACATCGCTCCAGCCGTGACGGTGATGACCGTCATGATGCGGAAGCTCCAGCCGGGCTCGAACACGACCGCGGCGCCGCCGGGAGCCTGAATCTTCTCCAGGCCAAGCGAGAACATGAACCCCTGGATAATCGACAGGCCGACCGTGCCGTAGCGGGTGTATTGGGTTATTTTGCGGCGCCCCGCTTCACCCTCTTTGTACAATTCATCGAGATACGGCGAAGCGACCTTCAGCAGGTCGAGGATAATCGCCACGGAGATGTATGGCATGATGCCGAGGGCGAAGACCGAAAATCGATCGAGCGCGCCGCCGGAGAACAGATTGACCCAGCCGAAAAGGGTGCCCGATGCAGCGTCGAAGAAAGAGGCCAGCGCTTGTCCATCAATCCCGGGCGTGGGTACGGCGACGCCGATTCGATACACGGCCAGCATCAGGGCCGTGAATACGAGCCTGCGGCGCAGTTCCGGGATGCGCGAGGCGCCTGAGAACCCCTCCAGCATCAGGATTTGGTCGGGGCGATAAGCTCCGCGGTGCCGCCAGCGGCGGCGATTTTATCGCGCGCGCTGGCAGAAAAAGCGTCGGCGCGCACGATGAGTTTATTCTTGAGATCTCCGTTTCCCAAAATCTTTATCTTGCGGCCGGCCGGCACAATTCCCATCTGCGCCAGCGCTGCCGCATCAACGGTCGCTCCGTCCGCGAACCGTGCAAGTCTTTCCAGATTCACCGGGGCATGATCTTCCCGCCGCGACTCGTTCTTTTGCAAACGCCGGAAGCCACGCTTCGGCAAGCGGCGCTGCAACGGCATCTGGCCGCCCTCGTATCCGGGCGGGGTATTGCCGCCGGAACGCGATCCGCGGCCCTTGTGCCCGCGGCCCGACGTCTTGCCGCTGCCCGAGCCGATACCGCGTCCGACGCGCTTGTGGCGGCGGACCGAACCGGGAGAGGGCTTGATTTCAGAAAGATTCATTGCAGCCTCAATTCTGGACTTCGACAACGAGATGCTTGAGCCGCCGGACCATGCCCTCGACCTGGGGCGTGCGCTTGAGTTCGCGCTCGCTGCCGATCTTGCGCAGACCAAGGCCCCTGACGGTGGCTCGCACGCGATCGTTCGTGCCGATAGGGCTTTTTACCAGTTTAACTCGAATCGTTTCGCTCATGGCTATGATCCGACGAAGCCGCCTCAGGCGGCTTCCGTATGGTTTCCCGCGGGACGCGCGCGAAGCTTCGTGATTTCGTCGGAAGTCCGCAGTTCGAGCAGCGCTTCAAGCGTGGCCTTCACGAGGTTATGCGGATTCGAAGAGCCCAGCCGCTTGGTGAGGATATTGCGGATACCCGCAAGCTCGACGACGGCGCGTACTCCGCCCGCCGCGATGACTCCGGTCCCCTCGGCAGCCGGCCTGAGCACCACCCTGCCCGCGCCGAAACGCCCCACCACCTCGTGAGGAATGGTGCCCGCTTTCAGCGGCACACGGATCAGGCTTTTCTTTGCGCGTTCCACACCCTTGCGAATCGCCTCGGGAACTTCATTTGCCTTGCCCAGGCCGAACCCGACCAATCCGTTTTGATCGCCCGCGACCACCAGCGCGCTGAAGCTGAAACGGCGTCCACCCTTCACGACCTTGGCGACGCGGTTGATGTGGACGACCTTCTCTTTGATTTCGAGCCCTTGCGGGTCAATTCTATACGCCACGTCGTTCCTCGAATTTCAGAACTTTAGTCCGGCCTCGCGCGCCGCATCGGCCAGCGCCTTGACCTTGCCATGATAAAGAAACCCGTTGCGGTCAAAGATCACCGACTGGATTCCGCTGGCCAGGCACTTTGCCGCGATAGCCTTGCCGACCGCCTTGGCCGCATCGAGATTGCGCTTGCTCTTGAGCGCCTCGGCGCCTTCGCTTTGCGTTGAAGCGGCGGCAAGCGTTCGCCCGCTGTCGTCCGATATCACCTGCACGTAGATGTGCTGCAGCGATCGGAAGACCGACAGACGCGGCCGGCTCTCAGTGCCGCGCACCGTGCGCCTGACGCGCGCCCGGCGCAATGATCGTTTCTCTGCCCGCTGGATAGCCATTGCTGTATAAAGCCCTACGCCGAGGTCGAACCGGCCGCAGCCTTGCCGGCCTTGCGGCGGATAGTTTCAGTTGCGTACTTGATGCCCTTGCCCTTGTAAGGTTCGGGCGGTCTGAGCTCGCGAATCTGCGCCGCGACTGTGCCGAGCAACTGGCGATCGACGCTCTCCAGCGTGATAACCACCTGGCGCTCGACCTTTGCGGTCACTCCCGGCGGAAGCTGGTAAACGATCGGATGCGAATAGCCGAGGCTCAGGTTGACGACGTTGCCCTTGGCTTCCGCGCGGTAGCCGACCCCGTTGATTTCGAGCACGCGCGTGAAGCCCTTGCTGACGCCCTCCGCCATGTTGGCGATCAGCTTGCGCGTAAGCCCGTGCTTGGCGCGCTCCTGATTGGTGTCACCCGGACGCTTTACGATCAGCTCCGAATCCTTGATCTCCACGGTAAAGCCCGGCTGGACTTTCATTTCCAGCTTGCCCTTGGGGCCCTCGACCTTCAGCGTCTCGCCCTGGAACAGGGCTTTGACGCCTTTGTCGAGCTTTACCGGCAATCTTCCTATACGCGACATCGAGGCTTCCTTATCACCATACGCGGCAGAGAATCTCGCCGCCGACGCGCTTGCGCCGCGCTTCGCGTCCAGTCATCACGCCCAGCGGCGTCGATACGATATGCACGCCCATCGCGCCGCGGACCCGTGCGATTTCATCGGCACCGGCATAGCGGCGGATACTGGGCCGGCTCACCCGCTGGATGCCGCGGATGACGGGTTCGCGCGTCGCGGAATAGCGCAACTTGAGCACCAGCTTGCGCTTGGGTGCTTCGCCGCCCACCTCGACGCCATCGAGGAATCCCTCGGCCATCAGCACGCGGCAGATCGCCTCGCGGATACGCGAATGGTCGACGATCAGGTCGTTGAACCGCGCACGCATCGCGTTGCGGATTCGGGTCAGCAGGTCTGCGATTGGATCGGTCTGCGACATCTTTGGTTTCTCTCTACCAGCTCGCCTTGACGACGCCCGGGAGTTGTCCGCGATGGGCCAGCTTGCGCAGGCACAGCCGGCACATCTTGAAGCGCCGATAGAAAGCGCGCGAACGCCCGCACAGGGGGCATCGGTTGTACTGGCGCACCTTGAATTTCTGGGGGCGCGTCGCCTTGATTCTGAGGCACTTCTTCGCCATCGCCTACGCCTGGGCGGCCACCGCCGCCTTCTCCTCGCGCTCCGCTTGTCCGCGGAACGGCATCCCGAGCGCGCGCAGCAGCATCAGCCCCTCGAAATCGCTGCGGGCGGTAGTCGTGATTGAAATCGTAAGTCCCTTTACCTTTTCGATCTTGTCGAGATTGAGCTCGGCGAAGATCGTATGCTCGCGCAGGCCGAGCGAATAATTGCCACGGCCGTCGAAGGCCTTGTCGCTGACGCCGCGGAAGTCGCGCACGCGCGGCAACGCGATCGATACCAGCCGATCGAAAAATTCCCACATCCGTTCGCGCCGCAGCGTCACCATCGTGCCGATCGGCATCCCCTGGCGCAGCTTGAAGTTCGAAATCGCCTTGCGCGCGCGGGTGAGCACCGGTTTCTGCCCGGCGATCTGCGCGAGTTCCTCGACCGCGGAGTCTAGGATCTTCACGTTGTCGCGCGCCTCGCTGAGCGCCATGTTGATCGTTATCTTCTGCAGACGCGGCACCCGCATCTTGTTCTCGATCTTGAGCTCGCGCATCAGCGCCGGAGCGACTTCACTCTCGAACTTCAGGCGCAGGCGCGCCGGAATCTTGGGCTCCGGCTCGCGTGGCTTCGCCTGAGCCGCCGCTTCGGGAGCCTTGGCCTGCTTCGCGCCCTTGTCGGGGCGCTTCTGCTGCGGTTGCTTCTGCGGCTTTTCCGTTTTGTCAGCCATTAGTCGTTACCCACTGCTTCGCCGCATCGCCGGCAGACCCGGGTCCGTTCGCGGTCGGGGGCGATCTTCACGCCAAGCCTGACCGGAGCGTTGCAGCGCTCGCAGAAGAACATCACGTTCGCGATTTGGAGCGGCGCTTCCTTCTCCACTATTCCGCCGGGGCTCGCCGCGCCGCGGGGCTTCGAGTGGCGCTTGACGATATTGAGCCGCTCGATTACCACCCGCCCGTCGTCCGGCAGCACGCGCATCACCTTGCCGGTTTTGCCGCGCTCCTTGCCCTTGACGACCATGACCATGTCGTTCTTGCGAAGCTTGTATTTCGCACCCTGCGCCGCCGATGCCATCACAGCACCTCAGGCGCAAGCGAGATTATCTTCATGAACTTCTTCGCCCTGAGCTCGCGGGCAACCGGACCGAAAATACGGGTCCCGATAGGCTCGTGCTGATTGTCGAGCAGCACCGCCGAGTTGCCATCGAACCGTATGTAACTGCCGTCGCCGCGGCTGATCTCCTTGGCGGTACGCACGATAACCGCGCGGGTCACGTCGCCCTTTTTCACCTTGGCGTTCGGAATCGCTTCCTTGACCGCCACCACGATCACGTCGCCGACCGATGCGTAACGCCGGCGGGAGCCGCCCAGCACCTTGATGCACATCACCTTGCGGGCGCCGGAATTATCGGCGACATCGAGTACCGTTTGCGTCTGAATCATCGCGCCATCTTCCTCAACCGGCCGCGCGCTTCAGCACCTTGCTGACGCGCCACCGCTTGTTGCGGGACAAAGGACGCGTCTCGATGATCACCACGCGATCGCCCTCGTGGCACTCCGCTCGTTCATCGTGCGCCATATACCGCTTGCGCCGGCGGACCCGCTTGCCGTAGAGCGGATGCTCCACCAGGCGGTCCACCTGCACCACCACGGTCCTGGTCATTTTGGCCGAGACCACGGTTCCTTCGCGCCGTTTAGTTCGCTCGCGCATTGCTTTCCTTCACAGTCGCGTCCGCGGGAGTTTTCTGCCGCAGCACGGTCAAAATCCGCGCCAACTCGCGCCGCGCCTTGCGCAGCGTCGAGGCGTTGTCGAGCTGATTGGTGCGGAGCTTCAGGCGCAGCCTGAAGACCTCCTCACGCGTCTCGCGCTCCTTGACCTGCAGGTCGCCGGCGCTCATCTGCCTGAGTTCATCAAGCTCCAAAGGCGCCCTCCTCGCGTTCAACCACTATCGTCTTGATCGGCAGCTTGTGCGCGGCCAGGCGCATCGCCTCGCGCGCCGTCGCCCGATCGACACCTTCCATCTCGAACAGAATGCGTCCGGGCCGCACCACCGCGGTCCATCCTTCCGGCGATCCCTTGCCCTTGCCCATGCGGGTTTCGGCCGGCTTCTTGGTGAACGGCTTGTCCGGAAACACGCGAATCCATACGCGGCCGCCCCGCTTGATATGGCGGGTCAGCGCGATACGGGCGGCTTCCAGAGCGCGCGCATCGACGCGCGCCGTTTCTGTCGCCTTGAGCCCATAGTCGCCGAAGGCCAGCGCCAGCCCGCGCGATTCCGCGCCGCGGACGCGTCCCTTCTGGATCTTGCGCCATTTTACTTTCTTGGGTGACAGCATGGGTCTACTGTTGCTGCGCCGCAGCGCCCGAGCGCTTTGCCTCCGCTTCCGAATGGGTCAGGATCTCGCCGCGGAAAATCCAGACCTTGATTCCAATTACGCCGTAGGTCGTCTTCGCCTCGGCAAATCCGTACGCGACATCGGCCCGCAGCGTCTGCAGCGGCACCCGGCCCTCGCGATATCGCTCCGAACGCGCAATTTCCGCTCCGCCGAGCCGCCCCGCGACGTGCACCTTGACGCCCTGCGCGCCCATCCGCATCGCACGAGTCACCGCTTCTTTCATCGCGCGGCGAAACGCGACCCGCCGCTCGAGCTGCAGCGCGATATTTTCCGCCACCAGCTGCGGGTCGAGATCGGGCCTGCGGACTTCGTGGATGTTGATGAAGGCTTCCTTGCCTTTCATCATCTTCTGGATGTCGGTCTTGAGCTTGTCGATCTCGACGCCCTTCTTGCCGATCACGATTCCCGGACGAGCGGTGTAGATGTTGATCTTGGCCTTGTTGGCCATCCGCTCGATCTCCACCTTGGAAATGCCCGCGTGATAGAGGCGCTTCTTGATGAAGTCGCGCAGCTTCAGGTCCTCGTGCAGCAGCGTCGTATAGTCGTGGCTGGAGTACCACCGCGAATCCCAGCTCTCGATGATGCCGAGCCGTAGCCCGCGCGGATGTGCTTTCTGACCCATAGATGCCCTCAGGCTGCGCGCTCGTCCACAACCACCGTCAGATGGCTGGTGCGCTTGAGAATCGGAGTCGCGTGCATATGCGCGCGCGGCAGCGATCGTTTCCAGGTCGGCCCGCTGTCGGCGATCGCGCGTTTGACGTACAGCTTGTCTTCGTCGACGTTCTGCTGGTCGCGAGCATTCGCGACCGCCGCGAGCAAAGTCTTCGCAACGAAACGGGCGCCCTTCTTGGGCGTGAATTCGAGAATCGACAGCGCCTGCCCGACCGGTTTGCCGATCACCAGGTTGCAGACGAGCCTCAGCTTCTGCGGCGAAATCCTGATGTAACGGCTTCGCGATAACATTTCCATCGTCGTATCCGTTGCGCCCTCTAAGCCTTCGATGCCGCCTGCGGCGGTGCCGAGGGAGCCGAACTCTTTACTTCGGCTTTGCGGTCGCCCGAATGCCCGTGAAACGTGCGCGTTGGTGAAAACTCGCCGAGCTTGTGTCCGACCATGTTCTCGGTGCAATAAACCGGCACGAACTTGCGGCCGTTGTGGACCGCAAACGTAAGCCCGATCATCTCGGGAATAATCATCGAGCGGCGCGACCAGGTCTTGATGATTCGCTTGTCGCCTGCCGCCACTGCTACTTCAGCTTTCTTTTTCAGATGCCCGTCGATGAACGGGCCTTTTTTCTGCGATCGCATTTTTCCTAGCGCTTCCCGCGCGGCCGGCGGCTCACGATGTACTTATCGGATGGCTGCTTTTTGCGCGTCTTGTAACCCTTGGCCGGCTGGCCCCACGGCGACTGCGGATGGTTGCCCTTGGAGCGTCCCTCGCCGCCGCCATGCGGATGGTCAACCGGATTCATCGCGACGCCGCGCACGTGCCCGCGCTTGCCGAGCCATCGCGAGCGGCCCGCCTTGCCGATCGAAATATTTTCATGATCGAGGTTGCCGACCTGCCCGATCGTCGCGCGGCACTCGGCCTGCACCATCCGCTGCTCACCCGAGGGCAGCTTGAGCAGGGCGAACTTGCGTTCCTTGGCCATCAGCTGCACTTGCGAACCCGCACTACGACCAAGCTTCGCACCGGCTCCCGGTTTCATCTCGATGGCGTGAACGATCGTGCCCACCGGGATGTTCTTGAGCTTGAGCGCATTGCCGGGCTTGATGTCCGCCTGCTCGCCCGTTTCAACCTTGTCGCCGACCTTCAGCCCTTCGGGCGCCAGGATGTAAGCCTTCTCGCCGTCGGCATAGTGCAGCAGCGCAACGTTGGCCGAACGGTTGGGATCGTATTCGAGCGCGACGACCCTGGCCGGGACACCATCGCGAATCCGCTTGAAATCGATCAGGCGCAGGCGGCGCTTGTGCCCGCCGCCGCGATGACGCGAGGTCATCCGCCCCCTGTTATTGCGGCCACCGGACCGTTTGATGGGTTCGAGCAGCGCCTTCTCGGGTTCCTTTTTGGTGAGCCCCGAGAAATCGGCTATCTGCATGAACCGCTGGCCCGGTGTGCGCGGATTGAGCTGGATTACCGCCATGTCAGTTGCGCTCCGCTAAACTCCCTCGAAAAACTCGATCCGGTCGCCTTCTTTGAGCGTTACGTACGCCTTCTTCCAGTCGGACTTGGCGCCGCGAATCAGTCCGCGTTTGCGCTCTTTGCCCAGGAAGTTGAGCGTCCGAACCTTGATAACCGTGACCTTGAAAAGCTGCTCGACCGCTTCGCGCACGAGGTCCTTGCTCGCATGCTTGCGCACGCGGAACACGACCTGGTTGGCTTTCTCGCCAGCCATCGTGCCCTTCTCGGTAATGAGCGGCGAAAGAATGACGCCTTCCAGATTCATCGCGCTTCTCCCGCAAGACGCTTCTCGATTGCGCGCGCCGCCGTCTCGGTAATCACGAGTTCGTCATAGTTCAGGACGTCGTACACGTTGAGTCCTTCGGCCCGCAGAATCTTGTGCGCCGCCAGATTGCGCGCGGCGCGAATAAACTGCTCTTCGCCTTCACTGATCACTATCAGCGCGTGCGCGACGCCGAGCTTTTCAAGCGCGGCCTTGGCGAGTTTGGTCTTCGCTTCCGTCAGCGCCAGCGACTGAACCACGAACAGCTTGCCCTCACGCGCGCGCGCGGACAGGACCAGGCATAGCGCGCGGCGCCAGGCCTTCTTCGGAATCTCGTATGAATAGTCGCGCGGCTGCGGCCCGAAAATCGTTCCGCCATGACGCCACAGCGGAGAACGCGTCGATCCCGCGCGCGCGCGGCCGGTGCCCTTCTGACGCCACGGTTTGCGTCCGCCGCCCGCGATCAGCCCGCGGGTCTTGGTCGACGCGGTCCCGGCGCGCCGCTTCGCGAGCTGCATCCGCACCGCGTCGTGCAAAAGTCCGCCGTCAGCTTCGTCGCGGCCGAATACCGCGCCCGCAAATTCAACTTCACCGGCGCGTTCCTGCGCTTGCGAATAAAGCGGCAGCTTGACGGGAGTCAATTGTGCGCTCTGTTTAGCCATTGACCGCCACCGCGCCAGCCTTACGCCGCGGCCTTGCCGCGTGCTTGATTATCACTATTGCGCCATCGGGGCCGGGCAATGCTCCCGCGATCGTGATCGCGTTGTCGTCGGCAAGCACCTCGACGATTTCGAGGTTCAGCACGGTCGCCGTCTCGTTGCCGAGCTGACCCGCCATCCGCAGGCCCTTGCGCACGCGGCCGGGGTAAGAGCGGTTACCGATCGATCCGCCGTGGCGGAAATATTCGTGCGTGCCGTGCGATCCGGGGAAGCCGGAAAAATGATGCCGGCGGATAACGCCGGAATAGCCGCGCCCCTTGGAAATGCCCTGCACGTCGACCTGCTCGCCCGCCTTGAAAACGTCGGTTACCGCGACGGCCTGGCCGAGCGTCAATTCACCTTCTCCGCGGCGCCGGAATTCAACCGTTTTCACACCCGCGGCGACGCTGGCCTTTTTGAAATGCCCCCGCTGAGCGCCGGTGACACGCGACAGCTTGCGCTTGCCCCACGTCACCTGCACGGCGTCGTAGCCGTCGGTCGGCTCGGTCTTGAGCTGCGTCACGGTGCATGGACCGATCTGGACGACGGTCACGGCACGGACGCGCCCCTGCGCGTCGGCAACCTGCGTCATCCCCAGTTTCTTTCCGATGAGTCCGCTAAGCATCGGTCCTACTCGAGCTTGATCTCGACATCGACGCCCGCGGCAAGATCGAGCTTGCCGAGCGCATCGATGGTCTGTTGGGTCGGTTCCAGCACGTCGAGAAGGCGCTTGTGCGTGCGAATTTCGAAATGCTCGCGCGACTTCTTGTCGACGTGCGGCGATCGGTTAACCGTAAAGCGCTCTATTCGTGTCGGCAGCGGAATCGGTCCAGCCACCCGGCCGCCAGTGCGCCGGATAGTGTCGACGATTTCGCGCACCGACTGATCGAGCAGGCGGTAGTCGTAAGCCTTGAGACGTATGCGTATCTTGTCGTTCATCCTGAAAACCGCGCCCGATGCTCAAGCGCTCCGGTTCCGTTCGCTCCTACTTCTCGATTTTTGCAACCACGCCGGCGCCGACCGTTTTGCCGCCCTCGCGAATAGCGAAGCGCTGGCCCTCGTCCATCGCGACCGGTGTGATCAGTTCGCCGATAATCTTGATGTTGTCGCCCGGCATGACCATCTCGGTGCCCTCGGGCAGCGAGAGAACTCCCGTCACATCGGTGGTCTGGAAATAGAACTGGGGGCGATAGCCGTTGAAGAACGGGGTATGCCGGCCGCCTTCATCCTTGGTCAGGATGTAGGCCGACGCCTCGAACTTGGTGTGCGGCTTGATCGAACCCGGCGCCGCCAGCACCTGTCCGCGCTCCACGTCTTCGCGCTTCACGCCGCGCAGCAGCACGCCGATATTGTCACCGGCCTGGCCTTCATCGAGCAGCTTGCGGAACATCTCGACGCCGGTGACGACGGTCTTGGTGGTATCGCGGAAGCCCACGATTTCCACTTCCTCGCCGACCTTGACCTTGCCGCGGTCGACGCGTCCGGTGACGACGGTGCCGCGGCCGGAGATCGAGAACACGTCTTCCACCGGCATCAGGAACGGCTTGTCGGTCTCGCGCTTGGGCTGCGGAATGAAATTGTCGACCGCATCCATAAGATCGAGAATCGGCTTGCAGTTGGGGCAATCGTCCTTGCCGCATCCGCAATCGAGCGCCTTGAGCGCGCTGCCGCGGATAACCGGCACGTCGTCGCCGGGGAAATCGTACTTCTTGAGCAGGTCGCGAACTTCGAGCTCGACGAGATCGAGCAGTTCGGCGTCATCGACCATATCGACCTTGTTCATGAAAACGACGACCGACGGGACGCCGACCTGATGGGCGAGCAGGATGTGCTCGCGGGTCTGCGGCATCGGGCCGTCGTTCGCGCCGACCACCAGGATCGCGCCATCCATCTGCGCGGCGCCGGTGATCATGTTCTTGATGTAGTCGGCGTGGCCCGGGCAATCGACGTGCGCATAGTGGCGCTTTTTCGTCTCGTATTCGACGTGCGCGATCGCGATCGTGATGCCGCGCTCGCGCTCTTCGGGCGCCTTGTCGATCTGATCGAAGGCGGTAAACTGGGCAAGCTTCCGCGCGGACAGCACCTTGGTAATCGCAGCCGTGAGCGTCGTTTTGCCGTGGTCGATATGTCCGATCGTGCCGACGTTCGCATGCGGCTTGGTTCGTTCGAATTTAGCCTTGCCCATGGTCTTCCCTCCGAATTAGGCCCGTGCCTCTCCTTGCAAATGCATTAAGCGCGCGCGCGCGTCTGTGGTTCGTTTTCCGCGTTGCGCGCGGTGAGTTCCAGGAAAATGTTCTGCGGTACGGGTTCATACGCCCCGAACTGCATCGTGTAATTCGCGCGTCCCTGCGTCATCGAACGCAGCCGCGTCGCGTAACCAAACATGTTGGCGAGCGGAACGCGCGCTTCGATTACCTGCGCGCCGCCGCGGCCTTCCATGTTGAGAATCTTGCCGCGGCGCGAACTGAGGTCGCCGATAACGTCGCCCATGAATTCCTGCGGCGTCACCACTTCGACATCCATGATCGGTTCGAGCAGAACCGGCTCGGCCTTCTCGCAGGCTTCCTTGAAAGCCATCGAACCGGCGATCCGGAACGCGATTTCCGACGAATCGACTTCGTGATACTTGCCGTCCAGCACCGTCGCGCGGATGTCGACCATCGGATAGCCGGCCAGCACGCCATTCTCCATCGCTTCCTTCACGCCATCCTCGACGGACGGAATGAAGTTGCGCGGAATGGAGCCGCCCTTGGTGCCGTCGACGAACTCAAACCCGTCGCCCTTGGCCATCGGTTCGATTCGCAAGTCAACCACGCCGAACTGGCCGTGACCGCCGGTCTGACGGACAAAGCGGCCTTCGGCTTCCGAAGCGCGGCGAATCGTCTCGCGATAGGCGACCTGCGGCTTGCCGACGTTCGCATCGACCTTGAACTCGCGCAGCATGCGATCGACGATGATCTCCAGGTGCAGCTCGCCCATTCCGGCGATAAGGGTCTGCGCCGTCTCCTTGTTCACGCTGACGCGGAACGAAGGATCTTCCTTGGCCAGCTTCTGGAGCGCTTCGGAAAGCTTCTCCTGGTCGGCCTTGGTCTTGGGCTCGATCGCAATCTGGATAACGGGATCGGGAAATTCGATCGATTCCAGAACAATCGGATGCGCCGGATCACACAGCGTGTCGCCGGTGGTCGTATCGCGCAGTCCCACGGCGGCGATATCGCCGGCGTACACCTCGGAGATCTCCTCGCGCTTGTTCGCGTGCATCTTGACCATCCGACCGATTCGCTCGCGCCGGCCCTTGGTCGAATTGAGCACCGAACTGCCGCTTTCGAGCGTGCCCGAATACACCCGCATGAAGGTCAGAGTCCCGATATACGGGTCGGTCATGATCTTGAACGCGAGCGCGCTGAATGGCGCATCATCGCGGGGCCATCGCTCTTCGTCCTTGCCGCCGTCAACCTTGCCGGTGACGGGCGGAAGATCGACGGGTGACGGCAGGTAGTCGACGACCGCATCGAGCATCGGCTGCACGCCCTTGTTGCGGAACGCGGATCCGAGCAGCACCGGCGTGATCGCCAGCTTCAGAGTCGCGGCGCGAATCGCAGCGCGAATATTCTCCGGCGAGGGCGCCTTGCCTTCGAGGTAAAGCTCCATCAGATGCTCGTCGTGATCGGCGAGCGCCTCGATCAGCTTGTCGCGATGGCCGGTGGCCTTTTCCCTGAGGTCGGCCGGAATTTCCTCGACCCTGTAGTTCGCGCCCAGCCGGTCTTCATCCCAGACCAGCGCGCGCATCTCGATCAGGTCGACTACTCCGGTAAATTTGTCTTCGGCGCCAATCGGCAGCTGGAGCAGTACGGGAGTCGTCTTGAGCTTCTCGCGCATTTCTTCGACGACGCGATCGTATTCTGCGCCGACGCGATCCATCTTGTTGATGAACGCGATGCGGGGGACGCGGTACTTGTCAGCCTGGCGCCAAACCGTTTCCGATTGCGGTTCCACGCCGCCGACCGCGCAGAACACCGCCACCGCGCCGTCGAGGACGCGCAGGCTGCGCTCAACTTCGATCGTGAAATCGACGTGGCCGGGCGTGTCGATAATATTGACGCGGCAATCGCGCCAGAAGCAGGTGGTCGCCGCGGAGGTGATGGTGATGCCGCGCTCCTGCTCCTGCACCATCCAGTCCATCGTTGCGGTGCCTTCATGCACCTCGCCGATCTTGTAGTTGATGCCGGTGTAAAACAGCACCCGCTCCGTGGTGGTGGTCTTGCCGGCATCGATGTGCGCCATGATGCCGATATTGCGCACCCTTTCTATTGGTGTCGTGCGAGCCATGAAACTACAACTCGATGGTTACCAGCGATAATGTGCGAACGCCTTGTTGGCATCCGCCATCCGGTGAGTGTCTTCGCGTTTTTTGACTGCGCCGCCGCGATTGGCTGCCGCTTCCAGAATCTCCGCCGCCAGCCGCTCTTCCATCGACCTCTCGCCGCGCGCGCGCGCGGCCGTCACCAGCCAGCGCATCGCCAGCGAGTTGCGCCGGACCGGCCGCACCTCGCTCGGGACCTGGTAGTTCGCACCGCCGACGCGGCGTGAACGGACTTCGACTGAAGGGCGTACGTTGTCGAGCGCCTTCTTGAAAAGCGCCAGCCCGTCTTCCTTGGAACGATCCGCGACCAGGTCCAGCGCGCCGTAGAAAATTCCTTCGGCGACCGACTTCTTGCCGCGTTCCATCACGACGTTGACGAACTTCGCGATAGTACGATCGTGGAATTTGGGGTCCGGCATTACTTCGCGGACGCGAGCTTGTCCTTTACGCGACATATTGGTTACTTCGGTTTCTTGGAGCCATATTTGGAGCGGCCCTTGCGCCGTTCCTGCACGCCAATCGAATCGAGCGTCCCGCGGATCACGTGGTAGCGGACGCCGGGGAGATCGCGCACGCGCCCTCCGCGGATCAGCACCACCGAATGCTCCTGCAGGTTGTGCCCTACACCAGGAATATAAGTATTAACTTCGATTCCGTTGGAAAGCCGGACGCGCGCGACTTTTCGCAGCGCCGAATTGGGCTTTTTGGGCGTCGTCGTTTTCACCTGGGTGCACACGCCACGCTTCTGCGGCGATCCTTCCAGCGCGCGCGCTTTGACCTTGAAACGCTTCTTGACGCGCGCCTGGCGAATCAGCTGATTAATCGACGGCAAATTCAGCTCCGTTCGTTACTCGGTTTCAGTCCTTCAATCGCGCTCGTCGGCCCTGCGCTTGCGCCCGGAAAACTTGCGATGCATGTTGCGCGCCGCAGTTTTTCCCGGGTTTGCGTGAGGCAGGAACGCGGGTGCTCAAACAAACCCCCCAAGGGCGGACGTGCCCTTGGGGGAAATATAAATATGTACGCGCGCGCTACGCGCGTGTCAATCTCCGGCCGGTACCGCAGCCCCTTCCAGGGCCGTCTTCTCCAACTCTTCGGTCTCGCCGCCGCCTTCCACCTTCATCTCCATCCGGTTGTACGACGGGAGGCCGGTCCCAGCCGGAATCAGGCGGCCCATAATGACGTTCTCTTTGAGACCAATCAGCCGATCGACCTTGCCATTGATGGCGGCTTCGGTAAGAACCCGAGTCGTCTCCTGGAATGATGCGGCCGAGATGAAGCTTTCGGTCGAGAGCGAGGCCTTCGTGATACCGAGCAGGAGCGGTTCCGCAATAGCGGGCTCCCCGCCCTTCTCGAGTACCCGGCCGTTCTCTTCGTCGAAGCGCCATTTCTCGACCTGGTCACCGACCAGAAAATCGGTGTCGCCGACTTCCTTGATCCTGACGCGCCGCAGCATCTGGCGGACGATCGCCTCGATGTGCTTGTCGTTGATGCGCACGCCCTGGAGCCGGTAGATTTCCTGAATCTCGTCCACCAGGTATTTCGCGAGCGCCTTCTCGCCGAGAATCGTCAGGATGTCGTGAGGATTCGACGAACCTTCCATCAGCGGCTCGCCGGCCTTGATCATGTCGCCCTCGTGCACGCCGATATGCTTGCCCTTGGCGATCAGGTACTCGCGGGGCTCGCCGACTTCCGGCGTGACGACCAGCTTGCGCTTGCCCTTGGTGTCCTTGCCGAATGACACCTGGCCGTCGATTTCCGAAATGACCGCGAACTCCTTCGGCTTGCGCGCTTCGAACAGCTCCGCAACGCGCGGCAGACCGCCGGTGATGTCCTTGGTCTTGGTGGTTTCGCGCGGGATCTTTGCAATTACGTCGCCCGCCTTGACCTCCGTGCCTTCGGGCACGTTGATGTATGCACCGACCGGCAGGAAGTAGCGTGCGAACAGGTTGCTGTTGGGAATCTTGACGGTCTTGCCCGACCCATCCTTGATCGACACGCGCGGCCGCACGTCGAGATCCTTGAACTCGACTACAACGTTGGAGCGCGCGCCGGTACGTTCGTCGACCCGCTCCTCCATCGTCTTGCCTTCGATAATGTCACCGAACTTCACGGCGCCGTCGACTTCGGTGATGATCGGCGTGGTATATGGATCCCATTCCGCGATCAGCTCTCCGGCCTTGACGTGTTCGCCTTCGGCCTTGCGCAGCTTGGCGCCGTAGACGAGCGGATAGCGCTCGCGCTCACGCTCGCGGATATGGCCGTCTTCGCCCTTGATCTGCGCGGCGATAACGACTTCGCCGTGCCGGGTCATCACGATCAGGTTGCCGTCGCGGCCCGGCACCGTATTCACATTGTGCAACCGGACGACGCCTTCGGTGCGCGGCTCCAGCGTGGTCTGCTCGGCGCGCCGGCTTGCGGTGCCGCCGATGTGAAAGGTGCGCATCGTGAGCTGCGTTCCCGGCTCGCCGATCGACTGCGCGGCGATGATTCCGATCGCCTCGCCGAGGTCGACCAGATGTCCGCGGCCGAGGTCGCGTCCATAGCAGCGCACGCAGACTCCGCGGCGCGATTGGCAGGTGAGCACCGAACGAATCTTGATTCGCTCGATTCCCGCATCCTCGGTGCGCTTGACCTTGTCTTCGTCGATCATCTCGTTGGCGCGGACCAGCACCTCGTTGGTGAACGGATCGTGCACATCTTCGAGCGCGACGCGTCCCAGCACCCGGTCGCCCAGCGCCTCGATAATCTCGCCGCCTTCGACCAGCGGAGTCGCCTCGATTCCGTCGAGCGTGCCGCAGTCTTCTTCGGTGATAATCGAATCCTGCGCCACGTCGACCAGCCGGCGCGTCAGGTAGCCGGAGTTGGCCGTCTTGAGCGCGGTGTCCGCGAGGCCCTTACGCGCGCCGTGCGTCGAGGTGAAGTACTCGCCGACGGTCAGTCCTTCGCGGAAGTTCGCCGTGATGGGAGTCTCGATGATTTCGCCCGAGGGTTTCGCCATCAGGCCGCGCAATCCGGCGAGCTGCCGAATCTGCTGCTCGGAACCGCGCGCGCCGGAGTCGGCCATGATGAAGATCGGGTTGAATGACGGGCCCGAAACTTCCTTGCCGTCCTTGTCTTTGCCGAAGACCTGAGTCGACAGGCCTTTGATAACCGCGCTGCCGATCTCGTCCTGCACTTCGGCCCAGATGTCGACGACCTTGTTGTAGCGCTCGCCGTCGGTGATGACGCCGTTGTTGTATTGCTTCTGGATATCGGCGACCTGCTTCTGGGCCTCGCCCAGGAGCTGCGCCTTCTTGGCCGGAATGACCATGTCCTTGATCGAGATCGAAATTCCCGCGCGGGTCGCGAACTCGAAGCCAACGTCCTTGAGCCGGTCGGCGAAGATGACGGTCGCCTTGTCGCCTGCACGGCGATAGACAACGTCGATAAGGTTGCCCAGCTCTTTTTTCTTGAGCGTCTTGTTCACTTCCGAAAACGGGATTCCGGCGGGCACGATCTCATACACCAGCACGCGGCCAACCGTCGTCTCGATCCGCTCAGGGGTCACCACCGGGGCAGATGCCGGCCGGGCGGCCTTTTTGCCTCGGGTCGAACGGCTGTTGCTCTCCTGCGGGAGTTCCGTGGCAGCTTCCAGCGCGCTCGCAGGCATACGCACGTTGATGCGCGCGTGCAGATCGATTTCGCCGTGGTCGTACGCGATCCGAACCTCGTCCGGATTGGAGAAGAACTTACCCTCGCCCTGGGCCAGCGGACGTTCGCGGGTCATGTAGTAGAGACCCAGCACCATGTCCTGCGTGGGCACGATGATCGGCTTGCCCGACGCCGGCGACAGGATGTTGTTGGTCGACATCATGAGCGCGCGCGATTCGACCTGCGCCTCGATGGACAGCGGTATGTGCACCGCCATCTGGTCGCCATCGAAGTCCGCGTTGTACGCGACGCAAACCAGCGGATGAAGCTGGATCGCCTTGCCTTCGATCAGCACCGGCTCGAAAGCCTGGATGCCCAGCCGATGCAGCGTCGGAGCGCGGTTCAGAAGGATCGGATGCTCGCGGATGACCTCGTCGAGGATATCCCAGACATCCTTGCCTTCTTTCTCGACCATCTTCTTGGCGCTCTTGATGGTCGTGACGTAGCCCTTTTCTTCGAGCTTGTTGTAGATGAAGGGCTTGAACAACTCGAGCGCCATCTTCTTGGGAAGTCCGCACTGATGAAGCCGAAGCTCGGGGCCGACCACGATAACCGAACGGCCCGAGTAATCGACGCGCTTGCCGAGCAGGTTCTGCCGGAAACGTCCCGACTTGCCCTTGAGCATGTCGGACAGCGACTTGAGCGGCCGCTTGGACGGTCCGGTGATCGCGCGGCCGCGCCGTCCGTTGTCGAACAGCGCGTCGACCGCCTCCTGCAGCATCCGCTTTTCGTTGCGGATGATGATGTCGGGGGCGTTCAGTTCGATTAGCCGCTTAAGCCGGTTGTTGCGGTTGATAACGCGCCGGTAGAGGTCGTTCAGGTCGGAAGTCGCAAACCGGCCCCCATCGAGCGGAACCAGCGGACGAAGATCGGGCGGGATGACCGGCAGAATCGTCAGGATCATCCATTCGGGCTTGTTGCCCGACTCGCGGAACGCGTTTACCACCTTGAGGCGCTTCGCGACCTTCTTGCGGCGCGCTTCGGAGTTGGTGGATTTCATTTCCACGCGCAGAACTTCAGAAAGTTTTTCGAGTTCGAGATTCGTAAGCAGGAACCGGATAGCCTCGGCGCCCATGTCGGCTTTGAAGCTGTCGCCGTACTGCTCGCGCGCCTCGCGGTACTTTCGCTCGGTGAGAAGTTCCTTCTGCGTCAGCGGCGTCTCGCCCGCATCGGTGACGACGTAGCACTCGAAGTACAGAACCTTCTCGAGCTCCTTGAGCGTCATGTCGAGCAGCGTGCCGATGCGTGACGGCAGCGAGCGCAAAAACCAGATGTGCGCGACCGGCGCGGCCAGGTCGATGTGACCCATCCGCTCGCGGCGCACCTTGGACTGGATAACCTCGACACCGCACTTTTCGCAGACGACGCCGCGATGGCGCATCCGCTTGTACTTGCCGCAGTTACATTCGTAGTCCTTGGTCGGGCCGAATATCTTTGCGCAGAACAATCCGTCGCGTTCCGGCTTGAAGGTCCGGTAGTTGATGGTCTCCGGCTTCTTGACCTCGCCGTGCGACCACGACCGGATCATTTCGGGTGACGCGATCGAAATCCGGATCGCGTTGAACGCGAGCGGATTCTTGGGCTTCTCGAAAATGCCAAAGAGATCTTCCATCTCGTACTCCCTGCCTGCGCCCCTCAGGCGCGCTCAGGCTTTTTCAAGCAGCTCCATATTGAGACACAACGACTGGAGTTCCTTGACCATAACGTTGAACGACTCGGGCAATCCCGGCTCGAGCGTGTTCTCGCCTTTGACAATCGCTTCGTACATCCGCGTGCGGCCGGCCACGTCGTCGGACTTGACGGTGAGCATCTCCTGCAGCGTGTAGGCCGCGCCGTATGCTTTGAGCGCCCACACTTCCATTTCTCCGAGACGCTGGCCGCCGAACTGCGCCTTGCCGCCCAACGGCTGCTGCGTGACGAGGCTGTATGGTCCGGTCGAGCGGGCGTGAATCTTGTCCTCGACCAGATGGTGCAGCTTCATCATGTACATCACGCCGACCGTGACCGGCTGCTCGAATGACAATCCCGTGCGGCCGTCATACAGCGTGCACTGTCCGGTCTCCGGCAGTCCCGCGCGCGCGAGCATTTGGAAGATCTCCTCTTCGCGGGCGCCATCGAAGACCGGTGACGCGGTATGAATCCCCGCCGCCGCCTTGGCGGCGAATCGGTAGATATCGTTGTCGGCCAGGCCATCGATAAATTCCCCGCTCTCGCGATCGGGATAGGCTTCCTTGATGTGCTTCTTGAGCTGGGCAACGGTCGCGCTGTTGCGAAGATCCTGCTCGATGCGCCGTCCCAGTTCCCGCGCCGCCCATCCCAGATGGGTCTCGAGAATCTGGCCGACGTTCATTCGCGAAGGCACGCCCAGCGGATTCAGCACGATGTCGACCGGGGTTCCATCCGCGAGCCGCGGCATGTCTTCCTCGGGCAGGATGCGCGAGAGCACGCCCTTGTTGCCGTGGCGCCCCGCCATCTTGTCGCCCACCTGGAGGCGGCGCTTGATAGCGACGAACACCTTGATCATCTTGATTACGCCCGGCGCAAGTTCGTCTCCGGCCTTCAGGCGATCGACCTTGGTGCCGTAGTGCTGCTGCACCGTCTCGACGCTCGAGGTCATCGCGGCGATCGCCTGGGAAGCCTCCGCCTGCGCGGTTTCGTTCTCGACCCGCAACTGGCTCCACAGAGCCGGCGGCAACTCTTCGAGCTGCTCGGCCTCCAGCGAGTCGCCCTTGGCCAACAACTGATGCCGATTCTCGACATCATCAGACATCACCCGCGCGGCGAGCTTCTTGCCGACCAGCGCGCGCTTGAGCTTGCGCAGCGTTTCCTGCCGGATGATCCGGATTTCCTCGGCTTCATCCTGCTTGAGGCGCTCGGCTTCGAGCGTCTCGATTTCCTGTGTCCGATCGTCCTTGGCGACTCCCCGGCGCGAGAATACGCGCGCATCGATGACGGTGCCTTCGACGCCCGGCGGAACCCGCAGGCTGGTGTCTCGGACTTCGCCCGCTTTCTCGCCAAAGATCGCGCGCAGCAGTTTTTCTTCCGGTGAAAGCTGCGTCTCGCCCTTCGGCGTAATCTTGCCGACCAGAATATCCGCCGGCCGGACTTCGGCGCCGATGCGGATGATGCCGCTGGCGTCGAGATCCTTCAGCGCTTCCTCGCCGACGTTCGGGATGTCGCGGGTGATTTCCTCGGGCCCTAGCTTGGTGTCGCGCGCGATACACTCGAACTCCTCGATATGCACCGAGGTGAACAGGTCTTCCTTGACCACGCGCTCGGAAATGAGGATCGAGTCTTCGAAGTTGTAGCCGCCCCATGGCATGAACGCGACCAGCACGTTGCGCCCCAGCGCCAATTCGCCCATGTCGGTCGAAGGACCATCAGCCAGCACGTCGCCGGCTTTGACCTTCTCGCCCTTCACGACGATGGGACGCTGATTGATGCAGGTGTTCTGGTTGGAGCGCTGGTACTTGATGAGGTTGTAGATGTCGACGCCGGCATCGCGCACATCGCGGCTCTGCTTGTCCGCGCGCACCACGATCCGTTCCGCATCCACGCTTTCGACAGTGCCGTCGCGCTTTCCGACCACCGTAACACCCGAGTCGCGGCCCACGGTCTGTTCAAGGCCGGTTCCCACCAGGGGAGCATCGGGCTTGAGCAGCGGCACCGCCTGGCGCTGCATGTTCGAACCCATCAGCGCGCGATTGGCGTCATCGTTCTCGAGGAACGGGATCAGCGATGCGGCCACCGAGACGAGCTGGTTGGGCGAAACGTCCATGTACTGAACGTCTTCGGCGCGAACCGTCGAGAACTCGCCGCCGATTCTGGCGGACACGAATTCCGTGGTGAATTTCCCGTGCGCATCGATAGGCGCGTTCGCCTGCGCGATAGTCTTCTCTTCCTCGTCAAGCGCCGAGAGATACACGATCCGATCGGTGACGCGGCTGTTTTCGACTTCGCGGTACGGCGTTTCGATAAAGCCGAAGTCGTTGACGCGCGCGTAGGTGGAGAGCGCCGCGATCAGACCGATATTCGGACCTTCCGGCGTTTCAATCGGGCAGACGCGCCCGTAGTGCGTCGGATGGACATCGCGGACTTCGAATCCCGCGCGCTCGCGCGTGAGGCCGCCCGGACCGAGCGCCGAGAGGCGGCGCTTGTGCGCGATCTCGGAGAGCGGATTGGTCTGATCCATGAACTGCGAGAGCTGCGAAGACCCGAAGAACTCCTTGATAACCGCGCTCGCCGGCTTATAGTTCACCAGCTCCTGCGGCATCAGCGTCTCGATATCCTGCAGGCTCATTCGCTCTTTGATCGCACGCTCCATCCGGACCAGCCCGATGCGGAACTGGTTCTCGACCAGTTCTCCCACCGCGCGCACGCGGCGATTGCCCAGATGGTCGATATCGTCGATCTGGCCGTTGCCGTTTTTCAGCTCGACCAGGTAGCGCACGACTTCCAGGATGTCCTCGCGCCGCAGCGTTCCCTGCTCCAGGGGCACATCGAGCTTGAGCTTGTGATTGAGCTTTAGGCGGCCGACCTTCGAGAGGTCATAACGCTCGGGATTGAAGAACAAGTTGTTGAAGAAGGTGGTCGCCGTCTCGACGGTCGGCGGATCGCCGGGACGCAGGCGGCGGTAAATCTCGATAATCGCTTCCTGCGGCGAGCCGAGCTTGTCCTGCGCGAGCGTCAGCCGGAGCGGACCGCCGCCGGCCTGCTCTTCCGTGAACAGGACCTCGACCTTCTTGATTCCCGCGCCTTTCAGCTTTTCGATCGATTCCTCGGTGAGTTCCTCGTTGCACTGAACGATGACCTCGCCCGTGGATGAATTCACGATATCGTGCGCGCTGATGCGGCCGACGACTTCTTCCGGCGCGATCGGCACTTCCGAGATCTTCGCCGCTTCCATCGCCCGTACGGTCGCCCGGTTGAACTTGCGGCCCTCACGCGCCAGCACGTCGCCCGATTTCGGATCCTTTACGTCGCGGCCGACGCGCGCGCCGATGATCTGATCGGGGATGAACTGCTTGGCGTACTTGGTGCTGTCGAGGATGAGCACATCCTTTTTGTAGAAGTAGTTGAGCAGGTCTTCGGTCGTCATGCCGAGTGCACGCAGCAGCACTGTCGCCGGGAATTTCCGCCGCCGGTCGATACGCACGTACAGCGCGTCGCGCGGGTCGAATTCGAAATCGATCCAGCTTCCGCGGTACGGGATGATACGGGCGGAGTAGAGCAGCTTGCCGCTGGAATGCGTGCGGCCCTTGTCGTGCTCAAAGAACACTCCGGGCGAGCGATGAAGCTGCGACACGATTACGCGCTCGGTTCCGTTGACCATGAAGGTCCCGTTCGGCGTCATCAACGGAATCTCGCCGAAGTAGACCTCCTGCTCCTTGACGTTCTTGATCGATCGACGGCCCTGCTCGACATCCCAGATGACGAGCTGAATCTTGACCTTGATCGGTGCGGCGTAAGTCATGCCGCGCTGATGGCATTCCTCGACGTCGTACTTCGGCTCGCCGAGTTCATAGCTGACGAACTCGAGCGATGCGGTCTCATTGAAGTCCTTGATCGGGAAGACCGATTTGAAGACTGCCTGCAGTCCGACTTCCTGGCGATTCTCGGAGGTTACTCCGTGCTGCAGGAACTCATCATACGAACGTTTCTGAATCTCGATCAGATTCGGAATGTCGATGATCTTCTTGATCTTGCCGAATGAACGGCGCACGCGAAGATTGCTCGTTACCTGCGACTGCTGAGCCATTAATTACTCCGCCTTGTGCGCGCCCTCGATTAGGGGCGCGCGAAGCGTTAAAAGCCGCGGGCGCACGGGTAGCCCCGCGCCCACGGCATCGCCATAAAAGCCGTCGGAAACCCGCCATTCACGGGGCCTCATCGAGTCCCGCCGCGACAGATTTTTCGACCGGTAGTCGTGTCGCAAAAAGCCTGGTGCTCCTATTTGAGCTCCACGCTGCCGCCGGCCTCTTCGAGTTTCTTCTTGAGGTCTTCGGCCTCGGCTTTGTTCACGCCTTCCTTGACCGGCTTGGGTGCGCCATCGACCAGGTCCTTTGCCTCCTTGAGGCCGAGTCCCGTGATCTCGCGTACCACCTTGATAACCTGGATCTTCTTGTCGCCCGCGGCCTTTAGTACGACCGAGAACTCGTCCTTCTCCGGCGCCGGTGCAGCAGCCGCTGCTCCTGCCACCGGGCCAGCTGCAACCGCAATGGGTGCCGCGGCCGATACGCCGAGTTCCTGCTCGAGTTCCTTCACCAGGGCAGCCGCATCCATCAGTGAAAGATTCTTCAGGTAGTCTTTCACCTGATCGCGGCTGAGCTGTGCTTCCGACATTTTAGGTCTCTCCTTATCGTCGCTTCCGGGAGGCGGATGTGGGAGCGCCCCGAACGCGTCAGTTCCGTTCTTTTGCTATCTGCCCGCCGGGGCTTCCTCCGCCGGCGCCGCAGGCGCTTCCGGGGCCGATGCCGTCGGGGTTCCTTCTCCGTTCTTCTTTCCAATCGCATCGATCGCACGCGCAAGCATGGAGCCCGGCTCGTTGAGCAACCGGACCAGTTGCGTAGCCGGAGCCTGCAACACGCCCAGCAGCTGCGCCAGGATGACTTCCTTCGGCGGCAGCGTTGCGAGTGCTTGAATTTCTTCGGCAGTCAGCGCTTGTCCGGCCAGCACGCCGCCGCGAATTTTGAACTTCTCGCCGAGATCCTTGAATCCGACGACCGTCTTGGCCATCTCGACCGGATCTTCAAAGCTCAGGATCAAGCCGACCGGGCCGCCCAGCTTGTCGCCGAGCGAGGCGTACTGGGTGCCTTCGATCGCGCGGCGCACGAGCGTGTTCTTCGCAACGCGCAGCTCCCCGCGCGCAGCGCGCAGCCGCCGCCGCATATCGGCGGACTCGCCCGCGGTCATCCCTTTGTATTCGGACACCAGCGCGAGGCTGGCGCGGCCAAAGCCCGCGCGAAGATCCTCTACCAGTGCCGTCTTCTGCTGCTTGTTCATCTAATGACCCTGTAAGATCCGCCGCGCACTATGCGGCCGCCGCCACCGTCTTGGCCGCCGATGCCGTATCGACGCGCACACCGGGTCCCATCGTCGATGACACCGCCACGCTCTTGATGTAGTTGCCCTTGGCGCTGGCCGGCTTGGCGCGAATTATCGCGCCCAGCAGCGTGTGCGCATTGTCGAGTAGCTTCTGCTCGCCGAAACTAAGCTTGCCGATTCGCGCGTGAACGACGCCGGCCTTGTCCACCCGGTAATCGACCTTACCTGCCTTGACCTCCGAGACCGCTTTGGCGACATCGAAGGTCACCGTGCCGACCTTGGGATTCGGCATCAAGCCGCGCGGTCCAAGAATTTTTCCGATACGACCGACCTGCGCCATCATGTCCGGCGTTGCGATCACGCGGTCGAAATCGAGCCAGTTCTCTTCCTGGATTTTCTTGACGATCTCGTCGCCGCCCACGAAGTCCGCGCCGGCATCCTTTGCCTCGCGCTCCTTCTCACCTTTGGCAATGACCAGCACCCGCGCCACCTTGCCGGTGCCGTGCGGCAGCACGATAGTGCCGCGCACGTTCTGATCGGCCTGCCGCGGATCGACGCCCAGCCGCACCGCCATCTCGACCGTCTCGTCGAACTTGGCCAGCTTGTTCTGGGTGACGAGCTTGACCGCCTCTTCGAGCGGATAGTGCTTGTCGATATCGATATGCTTTTGCGCTTCGCGATATTTCTTGCCTGCCATCGCGAGTAATCCTCTTAGTCCGAAATCTCGATTCCCATCGAGCGCGCCGTGCCGGCGACCGTATTGACCGCCGCCGCGAGATCCGCCGCGGTGAGGTCCTTCAGCTTGGTCTTCGCGATTTCCTCGACCTGGGCGCGGCTGACCTTGCCAACTTTGTTTTTGTTCGGCGTCGGGCTTCCCTTTTCAACACCGGCCGCCCGAAGCAACAGAATCGAAGCCGGCGGGCTCTTGGTTACGAACGTGAAAGAGCGGTCGACATAGACCGTCACGATCACCGGAATAACCAGCCCCTGCATGTTCTGCGTCTGGGCATTGAACGCCTTGCAGAACTCCATGATGTTGACGCCGCGCTGGCCGAGCGCGGGCCCGACCGGCGGAGAGGGATTCGCGGCGCCCGCCGGAATCTGCAACTTGATTTGACCGACTACTTTCTTAGCCACTTGCTTATAAGCTCGTTCGCAAAAGCTCCCCGGTCTGCGCGTCGCTCACCGGCGCGCAGCGGTGGGAAACGCTATGTCAGGATTTTTCCACCTGCACAAAATCGAGTTCGACCGGCGTAGCGCGGCCGAAGATTGAAATCAGCACGCGCACCTTGCCCTTCTCGGGCTTGACCTCTTCCACGGTGCCGTTGAAGTCCTGGAACGGTCCGTCGACTACCTTGATCGCTTCGCCCACTTCGAACAGCACCTTGGGCTTGGGCCGCAGCGCCCCCTCCTCCATCTGCTGCTCAATTCCGGTTACTTCCGACTCGGGAACTTCGGGCGGATTCGTGGAATGCCCGACGAAGCCCGTGATCTTCGGCGTGTTCTTGATGACGTGCCAGGTCTCTTCATCAAGAATCATGTTCACGAAAATATAGCCGGGAAAAAATTTACGGGACGCAATCTTGCGCTGGCCGCCCTTGCCCAGCTCCTGGACTCTTTCGATCGGCACCAGGACCTTGCCGATCTTTTCGGTCATGTTCAGCGAGCGCACGCGCTCTTCCAGCGCGGCTTTGGCCTTGTGCTCGTAGCCGGAGTAAGTGTGAACCACGTACCACTTCATCGAGGGCTTTTCGGCCGTGTTCTCGCCTTGTGCTTGCGGTTCCGTCATCTGATGCTCATCGGGCTCGATCGGCATTGACCCGGATCTCAGCTTCGTCCGGGCCGTACTACTCCTGAAGATTGCGTACCGTCTTTCAGCTCAGCAGCGCTCGAACCACGCGTGTCGCGCCCAAATCAACCAGCCCCAGCCACAACGCCATCACGATCGAGAGAACCACGACAACGATAGTCGCCTGCATGGTCTCCTTGGGCGAGGGGTAATGGACCTTCGCAAGCTCGTTCCAAGACTCCTGGACAAAGCTTACACCCTGGTTGAGGTAATTTTTTAGGCTATCCATTTTCGCTTTCTCATTCAAGGGCCCGCGTTTGATGGCGGGTCAGGCAGGATTCGAACCTGCAACCCTCGGATTTGGAGTCCGATGCTCTGGCCAATTGGAGCTACTGACCCTTGGGTTCAGCCTGCGATCACGCATCAACGAGGCTAGCTCGCCTTGACCTCTTTGTGCAGCGTGTGGTTGCGACAGCTCGGACAAAACTTCTTGATCGAGAACTTCTCGGTCTGTTTCTTCTTGTTCCGGGTCGTCATGTAATTGCGCCGTTTGCAGCCGTCGCACGCCAGCCCGATTATTTCCCTGATTGCCGCCATTTATCTGTTCCTCGCGCCTCTTTGGGCGCGTTGTTCCAGGATTGCAAAGCCCACGACGGGATTCGAACCCGTGACCTCTTCCTTACCAAGGAAGTGCTCTACCGACTGAGCTACATGGGCGCACTTGCCGTTCGAATCACTCCAATGATGCGCTCGCGCCGTGCTCCCTGCCGGTTTAATTTGGAGCGGGAAACGGGACTCGAACCCGCGACCCCGAGCTTGGAAGGCTCGCGCTCTACCAACTGAGCTATTCCCGCTCTCCGGAAGCATTATCTTGGTGGAGAGGGGAGGATTCGAACCTCCGAAGGCATAAGCCGGCAGATTTACAGTCTGCTCCCTTTGGCCACTCGGGAACCTCTCCGCAAGGCCACCTTCCGAGCTAAGCCGATGGCCAGAATCGAACTGGCAACCTACTGATTACAAATCAGTTGCTCTACCGTTGAGCTACATCGGCAAACGACGTTAAAGAAGCAAAATTATTCGGAACCTACCACGTAGTCAAGGATGAGCCGAGTCAAGCCTTCGCAAACATCCTCGCAGGTGTCGCCAACGATATTCAAACGGCGTTCTATCCTCTTCTAGGGAGCTTCCGTATCTTTCGAGGATGCACCAGGAGCGCTTGCGCGGCGGCGGGCGATCTCGAATAGAGCCACGGCGGCTGCCACCGACACATTCAGCGACTCGACCTTCCCGAGCATCGGAATCGCCACGACGAAGTCCGCCGTCTTGCGCACGATAGGCCGGACGCCTTCGCCCTCCGAGCCGACTACTATCGCGAGTTTGCGCGCGGTATCCAACTGGTAGAGTGACACCTCGCCGCCCGGCGCGAGCGCGACGACCCAATAACCCGCTTCCTTCAGAGCTTCCAAAGTGCCCGCAACATTGCCGCATCGCGCGATCCTTAGATGCACCCACGCGCCTGCCGACGATTTGATCGCGGCCGGCGTAATGCCCACCGTCCGATCGCGCGCCAGTACGACCGCGCCGACCCCCGCGCATTCGGCAGATCGCAGCAGCGCGCCCAGGTTGCGCGGGTCCGTGACTCCATCGACGACAACGATCGGGTCTGGCGCATCGTGAATCAGGTCATCCAGTTCCGCGTACTGATACTCGCGCACGATCGCCGCGATGCCCTGATGGCGCGCGTCGCGTCCGGTCAGCCGTTCGATTTCGTCATCACGCGCGATCACCACGCGGCCGCCTGCGATCCGCACGCGATCCATTTCATTTTCGAAGCGGCGTTCCTCAGCGGTGCGCACATAAAGCGTCTGGATTGTGCCCGTGGCCGCGGCAACCAGTTCGCGCACCGGCTCCACGCCGAACACCACGTCGTGGCTGTCGCGTTGCTCCGCGCGATGCCCACCATCGCTCGGCCGTTCGCGATCGGGATGCCGATGTTTGCCGCGAAACTGTTTCATCCGCCGTAATCCTATCAGACCGCGACTCCCGCCGCGCACGATGGGCGATCGTGACGTTCCAATCCCCGTTCGCAAGGTCTAAGATTTATTGATCAGGCTTCCGCCCGCTGAGCATCAATTGAGAGTTCCCAGAATCACCATCCTTGATCGTTACGTCGCGTGGGAAGTCATCGCCCCGTTCCTGATGGGCGTGGGATTGCTGACCTTCGCGCTGGTGACAGGGCGGCTCGTCAAGCTCACCGAGATGGTCGTGAATCACGGCGTGACGCTGGGCGAGGTGCTTGGCCTGATCGCGTATATTCTGCCTGGGTTTCTCGAACTCACTCTCGGCATGGCGGTGCTGCTCGGTGTCCTGCTCGGATTCGGCCGGATGTCCGGCGATCAGGAGATGACGGCGGCGCGCGCCTGCGGCGTGAGCCTCTACCGGATCGCGATACCCGTGATAGCGGTGGCGATCGTCGTGTATGCGGTCGCGAGCTGGTTCGCGTTTTCGGTCCGGCCGTGGGCGGATCAGCGTCTGGCGGATCGACTCTACTATCTCACTCGCACCAAGGCGGCGGCGGGGCTCAAGGAAAAAATCTTCGACGACGACCTGCCGGGAATGATGGTCTACGTCGACCGCATTTCGGATGAAGACGGGACGTTGAGCGGCGTGCTGATTTCCAACAGCGACCAGCATCAGCAAACCACGATAATCAGCAAACGCGGCATCGTGCTGCCCGACGAAAAAACCGGAAGCATGACGATCCGGCTGTTTGACGGTTCGGTTTTCGGCAGTGAGCCCGGTAGCAACCAGACCAACGTGCGAAGCTTCAACATTTACGACGTAACTGTCCGGCCAAAGGAGACCCTCGACGTGTCCGACCGCGACCCGGAAGAGTTGTCCTATCCCGATCTCAAGGCATTGATCGCCAAGTCGCGTGCGAGCGGCAAGCCCGACTATGAAGCCGAAAGCGAGTTGGCCGCGAAATACACCGTACCGTTCGCTACCCTGCTGTTCGCACTGCTCGGAGTCTCGCTCGGCCTCAAGCCGGCTCGCGGCGGCCATTCCGAGCGTTTCGGCGTCGCGGTGGGACTGTTCTTTTTTTACTACGGACTGATGCGCGTGGGCAGAACGCTCGCCGAGCGCGGCGGGCTCAACCCATACATTGCCATGAGCATCCCCGACGTCGTCTTCATCGTCCTGGCGGTGTGGCTCTTCGTCCGTTCCGCGCAGGATCGGGGCAATCAGGGGCGCGGACCTGGCGACTTTATCTGGGATCTGGTCGAGCGCTACGAGAGGAAGAAGCAAGCCGCATGAGGTTGCGCCCACGGCTCTCGCCTGTCATGGACCGTTTTCTGGCGGGCCAGTTCTTCGGCCCGTTCATGGTCTGCACGGCAGCTTTTACGGCGGCGTATCTGCTCGGCGATATGTTCGACCGCTTCAACGACCTCATCAAATACGGCGGGCTGGGTTTGATCGGCCTCGAGTATTTCGCGCTTAAGATTCCGCTCATCCTCTCGCAGATTCTTCCGGTCGCGTGCCTGGCGGGTATTCTGCTCGGATTCGCGATTCTCAATCGATCGGGCGAGGTGCTGGCCTGTCAGCAACTGGGTATCAGTCGCCTCGAGATGGCGATTCCAGTCATGTTCGTCGCGATACTCGTCACCGCATTTCATTTCACGATCAGCGAAACCATCGTTCCGCGCGCGACCCGCGAAGCGAAGTACCTGTACCACGTTGAGCTCAAGAAGCGGCAGTTACAAAGCGTCTTTGCCGACAAGCGAATCTGGATTCGACTGCGCAACGGCTTCGCGTCAGCGGACGCGTACGACCAGAAGAAAGAAGAGCTGCATGGCGTGACGGTCTATCACGTCGGTGAAGACTATACGCTGAAAAACATCGTTTACGCCGACCACGCCAGGTGGCATGCGAATCGATGGGTTCCGCAGGGGATCAAAACCTTCGAGCTCGAAGCCAACGGCGACATCAAATCTGAAGACAACGATCGGCTGGGGCTCGCGCTCAAACCCGCGGACTTCTCGATCCTGCGGCTCGACCCGGACGAATTCAGCCTCTGGGAACTCAACGATTATATCGCCAGCCTCAAGAGCAAGGGACTGGACCCGGGCGGCTATGTCGTGGACCGCGATCTCAAGTACGCGATGCCGGTGTCGTGCCTGATCATGGTCGCGCTGGGAATGGCGTTGAGCCTCGACCCGTTGCCACGCAACTTGAGCCTGGGGCGAAGCTTCGGCCTCGCGATTGCAATCGGATTTGGCTACTGGCTCGCCTTCGGCATCACGTCTTCATTCGGACGATCCGGCCTCATGGCGCCGTGGCTGGCGGCGTGGCTACCCAACATCATGTTCTCGCTAATCGCGTTCTCGATCTTCCTGTTCGGCGAAGAACATTAGCGTGGCGACTCTCTCACGATCAGGGGAGAACCGTCACTTGCCGGGCGCGATCGTGAGCACATACCATCGATATCATGGCCGCGCTCGATGCCGTCGTTGTGCCTTCAATTTCGCCCTGGGATCTGCTCGGCCTGGAGCTTTATTTTCTCGAGACCGTGGCGGCGCATCGTACCGCCCCGGTTCTGGTCCTGTACGCCCTTGCCGGACCAGCCGTCTCTCTTGGCCGCTATCATGTATATGGCGGCGCAGCTGCGCGCGATGGAATTCTAGCCCTGCGCCGCATAACCGGAGGTCGTGCTGTGGGCGCGGGCGACGGCTGGATTGGTCTGGCACTGGTGCTGCCGAGTCGCACCGGTCTGCTTCCTGAGCGCGACGCTGGCCTCAAGCCGGACCAGGTGATGAATCGATACGGGCGCGGTCTGCTTGCTGGCCTGCGCTCGCTCGGCGCCGAATGTTTCTATCCCGGCCGCGATGCGATTACGCGCGAGCGCCGGGAAATCGCGATGTGTACGTTCGAAATCGACGCGGCGGGCGCGATGCTGTTTGAAGCCACGATTGCGGTGAATCGCGGGATGGAAGAGATGATCCACGACCTCGACCGCCTCGACCCGGACGGCACGATCCCTTCCTCCGTCTACAGCTCGGAAACGTCGACCAGGCTGGCCCGCGAGCTGAATCGTGACGTGAGTTTCGAAGAAGTCAGCAGCGCAATCATACCTGGCTATGGCGACGCGCTCGGCGGCATCACCAAGCGCGAACTCGCCGCCGAGGAATGGGCGCAAGCGGCCCAACGCGGCAAGGCGCTCCAATCGATCCACTGGCTGCGGCGCTCGGCGGACGCATCGCAATTCAACCGTTCGGGGCGAATGGCAGCGCAGCTCGGCCAGGTCGAGGTGCGGCTTTGCGTCTCGGGCGAAAATCGAATCGAGCGTGCGATGCTCAGCGGCGACTTTATCGCGAATTCGCCCGGGGTCGCCGAACTGGAGGCCGCGCTCGAAGGACGTACCCACGACCTCATCGCGGTGTCCAACGCCGTGACCAGTGCATACGCGGGCGGCAATAATTTCATCCTGGGGTCCGGCGACCTTTCCAATCTTGTTCAGCTCATCGTGGGCGCGCAATGAAACCCAGCGCCGATGCCGACTCGCTGATCGCGGAGCTTTCGCCGGACACGCCGGCACGATGCATCAATGCTCTCGTGCGCGTGATCGAAAATCCGCCGGGCGCCATTTCCGCTAACGAGACGGAAGCGATCACACGATGCCTCTGCGCGGAAAGCAAAACCATCCGGCGTCGGGCCGCCGATGCGCTCGCGGCAATCGCCCGCCGCGATTCGCGCATTCTCACGACGCTTCGCGCCACACTCAATCACACCGACCGCCAGACCCGTTTCGGCGCTGCCTATGCGCTCGGAGCAAGCGGCGAGGGTGCCTTGACCATCGATACGGCGCCGGCGCTGTTCGATGCGCTTGGCGACCAGGACGGTGACGTGCGCTGGGCCGCAGCCGAACTGATCGTGCGGCTCGGGCAGACGTATCCCGTTGAAATTCTCGCCGGACTGCTTGCGCTTGTGCGCGAGGGCAATCCCGCCGCGCGCAAGATGGCTCTATATTGCATTCGCGACCTCGGGTTGCGCGATGGCGAGGTCCTCGACGCGGCAGCGACCGCCAGCCATGACGTGGACATCCACGTGCGGCTCAGTGCGCTCGCTCTGCTGGCGGCTTCATTCAGTACCAGCGACGCCGCGGCCGCGCTGGCCTTGGAACGGCTCGAGTCGGACCGCAACGACGGTGTTCGGCGTGCAGCGGCGGTTGCCCTGGGCAACATGCAAAATGTTTCCGCACAGATAAAGGACTCGCTCGAACGCGCCGCCGCGAATGCCTCCGACAACTCCCTTGCACGGGCCGCGCGCGCGGCGTTGGATCGGATTGCGAGGAAGCAGTGACGTGGCTGCGGGATCCGTCCAGCGATTGTCCGAACCGCGCGTGCGCGAGTTTCTGCTCGCGGCCAGAGTGGCGCGCCTCGCGACGGCCGACGGTTCCGCCGCACCCCACGTGGTCCCGCTGTGCTTCTGGTTCGACGGCATACGCCTGTATTTCGCCATCGATGAAAAGCCCAAGCGCGGTCGCGGGACCGCACTGAAGCGCATGCAAAATATCGCGGCCAATCCGCAGGTCGCAGTCGTTATCGATCACTACGAGGAAGATTGGGCGCAACTCGCGTTCGTGATGATTCGCGGCACCGCCTCCATCGTGGATGACAACGAGGAATACATGCTCGTGCTCCGCAACCTCCGCGACAAATATCGCCAGTACCGCGCGATGGCGCTGAACCCCGAGGGCAACCCGATCGTGCGCATCAATCCGGAGCGCCTGAACGTATGGGGCGCGCGTTTCGGGCATTACTCTGGAGAACCGCGATGAGCGCTCGAATCGGTGAGATCCAGGATGCGCTCGGAAAAGCCGGGCTGGATGGATGGCTGTTCTACGATTTCCGGCTGAGCGATCCGATCGCATATCGTGTTCTCGAACTGTCCCAAAGCGGCACGACGACCCGCCGATGGTTTTGTTTCATCCCCGCAGATGGGCCAGCGCGTACACTCGTCTCCGCAGTCGAAGCGCATCGCCTCGATTCGCTCGGCGCGGAACGGATCGTGTACCGATCGTACGCGGAGATGATTTCCGGTCTGCGCACGATTCTCAATGGCGCGCATCGAGTCGCGATGAACTATTCGCCCCGCGCCGCGATACCGTATGTGTCGCGCGTCGATGCGGGCACGCTGGAGCTGATCCGATCCCTCGGCGTTGAGGTCGTTTCTTCGGCGGACCTCGTACAGCGCTTTGAGGCGAAGCTGACGGCCGCGCAACTCGCGGGGCATCGCCGAGCGGGAGCCGCGCTGGGCCGCGTCGTCGAAGAAACCTTTGCGGAAATCGCGCGCCGCGTCCGCATCGGTGAAGGCGCAACCGAATTCGAGGTCCAGCAATTCATGATGGCCAGATTTGCCGCTGCTGGAATCGTCACCAGCGAACCGCCGATTGTGGCCGTCAACGCGCATAGTGCTGACCCGCACTTCGGTCCGAGTGCGGCCAATGCCAGTCCCATCCGGCGCGGAGATTTTGTCCTTCTGGATCTCTGGGCAAAGGAACCGGGCGACGACACGACCTATGCGGATATCACCTGGACCGGCTTCGTCGGCGACTCAGTGCCGGACGAACACGCGCGAATTTTTGAAATCGTCGCCCGCGCCCGCGACGCAGCAGTCGATTTTGTAAAGGCGCGCGTCGACGATGGTGCGGTCGTGCATGGCTATGAGGCCGATCGCGCCGCGCGCGCGGTCATCGAACAGGCGGGATTCGGCGACGCGTTCGTGCATCGCACCGGCCATTCGATCGGCCGGGAAGTGCACGGCATGGGCGCGAACCTCGATTCGCTCGAAACCGAAGACAATCGGATGCTGATAGAAGGAACCTGTTTCTCCGTCGAGCCCGGAATCTATCTCCCGGGCCGTTTCGGCGTCCGCAGCGAACTCGACGTGACAATCGAAAACGGCCGCGCGAAAGTAACCGCGCCCGAACCGCAGCGCGCGATCGTCCCAATTCTCGCGCGCTATCGCTCTTGAGCGGGGGGCGACCCCTGGCTGAGACACACAGGCTGGAAGCCTGTGCCACTTCGGAAACCAAATAAGTGCGGCCGACGTCCAGCCGGTGAACGATGCGCGAATTTTTTCCGCGTCACCGTTCTAATCGACCAGACGCTATGCGTCCGCGGGCGGGACGCCCGCGCCACTAGGGCATTGTAAGAAGCACGAGATTCTTCGCTTGCGGCTCAGAATGACATCAAGGGTCACGGCTGCGTCTTTCATTCTCATTGCGCAGCCGGCTTTGCGCTTTCAGGGTCGCCCGTCATGATCAACCGCATCGACGTGAAGTCAAAGGTCATCGCATAACGGCGGAAGAAGGTGTGAGAAATCAATCCGCCGATGCGAAATCCGAATCCGTTCTCCAAGGCGGGAGGAAACGCACCGAAGATGCCCGTGATGTTTCCCCCAATCGCGTCACCGAGACTGAGCTCGTCGACAAGCATCGGCTTAGCAATCACCGTTCCGCCGCTGACCGGTCCTTGCTGGGCTTCGCTCTCGATCAGCTTTAGATGCGCGTCGCGAATGGTCGACTCCGGTCCAACGAATCCGCAGCCATCACAGCCAGTATCGACCACCATCAGCTCGGGAACATGGTTAACCGCTCCCCAAGCCACCATGATGTGATCACCGGCCATCCAGAACGGCAGCACAACCGCACCGTCGTGAATTCCTCGCTCGATATCGCCCGCATCTGCTTTCGTCTTTTGTCGCAAGACCAGTTCACCTCCGCGAAGGTCCAGGGTCGAGAGAAAGTGATACAGCAGCACCGTTCCGATGATGCCATCAATCGGAAGACCATCAATCTTCCAGTATTCTCCGGTTGCGAGAAATTGAACTGGGACGTTGTGAAGTGTCATATCGCCGAGCGCGAGCGTGTCGATCCGGCCCAGCATCCGCGCCGTCTGCCGTCCTCGCGCCTGAGTTCCCGATGCTGAGCCGAAGCGGCTCGCGCCCACTTCGGACGCAAACTCCGGGTCGAGGATAACTTCGCCGGTCCCGGTGTCGATTAGGAAGTTCACCGGGCCGTGGCCGTTTACCTTCACACTAACGACAGGATTGGGATCGGTATGGACGAACTTCAGAGTCACGGAATCGGCGCCGGACTGTATCTGATAGGGAATTTGGCCGCGAAAGCTTTCCAATTGGCGCGCACGCAAATCGTTCCCGATTGCTCGATAGAGCGCCGCGGCATGAGCAAAGTCGTCGCGGCGGTAAAAGACCTCAGCCAGTAGCGATTTGGGGGCGGGCGCATGCGGGTTGATCTCGATCGCCTTGGACAAGGACGCCTGCGCATCGTCCAGATGATTCCCAAGCAGATCCAGATTGCCAACAGCGACGAGCGCGTCGTAGTCGTTCGGCTCAGCGGCCAGTACGCGTGCGTATGCTTCGCGCGCTTCGGGGAATTTGCCCCGTTTGAAGAGCGCGGCCGCGGCTTGAAGCTGTTCAGCGGTATCTGCAGCAAGTGCGCCCGTACTGCCCGGGAAAATCGACAGGCTGACCGCAAGCAACAGAATTGCTAATCCGCCCGACCAGCCCGTCGACTCAGCATTAGCGGGATCGAGCTTCGTTTCAGGAGACGAGAATTTGTCTCTAAAAGCCGATGAACGAATCCAAATACACATGTCGCCCCCACCCCTTTTCTGGAAACCGACGTGACTCAATCAAACTATCGGTCAACCCGAATTCGCAAGGCTCGCGAGGTAGGTCAGGGAGCGTAAACAATTTACAAAGCTCAGACACGCGGTTTGAAGCCCGTGCCACTTTCGGAAAGAGAAACAGTCTTAGGCCCGTTCAACTCGGGCTGCGTAGCAGCCGGCCGCTGCGTAGTGGATGTGCAGATAGGCTGCTTGAAGATTCTCAAAGAGTCTCTCGATCGCGGCTTCCAGATCGCGCCCTTCTACGAGTTCCCGGCCGACCATCATGGCTTTAGCGTCGAAAGCACGCACCGCCAGCGTGCGACCGCGTAGTTGCTCCGGAACTTGAGCAACAGCGTCGTAGGTCTCCTCGCCCTTGCGAACATAGATTGCGAAGCGCATGCGATAGGGCGAATCAACGGCATGGTGCTCGTAGTTGATGAGCAAAACTTCGTCCCCGGGCTGCGCGTCAGTCAGACTGACACGACACGGGGAAGTACGCTCGCCGGCGATTTGGCGCACCGCGCCACGCGCGGCCAACTCTTCGTCAGACAGCGCGAACAGCGGTGCGAATTGTTCCGCCGGAAGTCCAACGATGCGGAAGCTCATTGTCGTTCCTCCAGGATGCGATCGTCGTTCTTAGTGAGTAGAACCCCCGACCGACCGCGATGTGAAAAACGGGAAGCGCGCCGCCTACTGGCGATGAAGTAGGCGAAACAGGCGCTCCGCCACCGATCGATGGACCCCTGCGGACAGCTCGAATATCTTGCCCACGGTGGTTGACGTAGAACAGGTAGCTCTTCGTGCCGCGCGAGCTGCGGGGAGAATTCATCTCCGATGGCTCCATCGCAGCACGGCCACCCGCAAAAGCAACCTGTTCGATCTCGTCACCGAAGCCGACAAAGAGGCCGAGGCCGCGATCATCGCGACTATTCATCGTGCCTTTCCCAATCACGCGATCCTGGCCGAAGAGAGCGGCGCCAGCGCGCACAGCAGTGACCATCGATGGATAATCGATCCGCTCGACGGAACCACCAACTTCACGCATGGATGTCCCGCGTTTTGCGTTTCTATCGCGTATGAGCATCGCGGCCGCGTCCAGCTCGGCGTCATCTTCGATGCGTTCCATCGAGAGCTGTTCGTCGCGAAGCGTGGCAAGGGCGCCAGGTTGAATGGAAAGCCGATCCGAGTGAGTAAGACCGCCACTCTGGCTGCCTCGCTTTTGCTGACCGGCTTTGCGCATGATGCCGCCGAACGCCGCCGCTTCTATCTGTGCTTCTGGGAAGAGCTGCTGACGCGCGTGCAGGCAATCGAGTCCACCGGTTCCGCTGCACTCCAACTCGCCTACGTCGCCTGCGGCCGGATGGATGGCTTTTGGGAGTTCGGTCTCGGCGCATGGGACGTCGCTGCCGGAGCATTGATGATCGAGGAAGCGGGCGGGAAAGTTACGAATATGGAGGGCGCGTCCCTGGATCTGGCAAGCGGAGACACGTTGGCCACCAATGGGCGCATCCATCAGGAGCTGCTCAGGATAATTCGCAGGACCCGTGCCGAAGCGCAACGGCGCCATCTTGAAACCGCTTAGCGCTCAAGAAAAAACCGCGCGAGAGATACGCCTGCATTTTTCTTTTGATAAAAAGAAGGCATGATTCGCGCCGTCTTCTTTGATTACAAAACAATCGTGTCTGCGGACGGAGCTCTTCGGCCGGGCGCGGAAGATTTCATCCGCACTTGCGCGAACCGTTTTCCGCTGGTCGCGATGACCGACACGACGCGCGCGGAAGCTGACGGCGCGCTTCGCGCCTCCGGTCTGGGCAGCCTCTTTCTCGACATCGTCGCGGCCGCGGAGGTCGAGCATCCAAAGCCCGCACCCGATTTGATGGTCGCGACGCTCGGGCGAATCGGTTTTTTGCTTCGCGATCGCAATCCCGTTGAGCCGCGCGAATGCCTCGTGGTCCTAAGCTCCGCCGATGGAGTCGAGGCGGCTCGAAGCGCGGGCATGCACTCGCTTGCGATCGCGCATGAGTCCTCGCTGACCCAGCTTGCGGGCGCAGATTTCGTGCACGAGTCGTTCGAGGCTGTCGATCTGGATGAAATTCTGCGGCGCTGCGCCGCCTGATTCGGCGCGCGTGCTAAAGTGGGCGCAATGGCTCCTGCGACCGAATATCTGGTCGGAACGGCTTCGTGGACCGATCCAACGCTGGTCAAATCGGACGTTTTCTACCCGCCGTCGATTCGCACCGCCGAGGAGCGGCTCCGCTTCTATGCTCAGCAATTCAATGCGGTCGAGGTCGACGCGAGCTACTACGCGCTGCTCTCTGAAAAGAATTCGCAGCTATGGGCGGATCGCACCCCCGCGGGATTCGTTTTCGACATCAAGGCTTTCGCGCTGCTGACGCAGCACGCCGCGGAAGTGTCGCGCTTACCGGTCAATCTGCGCGCGATGCTCCCGGAGCGCCAGCGCGCCGAACGCCGCATCAAGAATCCGCCCGCTGACGTGCTCGACATCGCGTTTACGATGTTTCACAGCTCGCTTGCGCCTTTGCGCGCGGCGGGCAAGCTCGGAATGCTGCTGTTTCAGTTTCCCCCGTACTTCACCTGCCGGAGTTCCAACTTCGATTATATCGCGGGATTGCCCACCCGCCTGCCGGGAGACTCGATCGCCGTTGAATTTCGCCATCCAAGCTGGGTCGCCGAGGAACGCCAGCGCCGCGAAACGATCGCGTTTCTGCGCTCCAACGGTCTTTGCTACGTCTCCGTCGATGAGCCCGAAGCGCCGAGCACCGTGCCTTCTTTCCTCGAAACTTCGGGCCCCGAGGCGTACATTCGGTTCCACGGCCGCAATCGCGAAGCATGGTTCGCGCGCAATGCGACCGTCGCGGAGCGCTACAAGTATCTCTATGCGGAACGCGAACTGGCGCAGTGGGCGGATAAGATCCGGCAACTGGGAGGCATCTCCAGAGCGCACGTGATTTTCAACAACTGCTATCGTAATTTCGGGATCATGAACGCTACCACGATGCGCCAGATGCTGGCGCGCGGCACGTGACAGATGGCGGCAAGACTCTACCAGTTTGTCGGCAGCCCGTTCTGCGCCAAGGTGCGCAAGATCCTCGACTTCAAGGGCATCGAGTACGAAACCTTCGAGGTCGACTACCTGGAGCGTAAGGAGCTGCTCGCCGCTTCAGGCCAGATAATGGTCCCCGCGCTGACGCTGGAGGCCGGCGAAACCATCGTCGATTCCGCGCGGATTGCGCTGCGACTCGAGGAGCTTTACCCGGAGCCGACGATCCTGCCGCCGGGATGGGGTGGGATTCATCGCGTGCTCGCCGACTTTATCGACAACAATCTGGAAGACGCGCTGTTCCGCGCCGCCATTCCCGATGAAGCTTCGTACTGGAGGCGGCGCGGCCGCGATCGAGAAGCGCTTTGGCGCCTGGTCCGGGAGCGCAAGTACGGCGCCGGTTTTGTCGATCGGATGATCGCGGAACACGAGACCCACCTCGCGCGGGCACGCGAAGCGCTCGCCCCATTCGATGAGACCCTGGCGGATCGCGCCTTTCTGCTCGGACGAATCGGACTGGCCGATTTTGCGCTCTACGGGCAGCTCTACTATTTCGCGTTCACCGGCGAGATAAAGATTCCCGTCGAACTCGAGAACGTACGCGCTTATTTCGGCCGGATGGATCGAATCTCTTCCGCGCCCGAAGCGTAGCCCGGCACCCTGAGAAAATCTCTGGCGTTCGGCGTGCGCCGGAGCCGCGCCAGAATGGGACCGGCCGGGTCGAGGGATTCACGGCTCCAAGGCAGAGCCTCGGCTTTTTTTTCAGAGAGGCAATGTCAAGTCGGGTTGGTCTTAGTCCACCGTCGGAAACCCGCGAACCTTGCCGACCACGAAGGTCTGACCGCCCAGAACTTCGTCAACCCCATCGACGTCGATATACTGGACCACGCGAACAGCGAAATCGCTGACATCCTCCGTCGACGCGAATTCCACCTGGAACGGGAAAACTTCTTTCGGCTGCAGCCGGATGTTTGCCATTCCCCTGGCAAGGTCGAGAAGGTGGAACCTCCCGCCCTCCAGATACTCGCACCGCTTTTCGTCAAACTGGGTTTCCCGCAGCCGCTTCAGCGCGGGACCTTCGGCAAGCACGATCACTTTGCCGTCGATACGAGACGGTCTCCCTTCCCGGTCCAGCATCTCGATCGCAAACCGGGCGATCTTCGCCGAAAGCGAATAATTGGCACCGAGGACGGGGAAGCGAGTGATGTGTGGGCCCCGATGCTTGGCAGGCCGCGGCAGAATCGTGATGTTATGCCATGCGATCGTGCTGTTATCGAGCACGTTTTTCGCCAGAACGTTGCTTCCGCCGATGACATTTGTCAGTTCCGGATAAGCCATGTCGAAAGGGTATAGCGAGTTGCCTTCGATCCGCGCCACGAGACAGAAATGCCCGCTGGTGTCGGCGTATGACTCAGGATTCGGCACGTTCGTCCACGTGAACTCGAAGATTGCTTCGTAGCCCGGAGATATCACGCCGATCTGTGTCGCGCCGATCAACCCGCCGGTGAAGACTCCGTCGCTATTGACCGACTGACCATCCCACGGTGTCGGCCACCCGAGGCCCGAACTGGCATAGGCCCAGTAGAGCTTCAAGACTTCCGTGCCGCTCGATGAGGGATCCTTCATGCCCCCATTATTCGCCACTCTTACCTGAACATAGGCGGTGATGGTGCCATAGATGGACTGCGCGGCCAGCGTGATGCCGTCATTCGATGCGTTCGCAGGCTGGTTAGGAATCAATGTCGAGACTATTACCCCGCCAGGTTCTGCCTGAGTGACGGTTACATTCGGAAAGTTTTGTGTGGTGATCGACATGGTCGTCGCCGCAATATCGGGACTCTCGTACACGTTCGGCCCCATCGCGATCTGCCCACCGCTATCTCCCGGCAGCCTCCTGATCAGAAGGTTAGGCGGTGTCGTGTTGAATAACGCCAGCCCGCCGTTTCCGGGATAGCTGGCGGAAATACCGGATTCTGTCACGTTGGGCGGCGAAGGAGACGTGTCGGTAATACCTGTCGTATCGAATTGGTAGACTTGCTTTTCCCCTTCGTCCTCCACGTAGAGCGTATAGCCATCGAAGTACAAGCTTCCGAACTTGTCGTAGGATTGGACACAGTAAACCGTCCCCGCCGGGCTGCCAGGGGTGCTTGGAACAATCGTCTCGAGACTCTGGTTGGTGGCGGTGCTGAAAATATTATCGATCCACTTTCTGCTGACTCTCAACAGAGTGCCGCTGCCGCTTGGCAGGTTGAGGGGTTGGTCATCGTCGTTATTGGCCACCCACAGGTTCCCATCCGGATCGAAGGCGATCCCATTCGGCTCGGCAAGCGGATAGTACATGCTCGTCGGAGCGGTCACTCCAGGCGAAGCGATGACCGTAAAATTCGGCGTTGATCCGTTGCCGAATTGAATATACTGAGTGGAGTCACTTTCCGGGGTGCCGATTCTGCCGACCTGCGTATAGCAGGTAAGAAGATGAGTGCTGACCGTCGTGCCATTGAATGAGCTCAGCCATAGATTGCCATCGTTATCGAACGCCAGATTTGCGCAGATCGCCCCCGGGACGAACCCCGTGTCGGACGAAAACACTATCTCCTCTGTATAGCCGGAGCTGTTGGTGTAGACGTAGACGCCGCCGTTATAACTGGCGACGTACAGATCACCCGTTCCGGGCTGAATCGCCATGCCTACTGGCGCATACTGGAGCAAAGTTGGATTAGGCGCAGGATCGGGGCCGTTCGCGATGATATCGAGTCCATCGTATTGATAGACGTTTATCTGGCCGTTGTAGATGCCGTTCGGGCCGTTAATATAAACGCAGGAAACGAGCATGTAACAGGGATTCGTTGATAAGGACGCATCATGATAGAGGACCACGTAATTCGGCGACGTGGTCGGATTGGTGGTGGAATAGTCGATTAGCCTGAGGAACGAAGCGCCCGAAGTACCCAAGGTGTAAATCGAGATATTCGGTGTCGTACCCGGCGGGTTTTCGGTTCCTGGACCGGCATCACCAAGGTTCGGCAGAGCAACATATTTAGCCATGATTGGTTTCCCGAGATTCCTATGTCAGAGGCGGTCTGAGAAAACTGCGGCAATGTGGGTTGGAGGAGGAACAACCCAACGTGGACAGTAACCACTCGCAGATAGCACAGGCGGGTTCGAGCAGCAATCGCTGCTTCGCTCAGCCTTGCGACAATTGTAAACGCCGTTTCGGAAGACACCGCCTCTCCACCGCGCCATCCGCGTGAGAAGAGCCGCAGACGGTCGGAAAATACGATTTCGTATGTCGGGTCGGCGGTTAGATGATCTCACTGATCGCGGCGCGCAGAAACCCGCTGAACATCGCCCCGGTCGAGTCGAGCGCGACATCATATAGCGACGCGGTTCTGCCCGGCACGAACATCTGATGGCCTTCGTCCGTAAAAGCGTACCCCACGCAGATCGCCATCGCGGCAAATGGACGGCCTTTGAACGGACCGCGCACCAGCAGCCAGAATAGGATCGCGTACTCGGTGAAATGTGCGGATTTGCGGATCAGCGCATTCGCGATTTCCGTCCACTCTGAAGGCATCGCCGGAAACAAAGCATGGAGAATCGGCGTGATTATCTGCGAGGTATTGGCACCGGAAAATGCCGAAGTGGAAAACGTAAAGATGACCGCGGCCCATACGGCTATCGGCATCCACTCGACCAACAACGACATGCGCGGCGGCTGGGCCGCAATCGCCCGTCCGCTCATCGGGGGCACCTGCGGGTCCTGGCTGAACTGGGATAAAACAAATGTACCATCGTAAAGGCGAGACGTAACATAAAAGAAGTATCAACCCTCTTGATCGCAATCCAGTCGAAGTTGCATACGATAGTCAGCCCTCGCGGAGTAGCATTCCAACGTGGACCAAATTGTCACCGTTCAACAGCTGCGGCCCATACCACCATGCACGGTAGTGATTTTTGGCGCCTCCGGCGATCTGGCGCGCCGAAAACTCCTGCCCGCACTGTACAACCTGGTTCATTGCGGCCGGGGAGTAATGCCCGCGCAAAGCGCGGTGGTGGGGTTCGCGCGCACCGAAATGTCGCCGGAAGAGTTTCGTGCCAGCGCGCGCCAGGCGGTGGACAAATACTCCCGGCTCAAGGTCGACGAAGACTGCTGGCGGACCTTTGCCGGCGGCCTCGACTACGTCTCCGGGCTCGACAAGCCCGACGGCTTCAGGCGCCTGCACGAGCGTCTCGAGGCGATCGAACGCGAACGCAAGCTGCCGCCCAACCGCATCTACTATCTTTCGATTCCGCCCGACGCCTTCGACGACACTATCGCGCACCTGGCGGCTGAGAAGCTGATCGCGCCGCGCAACGATCCGCACTTCACGCGCGTGGTGGTCGAAAAGCCGATCGGCCATGACCTCGGAAGCGCGCTGGAGATCAATCGGACCTTGCAGCACCACATGGACGAGACGCAGATCTTCCGCATCGATCATTATCTCGGCAAGGAGACGGTGCAGAACCTGATGGTGCTGCGGTTCGCCAACTCGATCTTCGAGCGATTGTGGGGCAGCCGCAACGTCGACCACGTGCAGATTACCGTCGCCGAGGCTGAAGGCGTGGGCACGCGCGCCGGCTACTACGATCATTCGGGGGCGCTGCGCGACATGGTGCAGAACCATCTGCTGCAAGTGCTCGCGACCCTCACGATGGAAGCGCCGGTGGCGTTGGACGCGTCCGCGATTCGCGACGCGAAGCTCAACGTGCTGCGTGCGCTGCGACCGATCAGTCCGGCTTCGGCCCATGAGTTTACGGTTCGCGCCCGCTACAGTGAGGGACAATCCGATGACACCAATGTTCCGGGCTACCTCGCGGAACGCGGCGTCGCGCGCGATTCCCACACCGAGACCTACGTCGCGCTGAAGATGTTCATCGACAACTGGCGATGGTCGGGCGTGCCGTTCTTTCTGCGCACCGGCAAGCGCCTCAAGCGCCGCGCAAGTTCCATCGTCGTGCAGTTCAAGGACGTTCCGCGAATTCTCTTCAACAGCGCCGGCGACCTCCATCCGAATCTGTTGACCTTGCGGATCCAGCCCGACGAAGGCTTCTCGTTCGACGTCATTTCGAAGCATCCGGGCCTCGACGTCGGACTCAAGCCGGTGCGGATGGATCTCAGCTACTCGGCGGAATTCGGAGCGGACTCGTCGCCCGACGCGTACGAGCGCTTGTTGCTCGACGTGATGGAAGGCGACCACACGCTCTTTCCCAGCGCCCGCTACGTCCGCAGATCGTGGGAATTCGTGCAAGGCATCCTCGACTCCTGGCAGCAGGATGGGCGCGTCCCGATCGAGGAATACCCGGCCGGAAGCTGGGGCCCACGCGGCGCCGACGAATTGATTGGTTCGATCGGCCGCAGATGGTACGAGCCATAATCATGAGCAATCAAACCAGCGCGGCAATTGCCTGCGACCTCAATGCCCTCACCGCGTCTGAGCGCGAACGCCGGCGCACCGTGATGGGCGGCGTCGTGCGCACGATGATCGGTCGGGGGGAACTGCACAACGGCTTCGAGCTTCGGTTTGACCCGCGCAAAGTCGATCTCGCGGCGCTCGGCGAATGGATCGCGCTGGAAAGACGCTGTTGCCCGTTTCTCAATTTCAAAATCAAGATCGCATCCGGCGCCGGCGCGGTAACGCTCGCGCTAACCGGCCCCGACGGCGTCAAGGACTTTCTCCGCGCCGAAATGAGTCACTAAGGCCGCGCCAGGGCGAATGCGGGAAGGCGAGGGAAGGCCACTCTTTTCGGTCGTCCCTCAAGCATCAGCGGACATAAAGCATCACTTTAAATTCTTCTTTGCCGACGATCGCGACAACCTGTGGCGCGAGCATGCTCCCTCAGATAACATCGCCTGCGCGTTTGCGCTGGTCCGCGCAGACACCAAGCCGCTGCGTTAGCCTGTGTTTTCTGGTCGGGCGGCCCGCGCGCCGCATCGCCGCGATATCGCGCGTTGCGTACCTTTTGAAAGCGGGCACGGGGTGCGGCAAATCTTTCGGGACGGGGAATCTGATTGGGCGACAATATCAGGAGAGTTGTAATTATCGGCGCGAACGGAACGATGGGCGCCGGCGCGGGGGGCGTCTTCGCGGGAGCGGGCTTCGACGTCACGATGTTGGCGCGCGAGCGCGATAAGGCGGAAGCCGGCATCCGCGCCGCTCAAAACGCCGCGCGCGCGAACGCGGTCGCCGATCGGATGACCGTGGGCACTTACGATGGCGACCTGGCGCGTGCCGTCAGCGAATCCGATCTCATCTTCGAGTCCCTGGCCGAGGACCTTGCCCTCAAGCGCCATTTCTTCGAGCTGGTCGACAAGCATCGCCGCAGCCACACCGTGGTCTCAACGGGTTCTTCCGGGCTTTCGATCGCCGAGATGGCACGCGGCCGCAGCGATTCGTTTCGCAAGCACTTTCTCGGAATCCATCTGTTCAATCCGCCGCATGTGATCGTCGGCACCGAAACCATCCCCGGGCCGGACAGCGACCCCGCGATGGTCAAGGCGATCGTTGCGCTGCTCGCGGGGCGCCTGGGCCGCAAGGTGATCATCACGAAGGACCGCCCCGCATTCGTCGGCAATCGCGTCGGCTTCAAGGTGCTCAACGAAGTCGCGCAGCTCGCGGCCGAGCACGGTGTCGCGTTCGTCGATTATCTCGTCGGGCCGCACACCGGCCGCGCGATGGCGCCGCTGGCGACTATCGATCTGGTCGGATGGGACGTGCACAAAGCGATCGTCGACAACGTGTATCAGAACTGCGAGGACGAAGCGCACGCCTGCTTCAAGCTGCCCGCGTTCATGGAAAAAGGAATCAAGCAAGGCAGGCTGGGCGACAAAACGCCGCAGCAGGGCGGCTTCTATCGCAAAGAAGGCAAAGAGACACTTGCGCTCGATCCGGCGACGGGAACGCACGCACCGCTCAAGAAACCTGCGCCCATCGAGTTCGTCGAGAAAATGAAATCGTTCAATCACGTCGGCAAGTACGGGCAGGCGATGGCGGTGCTGCGCGATGCGAAAGGCGCCGAAGCCGACCTGTGCCGCCGTGTCGTGCTGGGCTACGTGAGCTACGGCCTCAATCGCGTGGGTGAAGTGGCCGAGACCCCGCACGATGTCGATACGATCATGAGCTACGGCTTCAATTGGGCGCCGCCGACCGCGATTGTCGATTTGATCGGCGTGCGCGAGACGCTCAAGATGCTCTCCGATCTGAAGCTTGTCGTGCCTCCCGCCTTGGAGCAGGCGGCGCGCAAAAATGCTAAGATGTTTCAAGGCGGCGTACTCGAATACGGCCGCACGTTGGTTGGCTGACGGCCAAAAGGAGTACCGCGATGGCAAAACCCGCGCCGGTCTATGTTCTGGGTGGAGCGCAAACCGACTTCGCCCGCAATTGGTCCAAGGAAGGCAAGCATTTCGTCGCAATGATGCGCGAGGCGGTGCTGGGCGGCCTTGAGTCCGCGAAGATCGAACCCAAGGAAATCGAAACCGCTCACGTCGGCAACTTCGCCGCCGAGCTATACGCCAAGCAGGGTCACGTTGGCGCTTTCTTCGTCGAGATCGATCCCGCGTTCAGCGGCCTGCCGACTTCACGGCACGAGGCAGCTTGCGCCTCGGGCTCTATCGCCATAATCGCGGCTTCCGCCGAGATCGAAGCCGGCCGTTACGACCTCGCCTGCGTGACCGGCGTCGAGCAAATGAAGACTGTAGATTCCACGACCGGTGGCGACTACCTTGGCACGGCGGCGTGGTACGAGCGCGAGGCCAAGGGAATTGAATTTCCGTTTCCGAAACTCTTCGGCCGGCTCGGCGACGAGTACGACAAGCGCTATGGGCTCAAGGACGAACATCTGGCCCATATTTCCGCAGTCAATTATTCGAACGCGAAGCGCAACCCCAACGCGCAGACCCGCAACTGGTTCATGAGCGAGAGCCACGCGCAGCAGACCTCCAAATTCAACACGGTTATCGGCGGACGCATCAAGATCAGCGACTGCTCGCAAGTGACCGATGGCGGCGTGGCCGTATTTCTTGCCTCGGAAAAGTACGCCAGCGAATGGGCCAAGCGGCACAACAAGCAGCTCAGCGATATTCCCCGCATCCTCGGATGGGGTCATCACACCGCCCCGCTCGAATTCGATGCCAAGGTGGCTGAGAGCAAGGACAACGCCTACGTGCTGCCGCATACGCGCCAGGCGATTCTCGACGCATTCAAGCGCGCAGGAGTGGCGGGAGTCGAGCAGATGTCGGGAATCGAGACGCACGATTGTTTTACCACCTCCGAGTACATGGCGATCGATCACTTCGGACTGACCAAGCCGGGCGAGTCGTGGAAAGCGGTCGAATCGGGCGTGATCGAAATGGGCGGCAAATGCCCCATCAATCCCTCTGGCGGACTGATCGGCGCGGGCCATCCGGTCGGCGCCACAGGCGTGCGCCAGATGCTCGACTGCTGGCGCCAGATCACGCATCAGGCGGGCGAGTACCAGGTCGAAGACGCAACGACCTTCGCGATGCTGAACATCGGCGGCAGCGGCACGACTAGCTGCGTATTCGTGGTCGGCAAGTAATCAAAGAAAATCCGGATGAGCGAAGCGGCGGCGCGGAAACGAGCCGCCGCTTTTCATTTCCGGCCTGACGCCTCGCGATCTCTCCGCCCGCGCGCAGAAACCATGGTAGCGCGGAAAAGAACCCGCGCATCGATCGAGGCTGCTCATAAATACCCGTTGCAACCAATGTGGACGGATCGCCGATTGTGGACGGCTAAACTTCTTGGACGTTGATACGTAATGCGGCGCATCGTACGATCCCGCACATGGCCGCTACCGGCTCAGCATATTCATCGTTTTTCCTGCCACCATCGCGCCGCTCCACGAAGTCGCGCCGCCGCTCACTTCGAGTGACAGAACGTCAGAATTGACCGAACCAGAGGAAGGTCCAAAATATTTTTTTACAAAACGAACCCAATTTATCCTTTATTTCGTTAGGTTTTTTTGGGTTCCTAAAATTTAGGCATGAGAGCTTGGCTGCCCGCAGCCTAAGCCCTGCCCTGATCGAGTCGGTGCCGAGGATCGAGGAATCCCGCCCGCCGATGGACGCTCGCCATCGTTGGCGCGCTTACCTTTGTATCTATTTCGCCGCATGCGAAAGCCGCATCGCCAGCAGCATCGGCCATCCCACGTAACGCTCGGCGCGCGGAAACTCCGCCTCAATCCCCGTCGTCATCGTCCGCTCGATCATTTCATCGAAGCGAAGCCCAGTCCGCCGCGCCGCCATCACGAAATCGGAAATCGTATGATCGTACCCTTGCGGATAGACCTTCGCGCCCGTCGCGGGATCAGTGAAGCGGGCCCGCACCCCTTTCAGATTCATCGCGGGATGCACGTTGGTGACGATGATGAAGCCGTCGCGCCGGCAGACCCGTGCCAGTTCCGCCAGGTAAGCATCGAGATCGGGAACGTGCTCCGCCACCAGTCCGGACACCACGCGATCGAACGACGCATCGGGAAGCGGAAGTCCAGACACGCAATCCGCGCAGATGAACGCGATCTTGCCCGCGCCGGGCTTGGCCTTCGCCCGCGCCATCATTCCGAGCGAAAGGTCGAGCGCAACCACGCGGGCGCCCTCGCGCGCAAGGCGCAGCGCGTGGCGTCCGGTGCCGGTGCCGACGTCGGCAATTCGGAGGCCCCGCACCTCGCCGATCATCCGCGCGAATTCGGGATCCTCCAGCGCAACCAGCGGATTGCCGTCGCTGTCGTAGACCTCGGCCCAGCGATCGTAACCCTCGCGCGTCGGAACGATCAGTTCGGTTCTGTTCTCTGGCGGTTGCCTGCTCACAGCCCGATCATAACCCGCGGTCCGCATGATCCAAGCTGTGGAAAGGGTCGGCGCCAGGGCGCTGGGGAAGCTGAAGCAATCCTGCTTTGAGAGCGATGGCCGCGCGGCGGATGTCTCACCCGCGCGTTTCGCCTACGATGCCGGGATGGCATCCGCGATCGCGTTCACCCTCGTCGATGTGTTCACGTCGCTGCCTTTTGGCGGCAATCAACTCGCGGTGTTTCACAACGCCGGCCGGTTGACCGCCGCCCAGATGCAATCGCTCTCTCATGAAATGAACTTCAGCGAGTCGACTTTCGTCATCCCGCCCGCGCGCAGCGCCGATCCGGTTCGCGTTCGAATCTTCACACCGCGGCGCGAAATTCCGATGGCCGGGCATCCGACCGTCGGCACCGCATGGGTGACGGCGACGCGCGGCGAGGTACCGATCGGCGACGCAACCCTGCGGTTGGGAATCGGCGATGTGACCGTCACGATCGAAGGCCGGCCGAAGGCGCCGCGTTTCGTCTGGATGGCGCATCGCGCGGCGGAATTCGGTGAGCGCCGCAGCGATCGCGTGCGGATTGCGCGAGCACTCGGAATCCGGCCGGACGATATTCGGAGCGATCTGCCGATCCAGGCCGTGTCGACCGGAAATCCGTTTCTCTTCATCCCGCTGCGATCGACCGACGCACTGGGGCGATGCGTCTCCAGCGAATCGGCTTTACGCGAAATGTTTCGCGGCGCGAAGCCGATGCTGCCGGTGCATATGTTCGTATGCGGACGGTCGTTGGCTTCAGGAGTTCGCGCGCGGATGTTCGCGCCTCACACCGACGGAATAGTCGAGGATCCCGCCACCGGCAGCGCAGCGGCTCCCCTGGGCGCCTATCTCGCGGCGCATGGAGTCGCAGACGCGGCGCCGCGCGCGCGCTTCGAGGTAATTCAGGGCGTGGAGATGGGACGGCGCAGCGAAATCACCGTCGAATTGGTCCGATCACCAGACCGCGAGCCGTCGGTAAGAATCGGCGGGCAATGCGCAATAGTCGCCAAAGGCGAGGCGAGAATCTGAGATCTCCTCTGCCTTTTCGAGTAGGGCGGGCGGCCCGCCCGCCGTCCAACCGCATAGACGGTCGCGCTGAGTTCGGCAACCTTGAACACGCTTTTCACTAATGCGCATGCGGCCTATGATTTCGGCCACGTTGTGTCCGCGCTTTCAGAGAGACGGAGTTGTACCTGTGATTAGACCGCGTCATATCGCCGCTTTTCTTGCCACCCTGCTTCTTGCCGCCTGCACCGGAGGTGAAGTCGCGGAACAGCCGGTCTTCTACACCAATCCGCAGGGCGAGCGGGTCGAGGAACTGATGATGACCACGCCGCGTGCCGACCATGCTGCTACCACGCTGCAGGACGGCCGCGTGCTCATCTCCGGCGGCACTATCAACGCCAACGTAGGAGGAGTTACCTCCAGCGCAGAGATCTACGATCCCAGTGCGCGCACCTTCACCGCTACCGGTTCGATGACGATCATGCGCCAGGGGCATACCGCAACGCTGCTCAACGACGGCCGCGTACTGCTCGCCGGGGGCGTGCAGAACGTCGGCTTCCGCTCCGAGCTTGCGAGCGCCGAACTTTATGATCCCGTCGCGGGCACATTCACCGCGACTGGTTCGATGCACACTGCGCGCGAGGGACATACCGCCACGCTCCTGAAGGATGGGCGGGTCCTGGTTGCGGGCGGAAGCGACAACGGCACGCACACGCTCGATTCCGCGGAGATTTACGACCCCTCCACCGGCCAATGGTCTTCCGCCGGGCACATGACCGTGCCGCGGCTGGCGCACGTCGCTGTGTTGCTGGGCAGCGGCAAGGTGCTGATCGCGGGTGGCGGCCGCGGCGGCATGCCGGGCGGCTACATCGTCTATCAAAACGCGGAAATCTACGACCCCGCGTTCAATCAATTCAACGCGGTGCCCTCGCGTATGAAGAGCGATCGCGTTGGCGCGGCGGCTCTTCTGCTCGATGACGGACGAGCGCTGATCGTCGGCGGCAAGAGCGGCAAGGTCCTGATGACCGGCCCGCGCGGCGGGACGATGAATCTTTTCTCGTTCGCTCCCCTCAACACCGCCGAGCTTTACGACCCGGAAACCTCCAGCTTCATCAAGACCGGAGACATGCACGTACCCCACTATCTCGGAACTCTCGCCAAGCTGTCCGACGGCAATGTGCTCGTAGTGGGAGGATGGCGTGTGCAGGGCAACGTCGTGATGGGAATGTCCGATGCCGAGGTCTATCAACCCGGCGCCGATGGCTTCGACAGAGTCGGCTCAACCCACGTTGCACGACTCGAAAACACCGCGACGCTGCTCCCCGATGGCAACGTGCTGGTGGCGGGCGGTATCGACGGCAAGAGCCTGGTTACGGCATCGGTGGAATTTTATTCCGCCGCCGATCATCGCTTTATAGTGCGCGGCGAACCCTCATCGGTTCCCGCGCTCGAAACACCCGAGGCGCAATTGAACCATTGATCATGCTCTCGGCGCTGGACGCCGAGTTGATGGATACTGAACGCGATGGGCGCCATGAACGATACCGCCAAGGCTCAATCCGGCAAGCTGCCGGCATTCACGCTCGCCGACTTGTCCAGCGCGGCGCGCGTGTTCCCGACGGGGCGTGATGCCCTGCTCTGCTTCGTCAAGGAAGATTGCCCGACCTGCGGCCTCACCATGCCGCTGATCGAAGCGGTGAGCCGCGCGTTCGGCGCCAAAGTCGATGTGATCGCAATCGGCCAGGATGACGCCGGCAATCGTGTTCTCGCCAAGCGGCACTCGCTCTCGTGCGCGATGCTCGATGACTCCGCGCTGCACGTCTCCTTCGCATATCAGCTCGACACCGTGCCGACCGTGATCCTCGCCGATGGCGCCGGAGTCGAAGTGCGGAGGTTCGTCGGGTTCGGCCGCGACGATTGGCGCAATCTCGTGGCGCATCTCGCGCAGACGACCGGCCTTGCCGGTCCCGCGATCGATTGGCAGGCGCTACCGGAGTCGCGGCCTGGATGCGGCTCCAAGTCGGTCGATCCCGAGATCGCCGAGCGCCTGGAAGCCGAAGCGCGCGGCGACCGGATGCAGGCGCGCCGGATCGAACTTGGCGAAGGCGAAGACGTCTTTGAGTTCATGTTCGAGCGCGGTCTCACCGACGGGCTGCCCGTGGTTCCTCCTACGCCCGAACGCGTGGCGTGGATGCTCACCGGAACGCGCCGCGACCCGCGCGAGATCGTCGCGACGGTGCCGCCGAATCTCGCTCCGCTGACCGTGGAGAAAATCGCCGTCAACGCCGTGATGGCGGGCTGCCGTCCCGACTATCTGCCGGTCGTCATCGCCGCGATCGAAGCGGTATGCACCGATACGTTCAATATCCACGGCGTGATGGCGACGACCTGGGGTGCTACACCGGTCATCGTCGTCAACGGCCCCATCCGCCATCGCCTCGGCATGAACATGGGCATCATGGCGCTGGGCTACGGCAGCCGCCCCAACGCGACCATCGGACGCGCGGTGAAACTCGTGCTGCGCAACGTCGGCGGCTCGCGGCCGGGCGATATCGAACGTTCCACGATGGGCGCGATCGGAAAATTCACCACCTGCTTCGCCGAATGGGAGGAGCGCAGCCCGTGGGAGCCCCTGCACGTCGAGCGCGGCTTCAAGAAAGAAGAGAGCGTCGTGACCGTACTGGGGCTTGAAGCCGGCTCCCGCCAGATTGCCGATCAGACCTCGCGCTCCGCGCACGCGCTGGCAGGCTCACTGGGGCTGGGGCTGGAGGCGTGCTGGCACCCGAAACAGCACGGCGCAGGCGAAATCCTGCTGATCATTTGTCCCGAGCACGCCGACACGATCGCGCGCGACGAGTGGAGCAAGGCACAGGTGCGCGATCGTATTCAGCAAGTGACGGCGCGGCCGCTTCGTGATCTGCTGCCCGATGCTGAAAGCGGTGAAGGCCTGCCGCTCAAGGCGTTCGGACTGAAGAACCCGACGCCCGAGCAACTCGATCAGAAGATTCCCAAGTTTCGCACGCCTGGGAGTATAAATATCATCGTGGCCGGCGGTGAGGGCGGAAAATTCTCCGCCGTGTTCGCCGGATGGGTTTCGGGACCGATGGGTTCGTCGAGCGTGAGCCGGCGAATCGAGGAGATGCCATGAAACAGATTATCGTCGATCCTACCGATGAGCGCGTGCCGATTCGGCGCACGCTCGCGCCGCGCCCGGACCGGATCGCGGGGCGTATCGCGCTGCTCGATATTGCCAAGCCCCGCGGCGACGTCTTGATGGATCGCCTGGCGGATCGCCTGCGCGAGCGACTGCCCGCGGTCGAGATCAAACGCTATCGCAAACCCACGTTCACCAAGCCGGCGCCGGAAGAACTCCGCCGCCGCATCGCGGAGGAAAGCGACTTCGTTATCGAAGCGCTAGCCGATTGAGGGTCCTGCACAACGTGCAGTGTGCACGATTCCGTTTGGTTCGAAGTTAATCGCAAGCCCTCAGTGATGATCGCCTCCGACGTGTTCGTGGATGCCGCCGAGAAGCAGGCGGCCGCGCTGGGATTGCCCGAAGTCAACCGCATCTTCGTGCCACATCCGATCCAGGACGCAACCGACGAGGAGATGCGCGCCAAGGCCGACGCGATAGTCGACCAGGTAATCGCAGCGCTCAAGAAGTGAACGTGAAATCGCGGCACAGGCTTTAGCCTTTCTGGCTTACCGCTGTGTTCTACTGCGAGAATCCACCCAGACCGGAATTGCGCGACCGGATCGCGTGCATTTGGGCCGGAACCGCATCGGGACATGCGACCGGCGTTCTTCCCGACGGATGTGTCGATATCGTCTGGGCGCCAGGGTTGGAACCATTTGTAGCCGGACCTGACACGACGGCGAGACCATCGGGATTCGTTCCCGGCACGATGCTCGCGGGAATCCGCTTCTTGCCCGGCGCTGCACGACCGATACTAGGTGCACCGATCTCGTCGTTGCTTGATAAGTGCGTCCCGCTAGGCGACCTGTGGCCGCGAAGGCCGGTACGCGATCTGCGAGCGCGCCTAGACGAAGCGCGCGATTCTGCGCAGGCGCTCCGCACAATCGAAGACGCCGTGCTCGCGCGGCGTGCGGACGCGCCCGAACCGGACGAGATCGTAAGAGCGGTCATCGCCTGTATTTTGCGCAGCGTCGCCGATGGCCGCCCCGCAGACATTCCCTGTATCGGCGTCAGCGCGCGACAACTGCGCCGACGGTTTGTCGCCGCGGTCGGATACGGCCCCAAGATGTTCCAGCGGGTCGCCAGATTTCAGCATTTCATCAAGCTGGGTACCGCGGTACACGGATTCGCCGCGCTGGCTGCCGAAGCGGGCTACGCGGACCAATCGCATTTGAACCGCGAGTGCATCAGCCTGGCCGGATGCACTCCCTGCGAGCTAGTCGCTCTTTGATGTCCGATTTGTTCAAGACGCGATCGCCGTCTCGATGCAGAATAGCCACATGAGTCCTTCAATTGAGCGCGTCGCAGACTTTATCTGGCGCAATGCGCGATTGCTCGAACGCGCGATGTTCGCCCATGAATTTCTGGATGGCGCCGCCGATGCGATCGTGGCCGCGCTGAGCGCATATCGAAACCCCGACGGCGGATTTGGCAACGCACTCGAAGCGGACATCCGCGCCCCCGGCAGTACTCCGCTCGCCTGCGAGAACGGGCGCTCCGCGCGCTCTGCGATGTGCAAATTCGCAATGCCCGCATCGCAACCGGCATCTGCGATTTCCTCACATCCGTCGCGGACGCCGAGGGACGCGTCGAAATCGTATCGCCACACATTCTGGAATATCCGCGCGCCGCGCATTGGAACGATCCGTCGTTCGGCGTGGACTCACCCAACCCCACAGCCGGCCTGGTCGGGCTGCTCCGTTACCAGCAAATCGATCATCCGTGGATCGCGCGCGCCGCCGAATGGTGCGAGCGGCGGCTCGATCGCCCGCTTCATGACGCGCACGAAGTAGCTTGCGCGCTGAGGTTCTACGAATACGCGCCGGATCGAAAGCGCGCCGAGATTGCCGCAGTGAAGATCGCACGCGAAGCCGACCGAACCCGATGGTTCATCAAAGATCCGTCGTCGAAGGACTACGGAGTGACTCCGCTCCAACTCTGTCCGCGGCCCGATGCGATCGCGCGGCCCGCGTTCGCGGAAGATTTGATCGAAGCGCATCTGGAAGGTCTCGCTGCGCGCCAGCAGGACGACGGCGGATGGCCCATCACCTGGGCCGCGCCCAGCCCGGCGGCAGAACTGGAATGGCGCGGATTTCTAACCTTCGAGGCCCTGAAATGCCTCCGCGCCTGGAACCGCATTTAGCCGGCGGTCGGTCGGATCAAGGCTAAAGCCTCTGCGACCATCCTCTCAGCACTAAGACACCAAGGTAAGAGAGTTCGTTCTGTATCGAGCCAATGTTCGCGGCCCCCATACGATCGCAACGATTGCGGCCGCAAATGCGGCGATCAGGCCCGTAAGACGCGGGTCGTAATATGAGCCCTGGATTGGAAACAGAAGCCAGCAGACGTTGCTGGTGTCGTGGAACACAGCCGCGGCAAAGACACTCTTGCCAGTGTTGTTGTAGAGCCAGACCGTAAGGACGCGGACCGCCACCGTGAAGAGAAATTGCCCGGCGATCCAACCTGGCGATCGATGCGCCTGCATGAACGGCACGATGTGCCACGCGGCCCACACGAATCCCAACAGGATGCCGGCCGAGAGAGCGCCCCATCGATCCTGCATCGGATCAATGGCGTATCCCGACCAGCCCAACTCTTCCCCCAGCGCGGGTACAAAGAACATGAGTGCTAGAACGATTGGCGTCAGAAGCGTGGACTGCGCGGCTGGAACCGGCGCCCCAATCACGCGCATCAGCGCATAAGACAAGAAATAGATGGCGGGCATCAACAGGACGATAGGCGCATACCAGATCTTTGCGCCGATTCGATTGAAATCGAAGGATCTCTTCAGCAGCGCCGTCACGCCCGCGCCCTTGTCCTCTGCGTAAACAAGAATCGAAGCCGCGATCGCCGGACAGAAGAACATCAACGCACTCACCGGCAGGCCAGGCACCAACTGAAATATGGTCAGGGCGCCGGCCAACCAGAACGGAATAGAGAGCACGAAAACCAACAAGAAGAACTTTAGCGGCCGACCGCGATGCGGTGATGTTCGATCCATCGACTGACTAAGTGACAAGTGTCTGGAAGTTCGTTCGGAAAAGCGACCGTCTCGGGTATCTTATGCCATCGCGAGGCGGGGCAGATCTCGTTTCTGTGCCAATCACGCCAGCAGCGACCTTACCGGCGTCTCCTGCTTCGCCAGAGGCCTGATCTAACCCGAGCGCGACTTTGCGAACGATGCATCGAGGGATAGTGACCCGGCACCTGCGATAATCAGGAACAGCAGACCCATCGTCATCGCGAAGTCGGTCCGCGCGTCGCTAACCATGAACCAGAAGCCCTGCTCCGGGCGGAACAGCTCGGGAATCTTGGTGGTTGCGATCGCCGTCAGGATTACGATCAGCAGCGGGACGCTGACGATTCTGGTAAAGATGCCGGCCAGGACCATCAGGCCGCACACGATCTCGAAGGTCCCCACAAAGTGCGCGACGAAGCCGGGGTGTGGGAATCCGATCTTCGTGAACCGCAGGATTCCCATGTTCGGATCGATGAACTTCAGAATTCCCTGGGTAGAGAAAATCAGGCAGACCGCGAGGCGGATTAAAATGTTCGCTGCCGAATCGGGATTTGAATTGGGGAATTTGGTCATGCGCATAACTCGATGGTATGGCGAATGCACGTTGCTCCGGGATTCCTCAAGACAAAATTTCGGAATGATACCGTTGAGCGTTTGCCGATCATTCGAACTTTAGCAGCATGACTAGCCCAAAGTCGCGTTCGCAAGGTGATGATGGCGCCGCGGAGCGCGGCGCTCCCGGCGATCATCGGCTGGGCGAGATCGCGCTGTCCTTCCTGCGGCTGGGAACGATCGCGTTTGGCGGGCCTGCCGCTCACATCGCGATGATGGAGCAGGAATTCGTGGTGCGGCGCGGATGGCTTTCGCGCGCCGACTTTCTGGACATGCTCGGCGCGACCAATCTGATCCCCGGACCTAACTCCACTGAGATGGCTATCCATATCGGTCATCAGCGTGCCGGCTGGAAAGGCCTCATCGTCGGCGGCGCAGCCTTCATCGTGCCCGCGGTGATGATCGTGATTGCGTTCGCATGGGCTTACGTCCGCTTCGGTTCTTTGCCGCAAATCCAGGGCATCATGTACGGAATCAAGCCCGTGATGATCGCGATTGTCTTCCAGGCGCTCTGGCGGCTGCTTCCGGCTGCTCTCAAGAGCGGCCCCCTGATTCTCATCGGCGCGGTCGCCTTCGCCGCTGCTCTGCTCGGCGCCCACGTCATCCTTGTCTTGTTCGGCGCTGGCGTTCCGGTCGCGATTTGGGCGTGGGTGAAGGATCGCCGCGCAGCCGGCGCCCTCGGTGTGGTCCCGTTTGCGACGCTTCCGCAACTGAGCGCAAGCGCGGCTGCCGTGGCGATGCCCTTCAGCCTGATTGGATTGTTTCTTTTCTTTATGAAAGTGGGGGCGATCCTCTATGGCAGCGGATATGTGTTGCTCGCGTTCCTCCAGGCGGATCTCGTCGATCGGATGCACTGGCTGACACAATCGCAGCTGCTCGATGCGGTCGCGGTTGGTCAGGTGACACCCGGCCCGGTGTTCACCACCGCGACTTTCATCGGCTATCTGCTCGGCGGAGCTAAGGGCGGCATCGTCGCGACAATCGGAATCTTCGTCCCGTCTTTCGTCTTCGTCGCAGCAAGCCGCCCGCTGATCCCGCGCATCAGGCGATCCGCCGTCGCGGGCGCTTTTCTCGATGGCGTCAACGCGGGCTCGCTCGCTCTCATGGCTGCCGTGACTATCCAACTCAGCCACGCCGCCTTCGTCGATGCGACCACACTAAGCCTCGGCGTAGTCGCCGCCGCCGTTCTGGTGTTTTCCCGCCTGAACTCCACCTGGTTGATCTTCGCCGGCGCACTCATCGGCCTGGTTTCGCGAACCTGGCTTGGGTAAGCAGACGCTACGCGTCATCAGCGAGACGTCGGCGCTCTTCAAACACTTCGGGCCTCGATTGTAGCTGGTTCCCATCTAGGGAAGGGGCCAGGGGTTAGGTCGAGCGAGAATACATCGATCGCGGATGCTGCTATTCTGAGTTGCGCCGGTTTCCGGCCGGCGTGTTTCCGCGTGCCGCTCCAACCGCCACCGCAGCGCATTCTCGTTAAAGAGGTTAACTGGCTCGGCGATGTCGTCATGAGCCTGCCCGCGTTGCGCGCGATTCGGCACACGTACGCCGATGCGCACCTCGCGGTTCTCATCAAACGCGATCTGGCAGGATTCTTCGACGGCCTCGGATGGATCGACGAGGTTATTCCTTACTCCATCGCGCGCGGCCTTCGGGGCATCGGCGATCGGCTTTCGATCGTCAGCGCCATTCGCGCGCACCGTTTCGACCTTGCCGTGCTCTTTCCCAACAGCTTCGAATCCGCGCTCTGGGTGACGATGGCGGGAGTGCCGCGGCGCGCCGGCTATATAAAAGATGCGCGCGGCCCGATGCTGACCCTCAAGGCATCCCCGCCGCCCGAGGCGATCGGGGGCCATCAGGTGCATTACTGGCTCTCGATGGTGCAGGCCACCGTCGATGCGATCGGCGATGCGCAGGACTTCGCAATCGAGCCGAGTGAATCCCGTCTCAATGCGATGTGGGCGTGGATCGGCGCCCGGCGCAAGCACCCCCACTCCGCGCTAATCGCGATCGCGCCCGCCGCGGCGTTCGGGCCCGCCAAGGAATGGCCCGCCCTGCACTTTGCGCGGCTCATCGACGAGCTGGCGGAGCATCATAGCGCCGAATGCGTTCTCATCGGCGCGCCGGGTGAGCGAGCCAGGTGCGATCAGATCGCCACGTCATCGAAGGCGGGCGCGATCGTTGCCGCCGGAGAGACCGATGCGGCCGACCTGGTCGCTATCCTCGCGCTCGCAAATGGATTCGTCGGCAACGACTCGGGCGCGATGCACGTGGCGGCGGCACTCGGCCGGCCGACGGTAGGAATTTTCGGCTCCACCAATCCGGAACGCACGGGGCCGATGGGCCCACAGACCCGCGTGCTATGGCGTCATCTGGAGTGCAGCCCCTGCCTCGCCCGTACCTGCCGCTTCGGCCATTACAATTGTCTGAACGAAATCACACCCGCCGACGCGATCGCCGCGCTCCGCTCGCTCGGCGCAATCGGATGAGGAAATTCGAGATCAAGCCGCCGGAATGAGCAATCCCGATAAGCGGGGCCGGCCCTGCTTCAAACTGACCCTCTTCTCGGATGAACGGGAGTTTCCTGTGCCGGATGGTTTCAATATCCTTCTCTGTTAACGTTGCGGTGAACCGATGAAGCTCAAGGAACTCGCGGACCGGCTCGGACTGGAACTGCACGGCGACGGCCAAGTGGAGATTTTCGCTCCCGCGCCTATCGAGGCTGCGGGGCCGGGCATGATTATCTTCGTCGGCGCCGAGAAGTTCGCGCCGATTCTGCAAAAGACCAGCGCGTCGGCCGCGATCGTGAGTCCGGAATTCGCGGCGTCGGCGCGATGCGCGGTGCTGATCAGCCCGAACCCTTATGCCGACTTCGCACGGGTCATCGGCATTTTTTTTCCGCCCTACCACCCCCAAGCCGGCATCGACCCAACCGCCCGCATCGCTCCCGACGCCAAGCTGGGAGACAACGCCTCCGTCGGCGCGCTGGCGGTGGTCGGCGCGGGCACCACGATCGGACGCAACGCTGTCATCCATCCGCACGCGACCATCTTCCCCAACGTGCGCATCGGCGATGACTTCACCTGCTACAGCCAGGTTGTCATTCGCGAGGGAACTACGATCGGCGACCGGGTGACGATTCTCGATGGCGCCGTGATCGGCGCCGACGGCTTCGGTTTTGTTGAAGACCGCGGCGGCCTGGTCAAGATTCCACAGGTCGGTAGCGTCATTCTCGAAGACGACGTCGAAATCGGCGCAAAGTCCACGATCGACCGCGCGATGCTCGGCGCGACGATTTTGCATCGCGGCGTCAAACTCGACGATCAGGTTCATATCGGCCACAACTGCGAAATCGGCGAGTTCTCCCGCTTCTGCGCACAGGTCGGTATCGGAGGCTCGACCAAAATCGGCAAGTGGTGCTTGTTCGGCGGCCAGGCGGCCTGCCCCGATCACATCACCGTGGGCGATCGCGTGTGGGTCGCGGCGCGTGGCGCGCTGCATCGCGATGTTCCCGATGGCGCTATCATGGGTGGAACTCCCGCGGTCGAACTGCGCGTGTGGCGCCGCTATGTCGCGACGTGGCCGCGCCTGCCGGAAATTCTGCGCCGCCTGCGCGTGCTCGAAAAGCGGATCAATGGCGATGAGGACTAGTGAGGCGTTCAGTCTGTTCAAGTGGAGGATGGGTATGCGGACAAGAATCATCGCGCTGATCGCGCTCGCGGTGGCGGGCCTGGGAATCAGTGGATGCCCGGCGTTGGCGATTCCGGGGCTTGCGTATTCGGGCTATCAGTACGAGAAAACCGGCAAGCTGCCCGGCATGCCGTCTACTTCCGGACAATCCTCCGATCAGGCGAGCAAGCCATCCTCGCAAACAACTCCCGCATCGGAAAGTATAGAATGATCATCGCTACAGCGGCTTCGGCCAAGGAGTTTCATTTTGGCAACTAAGGACAACGTCCGCATCGCGCCCCCGGACGGCAAGCTCGGAGTTCTGATTCCCGGACTCGGCGCCGTCAGCACCACTTTCATCGCGGGCGTCGAAGCGGTGAAACGCGGCCTGGGAGTGCCGATTGGTTCTCTGACGCAGCTTGCAACGGTGCGGTTGGGAAAGCGGACCGAGGGCCGCGCGCCGATGATCAAGGACTTCGTGCCGCTCGCGGGACTGAACGATCTCGAATTCTGCGCGTGGGATATTTTCGAAGACAACGCTTACCAATCCGCCCGCAACGCAGCCGTGCTCGACCCCGCGCTGGTCGAGAAGGTGCGCGAGCCGCTGGAAAAGATCCATCCGATGGATGCCGTCTTCGACCATGACTACGTCCGCCGCATCCATGGCCCCAACGTTAAGGAAGGCCGCAACAAGATGGAAAAGGCCGAGATGTTGATGGAGGACATCCGGCAGTTTCAGGCACGGACCGGCGTCGCGCGCATGGTGATGATCTGGTGCGGATCGACCGAAGTGTTTCATACGCCCGCGGACGTCCATCAGTCGCTCAAGCGGTTCGAGATAGGACTGCGCGAGAACGACCCTGAGATCGCGCCCAGCCAGGTCTACGCATACGCTGCGCTCAAGCTGGGAATTCCCTACGCAAACGGCGCACCGAACCTGACGACCGATACGCCCGCGCTGCTGGAACTGGCGCGCGAGAAGAAGGTCCCGATTTGCGGCAAGGATTTCAAAACCGGCCAGACTTTCATCAAGACTCTCATCGCTCCCGGCCTCAAGGCGCGGATGCTGGGACTCTCAGGATGGTTTTCGACCAACATCCTCGGTAATCGCGACGGCGAGGTGCTGGACGATCCCGGCTCGTTCAAGTCAAAGGAAGAAACCAAGCTCTCGGTGCTCGATCAGATTTTGCAGCCGCAGTTGTATCCGCAGCTTTATGGCGACGTGTTCCATTCGGTGAAGATCAACTATTACCCGCCGCGCGGCGATGCCAAGGAAGGCTGGGACAATATCGATATCTTCGGATGGCTCGGCTACCCGATGCAGATCAAGATCGATTTCCTGTGCCGCGATTCGATTCTCGCGGCGCCGCTCGTGCTTGACCTGGTTCTGTTCCTCGACCTGGCGCAACGCGCCGGCATGCATGGCATCCAGGAATGGCTCTCGTTCTACTTCAAGGCGCCGATGCATGCCCCCGGCCTATACCCGGAGCACGACGTTTTCATCCAGTTGATGAAGCTGAAAAACACGCTGCGCTGGATGCGCGGCGAAGACCTCATCACGCATCTGGGTCTCGAATACTACGACTGAGCCGGCGCGAAATCCGGCTGGCAGACGATGGGAGAAACCGCGTGCAGGGATTTGTGCTGATAGCGATAGGCGGCGCGCTTGGCAGCGTCGGGCGTTACTACGCCTCGCGACTGGTCATGGAGCTCAGCGGCGGCGTGTTTCCGTACGGCACGATGTTCGTCAATATCACAGGCGCGATCGTGATTGGATTTGTCGCTGAGCTGGCTTCTCCCGACAGCAGGTTTTTCATCAGTCCGCAGGCCCGGCTGTTCCTGATGACGGGTATTTGCGGCGGCTACACGACATTCTCCACCTTCAGCCTCGAAACCGTGGCGCTGCTCGGCGATGGACAGTGGCTTTTCGCATCGCTGAATGCCGTCGGTTCCGTTTTACTCTGTATCGGTGCCGTGTGGGTGGGTAGCGTTGTCGCTCAACTGCTCGGCCGAGGAGTTTAGCTATGCAGGTTCCAAGCGAAGCGATATTGCTGCGCATTTTCATCGGCGAGGGCGAGCACGCCGACGGACGCCCGCTGTACGAAGCGATTGTGCTCAAGGCGCGTGAGCTGAAAATGGCGGGGGCGACAGTGCTGCGCGGGCCAATGAGCTTCGGCAAAACCAGCGTGCTGCATTCGGCCAAGGTTTTGCGGCTTAGTGAAGATTTGCCCATCGTGATCGAGATCGTCGATACTCAGGAAAAGATCAACGCGTTCCTGCCGGTAATCGACGGGATGATCGGGTCGGGGCTGGTCACCTTCGAGCGCGTGCAGGTCTTGCGGTACGGCAACGACAACGGCAAGAAATGACCACGGAGAACAACTCGAAGATCGACGGGATCTCGGGACGAGATAGGGATTTCAGTCCCCCTTCCCGTGCGGGAAGGGGCTAGGGGTTAGGTCGAGTTTTTCTCTGCTGCTTCTTAGGAGAAAATCATGGAAAAGAAATACATCAATCCCCCCACCCTCCTTCAGCCGCGCGGCTACACTCACGTCGTGACCGTCGAAGGCGCCGGCAAGATGGTTTTCATTTCCGGCCAAGTCGCCGTCGACAAAGAGGGCAAGCTGGTCGGCGCGGGCGATCTCAAAACGCAGATCCGGCAGGCCGCCTCGAACCTGAAACTGGCGCTCGAAGCAGCCGGCGCGACCGCGGCCGATATCGTCAAGACCAACACCTATATCGTCAACTACAAGCAATCCGACTACGCCGCGATGCGCGAGGCGCGCGGCGAGCTGTTCCCGTCGGGCGAACCGCCCGCATCTACCCTGGTTGGCGTCACTTCGCTGGCGGTGGAAGGCTTGATGGTCGAGATGGAAGCGATCGCTGTAGTGCGCTAGCCGCGGCTGATGCGCGTGGACATCGCCGAGCGGTTTCCCGACGATTGCGATCCGACGCTGCCGGGAATCCCCGATCCCTACCCTCTCTATCATCGCCTGCGCGCGGACGATCCGGTCCATTGGAGTCCTTTCGCCAACGCGTGGGTGCTGACGCGCTATGCGGATGCGTCCGCGTACCTGCAGGATCGCCGGTTCAGCCGCGTCGCGTTTCTCGACGCGATGCGCGCAAAATTCGGCGACAACCAGCCGATCCTGAAGTTCCAAAGCGAAGAACTCTCTTTTCTGGATGGTGACAAACATACCCGGCTGAAGAATCTGGTCGGACGAGCATTCACGCCGCAGAGAATCACCGCGATGCGCCCGCAGATTTGCGCAGCCGTCGAAGCTCGCCTCGACGAACTTGCGCCAACGCATCGGATAGACATCATCGGCGACTATGCGTACCCGCTTCCCGCCGATGTGATCTCGGCGATGATCGGTGTTCCGCGCGAGGACTGGCCGCTCCTGCGCGAATGGGTCGATGGAATCGTTCTATCTCGCGGCCTGGTCAGGACGCCCGAGATGATGGCGGAGGGCGATCGTTCGGCTCGCGCATTCGAATCCTACCTCCGCTCTCTCATCGCGCGGCGCAAAGCAACGCCGGGTGACGATCTGATGAGCGCTCTCATCGCGGCGCATGAACAGGGCGCAAACCTGAACGAGGATCAACTCGTCTCGATGACCGAAACGCTTTTCGCGGCGGGTCACAGCACGACGCGCAGCCTTATCGGCCTCTGCCTGTTGGCGCTGCTGAAAAATCCGGCGGAAATGGCGCGCCTGCGCGCGACGCCGGAGCTGATCGCAAGCGCAGTCGAGGAAACGCTTCGATATGACCCGCCCACCCAGGCCCCTTCGCCGCAGGCCGCGCTGGAAGATGTCGAGATCGGCGGGAGCACGATTCGAAAAGGAGAAGCGGTTTCAGTCCTGTTCGGCGCTACCAATCGCGACCCCGCGCGCTTTCCCGATCCCGACCGCTTCGACATGACGCGCAGCGACCTTGAGCACTTGGCGTTCAGCCTCGGCCCGCACTATTGCCTCGGCGCGAGCCTGGCACGAGCCGAAGCGCAGATCGCTATCCACGCGATCGTGCAACGCCTGCCGAACCTGAAACTCACCGGCGAACCCCTACGATACCAAAAGGCAGGCCGCTTCCGCGGCCTGGAATCACTGCCGGTAGAATTCTGAACCAGCACGCAGGCCGAAAGCCCGTACCACCTCGGATCTGATTCCTCTTAGTGGCACAGGCTTCCGGCCTGTGTGTCTTCGGAAGGAAAAAGTGCGTGGGGTGGGCGTCCCGCCCGCCATCGACGCGCGGCGTCTCCGCCGCGCCTACCTTTTCCGGCCGCCGTGAGAAGGAATTTGACACTCGCACTCACCTCTGATGACCTGACCCGCATGTCCACCTACGACGAATCCACATATGGAGAACTGAATGCCGATATATACGATCAGTGGACCGGCGTTCCGCCCGGCAATGCCGATCAGGTCGTTGAAGTCCTGGCAGCGCTCGCCGACAAGCGGCGCGTCCTTGAATTGGGAATTGGAACAGGCCGGATCGCCCTTCCGCTCGCCGCGCGCGGGTTCAAAGTCTCTGGAATCGACGCATCGCCGAAGATGGTCGAGAAGATGCACGAGAAGCCGGGGGGCGACGCTATCCCGGTCACGATTGGAAACTTCGCCGACGTCAAAGTCCCGGGCCAGTTCTCGCTCATCTACGTCGTGTTCAATACCTTCTTTGCGCTGCTCTCACAGGAAGAGCAGCTTCGATGTTTCGCGGGTATCGCGCGTCATCTGACCGACGATGGTGCTTTCGTGATGGAGGCGTTCGTACCTGATATGACGCACTACCATCGCGGCCAGCGCGTGATGGTACGGCATATCGACACCGAACGCGCGATCCTCGTGACCAGCAAAGTTGATCTCGCGAATCAGGGTGTTCGGGCAGCTCAGATTTTTCTGGAGCCTCAAGGGACGCGCTTTTACCCGTTCGAGCTGCGTTACGCATGGCCCGCGGAACTCGATCTGATGGCGCGGCTCGCCGGAATGCGACTGCGTGACCGCTGGGGCGGATGGGACCGCGAGCCGTTTACTGCATCGAGCCGGTCACACATCTCCGTTTACGCGAAAATCGGGTCGGCGCCGGTACCTTCCGCGCCAAAAAAAAACGCCCGCCCCCAGAACCGCGGCGGGCGAGCACGCTAGCGCAGAAAATAGCTCCTCGCATCGATCTACGGGCAGGCAGGTCAGCGCTACGCGTGAGAAGATTTGGATCACCTTTCCGAGAAAAAAGTGAGTGGGGCGGGCGTCCCGCCCGCCATTGACGCTCGGCGTTTTCGCCGCGCTTACCTTTCCCGGCCGCAAAGGAAATTTGACACTCCCGCTCCGGTCTGATGACCTGACCCGCATGTCCACCTACGAAGCACCCACCTACGGAGAACGAATCGCCGACGTCTACGACAATTATCCGACTACGCCGGGCAACGCCGACCAGGCCGTGGAGGTCCTCGCAGCGCTCGCCGGCAAACGGCGCGTCCTTGAATTGGGAATCGGAACCGGCCGGATCGCCCTTCCGCTCGCCGCGCGTGGGTTCAAAGTCTCTGGAATCGACGCATCGCCGAAGATGGTCGAGAAAATGCGCGAGAAGCCGGGCGGCGACGCTATTCAGGTCACGATTGGAAATTTCGCCGATGTCAAAGTGCCGGGACAGTTCTCGCTCATCTATGTCGCGTTCAATACCTTCTTTGCGCTGCTCTCACAGGAAGAGCAGCTTCGATGCTTCGGGGGCGTCGCGCGCCATCTGACCGACGATGGCGCTTTTGTGATGGAGGCGTTCGTTCCCGATATCACCCGATTTGATCGCGGACAGCGAACTTCGACCATCCATCTCGACACCGAGCACGCCTATATCGACTCCGCTATCCACGATCCTGTGAATCAGCGCGTCCGCGCCGCGCACATAATCCTTGGTGAAGACGGAACCCGCTTTTATCCGCTCGAGCTGCGTTACGCATGGCCTGCTGAACTCGACCTGATGGCGCGGCTGGCCGGCATGCGACTGCGTGAGCGCTGGGGTGGATGGAACCGCGAGCCGTTCGCCGCATCGAGCGAGAGACACGTATCGATCTATGAAAAAGTGCTGCCACTCCCGTCGATTCCGGCGCCGAGAAAACCGCCCGCCGGCAAAACCGCGCGACGCAAACGAGCCTGACCGAACCGAGACGACTACGATGAACAGCATCGAGGAACGCTTTCGCACACAGACGCCGCGCTCTGCCGAAATGGCGGCGCGCGCCGAACGGGTGATGCCGGGCGGCGACACCCGCACGACGACCTACCATCGCCCCTACCCGCTCACGATCGCGCGCGGCGAAGGCCCGTTCCTGTGGGACATCGACGGCAATCGTTACGTCGACTTGCTCGGTAACTACACCAGCCTGGTTCATGGCCATGCCTACCCTCCCATCGGGCAGGCTCTGGCCCGCGCGGCTCGCGAGGGCACGGCGTGGCCCGCACGATCCGAAGCGCAGATTGAACTCGCCGAATTGATCTGCGAACGCGTCGATTCCGTCGATCAGGTCCGTTTCTGCAACTCCGGCACCGAGGCAGGCATGCTCGCTGCTCACGTCGCCCGCCATATTACCGGCCGCAAACTAATTCTGATGGCGCGCTACGGATATCACGGCTCCTACGATGACCTGGAGCTGGGGATGATGGGACGCGATGGCGAGCGAACGATTTTGGGAGAATTCGGCAACGCAGAGTCTTTCGAGAAAATTCTCGCCGAGCGTGGTTCTGAAATCGCCGCCGTCTTTCTGGAGCCCGTCCTCGGCTCATCTGGCGTGGTTCCGCCTCCGCCCGGATTTCTCGATCGCGTGTACGATGCGGCGCATCACGCGGGCGCGTTGTTCGTGCTCGACGAGGTGATAACGCTGCGCCTGTCGGAGGGCGGCGCGCAACGGATCTTCGGCGTGAAACCCGACCTCACGATGATGGGCAAGATCATCGGCGGGGGCATGCCGGTCGGCGCGCTCGGCGGCAAAGCCGACATTATGGCGGCGTTCGATCCTCGCCGGCGCGGTTCGCTGCTTCACTCCGGCACCTTCAATGGCAACGTACTCACCTGCTCGGCCGGTATCGCGTCGGTGCGCGAACTGACCCAGCAACGAATCGACAAAATGGACGAACAGGCCAAACGCCTCGCGGACGAACTGAAATGCGCCGCGCAGCAGGCCGAGCTTCCATTCTCGGTGCGCCAGTTCGGCTCGCTGATGAATGTCTTCTTCACCAACGTAGCGCCTCCGGCAACGATCGTGCGCGAAGACTTGCGCACCATGGCGCAATTTCACCTCGCTGCTCTCAGCCGCGGACTGTTCATCGCACCGCGCGGGCTGATCGCGTTGTCCACGGTGATCAGCGACGACCTGCTCAGCGAAGTGTGCGAACGGGCGTCGCAGGCGATGACTGATGTCGCCACAACGCTCGCGTAACGCCCGTGCAATCTGTTTTCAATCCGTCACCTTCGGTCCACCGCTCAATATCTTCGTTGCGAGCCCAACGCTGACGACGATCGGGCGCAAAAGTTTCGCGCGATGGCGCTATTTAATCCTGCCGTACAAGTCGCGGGCTGTTCATAGCGCGGCCCGGGCCGATCGCCTTGTCCACACCGGTCCGCAACGACCCGCGCGGTAAAGTGTGCGAACACACGTCACAGCTGATGACAGAGGTCGCGACAACCTCCGCGTAACAAGCGCGCAATTCATCGTCTCGGCAACTCAATCAAATCGACAGACGCGTTTCATGTCCGCGTCACGATAGATTCTCTTCAGCGCAATTCCTCCTTCAATCGAGGGTCACTTCGCGAGCGCATCATGCGCGCGACCTAGCGAATGTCCGTCCAACCAAGAGGAGGAGGAGTTGAAATGCGATTTAGTCGAGTGCTTGCGCGCCTGACCGGGGCGCTGGCTATCACCGCTCTCGTGGTGGGCACTGCGGGGGCGACCGCCACACCAATTCAGCATATCGTCGTTATTTTCCAGGAGAACATATCGTTCGACCACTACTTCGGTACCTATCCCAACGCGGCTAACCCTTCGGGAGAGCCGGCGTTCGAGGCCGCACCGGGCACGCCGACGGTCAACGGGCTCAGCCAGTTTCTGCTCAGCAATAATCCGAACAAATTCAATCCCGCGAACGGAGCTGGCGCAACCAACCCCTTCCGTTTGGACCCATCCGAGGCCGGGACCAGCGATCAGAACCATGCCTACAACCCCGAACAAATGGCGGCTGACATGGGACTCATGGATCTCTTTCCGAGCGCGGTTGGCAACGCCGGACCGCCTCCAGGAACCTCGCCTCCAGTCGGCACCAAGGGTCTCACGATGGGCTACTTCGACGGCAACACCGTCACCGCGCTGTGGAACTACGCACAGCGCTTCGCGTTGAGCGACAACTCGTATGGCAGCACGTTTGGTCCGTCCAGCGTCGGCGCGATGAATCTGGTCTCGGGACAAACCAATGGCGTCCTCGCCGTCCTTAATCCCAGCGGCAGCTTTGAAACCCCCGATGGCAGTGGCGGACTCACCGTAATCAACGATCCCGACCCAATCGGCGATGTCTGCTCGTCGCCCACCCGTAATCAGGTAAAGAAGGCGGGCAAGAATATCGGCGACCTTCTGAACGCCGCGGGAGTTAGCTGGGGCGCGTTCATGGGCGGATTCAACCTGACCCTCAAGAACGCCAACGGCACGACCGGGTGCGCGCGCAGCACCGACTCAACGATCACCGGAACGACGGCGGATTACATAGCGCATCACATGTGGTTTCAATATTACCCGACGACCGCGAACCCGACTCACGTGCGCCCAACTTCGGCCACCTCCATCGGACAAGCCGGAGACCCCGCCAATCATCAATATGACCTCGATGATTTCACGGCCGCGGTCCAGGCCGGCAACATGCCCGCAGTCAGCTTCCTCAAGGCCATCGCGATTCAGGACGGCCACGCCGGGTATTCCGATCCTCTGGATGAACAGACCTATGTCGTCAACATGATCAACTTTCTGGAAAAGACGCCCGAGTGGAAGAGCACCGCGATCATCATCGCCTACGACGACTCCGACGGATGGTACGATCATCAGATGGGCCCGATCGTCAACCAGTCGACCTCACCGCAGGACAGCCTTTCAGGCACCGGCACCTGCGGTACCGGCGACGGCGCGCTGCCCGGCGTTGCGTCGGGCACCACACATGCGCAGGGACGTTGCGGCTATGGCCCCCGTCTGCCGCTTCTCGTGGTTTCCCCCTGGGCGAAGGAGAACTTTGTCGATCACTCGATCACCGATCAGTCCTCGGTCCTTCGCTTCATTGAGGACAACTGGCTGGGTAGCGAACGCATCGGCGGTGGCTCATTCGACTCGCTCGCGGGGTCGATCGAAAACATGTTCGACTTCAGCCATCGTAATATGAAGAAGCTGATCCTCGACCCGACCACCGGCGAGAAAATGTAGCGATTCGCTTCTTTCCGGCGACGGGCACGCCCACTCCCGGGGGCGTGCCCGTCGCCTTTTTTGTGGGGCTGCCAGACAGGCAGCGTTTGCGATTGCGTTTTCGATCCGTAGAACCGAAGTCCGTCGCGGCGGGCGCGACGCATGGCTCCGCGGTAGAGCCTGTAGTCATCGCGCAGGTATAGGGGGCAAGTGCGAATCTCGCGCAGAGAGTTCCTGAAAAATAGCGGCATGGTCGCCGCTGCGCTCGCGATCACCGGTGGCGCCGCCGGTCTCGCTAACGACACGCCAATGGTCCACGTCGCGCCGGTCATCGATCCGAACTCGCTGGCGAAGTTCGTTGACCCGCTTCCGCTTCTGCCTGTCGCTCGCAGCATCGAGTCCCGCCCGAGTCCCCGCAACTCCGCCCTCAAGGTTCCGTATTACCGCATGGAAATGCGCCAGCTCGAAGTGAAGGCGCATCGCGATCTCAAACCCACAAGGATGTGGGGCTACGGGCCTTCATCGCCAGGCCCTACGTTCGAGACGCGCAGCGGAGAGGGTCTGATCGTCGAATGGGTCAACGCTCTCCCGCAAAAGCATCTGTTGCCAATCGATCATTCGATCCACGGCGCCGATGCGAAACGGCCCGACGTGCGCACCGTGGTCCATCTGCACGGCGGCAAGGTGCCGCCGGAGCACGACGGCTACCCCGATGACTGGTATGTGCCGGGAAAATCGGCGGTGTATTTCTACCCGAATGAGCAGGATGCCGCGATGCTCTGGTATCACGATCATGCGATCGGTATTACGCGGCTCAACATCTTTGCCGGCCTGTTCGGCGCCTACATTGTCCGCGACAAAGTCGAGGACGCGCTGAATCTACCCTCGGGCAAGTATGAAATTCCGCTGATCATCTACGATCGGTTCTTCGATACGGACGGCCAGCTCGCTTATGCAGTTTCGGGCATGCCCCAAAACCAGTGGATGCCGGAGTTTTTCGGCAGCGCGATGCTCGTCAACGGAAAAATCTTTCCATATCTGGAGGTCGAGCCGCGCCGCTATCGATTCAGGATAGTAAACGTCGCCAACAGCCGCTTTTTTCATCTGTCGCTCGGAAACGGACAAGGGTTCCGTCAAATCGGCTCGGATATGGGACTGCTGTCCGCGCCAGTGCCGCTGACGACGGTGATGGTCTCGCCGGCGGAACGAGTCGATCTGATCATCGATTTTGCCGGTCACGAGGGCGAACAGATCGTGATGAAGAACGACACTGTCGACGTGATGCAGTTTCGCGTTGCAAAGGACAGATCCAGGGAGACCTACGCGCTGCCCGCCGCGCTGCGCGCGGTCCCCAGGACTCCCGAGTCCCAGGCGATCAAGACGCGCCTGCTGTCACTCAACGAATACGACGACCGCAAAGGTAACACGATGCTGATGCTGCTCAACGAAACGTACTGGCATCAGCCGATTACCGAAAACCCGGTGATCGACACGACGGAGATCTGGACGCTGATTAATCTGACGGATGATGCGCATCCGATTCATCTTCATCTGGTGCGCTTCCAGGTGCTCGATCGGCGACCCTTCGATGCGTACAAATGGGTGACCTCCAAGACGCTCGTCTACACGGGCGCGGCCGTCGTTCCCGATGCGAACGAAGCCGGATGGAAAGATACGGTCCGCGCGAATCCGCTGATGGTCACCCGTATCATCGTGCGCTTCGAAGGCTACACCGGCCGCTACGTGTGGCATTGTCACGTGCTGGAGCACGAAGACAACGAAATGATGCGGCCCTACGAAATACTTCCGGCCAACGGCGCGAAGGCCGCCTCCGCCGCTCCATCGGAGGAGTGGTGCAAGGAAGGCCGCGCGGAGTTGGTCATCAAGTAGACTTGAAACGCTTGCGCATCAGGCGATCGAGCGGGTTGACGAACCCTTGGAGTTCGCTCCACAGTTTGCGGACCGTTTTCCGCCCCTTCCGGTAGTTCATGATCTCGAACCGGATTTCATCAGGATCCGAAAAGAAGATTGCGTAGTAGTCAGGCGCGTATTCCGGCCATAGTCGCGGTCCCTCGACCGCGATTCCCAGCCCTCGGAGCCGCCGTGCCATTTCATCCACGGCCGCATTGTCGGCCACACGCACACAAAGGTGATGCAATCCCGGAGCATAGGAATCGTGCGGCGCAGCGCCGGCGCGGGGGGGGACGAATCGATACCTGCATATTCCGTTTGTAGTAATGGCGGTGCGGTGCGCCGCCGATCGCATGGGTTCCTTTCTTGAAGCCGAGCGTTTTCATCAGGCGGTCGTAGAACGCCTGCGAGCGCTCGAAGTCGGTGACACTCAAATAGATATGATCGACGCCGAGAATCTCGGGCGGCACAAACTTGTTTCTGCCGTGCGGCGTGCGCGCTCTCATGCCGCTTTCAGCTCCGACGTGCAATGCGCACACTTGGTCGCTCCAATCGGAACCTTGCTCAGGCAGAACGGACAGTCCTTGTCCGTCACCGGCGCGGGTGCCGGCGCCGCGATGCGTGCGACCTGCTGCACCAGAATGAACATCGCGAAGGCGACGATCAGAAAATCGAGCACCGTGTTGACGAATGCGCAGTATGCGATTACCGGCGCGCCGGCAGCCTTGGCCGCCGCAAGGGTCGGGAACGCATGTCCCGAAAGATTGAGATACAGGTTCGAAAAATCAACCTTGCCCAGCACAAATCCGATCGGCGGCATGATCACATCGCCGACCAGCGAGGTCGTGATCTTGCCGAAGGCCGCGCCCAGGACGAAGCCCACGGCCAAATCGACCACGTTCCCTTTCATCGCGAACCGCTTGAAGTCGGAGAGCATCGACATGACTTGGAACCTCCTTGCATCTGCTCGAACGCGAATTGAACTCACATACCAATCTCGCCCCTGTGGCGCGAGCACTCGGCCGCGATTTCGCCTCGCGATGCAGCTTCCGCCGCATATGACATAGCTTGCCGCGGTGTAGTACCTTTCGCGGCAGCAGCGAGGTGACTATGGCATCGCAACTCGAAGAGCGCGTCGTTCACGCATCGAATCTCGACTTCCACATTCTCGAAATGGGCGAAGGACCGCTGGTGCTGTGCATGCACGGCTTTCCTGACACCGCCCACTCGTTCCGCCATCAACTGCCGGTGCTCGCCGCGGCGGGATACCACGCGGTTGCGCCATACATGCGCGGCTACGCTCCCACCGGGCTCCCGCCCGATGGCCGCTACGACGGCGGAGCGTTAACCGAGGATGTGCTTAACCTGATCGATGCGCTCGGTTACAAAGACGCAATCCTGTTCGGTCACGACTGGGGTGCTTTCGCCGTGTATCCTGCCGCTGCTGCAGCGCCCGATCGGGTGAGCAAGCTGATTACCGCCGCAGTTCCGTACGGCCCCCCGTTTCTCACCGCGCTGGCGACCAACTACACGCAACAGAAGCGCTCCTGGTACATGTATTTTTTCCAGGCGGCACTCGCCGAGTCGGCTGTCAGCCGCGATAACTTCAAATTCCTGGAGCGAATCTGGACCGACTGGTCACCCGGATGGCGCTGGACGGCCGCGGATCTCGAGCCGGTCAAGCAATGCTTCCGTACTCCGGCTGCGCTTTCGGCTGCGCTCGGATACTACCGCACGACCATCGGCGCGATGATGAAAGTCCCCGCCGAGTTGATCCCCGCGGCTGCCGCTCCGCCCCCGCCCGTGAACGTACCCTCGATGATCATTTACGGGCGCGACGACGGATGTATCGGCGCCGATCTGCTTGAAGGCATGGAGACCTTCTTCCCCAGGGGGCTTCGCAAGGAGATCGTGGATGGCGCCGGGCACTTCGTTCATCAGGAGAAACCGGATCTCGTGAACCGGCTCATCCTGGATTTTCTGAAATCGTAGCGTGGCGATAATTATTATGTCGCTGCCAAATTTGCTCGGAACGATCGGAGTCGCGCTGCTGCTGCTCGCATTCTTGCTGAACCTCTCCGGCTACCTGATGAACGACTCGTGGCGCTACCAACTGCTGAATGCGGCCGGGGCGGGAATATCCTGTTATGCCTCGTGGCTCATCGGTTTCTTTCCGTTTGTGGTGCTGGAGGCAATCTGGGGCATCGTCGCAATCGCCGCGATGACGCGATCGCTGAAGTCCCATTAGCGGCGTTTTCGCTTCGCCGCGGCCTGCGATAGTGTAGCGGCCGAATCTCCGGACCGGCCATGCCGCACGAAAAAGGAGGATGGTCATGTCGGGTAACGGTACCTCCAAAGCGATCCACGATCGTTTGAATCATCCGGTCATCGATGCCGATGGCCACTATCTCGAGTTCGGTCCTTCCATTCTGGACTATCTGAAGCGCGTCGCCGGCGATCGCGTCGCGGAGACGTTCAGCGGACGCAACGAACGCGTCGCGCACGTCCTGAATCAAACCCCCGAGGAACGCCGCGAACAACGCCGCGCGCAGGAAGCTTTCTGGGCTGCGCCGACCAAAAACACGCGTGATCGCGCCACTGCGATGCTTCCACGGCTGCTCTACGAGCGGCTCGACGAACTCGGTTTCGATTTCACCGTGCTGTATCCCACCGCGGGACTCGGCGTGCCTTTCATTCCCGACGAAGAGCTGCGCCGCGCCACCTGCCGCGCATTCAACATGTACGTCGCGGATCACTACCGCGAGTTCGCGGACCGGATGACGCCGGCGGCGGCAATTCCGATGTACACGCCCACGGAAGCGATCGAGGAACTCGAGTACGTCGTCCGCACGCTGGGATTGAAAGTCGTCGTGATGGGCAGCATGGTGCGCCGTCCGATTCCGGCCGTCGAACGCAAAGCGCCCGCCGCGGGCCGCTATGCTTCGTGGTACGACACCCTGGGGCTCGACAGCGAGCACGACTACGATCCGGTGTGGGCCAAATGCGTTGAGCTGGGCGTCTCCCCCACCTTCCACACCGGTTCGCGCGGCATCGGCTTCCGCGTCTCACCCACCAATTTCACCTACAACCACATCGGTCATTTCGCGACTGCCAGCGAGGCGGTGTGCAAGGCGATCTTCATGGGCGGCGTCACGCGCCGTTTTCCGACCCTGAAGTTCGGATTTCTCGAAGGCGGCGTGGGATGGGCCTGCGCGCTGTATTGCGACCTGATCGGTCATTGGAAAAAACGCAACCGCAAAGCGCTGGAAGAGGTGAACCCGGCCAATCTGGATCGCGCGATGCTCTCCGAGTTGATTCGCCGCTATGGTGGCGAGGAGCTTGCGCGGCGTTCCGAGGCTTCGCGCAGTCTTGCCGGCGCACAGCGCGGCGACGCCGTGGGCGGAGTCCGGGAACTGGACGACTTTGCCGCCTGTAAAATCGAACGCCCCGAAGATATTCGCGACCTGTTCGTTAAAAACTTCTATTTCGGCTGCGAAGCCGATGATCCGATCAACGCGTGGGCGTTCAATCAGCGCGCAAATCCATACGGCGCCAGGCTGAATACGCTGTTCGGTTCCGATATCGGCCACTTCGACGTGGTGGACATGGCCGAGGTTCTGGAAGAGGCGCACGAGCTGGTCGACGATGGATTGATCACGCGCGACGACTTCCGCGATTTCGTGTTCGAGAGCCCGGTTCGGTTCTGGGGCGAAGCGAATCCGAATTTCTTCAAAGGCACGGTCGTGGAAGGCGCGGCGGCTAAATTACTCGGCGAGCGTTCCGGCCAGACCGCGGCGGCTCGCTGAACCAACCGCAACAAGGAAAGCGCTTTGCAACCGAAACGCGGCGTGCTGCTCACGATCCTCGCCGTGTTGTTTGCGCTCGGAGGAATTCAGGACGCGCTCAAGCCATTTCATCTCGTGCGTAGCGCCACGAGCATCTGCGTCTGCTTCAGCACGGTTGGGGGCTCAACCACTGCCCTAGTCTTTCTGGGCACACGGCTTAGCGGCATCGCTAACCTCGTGATGAGCATCGTCTTGGCAATTTTTCTGATCAGTTATGCGGTGGGCGTGTGGCGGATGCGCAAGTATGCGCTGACGCTCAGCCTCTTCTATGGCGTATACGTGATCATCAATATCGTCGTGTTCAGCTTCAAGTATGCCGGACAGGACAACGGCCCGGTGTTGTTTCTCATCATATTCACAGTGCTCGCAATCGCGATTCCGTGGACCTCCGCGATAATCCTGTGGCGGCGCCGCGCAGAACTTACATAGGAGTTTCCGCTGGAGAGCGCCTTGCAAGAAACCAAACGAGGGATCCTTCTCACGGTCTTTGCGGCCCTGTTTGCGCTCGGCGCAATTCAGGATGCGCTCAAGCCCTTTCGTCCAACGACGAACCTGGTCTTCATGGGCACGCGGCTTACCGGCACCGCCAACATCGTGATGAGCATCGTGGTGGCAATTTTCCTGATCGGCTATGCCGCCAGCATCTGGTTCATGAGCAAGTACGCGCTGCCGCTCAGCTTCGTCTACGGCGTCTATGTGGTCATCAACATCGTTGGGTACATCATCAGGTACGCGAGCCATGACAAGGTCCCGGTGTGGGGGCTCATTGTATTCACCGTGCTCGCGATCGCCATTCCGTGGGGCTCCGCTGTGATTCTGTGGCAACATCGCGCGGAACTCACGTAGTGGTTTCGGCATTCTGTGTTCTGGAGATTCAGTATTCGTTCCGAGTGCGAAGCAGATGAGCAACCCTCCCCGCACCTGATGCCGCCTCTACGCTACGAAAGTCACGCCGAATGGCTCGAGCCCGACGAGCTGGGCGGATTCGCCTCCGGCACCGTCGGTTTGATTCGCACGCGGCGCTACCATGCGCTGTTGCTGGCGGCGACGATACCGCCTTCCGGCCGGATGGTTCTGGTCAATGGAATCGAGGCGTGGGTGGAAACTCCCGAAGGCACATTCGCGATTTCGTCGCAGCGTTACGCACCGGACGTGATTTATCCGGATGGTGCGACCCGAATCGAAGCTTTTTTTCCCACCCCCTGGCCACACTGGGTCTTCGCCTTGCCCGGCGGAACCCAAATCGAGTTCGGCGCAATCGTGCAGCCCGGGCGCGCATCCGCGGCGCTCTATTGGTGGATGCGCTCGGGAAAAGCGGCGACCCTCAAGGTTCGGCCGCTCATCTCAGGTCGCGATTATCATTCATTGCACCATGAAAACCCGACGTTTAATTTCGCCGCCGAGAAAGAAGGCCGTCGCGTCACCATCCGCCCCTACAACGGCGTGCCTGCGATCATCTTCGAATCGAATGGCGACTACTCCGACGCGCCCGAGTGGTACCGGAATTTTCTTTACACCGAGGAGCAGGCGCGCGGGCTGGACTGCACCGAAGATCTCGCGGCGCCGGGAATCTTCGAATGGGACCTCGCTGGCGCCGACGCCACTCTCGCGATCAGCAGCGAGGGTCACGACAAAGGCGCTGGCGTCGCAGCGATCCATGAAGCCGAAGCGGGCCGCCGTACCGCCCTGCCCTCACGGCTCGAAGCAGCCGCCAGCGCTTACGTCGTGCCGCGGGGCAATGGCAAGACGATCCTCGCCGGCTATCCGTGGTTTACCGATTGGGGACGCGACACGTTCATTTCGGTGCGCGGTCTATGCATCGCGCGCAAACGAATCGAAGAAGCAACGGCCATCCTTCTTCAATGGGCGGGTACCGTGTCGAATGGGATGCTGCCGAATCGCTTTCCCGACCATGGCGACGCGCCGGAGTACAATTCGGTCGACGCCTCGCTCTGGTATGTCATCGCGGTCAACGATCTCCTCTTCGCCGGCGCTCGCGAAATTTCCGACAGCGACCGCCACATATTCGAAAAAGCGATCGATGCGATCCTCGAGGGCTATGCGCGCGGCACCCGCTACAATATTCATCTCGATTCCGACGGGCTCATCGCCGCCGGGACGCCGGGCGTCCAACTCACCTGGATGGATGCGAAGGTGGGCGACTGGGTCGTCACGCCGCGCATCGGCAAGCCGGTCGAAATTCAGGCGCTGTGGCTCAATGCGCTCGCGATCGCGGCTCCACGCAGCACGCGCTGGGCCGAACTCTATGCCAAAGGACGCGCCTCATTCGAAAGCCGCTTCTGGAACGAGTCGCGCGGCTCCTTGAGTGATGTAATCGATTGTGATCACGTGGCAGGCCGCGTCGACGATTCGTTTCGCCCCAACCAGATATTCGCCGTGGGCGGATTGCCGTTCGCAATCATCCATGGCGATCGCGCGCGCCGGGTGATCGATCAAGTCGAAGCACGGCTGCTCACTCCCCTTGGCCTGCGCTCGCTCGCGCCGGGCGAGCCCGGCTACGCCCCGCACTACCAGGGCGGCGTGCGTGATCGCGACAGCGCCTATCACAACGGAACCGCGTGGCCATGGCTGATTGGCCCGTTCGTCGAGGCGTGGGTGCGCGCGCGCGGCTCCACCCTCGATGCGAAGCGCGAGGCGGGTGCGCGCTTCCTGGGCCCGCTGTTGAAGCATCTCGACGATGCCGGCCTCGGTCATCTGCCGGAAATAGCGGACGGCGATCCGCCGCACACGCCGCGCGGATGCTTCTTTCAGGCATGGTCGGTGGGTGAAGCGTTACGCCTGGTCAACATGCTAAGGTAATTTTGATCATGATTCTGCTGCGTCCTGCAGCTCAAGAGGAGAAACGTCGATGCAGGAACAAAAGCGCGTCATCCCCACCAAGCTCGCTCACTTCGTGCTCCGTTCCAATCATTTTGAAGAGACGAAGCAGTGGTACATGACCGTGCTCCAGGCGCGGATCCAGTTCGTCAACGACTTTCTCGCGTTCCTGACCTACGACGACGAACATCATCGCCTCGCGCTGGCCAACATGCCGAACCTGCCTGACAACAACGGATCCACGGCGGGTCTCGATCACGTCGCGTTCACCTACGCGTCGCTGGGAGATCTCGTCTTCACATACAAGCGGCTCAAAGCAGCCGGAATCCTGCCGGTCTGGTGCGTGAACCACGGCCTGACCACTTCGATGTACTACAAAGATCCCGACGGCAATCGGGTCGAGATGCAAGTTGACAACTACGCCAACGTCGAGGCGCTGAACGCCTGGTTCCGTTCCGGCGAGTTCAAGAAAAATCCTATCGGCACCAACTACGACCCCGATCGCCTGGTCGAAAAATTCGAGAGCGGCACGCCCGTCGAAGAGCTCATTCAACCCGGCGCGATCTGAAGCTCAGGAAAAGTCTGTCTGTTTCTGTTACCGTGCCTGCGACCGCGATGGCTGCCGATGCCGTCGCGCAATCTTCGTGGGCCCGACGTTGCCGAAACCCCCGCTCGCATTCGCACGCATCGCATTGATCGCCGCGGTCGCTTTGGCGATCGCTGCACCTGCGTTTGCCCACGATGATTCCAGCGCCGAGACCGTCAACGAACTGCCCGCTCCTGCTTCGGACGCTGCCCTCGGTTACTTTGCGCAACCGCAATACATCGGAAATGCTTACTGCTATGCCTGCCATCTCGACATCGCGAACGAATTTGCCAGGACCAAAATGGGGCGGCGTTTTCTGCTCGATCCCCACACCGACCTCGAGCGCCGGGGTTGCGAAGGATGCCACGGGCCGGGCAGCAACCATGCGATTCTCGGCGGCGGCGCCGGAGTCGGCGCTCTGATCGAGTTCCGGATCGATCGCGGCCAATCGATCGAAGCGGCCAACCGCGCCTGCCTGAATTGCCACGACGACATGTTCTGGCACGCGAAGACCCACGGTGCGCAGGAACTCGCGTGCTTCGATTGCCATCTCGTGATGGAGCGGATGAGCCCGAGCGCGCAGCTCATGCCGCCCTATGTCAAACCGTGGAATCACGCGCGGGCCTGGGGCAGCGCAGCGATCGCGGGAATTTTCGCGGGATTGCTCACCGGAATCGCGATGCGCCGGCGCGGAACGCGAGCCTGATGGACGCACTCGACTTCGCCCGCGGCCCGGGCCTGCATTGCGCCCTCGCGATATTGGTGTTCGGCCTGTTCTGGCGCGCGGTTAATCTGCTATTGCGGCGCGGCGATCTTTATTGGGTGCGCAAGGCCTTCCACCTCCCGACCCTGCGATGGGACTTCGACAGCTACGCGATGCACGCTGGCCTCGCTGTCGTGATTCTCGGCTTCTCGGGGCACATCCTGCTCATCCGCGAACTCATCGGGGTCGAATGGCCCCCGCTGCCAATTGCAATCGTTCTCTTCGCCGGCGTGGTCACTCTAATCGCGATGGTTGCGGTGCTGATCCATCGCATCACGTCGCCGGACCCAAGCGCATTTTCGGCGTTCGACGACTATTTCAGTTGGATGGTGGTGTTCGCAGCGGTCGCAACCGGAATGCTCGCGTATCCGCACGTCGGCGGCGGCGCACTGGTCGCTCCATATCGCGCGCTGCTGACCGCGCATCTGCTGTGCGTGGAACTGCTGATGGTCTGGCTGCCATTCGGAAAACTCGGCCACGTCGCGATAATGCCATTAGGCCGCGCCGCGGTGCGTCTGGCACAAGCAGTTCGCTCGATCACCGCAAGCAAAAGGCACACAGGCTAGAAGCCTGTGCCACTTAGGAGCCCGAACGCGCCTCGCCCGCTCTTTTTGCGGGAGAGGTCGAGTGGCGCGGCCCCTGTCTTTTTCCGCAAGGGCCGTGACGCGAGGGTGAGGGTGCTGACTCAGCTAACCTGCTTTTCCGCCGCGGACCCCAGATCTTTCAGCGGAAGCAGAACCGCAAACGAAGCGAGCCCCGTGGCGAGCGCATACACGATCGCCCATCGATAGCTCCCCGTATGATCGATAATCATTCCCGCCAACGGCGGCCCCAGCAGCGCGCCCACGCCGCCGCTCGTGTACAGCAGGCCCATCATCGTGCCCAACCGCCCTACCCCGAACAATTCCGCGATCACCGCGGGCGAGAGCGCCACGAATCCGCCGTAGCCCACGCCCAACACCAGCGCGAAGACAATCAACATCGGGTACGAGCTGCCGACCAGCCACACTGCGAAGCTCAGCGCCAGCACGAGGTAGCACGTCTTCATCAGGAAAATGACTCCGGCGCGATCGGCCAGCGTGCCCAGGCCAAGTCTTCCGGCGACGCTTGCACCGCCGATTACTCCGACCAGCGCGGCACTCGCAACCTCGCTCGCACCGTGGTCATGCGCGAACGCCGGCAAATAAACGAACGGCACGAACAGCGCCATCGAAGAAAGAAACGAATTCGCATACAGCAGGCCGAATGCGGGCGTGCGAATCGCCTCGCGCACCTTGATCTGGCTCGGCACCACGTGAACGGGCGGTCGCTCCGAGACCGCGGCACATCCGAGCAGGATTACCGTCCCCGCGATACCGAACACGATATCCGTGTCGCGCCATCCCAGCCGCGTGATCAACGCGGCCGCAAGCGGCGCCACAGTCACCGTGCCGCATCCGATTCCCGCCACCGCGATTCCCATCGCGGTGTTGCGCCGCTTCAGGAACCATCCTCCTACCACCGCGATCATCGGCACGTATGCCGTCGCGATTCCGACACCAACGCCGATGCTGTAAGTGAGGTATCCAACCCAGAGACGATCGATGAACGCGGTGAGAATCAGCCCGGTGCCCATCACGATCGCGCCCACGCCGACCACGATGCGCGGGCCCAGCCGATCAGCCAGATGGCCCGCAACCGAACCGATCATCGACCATACGAACACCGTCAGCGAGAAAACGATCGAGGTCTGGCTGCGCGCCGCGCCGAACTCCGCCGCCATCGGTTTGAAGAACGCGCCGAAGCTGTATGCGATTCCGTACGACGCGAACATCGCGACAAACGCCGCCGCCGTCATCCGCCATGCGCGCGGAGAATCGAAAAGCTCCAGCGCGCGAGCATCCTCGGCGCTGAGCAGCGCAACCCGGTCGGTAATTTCCATGCGTTCGAGCAACCTCGCCCAGAAGCGCGCGTTATGCAAGTCTTCCGCGAAGCTGTGACTCTACCAGCCGAGTTGGGTATCGCACGATAAAATGCTAGCCAGTGCGGACGAACCGGCTGAGGGAGGATCGATGGAACAAGAAAACAAACGCGGTCCCGCCCTGACAATCTTCGCCGTCCTGTTCGCGCTCCTCGCGATCTCGAATTTGTCGAAGCCGCTGAGCAAAGGCAAAGCAGGTTTCGTGTTCTTCGGCACGAAAACGGCCGGCGTCGCAAACGCGATCCTCGGCCCCGCATTCGGGATTTTTCTGCTGGTCTATGCGGTGGGGATCTGGCGGCAGAAGCGATGGGCGTTGCCGATGGCCTGGGCCTATGCGGCGTACGTGCCCATCAACCTGATTCTATTTACGATCAAATCTCCGCGAACCTGGCAGTCGCCTTTCTTCGCCGCGCTCTATATGGCGATCGGGATCGGCGTCCCCTGGGGTTCGGCGATTCTGCTCACCGGCAGACGCGCGCGATTGACCTGAAGGCAACCATCATACGCAGAGACTCGCTGTGACAGAGATCAGACCGCGTCCTGGGCTCGCGACTATTCGAAAAGGTCGTGCTTTATTTCGACGTGCGGCCACGTTATCACGTGGTCTTTCACAGGCATCACGAATTCAAACCCCTCGGCGCCCGGACTGATCATCGGAAAGCTCGCGGTCACCTCAACTTGCTCGCCGGGCTTGAGCTCTATCTGTTTGAGATCGGGGACTGGCACGCCTCTGGCCTCGGGCATCCCATCTATCGTTCCGAGCCTGGGGGCAGGTGACTGAACGCCACCGATGTATCCGGTGGTGGATTTCAAAACGGTGCCGTTGTCGTCCCGAATGAAAAAGACGCCCGCGTCGGGAGGTCTCGCCTCACCAATCCTTCCGAAAGGTGGCGGCTCGCCAATCGGTGCCTTCAAGCCCGGCATCGCGTACACGATGAACGCGTCGTGTTCCTCCGGCGCACGGAACGAGAACGTAAGCGTAATGCTGTCTCTCGAGACGTCCACGTAAAGCAATTGCCCGGTCGCGTCGCCTCCTTGCGGAATCGGCACGGAAACGATCTGACCTGGCGGCACCGCGATTCGACCTGGCGGCGGCGGAGAGATTACGTAATTCGCTTCGGTGCGCTCGCATGAATCCTCGGGACCGTGAGCGACCTCCTGCAGTATGTCCATCGCCTGAAGCCTTGAGCCGCTCTCGTAGAGTGTAATCGCGTAGGCGAAACGATACGGCGCTGAATCCTTGGTGGAGTCGGGTAGTCCCAGCGCGTCGCAAACCTGCATGGTGTCCAGGAATCTTTTTTTGCCCAGCGAGCGAGGGTAACATAGACCGGCCGCCAGCGTATCGAAAAGCTTCGATGCCCGCCGATGCGCCGTATCGGGATCGTAAGCAGCCGCCTGCTGCCCATATCGCTGCGCGTTATCAAGATCGCTCGAATCGAGGGCCGCTACGGCCGCGTCTGCGAACCTGGCGGCGACTTCAGCTTTCCGCGATGGGTCGAATAGTACGGCCTGGTCGAACATCTTCTGGGCTGAATTCATGTCTCGCAGCTGAAACGCCGATTCGCCCCGGTCGAAGTACGCCCTGCCGATATCAGTCGCCGTGCCTGGGTCTAGCGCAAGCGCCTGATCGAAGGATGTCTGCGCGTGCGTCAGATCGCTCTGCGCGAGGTAGCATTCCCCCATCAGAAGGTTCAGGTGCGCACTGTTCGGCGAGTCCTTGGCCTTCTGCTGAATCAGGTCGAGCGCCGGACCATACTGATGTGCCGCCAGCAGCTGATCGATCTCGCGGTCGAGACGAGATCGCTTCAGATAGATGTCGCCGGCCACTAACCCCGAGATCAAGATGATCACGATACTCAGTCCGATTACCCATCGTGTCCGCTGTCGCGATCTCGCCGGCGGTGATGCTACGATAGTCTTCTTAGCGGCGGCTGCGCGCTCCGACGTTTTCTGTTGCACCGGACGGTCTTGTGTCGGTGCGGCCGCGGGCAATACCGCCGAGCAGCGGGGGCAGATGCGCGAGGTCGCGGGAATTCGTTTCGTGCATGTCGGGCAGGTGATCTCGCTCAGCCGCCAGGCAACCTGAAACACGCGATGAGTCCCTGAGAAGCCCTTGAGATCCACGTCTCGCCCCTGATCGAAGCGGAAGTCCGTGGCTCCTCCCGCGACTTCCTTGAACGCCGCCGAAACCAGGATCGTGCCGCCTTGCGCCTTCGCACCGATTCGCGCGGCCATGTTGACGTTTCTGCCGAAGAAGTCTCCCCCTTCCTTGATCGCCTCGCCTGTTGTGCAGTCCTATTCGAACGCGAATCGGCGTGTTCGCTGGCTGCTCGTTGTATGCTGCAAAATCGCGCTGAATTCCGATCGCACATTCCAGTGCCCGATGCGGACTGGAAAACGCGATCATGAACCCGTCGCCCATCGACTTCACCTCGAACCCGTGATGGGCCCTGAGCTGATCGCGGATGATGGAGTTGTGTTTGTGCAGCACCTCCTGAAACTTCAGGTCGCCGAGGCGTTCGTTCATCACCGTCGAATTCTCGATGTCCGAGAACGGGATGGTTACGGTGCCATCCGGCGCCATATGGGTGCTCAGATCGGGCCGCTCGATCATCACGGTCGAGGCCAGCATCTCCATCGAGGTTTTCGGCGCGCCCGCGATCGATCGCAACGCTTCCCGCACCGCGGCGGCGCTCGCCGGCCGATCCTGCGGGTCTTTCTTGAGAAGTTTCAGGATCAATTCATCCAGCGCCCGAGGCGTCTCGGGCGCGATGCTCGAAGGCAGGACGGGTTGCGCGCTGATGTGCTGAACGATGATCGCTTTCAGATCGTCGCCAACAAACGGCGGCCTGCCCGTGATCATTTCGTAGAACGTCGCTCCCAGCGAGTAGAGATCGCCGCGCGCGTCGATCGGTTTTCCCAACGCCACTTCGGGTGGCAGGTAGTTCGCCGTCCCGACGATCATTCCCGCCGCGGTAAGCCGCGTGTCTCCCGCCACCAGCGCGAGGCCGAAGTCGCCGAGTTTGCTCCTGCCCTCTTTGGTCAGAAAGATATTGGCGGGTTTCAGATCGCGATGGATGATGCCGCACGAATGCGCATACTCCAGCGCTTCGCACGTCTCGGTGGCTATACTCAGAACGTTATCGATCGATAGCCGATGGCCCTCCGCTCGCCCCAGCAGATCTTCGAGCGTCCCTCCCGCGATATACTGGCTGACGATGAACGGTTGGCCGGCCTCTTCGCCCACATCGTGGACCGCAACGATATGCGGATTGTCTCCGAGCTTCGCCATCGCGCGCGCTTCGTGGCGGACGCGCGCGCGTCCGGCGTGGTCGAGCCCTTCCGTCTTGATGACCGCGACTGCAACGTCGCGGTCGAGGCTCGTGTCGCGGCACAGGTAGACTTTTTTGTTGCCGCCCTCACCGAGCAGCCGAATGACACGATAGCGGCCTGCGCCGAATGCAACCCGCTGATGATCCGGGTGCGCATTTGGCGGCGAGACGCGAGATGCGGCGCTGCCCGAAAGCGACGCACCACACTTGCCGCAGAACTGCTTGCGCTCCTCAGGGTTTTCCTGGCCGCAGGACGGGCAGCGCATTTTCCCTCGGGCCCTTATATTTGGGCATGTTTTCGATGCTTAGATTGGCTTATCTTAGCTTAACTCTCCAAACCGAGTACAGCCCGCGACGATTTCAAATGCCGCCAAATAGGATAGCGATCGCGATTCCAGCGGCAAGCGTGACGAACGACACTATAGTGATGACGCCAATTGCCGGCGCCGTATTCGCGGAGGCGGCACCATGCTGCGAATGCTCACTCGATGCCGCATGATGCATCGGCATTTCGCCGCCCGCCTTATCATCCATCGCGTGACCACTCATCGAATGACCCGAATGCTCTCCCTGCGCTGGTCGAACCGTCAGCATCCCGTGCTTGAGGCCGTGCTTAACCAGCCACCAGTTCATCGGGTACGCGGCGAACGATCCGAGCATCAGCGCCATGCTCATGATGAACCAGAAGGCGGATGATGTCGGCATGCGGCCCTCGGCGAGGTGTGCCTTCGCGATCGTCGCCGTCGGTATCATGCCGGCCATCAGGCAATTCATCGACAACAATTCAGGCATGAATGTCACCCGCAACGACTTGATATACGACCCACCGGCCATGTCGCGCATGAAGAGTGCCTGAAAGATTCCCCATCCGAAGAGAAAGCCAAGTACATACTCCAGTGTGATATCGACTGGCTTCGGAAGTACGAGCAGTCCGCCGATGACCGCGCCTGCCAGAATCCCGACGCCATCGCCAGCCACACAGTGCATCGTGGATCCGAGCGCCTGGCGCCACTGCGTCGCGACATACTTCTCATGCAAGCCGGGCAGCGGCTCGCGGCATCCGAGCACATAGAGAAAGGCGCCGACCGGGCCGGTGAAGAGCGTCACCAGAATAAAGCCCCACTTCAGGACGGGCGACTCGGGCGTCGAACGGATATCAATCGCGACGAAGGCAACGGCGAGGGCAGTCAGAATGAACCACAGCAGCATGACGCCATAGAGCATCGAAGTCGTCTCCCGTTCTCCGGCAGAACTTTATAGCCGCGACAGTCCACTGAACAAACGCGGCTTGCGGAAACTTCGCCCGCCAACCCGACTGATGTAGGATGCCGTACCGTGACAACCGAAGTCGTGCGCAAAAGCAGGTACGCGCTGCTGCTGTTATGCCTGCTGTTGCTTTCCGTGGTGGTTCCCTTCTTCGAAGGAACCTCGCTCGGCGTGACGATGATGGATATCCTCGGGGGCGCTCTGCTGGCGTCGGGAGCATGGGCCGCCAGCCATCGCCGGCGCGACCTTGTGATCCTGATCGCCCTCGTCGCAATCACCGAGGTCATCAGGCTGGTTCCCATCTTCGGAAGCGAATTGTACGGCGCGATCGCCGCGACCGCCCTCGGAATCGTTTTCATGGCGTACATTACCGCGATGATCCTGCGCGACGTGCTAAAGGCTCGGCAGGTCCGTCTCGACACGATTGGCGGCGCAGTGTGTGGCTACCTGATGATCGGCATCACCTGGGGTACGGCCTACTTCCTCATCGATCTCATTCTCCCTGGCTCTTTCGGCTCACCGGTACATCTCCAGCAGAGCGCCAACGCTGTTTCTCAGCAGGCCCGCTATATGGAGCTCGTCTATTACAGCATCGTCACTCTCACCACGGTCGGATACGGCGATATACACGCGACCGCGCAGGTGACACGCAACCTCTCGGCAATGGAAGCGATGGTCGGACAGTTCTACATCGCAATCCTGGTGGCGCGCCTGGTCGGTCTGGAAATCATACAGTCACGCGGCGCGAATTGAGCCGGATGTGCGGCCCGCCGGCGAGCTAGGAAACGATCAACGGCAATTCGCGCAGACCGCGCGTGATGAATGATCCGCGATACGACAGCGTCGCCGATGGATCCGCAAGCGCGATCGTCGCGAATCGCTCCGCGATCGCGCTGAACGCGATACGCGCCTCGAGCCGCGCCAGCGGCGCACCGAGGCAGAAGTGGATACCCTCGCCGAACGCCACGTGATCGTTGGGGCTGCGCGCGATATCGAATCGATCCGGTTCGGGAAATTGCGCCGGGTCCCGATTCGCCGCGCCGAACATCACCGTCAGCATCATACCCGAATCCATTCGGGTGCCGCCCACCTCGGCGTCCTGTGTAGCGAAGCGCATCAGCATCTGCACGGGACTGTCGTAGCGCAGCATCTCCTCGACCGCCGATGGGATCAGCGCGCGATCGCGCCGCAGCCGCTCGTATTGCTCGGGATTACGCGCCATCGCGAGCAGGCCGTTGCCGATCAGATTCGTGGTGGTCTCGTTGCCGGCCACCAGCAGCAGCACCACGAAAGCCAGCAGCTCGTCGCTGCTGAGCGCCTCGGAGGTGTCGTGCGCCGCAACCAGCGCGCTGATTAAATCGTCGCCGGGCTCGATGCGCCGTCGTTCGATTTCGTGCGCCAGGTATTCGCGCAGCCCCGCCACCGCCTCGATCACCGCGGGTGGAGAAGCCCCCTCTGCGTCAACCGCGAGGTTCGATGCGACCGCGTCGGACCATTGCCTGAAACGAGCGCGATGCTCGATCGGCACGCCCAGCATCTCTGCGATAATCACCACCGGCAATTGATCGGCCAGCGCACTCATCGCCTCCCACCTGCCCCCTTCCACATTCTCATCGAGCAGTTGTCGCGTAATTTCCTCGATACGCGGAGCGAGTTCGTTGATTCTGCGCGGGCTGAAGTCGCGCGCCACCAGCCGGCGCAGCCGCGTATGCACCGGCGGGTCGGAAAAAGGCATCGTCGGTGCACCGCCGAAGGGATCGGCGTATCGCGGCGGCATTTGCGGAAGCACACTCGAGAAGCGCGTATGATCGTGCGTTACCGCGACGACATCCGCATACCGCGCGACCATTATCACCGGCACTCCGGGTGCAACCGGCCGCGGCGGCCCCGCGAGCAGCGGCACATAATGCGGATAAGGATTGGCATGAAACGACGGATCGAACGGACTGTATGCGATTTCGTCAGCCATCAGGATGCATTCAATCGCGTCGCACCCCCTGCCGCAATGACGCGCGACCTCAAAATCGGAAGAACAGAATCCACAGATTACGCAGATTTCACAGATAGGGTTTCTCTGAATCTGCGTGAATCTGCGAAATCTGCGGATTATGCCTGTTGGTGTCTTGGTGCCTGGTTAAGAGCTTTTCTCTCTCGTTGTACTTGAATCGTCGCGACCGGCGATGTTACGCCTGTCGCGTGACTTCAAAGAAAGAGAGAACGAAGGCGTGGCGATCGAGGCGGTAATCTGGGATTTCGGCGGTGTTTTCACCACCTCACCGTTCGAAGCGTTCAACCGCTACGAAGTGCAGCGCGGTCTGCCCCAAGACCTCATCCGCACTATCAACGCCTCCAATCCCGACTCCAACGCGTGGGCGCTTTTCGAGCGTGGCCAGATCGACAGCCGCGCCTTCGACCTGAAGTTCCTCGAAGAGTCGACTGCCCTCGGTCATCCGGTGCGCGGCGCGGAAATTCTCCCCCTGCTGTCCGGCGCGGTGCGGCCCCGGATGGTCGCGGCGCTCCTCGCATGCAAGCAGCGCTTCAAGGTCGGCTGCATCACTAACAACATGCCGGTCGGTCACGGCGCCGGCATGGCCGCGAGCGCCGAAGGCGCATCGCGCGCCAGCGTGATCATGCAGCACTTCGATGTGATCGTCGAAAGCTCCAAGACCGGCCTGCGCAAACCCGACCCCCGCATCTACCTGATGATGTGCGAGCGGCTCAGCGTCGACGCAGCCGCCTGCGTCTACCTCGACGACCTGGGCGTCAACTGCAAGCCAGCCGCACAACTGGGAATGGCCGCAATCAAAGTGGTGACGGAAGCCCAGGCCTTGGCCGACCTGGAAAACGCAACCGGCCTGACCTTCAGCCTCGATGCCGAATAGTTAGGTGGCGCGGGCGTCCCGCCCGTGCCCTTCTCCGCCGGGAGAAGGTGGCGCGCTGCGCGCCGGATGAGGGTCGGTAGATTCATCGCGAATATTGGTCAGGAAGCGACCCGATCGATGCGCGCCTCCGCGCCACCACATCCGATTTTGCACGAAGCCCACGACGCAAGTAGGTTATCCCCATGAGCACGACCGCAATCCGCGCATTCATCGATCCCCTCTGGGAACAGGCGATCATTCCAGCCCTGATCGAGTACGGCCGAATCCCAAACAAGTCCGTCGCCTTCGATCCCGACTGGGCTGCCCACGGCCACATGGAGCGCGCCGTCGACCTCCTCTCCAAATGGGCGAAGGCTCATGCGATCCCCGGCATGAAGCTCGATGTCGTCCGGCTCGAGGGCCGTACTCCCCTCATCTTCATCGATATTCCCGGCGCCTCCGACGATTGCGTCCTGCTCTATGGCCATCTCGACAAGCAGCCCGAGATGGCCGGATGGCGCGACGGGCTGGACCCGTGGACTCCCGTGCGCGAGGGCGATCGTCTCTACGGACGCGGCATCGCCGATGACGGCTACTCGACGTTCGCCTGCGTCGCCGCGCTCGGCGCGCTGCATGCGGCGAACATCCCGCACGCGCGATGCGTGATCGTCGTCGAAGCCTGCGAGGAAAGCGGCAGCTTCGACCTGCCCCCCTATATCGAACGGCTCGCCGATCGTATCGGCACGCCCAGCCTGGTGATCGCACTCGACTCGGGTTGTGAAACCTACCATCAGCTATGGTCAACGACTTCGCTGCGCGGACTCGCGGGCGGCACGCTGCGAGTCGAGATGCTGACCGAGGGCATCCATTCCGGCGCCAGCGGCGCGGTTGCCGACACTTTTCGAATCGCGCGCGAGTTGCTCAACCGGGTAGAAAATCCCGAGACCGGACTGGTCAGCGACCCAGCATTCAACGTGAGCGTTCCACCCGCCCGTCTCACCCAGATTTCCGCGGCATCCAAGGTGCGCACCCGGTATGCGGAAAGCTTTCCCTTGATCGCGGGTGCACGCGCCGTCTCCAACGATCCGGTCGAGCTGATTCTAAACAGCACTTGGCGGCCTGCCCTGACCGTGATTGGCGCGGAGGGACTTCCGCCCGCCGACAACGCCGGCAACGTGTTGCGGCCGATGACGGCGCTCAAATTGTCGCTGCGGCTCCCGCCGACCTGCGATGCGGTCAAGGCAACGCAAAGACTGAAATCGATCCTCGAGGAAAATCCGCCGTACGGCGCCAAGGTAACCTTTGAAACCGAATGGGCCGCTACCGGATGGGATGCGCCCGAACTGGCGCCGTGGCTCGAGAAATCTCTGGACCAGGCTTCCACCGCCTACTTCGGCAAACCCGCCGCCTACATGGGTCTGGGCGGCACGATCCCGTTCATGGCGATGCTTGGCGAGCGCTTCCCCGACGCGCAATACCTGATAACCGGCGTCCTAGGCCCGCATTCCAACGCCCACGGCCCCAACGAATTCCTGCACATCCCAGCCGCCAGAAACGTAACCTGCTGCGTAGCGCAAGTAATCGCAGACCACTTCCGCCGGTAGAAATCGCGACAACGGAATCCGCAGATTACGCCGATTTCGCAGATAGGATTTTCGGAATCTGCGTAAATCTGCGAAATCTGCGGATTCTGCCTGCCGCGTTGTGATCCTCGTCGCGAGTGGCACAGGCTCGAGCCTGTGCCTTACTTGGTGTCTTGGTGCCTTTGTGGTGAGAACAGCCCTGAAGAGCGAGGCTCCGAGGTTTCCGCTGGCTCCCTGGGATCAATCAACGCCGCTTCCGGCGCTATGTGGGGCCAGGAACAATCGCCTGCGAGACACCTCGCGGGTGACCGGATTTACCATCAAGCCGAGACTCTCCAGGGTCAAAGCGCCGAGCAGTGGCGTTACATTCGGCGGCCCGAAGACGACCTTCGACGTACCGCGCCGATCACCCAGTTCGAAGAATGCTTCGCTGACGTCATACGTGCGGCGAGTCCCATCGGCCAGGGTGAACTCTTCACGGTCCAGTTTCTCGAGCGCGAGCTTGCGAGCTATCGAGCCAGGCACAACGCTGAAGATAGCGCCGGTATCGATCAGAAATTCGAGCTCAACCGTGCGCCGGCGTGACTGGCGCGGATTGGAAATTCTCGCCTTCGTGAATGTAATTCCCATCCCGTTTGCAGCTCCGATTTGCGCCGCCTTCTTATGCGCGCTTACAGCTCTGCTCCCATCAGGATCGTCGCCATCGTCCATTCTCAGGAATGGCTCCAGCATATCAACAATTATCGGGGACAGCGGAATCCGCAGATTACGCCGATTTCACAGATACGACTTTCAGAATCTGCGTAAATCTGTGAAATCTGCGGATTCTGCCTGCCTTGTTGTGATCCTCTCTCCGAGTGGCACAGGCTTCAGCCTGTGACTTACTTCGTGCCTGGTGAATCTTCACTTCGACCAGCCGAGCCATCGCTCGACGCGGCTCTTCGCATCCTGGTAGTACGCGCGCCATCCGGCCGGCTGTCGATGCGCCACGGCCGGCGGTGGCCTGACCTTCTTCCTCACCTTCTGATGCACGACCGGCACGGCCGCCTGATCACCCAAATCGCTGTCCTCGTCGCCGTTGTCCGCCGAAGCGATACTGCTGTCGCCGCGCGCCACCCATTGCTGCCGCTGCGCCGCGCCGTCCTCGGTAAGCAAAGTGAGCATCTCGCCGCCGATATGCAGCCGCACCCCGTTGCCCCACATCCAATTGGCGATGACCAGCTCTGGGGCTGTGCAGTACGTGCAGCTATCGGGCTTGCCGTACCGCTCGACCATTTGGTCGAACCAGTAGCGCGCGTTGTCCGAGTCGAGCATCACCTGCCCGCCCACCACGCGGCCTTGGTAGATATTGAACGCAACCGCGCTCTTCTCGCTCACGCCCTTGAGCGCCAGCGTTTGATAAACCTGAAATTGCCGATCGCTATCCGGGTTACGCGCCACCTCCGGATGGAGCTGCTTGAGCTCGCCAAGCGTCGTCCCCAGCGGCACTCCCGCAAACTCCGCGGGCGGCGTCGAAGTAGCCGCGCGCGCAATCCCGGCGCACAGCACCGTCACACACAGAGATAAGATTGCGGCAGCGGCCCGCCCGTAGCCCATCGCCTAATCCTAACATGACCCACGCGCAGCGCCGGAAACAAATCAACCACGGAAAGCTCCTTCCGTCATTCCGAACCCCTGAGTGAGGAATCTCAACCGATCGCACTCCCACGGGCTTCGCGCCCCCGCGCTTGTACCACCACCATTGCGATCACGCAGCCTCTTTCGGCGCAAGCCCGCGCCGCCCGGGCTTGGAGCCCAAGCCCCGAACGAAGCCGAAGGGCGCGTCGAACAGGCCCGGGATGCCCCATCTTGCTGTGAAGTCAGTTATGCGACAAGACAACCAGAGAGGCCGCTCATTGCAGCGTTCTTCACTTCGGAAATGTTCCGTTAACAAATTCGTGATGGCACTGTGCAATGGTCGGATACTCAGGCATAAAAGCTGGGAGTGTTACACGGAAGAGTTATTGAGTCTTGCAGATTATAGTGACAGTCGGCTCCAGCGAATCTCGTTTTTTGTCATTCCCGCGCGTGGCTGCCGCGCGAGGAATCCCTCTCCTTTTTGTCCTGCTGCTGTGCGAAAATTCGGGATTCCTCGCGCGCGGCAGCCACGCGAGAATGACAAACCAGGACGGCGAGATCCGAGTCGCTGTAACTATTTTATGCCGGGCTCAATAAGTTGATCTTGCCCCTCGCAAACTACCGCCGAATTGCGGCGCCGCTCCACGAGCTGCGCTAGGATCCTGATTTGCCACTTGAGGTGCCGGATGAGTCTGCTTCCAAGTTCGATCCTGCCGAGAAACTTCAGGCGTCCTGACGCCAGCATCCAGGCTTCCCCTCGCCTCACGCGAAGCGCAGCTGCCGATCCCGCCAGCGTGCTCGCGGAGCTGGAGACGACAGAAAACGGTCTCAGTGAAGAGGAAGCTCAACGCCGCCTCGATGAATACGGACCAAACGCCGTCACCGGTGAGCAGCGTTTCACGCGTCTCAAGCTGTTTATCAAAGCGTGCCTGAATCCCCTGGTGATCCTGCTGTCCGTGCTGGCAACCATTACCTTCGCGACGGCACAGACCAGATCCGACAATGCCGGCGGAATCTTGATGCTGATCATGGTCGCTCTCGGCGTCTCGCTTCGATTCTTCCAGGAAGCCCGCGCCGATGCTGCCGCGGCCAAGCTCAAGGCGATGATTCACGTCACCGCGACCGTGGTCCGCGACAGCCAAGAGCGCGAAATCCCGCTGGCCGAGCTTGTGCCCGGTGATGTGATCCATCTTGCGGCCGGTGACATGATTCCCGCGGATATTCGCCTGCTGGTATGCAGAGACTTGTTCCTGATGCAGGCGAGCCTGACCGGCGAGGCGTTTCCGGTCGAGAAGTTCGATGCGCCCGACGATGCTGCCGGGAAAACGCCATTGGAACTGAGGAACATCTGTTTTCTCGGCACCAGCGTCGAAAGCGGTTCCGCCAGCGCGCTGGTCATCGAGACCGGCCGCAAGACCTACCTCGGCAGCATGGCGGGCGCTATCACCCAGGGGCCGCCACCGACCAGGTTCGATAAGGGCGTAAGCAATTTCACCTGGCTGATGCTCTACTTCATGGGCGTGATGGTGCCGGCGGTCTTTCTGATCAACGGCTTTGCCAAACACGACTGGGGCGAGGCGTTCCTGTTCGCGCTCGCGGTCGCCGTAGGCCTCACGCCCGAGATGCTCCCGATGATCGTGAGTGTGTGCCTGTCCAAGGGCGCGATCCTGATGTCGCGCAAAAAAGTGATCGTCAAGCGCCTCAATTCGATCCAGAACCTCGGCGCGATGGACGTCCTGTGTACCGACAAGACCGGCACGCTCACGATGGATCGCGTTATTCTGGAGTTGCATTGCGACGTCGCACTCAAAGACGACGACACTGTCCTGGAGATGGCGTACCTCAATAGCCATTTCCAAACCGGGCTCAAGAACATTCTCGACCGCGCCGTTCTCAAGTACGAGGAGCTGCATCAAAAGTGCGCGGTCGCGGACTATATCAAGATCGACGAGATTCCCTTCGACTTCAGCCGCAGAATGATGTCCGTCGTCGTCGGCAAGCGCGGCGGCACGCCGCGGCTCATCTGCAAGGGCGCGCCGGAATCAGTGTTCACTAAGTGTACGCAGTTTGAGCTGGATGGAGAGATCCTGCCGATGGATCCCCTCCTGCTCGAGGATCTCAAGGAGGAACACGACCAGTTGTCCGCCGATGGCTTCCGCGTCATCGCGATGGCGTATCGCGACCTGGAGCCGAAAGCCGCTTATCACAAAGAGGACGAGAAGGACCTGATCCTGAAAGGTTACATCGCCTTTCTCGACCCACCCAAGGAAACTGCGGGACCCGCGATCGCCGCGATGCAGAAACACGGCATCGCGGTCAAAGTTCTGACCGGCGACAACGAGCTGGTCGCCCGCAAGATCGCCAAAGAGGTCGGCCTTTCGCTTGAAACTGTTCTGACCGGCGAAAAGGTCGCGGCGCTGAACGATACCGACCTGGCTGATGCCGCGGAAAAAACCGCCTTGTTCGTCCGGCTCTCACCGGCCGACAAACAACGCGTCATCAAGCTCCTCCAGGGCAGGGGGCACGTCGTCGGATTCATGGGCGACGGCATCAACGATGCGCCCGCGCTCCGTATCGCGGATGTCGGCATCTCGGTGGATACCGCGGTGGATATCGCCAAGGAAGCGGCCGACGCGATCTTGCTGGAAAAGAGCCTGATGGTGCTCGAGGAAGGCGTAATCGAAGGCCGTAAGGTCTTCGCCAATATCCTCAAGTACGTTCGGATGGGTGCCAGCTCCAATTTCGGCAACATGTTCAGCGTCCTCGGCGCCAGCCTGTGGCTGCCTTACCTGCCGATGTCGCCGATAAAGATCCTGACCAACAATTTGCTCTATGACTTTTCGCAGGTGCCCATTCCCACCGATGAGGTGGATCCGGAACAGGTCGAGAGACCACGCCCGTGGAATATGGACGAGATCGCGCGATTCATCCTCGTCATCGGCCCGTGCAGCTCCGTCTTCGACTACACCACCTATTCGATCATGTGGTTCCTGTTTAAGTGCGGCAATCTCGGCCTGCTGCCGCCACCGGAACTCGCCGCACGCTTTGCCCATGCCGCCAATCCCGATTCGACTTACGCGGCCGCCCTGTTCCAGACCGGATGGTTCGTCGAATCGTTACTGACCCAGACCCTGATCATCCACGTCATCCGCACCAACAAGATTCCGTTCCTCCAAAGCCGCCCCAGCAGGCCGCTAATCCTGACCTCAGCCGCGATCATGCTGGTCGGCGCATGGCTGCCGGTCTCCCCAATCGGCCAATGGCTGGGCTTCGTCCCGCTACCCGCCCTCTATTGGCCACTATTGCTGGTAACGCTGCTGATGTACGTAGCGCTAACCCAATTAGTAAAAATGTGGCTAGTCCGCAAAAAATGGATCTGAATCCGCAGATTCCTTTTGTCCTCGCCCTTTCAGGGAGAGGTTCGGAGAGGGTCCACTCTCAGCGCGCCTGCAAGGCGCGCGATTATAAATCACCTGCCCAAGAACACCCGGGCGTTTGAGTGGCACACGCTTCTAGCCTGTGTTCTTACTTGATTCCTTGCTGATAAAGCCCTCTTCGGCAAATATCCGGGCACATTCGAAGCAAAGTACGGTCAGCTCACGGTCGTGGACGGTTTCCGCTTCTGGAGCCCGTCACCCAAGGCGGAGTAAGAGAAAGGTAGCTGTGGTGGCGAGTAGTTCAATCTTGCTGCAAACTCGCGCCCACGTTTGTCATTCCCGTGCGGCTACGCCGTGCGCTTCGCGCCTGCCGCGCGGTCCTCTAGGCGTCGCCCTGAGGAGCAGCCGCGACGAATGGGAATCCCGGAGTCCGCTGCTGCCGCCTTGCATGCGGCGACTCGTGTCGGCTCGCGGTGGTTTTCAAACTGGCCCACTACCCAGCCGCATATACCGGCGGGCCGGTCTTGAGTTGAGCGAGCAATCCAAACCGCAAGCGGCCAGCGTACGTATCTATACGCGCGTTATCCATAGTTGACCAGGCCGCTCATTGCGCGCCAACATTTCCGACGCTTTCAAAACCGAAGGGAGAGACATGAAACGATCGATCAGAGCTACTACCGGAATACTTGCCGCATCCTCGATGCTGTTGTTGCTGCTTTGCGTCCCTGGCGCTCGCGCACAAAATGATGACTCCGCGATAGACGAAGGGAAAATGCCGGCGCCGCCTATAACCCAGGTCGCCGGCACCTGGTCCGGCACGCTCACTCAGAGCGACGGCAACGGCACGTTGAGCCTCGACCTCACCCAGAGCCAGAAAAAAATCGGCGGCTCGTTCGACGCGACAACGGGCAACGAGAGCCCGAGCGGACCGCTTACGGGCAAGATTTCAGGCGACAACCTTACCCTGACACTTCACGATACGAATCCGGATGATCACGGTTGCACCATAGCGGTCATGGCGACCGTGGACGATGACACCATGTCCGGCACCTTTCTGCTCAAGGGCAATAAGAAGCATTGCACCGGGAAGGGAACCTTCGACCTCGAAAAGCAATAGAACCTTTTGCGCCATCCGAACGGAGCCTGCCCCCGCAACATAGCGGGCGCAGGCTCCAGCTCTGCCGACGAGCCAGCGCGGCGTTATGCTCTACTAATTCTGAACTTAGTTGCGTGGTGGGATGATTTTGTCTTCAGGCGTCGTCGGAAAGTCGTGTCATTCCGAGGTTCTTTTCCGAGAAATCCCGTCAGTGTGAGAACCTTTGAACTCGATCGCCGAGACAGCCTCTTCGGGTTGCGGGCGCAAGCCCGCGCTGCGGACCAACGGGACGAAGGATCCTCTGCGCGCAACCGAACCCGTGTTCGCGAAGCGCCCTTTTGTCCTCGCCCTTTCAGGGAGAGGTTAGGAGAGCGTCCACTCTCAGCGCGCCTGCAAGGCGCGCGATTATAAATCGCCTCCCCAAGATCACCCAAGGCATCCGAGTGGCACAGGCTTCAGCCTGTGCTCTTACTTGAGGCCCAGAGCCTTGGCGGTGAATCCCTGATCGGTAAAGTCTCTAGGGAAACTAGAGCTGACCGACCGAGAAGAATCGCCGCCGCTTCCGCTCTCTGCAGTCCAGTACGCTCAACCTGTATGCGTGCAATTGCGTATTGGCGATCTACTGAGCCCGAAGCCAAGCTGGTTTCGCAAAGTCAAAAAGCCGTGCGATCGTGAGGCAGATAATATGAAGATCTCATTCGCAGTAATCATCTTCTGTTTAGTGGCCGGATCGGCGCTCGCTCAGTATAGCGAAAGCTACACCGCCCCCGGGATCAGTGGGATCGGTCCCATGGTGGCTCCGGTCCCGCCGTCGATCAGCACGAACCTGAACCTGGTGAAACCGTTAGAGCCTTCAGTGAACATCCCTTCATCGACCCAGATGGTTCCGCCGCCTCCTACAGCGGAGCGAGAAGAGCCGGTTGAATGTGAGGCGGTTGACGAGAAGTGTGAAGAACTCTGCTTCCCGCTTCCAGGCCGCTTTCCATCATACAACCGTTGCGTCCGTACTCTCTGCACGGAGACGTCCGAGAACTGTCTAGAGAAGATCGTGGAGGACCTGCGAAACAGATGAAGAAGACGTCGACCTCGGGGCTGGAGTTCATCCTGCCGGACCGAAAGGCGAACGCCGACCCGCCGAGGTAGTCGGCGACGCCGTCCGCGTGATGCGGATCGCTGACAGTCTCGAGGCGAATAGACTCAGGCCGTTTATTGCCTAGACGGTGACGTCACTTAGTGCTCGATGAGTAGCAGGTTCTCTGCCGTCGGGCCTGACGCGCTGAATGCAACCTCGAAACTCACCTTCATTCCCTTTTGCAGCGATTGGTCGCCTACTCTCGAGCCGCGACGGAAAAAGTCTGGAGAGCCGGTGACACTGATAAAGACGAAATTGAAGCCCACTGTTGCTATCGTTCCAATAAGGCGGACACGCTCATGAGTATCAGCATTTTTTTGCGGCCTGAACTGGACGCGGCGAGCTTCGGTGACGGACATTTCTCGTCTTCTCACCTCGCTGAAAACGTCAAGCGCTTCGGTAAACTCCCCTTTCAGGAACAGTAGTCCTCCTAAGGTAGCCACAAATCGCGGATCCCTCATGCCGTGTGTCTGTCCAATTCGCAGCACGGCGATTGCGGTATCAATTGTTTGTCCCCGATCCAGCAACGCTAACGCATACTCGACACACGCGCGGAATTCATCGGGGTGGTTTGCCACAACCGGCTCAAGAATACCAAGCGCGTCTTTAGACCGATTCACTCTTCTGTACGCGCGACCCAAGAGATACCGCGCGATGATACCGCCAGGGCTTTCACGTACAGCATTCTCCAAAGCGTGCAACCTAGAAGGCTCATCACCTAGCCAGTTCTGAATCTCTGCAGACAATATCCAGAGTCGCTCGCGGAGTAGCGCTGCCTTCAAACCGTCTCCAATTACTCCTTCCGCCTTCGACACGTACTCACTTGCCTCTCTCTCCGTTTGACAGCGTTTCGCCCAATGGAAGTACATTTGGAGTAATTGTCAAATGTTGTGGATCGGCCGGTCATGATCAGGCGGCTTCCCTAGGTTGACTGTCAGGTGAGTGAGTAAAGGTTTTCAGTCGATCCTCGCCGACTCCATCGACGAACTTCAGGCC
>JBKQNE010000069.1:0-3509 GCA_052146355.1 Binataceae bacterium (SeqCode) | reverse complement strand
GGGGTGTCCCACCACTATCAAACGGAGGAACACCCAGCATGCGGATTTGCTTGCCCTTTTTGTCTATCACGAAGGACAGAGTTATAAAGTTATCACCGCCAAAAGGGGCATTGGTAAGGAAAGCTATTCCGGTGCAATTGGAATTGACCGTATAGGTTCCCTCGTGCTCCGAAAAATAACTTGGCGGGGCGTCTACCAGCGGCGTGCCGTCGAGAACAATCGCCTCAAAATCTTTCAGATTGCCTTCGCCGTCAGCGTGAATCATTTGTACCCCCGCGATATATATCGCGGGCGCGGGACCACCAGCTAACCCGCCTGGGTTAATCGTGCCGTTTACGGTGAATCCGTAATCACCGAAAAACGTCTGGTTTGAGCATTTACCGTCTCCGACGCCATTGTTTTCAGCCAGAGCATTTCCCCCGAGCATCAGGGCAATGGCCACCATCAACAACACAAATCCGAGCCTTTTCATTTCTTGGAATCCTCCCGTGTTGATTGTTGCACCTTGGGCTGGGTGCCCAAAGAGCCCAAGGAACACTAATCTGTTCTCAGACTTTTGTAAATGTGAAATAAGGATTAGCCCCTTAGCAATCATCTCCCCGCTGATGACTCACCGTGGCACAACAAGCCGAAGCAGAACCTGCGGCCGGCCTGATTCTGATGGGGTTTAGTTGCCTCAAAGTAAGTACTGACCCTAGAAGTGCGTAGCGCCAATGGGGACTCTGTTGTTACACTGCATCGCAAAATCTTATAACCCGAAAGAAGAAAAACGATGAGTCTGAAAGATCCGAACGTTGTCAGCAAGTCCCACCCAAAGCGCGTTGCAATCGTGATCGCCAATCCCGCCATATCTACGACAACCCAGTGGCCCGTCGGATTCTGGTGGAGTGAACTCTCCCACCCTTATTACGTGCTAACCGAGGCCGGATACGAGATCGAGGTCTTCAGCCCCAACGGCGGCAAGTGCGAAGCCGATGGTATGTCCGATCCGCGCGACGCCTCCGGCTACTCCGCGTCCGACTTGATCAGTATGGGATTCATCTCAACCCCGAAACTCGTTGAACTCGTGGCCAATACCAAGAAGGCGACTGACATCGACGTCGCGAAGTTCGACGCCATCGTCGTCGCCGGCGGTCAGGCCCCCATGTTCACCTTCGACAAGGCGACGGACCTGCACAAGAAGTTCGTCGAGTTTTACGAAAAGGGCAAGATCGCCTGTGCGCTCTGCCACGGTGTGGCCGTCCTGAAATACGCCAAGCTGTCGAACGGCGAATATCTCGCCAAGGGCAAGACATTAACAGGATTTGCCAACGTTGAGGAAGACTTTGCGGACAATGCCGTCTGGTCGATGAACCTGCTGTCCCGCGACAAGCATGTGATGCCCTGGCGGATCGAAGACGAGATGAAGAAAATCGGGGCCAACTACGTGCAGGCTGGACTGTGGCGTGGCTTTGCGATTCGCGACGGCAATCTCATCACGGGCCAGCAGAACTTCTCCGGCGAGGAGACTGCCCGTCTGCTTCTGGACACGATGGGCCGGTAGCCATGCAGGACCGAATCGCACTTAAGAGTAGAGGCACTTCTTCCATTTTCAAAGGGGCTCAAACTTTTGTATTTTCATAAGATCACGGCGCCAGCGGGGAACTGGTCGGGTGTAGCATTGTTACTCGGTAAGGGAGCAAAGATGTCAGTAATGGATGCGGTACACAGGTTCTACCAGGTCTACAACGATCACAACGCCAGCTTGTGGGAGCAGGCGATGGCGCCCTCTTACGTTGGGCACGTCGACGGTCAGACGATCCCGAGCCGCGAGGTCGGCAAGGGGTTCGTGGCGGTGCTGCTGAGCGCGTTTCCGGACATCCACTACTCGATCGATGACGCGCTGCAGGTGGGCGATCGCGCCGCCGTGCGTTGGTCGGCCACCGCGACCCACACGGGAAACCTCTTCGGGTTGGCGCCCACGCAGAAGAAGGTCAGCATGATCGGCATGACGATCTTCCGCGTCCAGAATGGACAAGTGGTCGAGCTCTGGGACGTATGGGACGAGGCCGGGTTGATGAAACAGATCGGGGCGGCCGCGTAGCCGGGGCACGACGGGCAAACATAATCGAAACCGACGAGATCACGGAGGGTGAACGATGTCAGTCGAGGAAAAAGATGGGTTTGGTGGCCTTGTTTCCGAGTGCACCAGTGGAGTGACTGGGGGACTAACTATGCGCAGCGGAGGACGGCAGTTGTGGTGGGTGCTGGTGGTGGTATGGATCCTTGTGGCGGGCGCAGCTGAGGCCCAGCAGTCGTCGCAGACCTCACCGGACACGGCCCCGCCAGAGGCGTCGCCCGCTGTGGCGCCGGCGGCGTCGCCGCAAATCGGCGCGATGCTTGGCGGCGCAGAGTTCATGCTCATCATGGATCGTCCGTTCGCGGCCGAGAAGCTGTTCAACGCCGTGCTCGCCCTGGACCCCAAGAATGCCCACGCGCTGGACGGGTTGCGCCGCGTCAAGCTGGCCAAGCGCACTAACTGGACGTTCCTCGGTCACGCCTTCGGCAACCACTACGACACGCAACTCGTGACCTATGGCGGCGGCCCGTCGTTCTACACCTCACTAGGGAAGATCACCTTCTGGGTGGGCGATGGTTTTTTCAGTGCCGCCTCACCCTCGAACGGCGCCTGGACTTCGCTGCAAAAGATCACCCTCAATGGGTTCTGGGACACGTACTACAAGAATCTCGACTTCTACGCTTACATCAATCGCACGTTCTACCCGGAAGCTCCCGACCGGACGCTCTATGACTTCAAAGGCACCTGGAACCGGCACCGCGGTCGCGAATACTACTCGGTATTCGGGGGTGCGCACGACTCCTTCCTCCAATCCGATCTCGTGCAGTTCTTCGCGCCCGAGTCGATCTCGGAGGTCAAGGAAAAGATCTTGATCCGCAACATAGGGGGCGAAGCGCAAATCCCGTTCGGCAAACATATCGACTTCACGCCGTACTTTTCGGAGTTCTACTACACGGCTTGCCAAGAGGACTGCGCGATTTTTGAGAAATTTGTTGGTCCTACACCCAGCAACGCGCGTCGGATCGCCCAGGCGAAGCTGATGTATCGCGTGCTGCCGCTCGCGAACCATCAGATGCCGATCTTGCGCATTGGCGCTGCGTACCTGAATGACAACTGTAACTTTGGCTCGGGAATCTATAACTGTCCTTCCAACTTCCACTCGGTCTCGGTTACTGCCGACTATGTTTTCGTGAGTGGCAAGTACCGCTATGGCGTGTTTGCCAGTTATCCGATCACTGGCAAGAGCGGCGATGGAGTGTATCCAAATACCGGGCGGTTCGATCCGACGGAAACTCTGTTCTCGTTCGTCAACTACAAGGTGACGGAATCGCAGGAGGTCTGGGCGAAGTTCATCGGCGCGCATTCCGCAGGTTTCAGCCCCAGGTGCTTCGACATCGTGGTAGGGACCAACGTGCGCTTCTAGCCCGGCAGCGCCATCGTGCGGAAGGAC
>JBKQNE010000068.1:0-12003 GCA_052146355.1 Binataceae bacterium (SeqCode) | reverse complement strand
GCGCGGGCGACCGCGTCCTCAATGGCCGGCATGTTCTTGCGATCCTGATCCGTGTACTGCGCCGGGCCGAGATTGAAGGTCAGCTTGTCGATCTTGCCCGTGAACTTGAACGGACAATCATAACGATACTCAACGAGTGCGACCCCGGTGCGGGTGTCCATCCCGACGTCGAAGTCTTCGTCTTCGGGGAACATGATAGGAGTGGTGTGTTCCATGTGCTTCCTGTCCACTTCCTTGCCGTCCACCGACAGCACGCCCGTGCCGCCCTTGCCGAGACCGGGGCCGTCGAGCTTGAAGTCGAACACGATGATGTGCTTGCCGGCGCTCAGCTCCGGCCCTTCCCAGATCGTGCGCTTGAGATCGAGCAGATTGTAAAGAAACACGACCTTGCCGTGGCGGAATCCCAACTCGCCTTTAGAGAGGAACAAGCCGTAGCCACCGAAGCGCCCCCCCCGGTGACGATCATGCCTTCGCCGCCGCCCTTAGGAATGTCGACATTGGCGGTGATGGTGTAGTCCTTGTCCAGGATGTTCGGTGCGGCGGCGGGCGGCACGCCGCTCAATTCGCCCGAATAGGTGAATGTGGTCCGTCCCGCTGTGGCGCTCGGACGCTGCGTAAGGAAGCGTGCGAGGGTAGAGTTATCGAGCGGCAGCACGTCGTATTTCTTCGCCTGCTCGTAGAAGACATCCTGCAATTGCTTGAGCTTGTCCGGCATCTTGTCGGCAAGATCGTTGTACTCGGTGACATCTTCGTTGAGGTTGTAGAGTTCCCACTTGTACCCGGTAATAACGTCCGGCGGTGTGGCGGTGTTCAGTTCCCACGGGAGATTTACAGGCGTCGTGACCGCCATCCAACCGTCCTGGTAAATGGCGCGGTTCCCGAGCATCTCGAAATATTGCGTCGTGTGCCGGGCTTTTTGTCCCACGTGTACGCCATGCTCACGCCTTCAATCGGGCGCTGCTTGATGCCTTTGATCGTGTCGGGAGCTGGGATGCCGGTCACCTCGAGGATCGTGGGTACGATGTCGATGACGTGATGGAACTGGCGGCGGATGCCACCGACGTCCGTGATGTGGCCGGGCCAGGACATGGCCATGCCATTGCCCGTGCCGCCGCGATGCGACGCTACCTGCTTCACCCACTTGAACGGGGTATCCATCGCCCACGCCCACCCCGCCGCATAGTGCGGAAAGGTCCGATCCGATCCCCAGAAGTCGTACCAAAGAAACTGGTCCTTGACCGGCACGGAAACGCCATTGAAGGTTGTGAACTCGTTCGGTGTGCCGTTGAGCATCCCCTCGGCGCTCGCGCCGTTGTCGCCGCTTATGTAGATGATCAAGGTGTTGTCGAGCTCACCCAGGTCGTCGACGGCCTGTATGACCCGACCGATTTCGTGGTCGGTGTACGCGAGGTACGCCCCGTAGACGTCGGCCTGCTTGATGTACAGTTTCTTCTGCTCGAAACTCAGGGTATCCCACTCCGGCAGATCCTTCGGCCATGGCGTCAACTTGGCATCGGCGGGCATGATGCCGAGACGCTTCTGGTTGGCAAAGATGGTATCGCGCAATTTGTTCCATCCGCCGTCGAATAGATGCTGATCGCTGATTTTCTTGATCCACTCGGGCGTCGGATGATGGGGCGCGTGAGTACCGCCCGGGACGTAATAGACGAAGAACGGCTTGTCGGGCGCGATCTCCTTGAGCTGCTTCATGTACTGGATGGCGTCGTCAGCCATCGCGGTGGTGAGATTCCAACCGGGATGCCCCTGGAAGGGGTAGATGGCCGTCGTGTTACGGAAGAGGTTCGGTTGCCACTGGCTCGTGTCGCCGCCGACGAAGCCGTAGAAATAATCGAAGCCCATCCCGGTGGGCCATTGATCAAATGGCCCGGCCTGGCTGGCCTGGTAAAAGGGCGTGTTGTGGTCCTTGCCGAACCACGCGGTCGCGTACCCGTTTTCCTTGAGGATCTCGCCGACGGTGCCGGTATCCTTCCTGATAATCGAATCGTACCCCGGGAATCCCGTCGCCGCCTCGCCCACAACCCCAAAGCCGGCCACGTGATGGTTTCGTCCTGTAATCAAAGCGGCGCGCGTCGGTGAGCACAGCGACGTGGAATGGAACTGCGTGTACCGCAGTCCGTTGTTCGCAATACGATCCAGTGCAGGTGTCGCGATGACGCCGCCAAATGTGCTCGGCGAGCCGAACCCTTCATCGTCCGTCATAATGAGCAGCATGTTCGGCGCACTCTTGGGCGGTACGATTCGCGGCGGCCACCAAGGCGTCGACTCCGACGCTTTCTCCTTGATCACCCCGCCGAATTTCGGATCGGGCGGCGGAAGTTGATTTCCGGGGATGGTGGTGGTGGCGTTGGGTGAACCCAACTCACCGTTGACTTGCTGAGCGATGCAGGAGGAGGAAGGGAGCGCAAGGGCGAAGCCGCAAAACGCTATCGCCACCACGTGCTTGACTGCGTTCATGCGGGATACCTTCTTTTCGACACGGTTTTGTCGGCCGCAAATTCGCGGGCAATTACGGCAGGGCCGCCCCACCACTCGGCTGCATGACAACGACTGCCATGTGGGCGGGCAAAAAACAAGCTCAGCATCTTGGTTCCGGCGTCGCACATCTCGTCCCACCGGAGTAAAACCTTTGGTCCTCATAGTTCGATTTTCTCCTCACTAGAAGCTTATCCGACTGCGATTCGAAAAGAGTCATTCATCGTGACACTAGTGAGAGTCCTGACGCGGTCCCGACACGCCGGTGCTCGTTTTCTGCATACGATCCATCGTCGGCGCACAAGTTTCGATCTCTCAAGAAGACGACCGACTCCTCAGATTCAGGCGGAATTGCGAGGTTTGATCGGACTAAGGAATAAGTATGAGAGTCTGTGTTGGTGTAGCAGTCGACTTCCGCAGCCAACACGCCATCCGGCCTCAAAACGGGTACAACATAGGGTACTACCCGCGCTTCCCCCGCCCGTGACGAATATTCAACCGTCAGAGTTCCTTCGTGCAATTGCGCTTCCGCGGCTCGCGAGCAAATCTGCGCAATCTTAAGGTCACAGCTCGACAGCGGCTGACTAGTGGAGCAGCCTGCAACAACGGTCACGGCGAGCGCCAAAAGTCCAAAGATGTTCCTGCTCATTGAAGGTGCTCCTTTCTATTCGTGATCACGCGGCCGATTGAGGGAGCGCAAGATAAACCCGGTGCCGTGGTGGGTGGGGAGGTTCATGAACCGAGTTTGTGCCACGAATACAAACCCGCGCAATTGGACCTTAGGCCATTGGACTAGGGTCCATTAGACCAAGGTCCAATAGAACTAAGCGTCTGATCTGCGCTGTGTTGAATGCCACGTCAGCAAAGGAGTGAACCGTGAGGAGTTTTTGGCTGGTAGTAGTTGCGGCGAGCATCTTGCTGTTCATACCGTGGGTTCTGAACGATGCAAATGCCGGCGGAGCCGAACAAGTCTGTGACGTCGGCGCGGACTATTCCCTCGGTAGCGAAGATTACGCAGAGGCAATTCGTCATCACATCGAGGTCTTGCGCAGACATCCGGACAACGCGCTCGCTCACTATCATCTGGGGTTTGCGCAAGGAATGGTCACCAACAGAAAAGCAGAGGTTAAGGAGTATCAGCGAGCCGAAGCGCTTGGGCTAAGAACTTGGGACTTATTCCTGAACCTGGGACTAGCTCAGTTGGACAATGGCGAGCTAGCCGCCGCCACCGATAGCCTGCGACGTGCGGTGGTGCTCGGGGGGGATCATTTCGAATCACATTTTAATCTCGCCCTTGTCGATGAGCGGCGTGGAATGTTGGCCGATGCGGAACACGAGACATTGGTGTCGCTGCGGTTGAATCCACTGCAACCGGACGCGCGTAACCTGCTGGGTGCGATCTATGCCCAGGAGGGAAAGACTGCCCACGCGTCTTTGGTATGGCTTGAGCTCTTACGCGACGTGCCGAACTATGCGCCCGCGCGTGCGAATCTGGAGCTGCTCGGCAGCCTGAGCGCAGTTCCCACTGGCGAAACCACAGCCGCTGTTCCCCTCTCGGCAGGCGACGTCAGAACCATCAGAGATGAGCGCTAACCGGCCTGCCGGCGAACACCGTTAGTCGGCCCTTAGGTTTTGCGTCGAATGGCGACCGAGGTATTGGACTTTGGTCCAATTGCACGACGTCACACCTTTGTAACACAATGCGAGTAACCAGTACCCAAAATAATGCTGTATCGAGAGAATTCTGACACAAATCTGAAATGAGAATTGCAGCGAGTGTGGCGACGAAGGAGGCAGCGGGCCGGTCCGACCTGCCTTCCAAGAGTGCCAAGACAAAGGTTCGAGAGGGAAAAGTAGTTGGAACGATCAGTCCTGCAACCGTGCTGTTGGTGGACGACGATCGGTCTTTTCTTAGCTCATTGAACAGACTGCTCTTTGCCTCTGGCTTTCATGTCAAAACGTTCAGCAAACCCTCTGAATTGCTGGCTAGCGAGACTCCAAGATCGAACGCGTGCATGGTGGTCGACATCGACATGCCGGAAATGACCGGAATCGATATGTGTGAGACTCTGAAAGGTTTAGGACGAGCCCTCCCCGCGATACTTATCACCGGCCGAACCGACGCCAGGATTCGCGCACTGGCTGCGCAAGCGGATGCGGTCGCGGTCCTGTTCAAGCCCTTCGAGGAGCAACCGCTGCTCGATGCGATCGCGCGTGCGATCGCTCTTTCCTCACCAGATCGATCTGACGTATAGAAGCCTGTAAAGAATAGACTCTGCCAATTCGGTTGATCGCACGTTGGTGCTTCAGGCCGACACCGAATACTATGATCAGTCGTTCCAAACAAGCCGAAGATGTCGTCCCGCTGGTAGGGAATCCTTCACGCCCCGAACTCACTCCAAACCCGGAGTTAGCGGGTTTCGAGAAGCTCCTGGGCGATTTGTCCGCCAGTTTCGTCCGCGTTTTCGCAGAAGACATTGATCGTGAAATAGAGAGATGGCTTCAGCAGATCGTGCTTGCACTGCGAGTCGATCGCAGCACCATTCTGCAAGTGGATCCCGCGGATGGAGCCATGTACACGACCCATCAGTGGGCGCGAGAGGGCGCAAGCGCTCCTCAGCGAGGCATCAGAATGAACGTCGCCGAGTCCTTTCCGTGGCTCACCGGCAAGGTACTCTCGGGCGAACTGGTCGTAGTCTCGCATCTTGAGGAACTTCCTGCGGAAGCTTCCAAAGATTTGACCGCCATACGCAGCGCCGGGACCAGATCCAACGTTACGATCCCGCTTAGGATTGGCGGAGTGGTTGTCGGCGCGGTCCTCTTCGGCACGATCTTTTTCGAGAGAGTTTGGTCGGAAGAAACCGTCCAACGTCTGAAACTAGTCGCAGAGATATTCGGAAACGCGCTAGAGCGAAAACGAGCTTCTGCGGAGCATCACCGTCTGGAGGAGGAAGTACGCCAGATTTCACGCGTCGCAACGATGGGAGAGGTGACGGCCGCTTTGGCACATGAATTGAACCAACCGCTGGGAGCAATTCTGAACAATGCGCGCGCTGCTAAGCGCATGCTGGCATCCAAACCTCCTGATCTGACCGAGATCGAAAGCGCACTCGAGGATATCATCCGCGACGATGCTCGGGCAGTCGAAACTATCCGAGATGTTCGTGCGATGTTTCGACGCGGCGAAGCTAGGATGTCGAATGTCGACATTGTACGGCTTCTGCTTGACATAGATCGCATCGTAAGAACCGACGCAAGAACGAAGAACATTTCGCTGTTGATCGAGGTACCCAATTCTCTGCCGCTTGTGTTCGGCGACAAGGGACACCTGATGCACGCAGTGTTGAATCTGGTCTTCAACGCATTCGATTCGGTTTGCGAAAGTGGCGAACCGCGCGAGGTAGGTCTGCGTGCATACCTGAACGAACCAGGCCACGTGCACGTGTTGGTGCGGGACTCGGGTGTGGGCATCGACCCGAAGGTCATGCCTCGTCTGTTCGACGCCTTCTTCACAACCAAGGCGACCGGAATGGGTATGGGACTCACCATTGTTCATTCAATCATCGAGAATCACGGTGGTCGGCTGTGGGCGACGCAGAATCCTGACCGTGGCGCAACTCTGGAGTTCGCACTACCCTTTGGACCGAATACCGGACAAAGCGGCTAATTCTAGTCGAGTAAGTGACCTGCGCGCTCCAATGAAAGTTGCTGTCATAGATGACGACAAATCGGCACGCACCTCACTGGCTCGTCTCATAAAAACGGCGGGAATCGAAGTGGTTTCTTTTTCGTCAGCACGAGAGTTCCTTGACGATCCCCGTCGCACAGAGGTCGACTGCGCTCTGACCGACGTGCGTATGCCCAGCGTCGACGGATTTAAGCTTCAGGAGACGCTTGCTCAGACCCTGCCGTATCTTTCGATCGTCTTCATAACGGGCCACGGCGACATCCCCATGACCGTCAGGGCAATCAGAGGTGGCGCGGTGGATTTTCTTGAGAAGCCAGTTGATGACGAAGCCTTACTGGAAGCGGTTCGCCGCGCGTGCGAACGCACCCGCGAGCAGAAGGCTTCACATGCCGAGATTCACGAGCTTCAACGCCGGTATGAGCTTCTCACGCCTCGCGAACGCCAGGTGTTCGAGCTGGTCACGGCGGGTCTACTCAACAAACAAGCGGCCGCCGAGCTCGGCACCGGTGAAAAGACCATCAAAGTTCATCGGGCTCGTGTGATATTTAAGATGAAAGCCGAATCGCTCGCTGAATTGGTGCGGATGGCGGAGCAGTTGCACATTCGGCCGACAACTCGAAAGCCGACCCAAGCGCGCCGCTCCTGATGGTCGAGTGGACGAGTATCCGGTAGCGTTCAGAGTCCAACCGTTAGACTGCTACTCGATCGATTCTTCCGGCGGAACCCGGGATGTTTTCCTTCGAAACATTCGGCGTTGACCGTGCGACGCCTGTCGAAGCCGAAAGTCTGAACCAGAAAATTGGAACAGCCGCAGAAGCGAGACCGAATTTGAAATTCCCTCGAGTGACCGCGAATATCACTGTGTCTGCTGAAAATTCCGAATGCAGCGAAAAGTCTGGCGATTTCGTCTGGCGGACCGTAATGTTGCGGCATGCTCACAGTTGTCTCGGACCGTGTTCTCTTGGCTCGCTAAGGAAGCGCGTTGGCGTGGTACACGGTGACCTAGCTCCGAGTATAATCCTTGGTGCCTTGGCTCCGTCGAAACATTGTCCCGATTGGCAAGCTGGGCAGATGACGCCTGATGTTAGCGCGGTCACACTCTACAACTTGCCAAACAAGAATTCGTCGCAAGGGAAGTCTCGCGATTGTGTAGGAGGCGCTGCGTGAGTCAGGAAACACCGAGGCCAGCAGATCCCGGGATGAACCTGGCTATTGAACGGACGAGCCTGGCCCGTTTACGAGTCCAACTCGCCCTCGACCGTACTACGCTTGCCTGGATCAGGACGACCTTAACTATGGCCACCTTCGGCTTTGGCACCGTCGCATTCTTCCGCTCGACGATGGAGGAATCCCACACCCCCGCGGCCATTCATCTGCATCAGGCTGCAATCCTGTTCGGCGTTGGGCTGATCGTGTTGGGAATTGTCGCAACCGTCCTCGCCGGTATATCACATTGGCGAACACTGCGGAGGCTCAACCGCGGCCAGATTCCAGTCCTTACGCAGTGGCCCTTGACCATCACCATAGCGACGCTGGTTGCAATTATCGGCCTCGTGGCATTCGGGGAACTGGCCAAGTTCATAGGATTTACAAGTTAGGACTGGTTGTGGCTGTCCTGAAAAATCCTCCTTAGGCAGTAGTGGGGAGAGGTGTCTGTGGCGAACTGCTGATTTTGCGTGAAAATCAACAATTCGCCACAGGCAGGTCCTCGAAATCGCCTATCATCTGCTCCAGGAACCGACCACCTATCACGAACTTGGAACTGACTACTTCGACCGCTATCGCGCCGAACGACTAAAGCGGCGCAGCCTCGCTCAACTCCAGCGCCTCGGCTATCAGGTCTCTCTTACCCCTCTCCCCACCGCTGCTTAACGACCATTTTTCAGGACAGGGACAAGTAGACGAGTGCTTAAAACGACAGCCCGCATTCATGGACGGAACCTTACCGGACACAACGGATCACCATCGTTGCGCTTGGCCACCACACGGACAATTTTGCGGAGCACAGGAACTGAAAAGTTCCCATGGGATCAACGGCGGTCTTTATCTTTTTTAGCTGGGACCAGATTGCTTCGCCACCTCAACGCGGGAGGAGCTCATGCCGGACCCGTTGGCTCGAGAACCACCACCGGGATCTGCCGCGAACCCGCTCGCTTCTGGTACTCGTCGTACGGCGGGTACATCTCCGCCATCTTCTTCCAGTCGCGCGTTCGTTCGTCGCCGGTGGCGGTGCGTGCGCGGGCGCGTAATCTCTTCGAGCCGACCCAGACCTCGCAGTCGGGATTCGCCTTGAGATTCACGTACCAGCCCGGATGCTTTGGCGCGCCCCCCTTCGACCCTATGATGACGTACTTCCCGTCGACCTCCTGGTAAAGCAGGGGCAGCGGTCGAAGCTTGCCGCTTTTCGCGCCGCGCGCGATGAGGAGTAGCGTCGGCAATGGGCCGGGTCCGCCGCCTATGGTCGAATCCCACATATGAGCCTTGTCGGGATCGGAGAGATATAGGTCCACATGGTCCCTCATCCATTTCGGCATCTCGGGCGGGAGCTTCTCGAACTCTTTCTTCTCGCTCATGGTGGTCTCCTTTCGTTGTGCCCGGCTTTTACCTCGCCAGGGCGATCCAGCACCAATTTCAAGGGTCGGTAAGTGGCACGCTCCAGGCATCGTACCCATAGACCCAATCACCATCGGTTTTTCCCCTCATCCAGCTATTCTCGCGTGAGGTGAGTTGTACCCGGGACGTGCGCTCCTTGCGCGTGTGCTCGTAGCGGAGAAACGCGTGAGCGATCCCGTCGACGTCACAACCTTTGAGACATCGACACAAGACTGCGGCGTCTTCCAGCGCCATCGCTGCACCTTGCGCCATGTATGGCGTCATCGGATGACAGGCATCACCCAACAAGGTCACTCGGCCTTCGCTCCATGACGCAAGGGGCTCTCGTTCGACAAGAGCCCACTTGTGAACTTGCTGGCACGCCGCCAGAACTTTCCGAACTTGCGGGTGGAAGTCCTGGTAGGCGGCTCGCAGCGTTTCGATGTCGCCCCGCGACGACCACGATTCGACCTCGAACTCGGGTTCGGGATTACTCGTGACAAAATAGATCTCTTCTCGTTTCGGCCTCACAAAGTAGATGACAATGTGACGATCCGGACCCCACCATTTCGTGTTGTCACTCAGGTCGTGCATCGCGAGATCGCCGGTGGGAAAGGTTGTGCGATATGCGACTCGCCCGGTGAAATGTGGCTCCTCGCGGCCAAACAGAAACTCACGGACCAGGGAGTGAACCCCGTCGGCCCCAATCAAGGCATCCGCTGTAACGCGTTCGCCGTCCGCGAACCGAAGTGTCACTCCATCTCGGTTTTGATCGACGGCGACTGCCTTCTTGTTAAGGTGAACGATCGACCGTGGAACAATCGACGCGATGATCGCGTGAAGGTCGCCGCGGTGGAGCAGGAGATACGGTGCCCCGAATCTTTCCTCAGCGTCGCTTCCCAGCACGAAGTCATGGGTCACTGCTCCACTCTCGAAGTCCCGGTTGCGCCAGGAGATCGGAGAGAACCCCACTTCGCGGAGCCTCGATTCCAGTCCGAGCTGGCGAAGCACTCGAATCGCGTTTGGACTCTGCTGGATGCCTGCTCCGATGCGCATGAATGCATTGGCTTGTTCATAGACCTGAACCTTTATTCCGGCCCTGATTAGCGCGGCTGCTGTCGCAAGGCCCCCGATGCCGGCCCCAAGAATCGCGATTTCAAGTCGTCTTTTCGACATTCTTTAGAGATTCAGTTGTCCGAGTTGATCGCCTGCATCAAGTCCATCAGCTTGCCCAGAGTCGTGAGTCTTTCACGAAGGTCGCGGCCTGCCGGAGCGACACGCAGCGTCGTGACACCCGCATTCCTGTAGGCCAGGATGCGCTCGCGCACCATCGCGGCGTTGCCCAGCAAGTTAGCCTGGGCCACCATCTCGGTTGGCACCTTCGCAATCGCTTCGGGACGCTTTCCCGCCACCCAGAGACGCTGCACTTCGCGGGCAACCGTCTCCCAACCACCCCGCTTGAATGCATCGTTGTAGAAATTCGTCGTCGCCGAACCCATCGCACCAAGCGTAAAGGCCATCGCGGGCTTCAACGGCTCCACGAGCACCTCGAGGTCATCGCCGAACCCAACCGTGCCGCCGACCTCAATCTCGATGTCGGCAAAGTTGCGCCCGGCCCCTTCGGCACCCCGGCGTAGATAGTCGAGGTGCGCCGAAGCATGTTCCGGCGTAAACGACGTGCCGAGCCAGCCATCGGCCACAGCTCCGGTATATTCCAGCGCCTGCGGCTTGAGGGTCGCCAGGTAGATCGGGATATTGGCATTGCCGGGTTGGGACAGCCGCAGTGCCTTGCCCTGTCCGCCCGGCAGCGGCAGGTCGTGACATTTGCCGTGATACTCGATTTTTTCGCCCGCGAACGCGAGTTTGATGATCTCGACGGTCTCTTTGAGCCTGGTCAACGGCGCTTTGAATGGCTGTCCCTGTAGACCTTCAACGACCTGCGGACCGCTCGTGCCGAGGCCCAGGATGAAGCGATCGTGGCTGAGAGCGGCCATCGTCAGCGCGGTCATCGCGGTCATCGCAGGCACCCGCGCACTGATTTGCATGATGCCGGTGCCAAGCCTGATACGGCTCGTTCGCGCGGCGAGATAGGCGAGCGGTGCAATCGCGTCCTGACCCCATGCCTCTGCGCTCCAGACCGCATCGACGCCGAGCTTTTCTGCTTCAACGACGTATTCCACCTGGTTGTCGAAGTCGCGCCTCTGGCCCGAGGCCGCACCGCCGATTCCGATGCTGACTTTCATAGTCTCGTCTCCTCCCGCTGATCAGGCTCAGTGTGCGGTGTTGTGAAGTGCGCGCTTGAGCGCGTTATCGCGGTCAGCCTTAAACTGCTTTGACACTGCGGCCGACGGCGCGAAGAGATCGAATCCGTGAAACGCCCCGGGATAGACGTGCAGCTCAGTAGGTACGCCTGCCTGGATGAGACGCTGTGCGTACTCGATATTCTCATCGACAAAAAGATCGAGCGCGCCGACAGGAATGTAGGCTGGTGGCAGATTGGTTAAATCCTTAGCCCGCGTCGCAGCCGCATAGGGTGATACGTCCGCCCCACCCCCATCGCGGCCCAGGTAAGCTTTCCAGCCCAGGCGGTTGCTCTCGCGATTCCACACGCGCGGATCAGTGATCGCATGACTGGTAGGCGTGACGTTACGATCATCGATCATCGGGTAGATGAGAAGCTGGAAAGCGACTTGCACTTCGCCGCGGTCGCGCACCAGCAAAGCCAGGCCAGCCGCCAAACCGCCCCCGCCGCTTGCGCCCGCGATGGCGATACGCTCAACGCCAAGCTCCTCGGCGTGGGAAAACAGCCACTTCAGACCCGCATAACAGTCCTCGACCGGAGCGGGAAACGGATGCTCCGGCGCCAATCGGTAGTCGACCGACACCGCCACGCAACCGATCCGTGTGACCAGTTGCTTCATGAGTCGGTCGTCCTGCTCGATGTCTCCCATCACGTACCCGCCGCCATGAATCCAATACAGAGCGGGAAGCTTCCTCGACTGATCTTTTGGGAGGTAAACGCGGAGCCGCACGCCAGGGGCGGCTTGAGGTCCGGGGGCAATCTTATCCTCGCTGGTCACCCCCTCGATCGGGGGCAGGTCCGCCAGGGTACGGACCGGCAAGATCGGTAACAAAATAGACCGGCAACATGGGTAACAGATTAGAAGTCATGGCAGGAGGAAGCAGCGGATGCCGTGGCGAGAGGTCTGTTCCATGGACGAGAAGATGCG
>JBKQNE010000067.1:0-123248 GCA_052146355.1 Binataceae bacterium (SeqCode) | reverse complement strand
AGAGTTTGATCTCGAATGGGCTTTTCCTCGGCATACAACCACATCCTCCCCGCAGGGAAGACTAACCGAGAAGCTGCACGCAGACAATATTTATACGTTGCCATATTTATGCGAATAGGTACTTAGTCCTCTCCCGCAACGGAGCGGGCGAGGAAATCAGACTTGACGCATGCGACTGGCCTATAGTAAAAGTGTGCGAGAAAGATAAACAAAAGTTATATAACTGTAACATAGATAGTCAAAACTGAACCGCTGGAACTTGCTATTGTCGGGCGCATCGAAAGCGCCCGACTTGGTTTTTTCGGAAGGGAGATTTCCATGAAGAGAATGAGTGCAAGGTTGGGCTTTCTGGCTATCGCGGCGGTGGCGGCAGGATGCGCCGGTGCGAAGGTGAGTCAGACCCAGCTGACCGGGCCGGTCTTCGATCAGCGCCCCGCCCAGATTGTCGTTTACCCGTTCGCCATCGATCCTAACGAGGTGAGCCTCAACCAGAGCATCCTTCAGAAGGCGTATCGAGGTATGACTGGCGCCAACCAGACGGAGGAACAACAGCAGCTTGGCCATCAGACTGCACAGAACCTTTGCATCCAGATCGCAGCCAACCTTAGCGCGAAGGGATATCCGGCCGCATGTCAGCCGCGCGGGACCGACGTCGCCGACAACAGCTTGATCGTCGACGGTTACTTCACCGATATCAGCGAGGGCAACCGTCTGCGGCGAATGGTGATCGGCTTCGGAGTTGGCGCCTCGACCCTCGACACGACGGTGAACGTCTACCAGAAGTCCGATCAGATCGCGCGCGAGGTGCTGCAATTCGACACCACCGCCGACAGCGGCAAGATGCCCGGCGCGGCTGTGATGGGAGCGCCTGGAATGGCCGTCGGTGGAACTGCCGCGGTCGCGGCGACGGTCGGAGCGAATGTGGCAATGGGCGGGGCCAAGGCCTACACCTCGTCAACCGGGTTCCTGGTCGGAAAGACCGCCGATCAGACGGTCGACGCGGTGGTGCAATTCTACACCGACCATAACTGGCCGCCCCCTGCCCCTCCCACCGCCAGCTAGAGAGCTAATCGGAGCTCAAACCGCGAGCGAGGCCGACGGCGCCTCGCATCGCTCAACACGGCAGCAGGCAGCGATGCTTGCTGCCGTTGTTCATCCACGCGTGGTCAGTCTCGGTGCGCGCGCCTCGCAGCTACAGCCAACGACTGCGGTAGAACCAGTAGAGCATCACGACCGGAAGCGCGATGCAGGAGAGAATCTCCAGGTACAAGAGAGTGTGCGAGTCGAATGGCAGCGCGGTGAAGTTCTGTCCGAAGAAGCTGGTGATGAAGAGCGGCGGAAGGAAGATGGCGCTCAGGATCGTTAACTGCTTCATGATGACGTTCATCCGATTCGAGATCATCGACATGTGCGCGTCCATCGCGTTGCCCAGCAGATCGCGCTCAATATCGATTTGTTCGTAAGCCCGTACCAGATGGTCATAGCTGTCGCGGAAGTACGGCAAGTTCCGGTCCGCAATGCGTGAATTGCCGTGGCGCAGAAGGCTCGCCAGCACATCGCGTTCGGTCGCCAACGTTCGGCGCACGCCAACCATCGACCGTTTGAGCTTCAGCAGCCGTGGCAATTCGCGGCCGTCGGCTCGTTCAACGATGTCTTTCTCGACCTGCAGTATTTCATCGGAAAAGCGATCGATGATGGGAAATGCTTTGTCCAGTACGGCGTCCGCTATCAAGTAGTATACGTAGTCAGGGCCGCGGTCGGCGCATATCGGATTCGAAATGACCTGCTTCCAGACGCCGCTCAGCAAAGCGACCGGCTTGCGATGGACCGTCACAAGGAACCTCTCGCCCAGAAAGGAATCGATTTCCTCGGACTGCACACCTTTGGCGGAACCCGCGTAGGTCATGTCGTGCATGATTATGAAGAAATATCCCTCGTATTCGTCGACTTTCGCGCGCTGCTTGCGATGCGCGCAGTCTTCGATCGCGAGCTGATGGAAGCCGAACCGCTGCTGCAGCAGGTTCAACTCCGCATCGTCAAAAGCTTCGAGGTCGACCCAGCAAAACTCTCCTTCCTCCGGAGCTTTCACAGCCTCCGGACCTGTATGTTCCTTCACGGGAGAGCCGTCAGTTGATTTGAGAACACGGAACATTGCCGAAACCTCCGGTCGCGCGGGCATCACGGCGCGGCGAGCAAATGAATATGCCCGGACGATTAGGCGGAGATTACTGAAGCGTTACGCAGGCAGAAAGAACCCGCGCGCTCGGGGTCGAACCGAAAATCAGTCGTCGTCGCTATGGTAGCGCACTAACTCAGGCAATAGACGGCACCAGCACTATCCATGTGACCACGGTGCGGTAGATTTGCCGCACTCACTTTGCTGGTCTCTCCAACCCTCACGATTTGGTTGAAGACGAATGACCATTGTGGGACAGACCGTCAACGCGCCGTCTTCAAATATTCCAATATGGCAGCCTCATCTTTGGGTGGCAGGTTCTCCATCGTGCGCATGTGCATAATGATCTGGTCCCACTGGTAAGGCGCAAACTCAGCGGGATTTCGAGCGTTGTGACAATGGTTACAGTAAATTGGCCACAACAGCTGCCCTTCATGGAAGAGCTCCAGATGCCGCTTTTGCTGTTCCGGAGTTGGGCCGAATTGGCTTGCAGCCTGCGCACCGGCGCTAACTCCCAGCAGCACGACTGAAATCAATCCGAGTCTGGCAATAAGGGATTTCATCATCGTCGCCCCCCTCGGTCAGAACCCAACCGTGATTTGGGTCTCCACCGCGACATCGTTCTGGGTTGGGCCGATGCCAGTTGCAGTCGGCGTTGTGGCCGCTCCTTTGAAGTTGTAGAGCGTGCCACCCGATCTCGGAAGTTCAAGGTCGAGCTCGGATTGCCAGACAATGGAGGGCTGTAGCCAATAGTCAAGCCCGAATGCGACCTCACGCGCATGAGGGCTGTAAATTGACGGCGACCCGTTGAAGCCCTGAATGGGTACGTTCGTTATGTCGTTTCCCACCACGCCCGTCTGGTTCACACCGGAGTAACGCACGAGGGCCTCGAACTTGTCGAACCTCGGCTCCAGCCAGTCGCCGAGATAAGGATGGGGAACCCCCCAGAGGGCATAACCAAGCATTGTGTACCAGCCCTCGCGGTTGTCATGCCCACAGCAGCCGGGATACGCGGCAGCTCCCGTAAGACTGGGCATTTGACGGTAGGTCTGGGCGTATTCGCCCCGGGTGCGGAACGGTCCGACGCGATACGCATATCCCAGTCCCCAGGAATTAAACCAGAAGGAGTCAAGCCACTTGCCATTGTAGGTGCTCGCCTCCAGTTCCAACCGCCCGAGTTCGGCCTCGACCGGTATTGGATACACCCTGAACCTGCCGCCATAGCCCCTACCGTTGGTCGCGATGTTAGTTCCGGTAAGCGGGTTCAGGGCTTCGCCGATTACCGGCGCGGGGAGCGTATTCACGCCGGGCGACGATTGGAACCCCGGGCCCGAGTCCAGCCAGACGGTATAGTCAAAGTCCTGCCCAAGTTCGCCCCACTGAATTCCGCCGCGAGCCTGCGCTCCCAGTGAGGAGGGCGGTTCAATGGCTTCGGCACCATACATCAGCGGCGCCGTCACGAGTGGATTGACCCAAGGCGGACCCTGGTTCTCGTAATAGTCGCCGAAGGGCAGGTCGAATAACCCGGTGACCAGCTCCACGGGCGCGTCCTGTCCAAGCGGAAAGATCTGCATGTTGGCGAGTGTTGGACCCATCGAGGAAATTCCGCCGGGGCCGGCTACCGCTCCGAAAGCACCATAAAACTGGAGCCAGTCGGTAAGCCGGAACATCGGGTTGACCTGGAATTCCAGCACCGGATCGTTGATTCCCCCCTGATGGTCGTAGTACCAGCCGACCGAGGCGTCTCCAACCATCGTGAAGGTATGGGTGCCCAAGAATGCGTTTATGCGATCGCCAAAATCGAAGGGCCCGAGTTGGGAACCTACGGTCTTCTGGATATCGCCGATCTGCTTCTGAAATTGGCTCGTTTGTGTGGTTAGTTGCTGGTCGCTGGCCTGCAGGTTTGTCGTCGTCTGCTGAAGCTGCGAGTTTGAACTCTGGAGCGCCTTGACTTCCTGCTCCAGCTCTTCCACGTGCTTACGCTCTGCTTCAAGTTCGTCGAGTAGCCGATTGTAGATGGATGACTTGCTCTTAGCCGGATCACCCGCTGAGGCAGCGGGCGGATCGCCCGACGAGCCCGGCTTCGAGATAGACGATTCGCCGGCTCGAGCGCTTCCAAGCAGCAGCGTCAATGCGATTGAAGCCAGGGTTCCGACGATAACCAGTTGACATGTGCGTCGCATTTTGTCCCCTCCCCTAAAACGCGTCTCAGACACCAAGCAACCGACCAGTGGCTATGTCTACAACGGACTCGCCTACGACCAGCGAATCCGAGCTATTTCTCGACGTCGATTTCGCCCTTCATCCCTTCCTTTACGTGCGTTGTGCAGAAGTAGTGGTAAACTCCGGGGACTGTGAACGTGTAGCTCCAGGTATCTCCCGAGTTCATGTAACCGGAGTCCCATGTCTCCGCCCCTTTCGGCACCGATACCCAGCTTGGGTCAGGCGCGTTGGACGGATCAGTGGTCGCAGTATGGATCGTGTCGCCCTTGTTCACCCACGTTACTGTATCGCCGACTTTGATCTTTATCGGGTCGGGCATGTATTTCGCTGGCGTGTCGAACATCTTTATCTCCACGGTTTGCGTCGCGAATGCCGGCATCGCGACACCCAGCGCCAACACACCGGAGACCAGCAACACTCTGTACATATGCATCTTGTTCATAACCTTTACGTTTTCCTCCCGGCGCATCCGGGCGTTATTTGTTACTGCTGTTCGTCACTCGAAAGGCGCAGCCGAACTCTTAATCGAGCGCGCAGCTTTCAAATATCTACTCGCATCTCGTTGTTGAGATCTTTCTGAATAGACCCGTAATGCGTATAGAGTTATTGCCCCGATTACTCCCCAGGCGAGGGCTATCATGAAAAAGGCGCTCACCAGATAAGCGCGCAAGACGCTCGGCCCCGAGGACCCAAAGCATAACGAGCATGCATAGGCTGCGGGCGCGCGGACGATGACCACCGAAATCACGAAGGCGGCGAATTTAACTGAAGTAAACCAACGCATAAATTATAGGCCAAAGGATTACTACGAATGACCAATACACCGAACACGCTACGACGCCACGGAAGTCCATTTCGTATCGCCCTCGGCGAACCCGTGCCGCTACGAACGAGAGCACAGCAACCGCGACCGCGAGATGAAGCGCGTGAGCGCCAACGATCAGATAGAACATTCCGCCGTACAGACTCGATGTCATCGTCAGCCCGAACCGAATGAGGTGTGTCCACTCGCTCCCCTGAATGGCAAGGAACAGGGCTCCGAGAAGGGTTGTTGCTATCATCCATCGCACGGCACCAGTCTTGTCGTGCCGGCGCAACAAGCGCACCACTCTCCACATCGTAAGTCCGCTGAACAGAAGAAGGCAGGTGTTGAGTCCTGTCACTACGACTGGAAGGCGCGGTTGGTTTGGAGGCGGCCAGAAGGACGCCGACGCGCGCGAAACAAGAAATGCGCTGATCAGGCCTGCGAAGAGCATCACCTCGGAGCCTATGAATATCAGCACGCCGAGCGTCGGATCGGCGCTCTTGATCGACACGGCTGGACCCGACGGGCCGCCACCGCCGAACACGATGGGGCGCTTGAGATTGGGAACCGAACGAAGGGGAGTTGCTGCAGCCAAGCGCTGACTCCTTATCCTATCGATGCATTGCGACGTCGGGCGTCAGCACGAACGCGAGAATGATCACCAGCGCCACCGGAAGCAGCACCAGGGTATAGATCAACACGTCTTCTGATCGCAGGCGCATGTAGTACCGTCCGATGACGTAGGCCTGTGCTATCGCCGCGCCAAATATGATCCACAGTGCCAGGTTTCGGGACAGGCCCAGCGCCACTGTCATGGCGCCGATCAGCAGAAGGGCAACCAGCAATCCCCAGGTTTTCAGTGAGTCCGCAGCGCTGAATTCGGTTTGTTCCATCGATACCCCCCTATCCGGCGCTGGGTGCCAGATAAACCAGAGCAAAAAGAAAAACCCAGACCGTCTCGACGAAGTACCAATATAGGCAAACGTATTTGAGCTTGCGCTCCAACCAGCCGCCCGGAGTGCGGGGGCCTACCATCAATGTAAGTCCGAACATGACCACGATTCCCGCGAGCAGATGAAGCACATGCAGCCCCGTCATCACGTAGTAGAAGCTCCAGAAAAGGCCGGCGAGCGGAGTAAAACCCTCACGAAAATCGCCGGCGTATTCGAAGGCTTTGATTACGAGAAACAGGACTCCGAGAAGCGCAGCGGCGCTCAGGTAACGCTTCGCGCGAGCCGAATCCTGGACGCGCGCGGCGCCTTGCGCGAGCGCAGCCGTCAGACTGCTGCTGAACAAAATGAGCGTGTTGATTGCCCCGAGGCGCCAGTTGACATGCGCGCCGTCGGATCCCCATCCGCCATGGGAGATCGCCACCAGAATAAAGACGCCCATGAGCCCACCGAACAACATTGTTTCGCCGGCGAGGAACACCCACATGCCGAGCTTTCCGATCTCGAAACTGGTCGACACCTCGTGCGGCGCATGTGCGATCGCGATTTCGACTGCTGAGTCTGCCATAAGGTCACGCTCACCCGGTCATTGCTGTGCGAGTCATCCCCTCCCAGATCGCATTGCGCCATCAACCACGCGCGGCACCAGCCTCCAGCGCTGCCGCTTGCGGAGCCCAATCCTGTTCCATTCCCGGCACGCTATACTCATATGGCCCGCGCACGACGGTCGGGATGGTATGGAAGTTCTCGTGCGGGGGCGGCGAATCGGTGGCCCATTCTAGGGTAGTGGCATTCCACGGATTCGCAGGAGCCTTCGCGCCGCGGAACATGCTCAGGAAGAAGTTCACTACAAACGGAATCTGCCCGGCTATTATGATAAGCAGGCCGATCGTCGCGATCACGTGCAGCGGCTGAAGTGGTTTGTAGTACGTGTATACGGACGACATATAGATTCGGCGCTGTCCGCCGCCCAAGCCAATAAGGAAAAGCGGGACAAATACCAGGTTGAAACCGACCCAGGTGAGAATGAAGTGCACCTTGCCCAGGGTCTCATTCATCATCCGGCCGAACATCTTCGGGAACCAATAGTAGATCCCGCCGAAACCGGCGATAACGGCGGTCGGCACAAGGGTATTGTGGAAATGCGCGATTACAAAATAGGTATCGTGCAAGTAGATATCGGAAGCATCCGTCCCCAGTGGAATACCGGTTACCCCGCCCAGCAGGAAATTTGCCAATGCGCCCAGCGCAAACAGCATCGCCGTTGAGAACGTAATCTGGCCACGCCATAGCGTCGCGATCATCGCAAACAGCATCACCGCGAATGGAATCGAGATCGCAATGGTGGTCGCGCTGAACGGCTCCGCCAACGTTGGGTTCATCCCGCTGACGAACATGTGATGAGCCCACACTGTGAAGCTGAGAATTCCGGCCACAATCGTCGACCACACGATGAGGCGATAGCCAAAGATCGGCTTGCGGCTGAATACCGGAAGGATTTCCATCACAATGCCGAGTCCCGGCACCGCCACTACGTACACCTCCGGATGCCCGAAGAACCAGAACAGGTGCTGCCAAAGCAGCGGGTCGGCTCCTTTTTCCGGCAGGAAGAAACCCGTACCCACCGTCCGATCGAACAGTAACATCACCACGCCGGCGATGAGCGGACCCACGCTCAGCATGAAAAGTACGCTCGCCACCAATTCTGTCCACACCAGCAGCGGCATTCGCCAGATTGTCATTCCCGGCGCGCGCATTGCGATCGCGGTAGTGAGGAAGTTGATGCCGCCCATCAGGACTGACGCGAAGTCGGTCGCTACGGCGATCAGCCAAAGGTTTCCGCCCCAGTAATTTCCCGGCAGGTAGCCTGCCGTATCGGACAGCGGCACGTAGTTCGTCCAGCCGGCGCGCGACCCACCGCCCGGCACAAAAAACGAAATAAGCAAAAGGACCGAAGCGACGAAAATCGTCCAGAACGAAGCCATATTGAGCCGCGGGAACGCCATATCGCGCGCTCCAACCATCAGCGGGATGAGGAAATTCCCGAACGCGCCCAACAGGACCGGCATCGCCACGAAGAAAACCATTGTGGTTCCGTGCATCGTGACAACTTCGTAATACTGTTGCGCAGTTACTTTTCCCCAGAACGGGACAGCGGTGCCGGGCCAGGCAAGCTGCCAGCGGAAGACGTACGACAAAAAGACGCCCACAAATCCCATGAACAGGCCCAAAAACAGGTACTGCTTACCGATGACCTTGTGATCGACAGAAAATAAATATTGTCGCCAAAAGCCCATCCTCGCGCGGGCATCGGTGGACGGCGCAGCTTCGGGCTTGGTCTCGGCCATGGCCTACCCCTCCTTTCCGGTTGCCGACGATCGCGCGCCAGATGCGCTCTTGCCTGTCCCAGCGCCGGACTTGGGCCAGTGCTGGCTAACCCATTGCTGATACTCCTCGGGCGTCAGAACGCGCAGGATGCCTTTCATCGCGAAGTGCGAGATCCCGCAAAGCTGGGAGCAACCAATTTCATATTTGCCGGGCTGCGTTGCCTCAAACCATGTGGAAATCTCACGGCCCGGAATGATGTCCTGTCTAAGGCGCAACTGCGGAACGTAGAAACTGTGGATCGCGTCCTTCGACGTCATGAGCAAGCGGACCACCTGACCCGTGGGAACGGTTAAAGTCGTTGTTTGGACCAAGTCGTCGGGCGTGCCGAACTGGCCGTCGGGACCCGGATACGTGAACTCCCATCCGAACTGGAAGGAGTCCAACTTTACAGTCAGTCCTGGAGGAGGACTTTCCTCCTTGACCAGCTCCCAGACCGGCTTTGCGCGAACATCGATCGCCACGTCAAGAAAGGCGACGATGACGACCGGGATCAGCACCCATGCGAGCTCGCGCAGCGATTCGCCACGCGCAAAGAATGCGCGGCCCCCCTTTCGGCGACGGTACAAGATGATGAACGCTAAAAGGGTACCCTCGGCCAAGACGAAGGCCGTCCCGACCACGTAAATGATCAGCTTGAGCATCGAGTCGATGCTCGGACCGAAAGTGGATACGTCTTGAGGAAGCCAATCCAGGATCATCACGGGTCCCCCCTGATCCCTGGCACGAACCGAGCGCTTTTCCTAAGCAGCTATCTCAACAAATGCTTCCGGCAACGACGTGGTCGGCTTGGGCTGCGTACAATCCGCATGCTCTGCCACCGCCGCCGCCCTCGGCTTCGATCGTGTCAAACCTCTGCTTCTATCCTCAACGACCTATTAGTCACTAAGAATAAAAATGTCAAATGTATTTATGTTATTCTCTTCAACGTTGAGAAAACATGTCTCGGTTCAACCCTTCGAATATAAAGATAAAAGCTCGAACCGAGGATTAGATTTAATGTATTATCAAGCAAATCTCAGCTAATGTTTGTCGTCTCGTCCTTCCTTCGCTCGTCGATTGCAGATTTGGGCTGCATTGGAGAGCATTCGCCACTTCAGACTCTGCCAAGCACGAAACCGACATCTCAGACGACGCCGTACCCTGGCCGCGACGGCAAGCATTGGGGTTCAGGAATCGGGGTTGATATCCATTGCGACCGCAGCGTTGGACAATGGCGCGTGCGCGCAATTTGACTTACGCTGCGTCAGTCGGCGCATTTCTGCTTCATGATGCGAGCGGCGCGAGCGAGCCGACCGATTCGGGAATGCCGGAGGCCGGCAGCTTGCGCGAACCCGGCGTCACGTCGAAGGGTGAGACGAGTCCCAGTTCCTTCGCGATTTCCCGCGTGGCCGGCACGACTTCTTGCGCCAGCAGGCGGATATTGGTGGTCCGTGCTTCGGCGGAAATCGGCCCGTCATTCTGCCAAAAGCCGAAGATTCCCGGCCGCAGCACCTCCAGCACTTTGCGAATCTTGGGAATGACGCTTTCGGGCGTACCGCAGATCACCTGCATCGCACGCTCCACCTGCGGAAACGTATCGAGGATCTGCTTGCGCGTCGCCTCTACGTCGATGTGTTCTTCCGCCCAGGCGCCGGTGCGGTAGTCGATTTGCGAAGCGGCCAGGTTCTCATTCGCCGATCCGTTGCCGCCGGTGGTCGCATTCGCAAACGGACTGCCCTTCGACGAAGTAGGATCGGAAAATTGCCGCGCGACGCGGCGAGTCGCTTCCTTGGAGTTGTAGCCCGGCGGAAACATCCACTGCGGCTTGCCGAACAGGCTGTAGCCGATTCCGGCGCCGCCGAACATGTCCCACTTGGCGAGGTCGCGCGCGTTCTCCTCGGTCTCGGCGACGAAAACCTTTTGCAGATAGCCGAAATTTTCGGAGCCGACCTGGTAGCCCTCTTTCGCGGCCGCATCGCGATAGATGTTCCACAGCTCGACGGTAGGCTCGAGGAAGGTTGCGAGCGCGATGTACGGATAGCGATGCTGCGCGCACCAGATGACGGTCTCGGGGCTCAGCAGGCCGGGAATCCAGATTGGAGGATGCGGTTTCTGAATGGGCAGCGCCCACGGATCGACGAACCGATAGTTGAAATGCTTGCCCTCGTAGCGCCACGGTCCGGGACGCGTCCATGCCTGCACGACGAGGTCGTGTGCCTCATTGAAATATTCGCGGTTGTAGCCCGGGTTCGCGTTGGTCGCGAACTGCTCGCTGCCCGCGCCGCGGACCCATCCGGCGACCAGACGTCCGTGCGAGATCATGTCGATCATCGAGAGTTCTTCGGCCAGGCGCAGCGGATTGCCGACGACCGGGAGCGGATTTCCCAGCAGCACGATCTTCACGCGCTCGGTGATGCGCGCGAGGATTGCGGCTTCGACGTTCATCACCGATCCCATGCAGAACGCGGTATCGTGATGCTCATTGAGCATCACGCCGTCGAACCCGAGCTGCTCGGCCAGAATTTTCTCATCGAGATATTCGTTGAGGAGCTGCGATCCCTTGACCGGGTCGAAGTGCTTGTTGGGGATGCCGAAGAACCCGTTCTTGATCACTTCATCGTTGGGAACGTGCCGGTACGGACGCTCGGTGAAGTACATTATATGCATCGTCGCACCTCCTCTCCTCAGTCTCCGAGGAACACTTCGGCCTCGCGGATGAACTCCGCGGATTTTTCGATCTCAGGGCGATGACCGCAGCCATCGAAGCTGACCAGACGCGCGCCCGTGATCGCGTTGCGATAAGCATCGCCGGCGCTCATCGGCACGACCGCATCCTGTTTGCCCCACACGATCAAGGTCGGCAGACCCGCGGCGACGCCCAGCAGATGCGGCAACGTCGGATTGTGCATGTACGGCGTCCACGCCAGTCGAGCGGTCTGCGCACGCGCCTCTTCGAACGCCTCGAATTGCTCCGGCGATGCGCCCCCGTAGAGTTCCTTGAACTCCGGCGTGATGGCGGGATTGAACACGCTCGCCATCAACTGCTGCGGCGCCATCACTTGAAACACGTCCAGGATGTCGCCCGAAGGCGGCCGAATTCCGGCCGGCGCAACGAGGATCATTTTACGGAACTGAGTCGGATTCGAGGCCGCCATTTCGGCGGCGATCCATCCGCCGAGCGAGAAGCCGATGACGTCAAGGGGAGCGAGAGCGTTCTCCTTCAGGTAGCGCGCGTAGAAGCCGGCGAGGTCGCGGATCGACATCATCCATTCGGCGCGCTCGGTGCGGCCGAAACCGGGATGCAGCGGAACCACGATCGTGCGCCGCTGCGCCAGCGCGCGATGCCATTTGAGCCATCCGGGGTGTCCGAGTTCGTCGTGGAGGATCAGCAGCGGCTTGCCCGCCCCGCCCTTTACGACGATCAGGTCGGAGCCGTCCACGCGGACGGTCTCTTCCCGCCAATCCTTCGCGCCGTCTGCCATCAGCGTGCCGCCTCCATTAGTCCGCCTAACACAGCCGGCAACAAAATTACAAACCGATCGGTATGTAGAGACGGCGGCGAACAGTCCGCCGCCGTCTCTCGAGAGTGGCCGGGCAGGTCAGAGGGTGTTTAGAAAGTCGATCAGGTTCTGCTGATTCTGAGCGCTCAGCGCTTCGAAGGCAGCGGCGGCCGCTTTGCCTTGACCGTCGTGCAATTCGATGGCGGTGGGCAGGTCGGTGGCGCGGCCGTCGTGCAAAAAGACCTCGCGCGCCCGGATACCCCAAAGCGGCATCGTGCGCATCAGCCGCTCGTCGCTCGGGATGCTCGGGTCGTCATTGACACCATCGCCCAGCGAACCAATGTCATGCAGAAGAAAATCGCCGAACGGTTGATAGGTGACGTGGGACAGGACCTGATTGACGTTGCTCGACAGGCCGGTCCCATTGATGGTCGGTGGCACGAATGACGCCGGGTTGTAAGCCGTGGTGATGGAGGCGACATGGCAACCGACGCAGCCAATCTGACTGAATATCTGCTTGCCGATTTGAGCCGCAGCGTTCTGGAGGGCTGGCGGCGGCGGTTGCAGACTCCGCATGAAGTCGGTGAAGCGGTCGATGTCGGCGCGACCGGTGGAGTCCACCGTATCTTCCGGGTCATCCGCGGTTTGCAGCGTTACGCCGAATTGCTGCACCCCCATCGCACAGGTGGTGTTGGGCTCCGAGTTGAGATCGTTGGTAATCCCGATCTCATTGAAATAAGCGTCGGCGGAAAAGCCCAGCAGGGTGGAAAAGTCATCCTTCCATCCAAAGCGCGCAACGTGTGGAGCACTCAGAGCGGCGCGTGTAGCCGGACTGACTTCGCTGGTGAGACCATCGAAGTTATCGATGTCGGAGATCATCCGCACTGTACCTCGAATCGAGGTCGGCTGGGACGCGGCGATGGCCTCGAAGGTGGCATCTGCCGTCGCTTCGACCAAACCATCACCGAATAGCGGCAAGCTCTGACGGTGGGCGACGCAAGTCGGCCTTCCGCTGAGGCCGGTATCATTGGGACCATCCGCAATACAGGTGGGCAGCTCGGGCGAGAAGCCCCGCGCAATCTCGACCTGCTGGCAGGCCGACGGGGTATTATCGGGAATGTTGATCTGCGCGCCGAGCGGCGGCGCGATTTGTCCGAATTGAAAAATCGTCGCAACGCTGGCCTGCGACAAAGCTCCGCCGAACAACATATGATCGACCGCGAAAATCTTTACCGGCGGTCCTCCCGTCGAGAGCCTTTGCTCCATGAGCGTAAGGCCGCCGCCACCACGAGCTGGATTGCTGTGGCAAGCCGCACAGGAGGTGTTGTTGAACAGCGGACCAAGTTGCCCGGCGGGCCCGGAAGCAGCGGTCGCCGAATTCAGGGTTTCAACCTCCTGGAAGTTCAACAAGCCATTATTGAAATTGGTCAAATCGGCGGAATTAGTCGCCACCCGTGGAAAGGGCGCGCCAAACCCATAAAACTCAAAAGGCGACACCACCTGTTGATTCAATCGATTGCGAAAGTGCGACGGCCCGACCTGGAGGGATCTGCGCGTAAGCATTAGCCGAGATCAGCCACAAGCCCGCAACGAGGATCGAGAGCACTCGGCTGCCGGCATGGAACCCGGATCGGTTTTTTGTTGTTGCATCTCGCCGCTTGCTGCTGTTTGCCAACCATCCGATGCACGCCGGAATCACAATGCGCAATGGTTTCATCGATCTCCTCTTGAACCTTGGGCAATCGGTCCGAATCACTCGCGCTCCTAAAGATACGCCTCCGCGGGGCCGTGTCTCCCAGAGACTGGTCCAGGTTTGTTTCCTTGTCTACGTCCACCATGTTGATGTTTTCTAATAGTTAGTAGGGCCTGGCGTTAGACTTTTTTCAGCGCAGGTTGGACCGCCTTAAAGGCATCCCCACGCGCGCTTCATTCAGGCGATCTCCCAGCCGTACATGGTCGCTCTCACCTGCGCTGCGGCCGCTTTGGCTTGACCGTCGCGCGAGCAAATGACGGTGGGCGAGTCGATAGCGCCGTCGTGCAGGAATATCTCGCGCGATGGCGGTGGGCGACGGCGCGCTTGGGTTATGGGCCGCTGCGCGAGATGCGGCTGGAGCGCTGGATGCCTTGCCGGTGCTATCGGATGTGGCGCGTGTCCAAACATAATGCCGGTTTCCACTTCAACCCGATGCCCGGCCAGCACGATTGACACTCCGCGCGCCGGAGGCATCCTGATGCACTCGAATCCGATCGAAGAACGCCCCCGACACGTCCTCCCTCACCGACTGCTTTTGATTATCGAGCAGTGCTGTTGCCAGGAGTGCGCGCGATAACCCGAGGGCCGGCGGACACCACGAGAATAACGACGCGCAATGATTTCATCGATTTCCTCCTGAACATTGGGCCAAGCGCTCAAAAAGGCGCACTGCCGAGCCGCCACCGGCGGGCCGTAACCGCGCCAGCAGCTCTGTAAGTTCCCCCCCTTTTGAATTGTTAGCGGCTCTGGTTTGCGAAACCGCGGAATCCCCGAGAGTAAGTCAGCACGCGTCCCGCTCAGACATTCGCTTGCCGCCCGCGAATGACTACGCACGCTCTCTTTTCGCCGGACACTTCGCCGGCCAGAACCAAATGCCTCGCGTCTCCAAAACTGGTCTAGGTTTGTTTCTTTTCTATGTCAAGCCTGTTGGGTATGTTTTTGTACTCTCAGTAGGGTCTGCCGCGAAATCTCTTTTTCAGCGACGCTTGGACCGCCTTAAACGCAGTCTCCCGTTGGGCATATAATACGAACGATGTCCGGCGACCTGAATGAAGCGCGCGCGCGTATGGTCCAGGAACAGATCGAAGCGCGCGGCATCCGCGATTCCCGCGTGCTGGCTGCGATGCGTGCGGTCGAGCGCCATCGCTTTATTCCCGCTGAATTCGCCGACCATGCCTACGATGACGGTCCGCTGCCGATCGGCGGCGAACAGACCATCTCCCAGCCGTACATGGTCGCGCTCACCTGCGAAGCCGCCGCGCTGTCGGGCAGAGAGCGCGTGCTCGAAGTCGGGACCGGCTCAGGATACGAAGCGGCGGTACTCGCGCATCTGGCGCGGGAACTGTACTCGATCGAATGTATCGAGCATCTCCACGAGCGCGCGCGAATCGTACTGGGAGCGATCGGAGTCGGAAACGCGCACCTGGTCCTCGGCGACGGCTCGGAGGGATACGCCGAAGCTGCGCCCTACGATGCGATCATCGTAAGCGCCGCGATGCCCGGAATTCCCATGCCGATGCTGCGGCAACTGGCGCCCGGCGGACGGCTCGTTGCGCCGATCGGCGAGGACGAATTGCAGAGCCTGGTGCGCATCAGCCTCAAGAACGGACATTGGCAGGAAGAATATTTCGGCGAATGCCGCTACGTGAAGATGACCGGCAAGCACGGCTTCACTGAGTAGCGCTGGATGCGGTCCGCGGCCCGGATGAGCCGGGCCTGATGGCGGCGGACGGGTTGGTGGTGCGGGAGGGTGGTGATGGTTGGGCGGCGGATGGTGGCGAGACTCGACAAAGCGGCTTTGCCGCTGTTGCTGCTCGCGCTCGTCGGCGCTCTCACTCTCGCAGGCTGCGGTGGCGCCGCGCCTGCTCCGCGCTACGCAACGATTCCCGGCAATCAAACCTACACGGTCCAGCCCGGAGACACGATTTACCGCATCGCATCGCGCTTCGGCATCAGCGTATCGAGCCTGATGGCCGCCAACGGCATCAGCGACGCGAGTGGTCTGCGCGTCGGTCAAACACTGGTGATTCCCGCTTCCTATCGCGCTACGGCTCCCGCCTATGCGGGACGATCGAACGCGTTTCCATATCACGGCGAACGCGCGGCGCGGCAGTTCGCATGGCCCGTGTCCGACGGCATCGTCTCATCGGGATTCGGAGTACGGAACGGCGCGATGCATGAAGGGATCGATATCGCCGCGCCCGCCGGAACCCCGGTGCGCGCGGCCGACGGCGGCGTCGTAATCTTTGCGGGCCAGCTCCACGGTTACGGTAACGTCGTGATCGTCAGTCACAACGGCAACTACGCAACCGTCTACGGCCACAACGAAGTGAATCTCGTGAGCGAAGGCACGCGCGTGACCTCGGGAGAGATGATTGCGCGGATCGGCAGGAGCGGCCGCACCACCGGGTCGAACCTTCATTTCGAAGTCCGCCACGACAACGTCGCGCGCAATCCACTCGCTTATCTGCCGGAGCCTCCCGCCGCTCCGGGCATCACCTACGCGGACAGCGGAACCTGAAGACTTCTTAGAGTGAATGAGTAGTCCGCCTCACAAATACGACGTCTGCCCCTCGCCCGCTTAGTTGCGGGAGAGGGGCAGGGTGAGGGTTCTGCTTTCTCGCCTATGCGGCTCTTACTATTGCAAGCTTCTTTCACGATTGGCAGTCGACGTTGCCGGACCGACGCGGCTGGCGATCAATTCCATTGTGCGATGCGCCGAAAGGACGGCCCCTTCCTGCCAGCCTGGTAATTGGCTGAGATGCGCGCCGCTGAAATATACACGCCCGTCAGGTTGATTGAGCAGTCGGTACGCGTCAGCTTCGGAACTGGAGTCGCCCCAATGGACCCAGGGACCAAGACTGTAGGGAATCCTGCTCCAATCCACCGCGACTGGCGCGCTCAAATCGACTCCATGTCCCGGATGCAGTTTGTCGACGGCATTTCGCGCCATGTCGATCTGCGTCGAGATCGGTAATGCCTCAAATGCCCTGGCCGGCTTGCCTGATACGTAGGCGCCGAGAATGATACCGCGAGCGGACTGGAAGCCGCTGCTGGGATACCAGACCACACCCGTGGCTGGCCCTCCGAACGATAGTCCGCCGTAAATCTGCTCCGCTTCCCAAAAGCGCGGCGACTCAAACGCCACTTTTGCGGCATGATCGTACAACGCGCCCGCAATAGCTTGCTTAACCTGCGCGCTGAAGTCCGTATCTACTTTGGCGAGAATGGGCAACGGTATTGTGCAGACTAGATAATCGGCTGAGAGCCTGTGGGTCTTGTCGGTGCCGCGATCGACGTAGACGATCTCGGTCTTGTCCGGACTCTGGCGGATGCGGGTCACCTCCGCGCCCAGCAAAATTGGGCTTCTTATCGATTTGTGAAAGGCGGCCGGAATGCGATCCATCCCGCCTACCGGCTCGAACATTGGCGCCTGCATGACGAGATACTCGTCGAACATCATGCCATCGAGCGCGTCGTCTTTGAGCAGATCGCGCAGGCTCAACGGATCTCGTATCGTCCCAGCCTGATCGTATGCTCCCGGCAGGACTTTGTAGCCCGCGCGTTCCGAGCCTTTGTAGAGGCCATCTTTTGACAGATCTCCATAAGTTCGCAGGAACGCGAGCAGACGTTCTTTGTCATCCGCCGTCAACTCCTGGTCAAGCGCACCACGATTGGTTGCCTTGGACAGCAACTCGGATATTTGACCACGGAAATCGTTAATCGCCTCGCGCTCCTGAATCGGCTTGCCGCCGAAGGCGCCGGCAGATTCCAACAAGGCGCTGTTGCTGAAATTGACCTCCACCTCGAGCGGCACTCCGAGCAGTTTGCAATAACTCAGAAGACCCTGGTGATGGCTGGGAATACGTGCCGGCCCGGCGTTGAAATACATCCCCTTCGAGAAGCTGACCGTTTGTTCCGCTTCACCTGTCATCTCGACCTTGTCGCCGTGACGCAGAGTCCAGTTTCTGCCTCCGACCCGCCGTCGCGCTTCCACCAGCGTCACCGAAAAGCCCGCACGCTCCATCCGATATGCCAGTACGAGTCCGGCAATGCCGGCACCCAATATGACGACATGCGTGCCCCTGCCGATTTTCGCGGGCAAAATCGGTGCGGGCTCGGCAAAGACTACCGATGCGAGGCCCAGGGCCTGCATGGATAAGAAAGCAGCACCAATCCCACTTATCGCGGCGACTTGCGAAACGAACTTGCGACGACTGAGGACCATCTGCATCCCTCCGCTCAGAATGAATTGTAGTTTCGTGGGCACGGCGAGTCGCGCCTCACTAGAACCTCCGAAATCTGCGAACTCGCATGTCCCTCGCCCGCTCAGTTGCGGGAGAGGGTCAGGGTGAGGGTTCTGCTTCCCCTTCGTGTCTCTTTGAGCGTCGGGGCGGCGACTGGATGCTGAGTTCGGTGTAAGGATTACGAGTCGGATGTTTTGAGAGTCAAAGGGAAATTCCGGTTAACCGGTTAACTTTGCGCCGCGATGTTTGAAGCCGAGCGAATCACCGGGTCTGATTTCGAACCTGATCGGCTGATCGAGTTTCTTCGGCTGCCATTTCGCAAATACGAAGTCGTGACGCCGATGAGCCCCGCGTATGCCTCCCGGGTTCTCCTGGAGATAGTAGAACCGCCCCGCAAGTGGGGATGGCCATCTTCCAGAAAGCGCGGATATTTCGAGGGCAGGGTTGCCGGCAACCGCTTCAAAATTCATCGAATCACCGGATACCGGAGCGCATTCCTCCCCATAATTGAAGGTAACTTCCGGCGCGACAGCTCGGGAACCGTCTTGACAGTGAACATGCGGCTGGTGTGGCCGATCGTGCCCTTTTGGATTGGCATAATACTGTTCCTGGCGTGGAGTTCGATCGACGTCAATTCGCGGATCGCCGGGCCCTTTGCCGTTCGAATGGCGGTGCTCGCGATGACGCTGGTCACCTATCTTGTCGCGACGGTGCCGTTCGCAATCGAGGCGCGGATCGCGATGAAGCGTTTGCTGGAACTGATGCGCCCAAAGTCCGCAGATTCGGGCTTGTCCATCTGAGCGGAGCGGCCCCTCTTTGCATCGATCGACCGCCGGAAATTGTTCTTTCATCTTCGGGCGGGTATTCTTGACTGCTCCGCCGCGCCGCCTTGGCTAATCGGGCGGGACCAAGAGCACCATGACTAGTGATGAACTGAAGCATCTAATCCGCGACATTCCCGATTTCCCCAAGCCCGGAATCATGTTCCGCGACATTACCCCGCTGCTTGGAGATTCGCGCGGCTTCGCCCAGGTAATCGATCAAATGGCAGAACAGTACCTCGGCGCGGTGGACGTCGTTCTCGGCATCGAATCGCGCGGATTCATCGTCGGCGCCCCGGTCGCGTATCGCCTGGGCGTCGGCTTCACGATCGCGCGCAAACCGGGCAAGCTGCCCTTCCGCACCTTCGACGAATCGTACGACCTCGAGTACGGCAGCGCCTCGCTGCAGATGCATCAGGACGGAATCGCCGGCGGTGCGCGCGTGCTCATCGTCGACGATCTGCTGGCGACGGGGGGCACCGCAACCGCGGCTATCAAACTGGCGCGCAGGATGGGCGGGCAGATCGTGGGATGCGCCTTCATCGTCGAGCTGGGCGGGTTGGGCGGACGCGAGCGTGTCGCTCCCGTAAGCTGTTCTTCATTGATTCGATATGATTGAGCGCATGCGGCGGCAAACGCCGCCCGGGTAGTCTCATCGCGACTGTGCAGGCCACCGACTCAAATGCTGTCGCTTCGGATCGCCGCCGGCTCTACATCGTCCTGGCGGTCGCGACGTTGTACTTCCTCACCGAGCTGATCGCCGGATGGCTCACCAACAGCCTCGCGCTCCTGTCCGATGCGGTCCACATGATGACCGACATCGCGGCGATATGCCTGAGCCTGCTGACGTTGTGGATTTCGACCCGCCCCGCTACCGGCGGCAAGACCTTCGGTTATTTGCGCGCTGAGATTCTGGGCGCGCTGCTCAACGGCCTGTTCCTGTGGCTGCTGGTCGTATTCATCTGGATAGAAGCGGCCCGGCGCCTGCGCCATCCGCAGGAAGTGAAGGGGCTCGGCGTGATGGTGGTGGCGATCGTCGGTATCGTTGTGAACGGATTTGCCGCATGGCTGACGGGCGAGCACCAGGAGTCGGGAATGGCCATCCGGTCGGTGTTCGTGCACGTGCTGTCGGACCTGATCGGATCGTTCGGCGTGCTGGCCGCGGGAGCGCTGGTGTATTTCACCGGATGGGCCGAGGCGGATCCGGTCGTAAGTTTTCTGATCGGCGCGTTGGTTCTCTACAGCTCGTGGGGACTGGTGCGCGAGGGCGTGGACATCCTGATGGAATCGGTTCCCTCGCATATCGACCTCGATCAATTGCGCGGCGACCTGCTCGCCGTGCAGGGGACCGAGGAGGTCCACGATCTCCACGTGTGGTGCCTGACGACGCGCGAAGTGGCGCTGTCGGCGCATTGCGTTGTGGGCGGCGCGGAAGATCAGGATCGAATTCTCTCGGAGATGTCGAATCTGCTTCAGAACAAGTTCAACATCCATCACATGACGGTGCAGCTAGAGCGCGACAACCGCCGCGAGCGCGAACCCGGCCACTTTTGAGCGCCGCTGTACAAGCACTCAGCAAATCTGAATAAACTGAATACGGTACGAGAATCGAAGGGTTCGCCGGAACGCCAGCATGGAACCGTCTACCACCATTTTCTACGATGTCGACACGCAGCGGGACTTTCTGCTGCCCGGCGGCAAACTTCAGGTCCCCGGCGCGGAGCGCATCATTCCCGCGCTGGCCGCCATCACCAGGCTCGCGCGCGACAATCACATTCGCATCGTATGTTCTGTCGATCGCCATTTCCCGGGCGACGCCGAACTGAAACGCAACGGCGGGCAGTATGACGATCATTGCATGGACGGCACGGACGGCCAGAAGAAGATCGATGAAACCGCGCCGCTGAATCCGCTCTACATCCCGAATCATCCGCTGAGCCCGGAAAAGATCCACGCCGCCCTCAGCCACACCGGCGAGATCGTCTTTGAGAAACAGGATTTCGACGTATTCATTGGCAATTGCCACGCGCGGGCGATTCTTCGGATGCTGCTGAAGCCGTATCGCGACATCGTGGTCTACGGCGTCTACACGGAAATTTGCGTGGCGCACGCTGTTGAAGGCCTCGCCAGCCTCGGCCCCAAAGTCACCATCGTGTCCGACGCGATAGCCGACCTCGGGCCCGTCGCGGACTCGGTCCGCGCGAAATGGAAGGAAGAGGGGATCGAATTCGTGACCCTCGCCCAGCTCAAGGAACTCATCCCGAACTGATGCGCGCCGAAGACGAAGCGCGCCCCGACGCTGAGGCCGCGCCGGCAGCCGACCCGCAATCCGAGTCCGCCGCCATCGAGGAAGAATACGTCTGGGTCACGCCGCCCTTTCAGCCGCTGCGGGCAATCCTGGCGCTGGCGCTCACGATCATCGGCTTCGGACTCTATGAATGGGTGCTCCTCAACTTCTGGTCCTCACCATCGTTGGGCATCCACGAACGCATCCCATGGGCGGCATACCTACTGATCGCCGCCGCGCTGGTAATCGAGCTCGTGGCGATACGGACTGCGCTCCGGATGTGGTCGCCGCACGGGAAGCTCGGGTTCTCACTGCTGGCGTTTGGCGCCTGCGCCGCGATCGCGATCGGTGGGGGACGCTTCGTCAGCTACACCTTGCGCGGCACGCTGAATCCGCCCTTCAAGCTCAATCTCGCGATCGGAGAGCATTTCTCTTCCTTCGCGCTGCCCGACCAGAATGGCGTCGTGCATCAGGGTCCGACATCGCCGGGAATGAAGGCGACGCTGATATATGTCTATCGGGGTGACTTCTGTCCGTTCGCCCGCCACGAAATAGCCGACCTCGCTACGATCGCGCCGGGGCTGCGGGAGTCCGGCGCGAACGTAATCGCAATCAGCGCCGATCCAGTCGATCGATCAAAGATGCTGGCCGGGTTCCTGAACACCGACATTCCGCTGCTGAGCGACGAGCACGAGATGATTCTCGGCCCCCTCGGCCTTGTGCAGCATCATCGTGACGGCGAGCCTGACAACGCCATCCCGGGGTTCTTCGTGGTGGACGGCGACGGGGTAGTACGATGGATCTTCACGTCGCCCTACTATCGGCAGTTGCCGCGTTCCGACGATCTGGTCGCAGCCGTCTGCAGTGTCACGGATTCCGCGCGACATTGAGCGCGGCGAGCATCGCACGCATCGCGGCCGCCGGCGACTCGGCGCCCATCATCGAACCTATCGTCGCCACGCCTGCAAGCCGCTCGCTCTCAGGGTTCGCGAAAAGCTCAGTCGCACGCGCCGGCGTAATTCCGCCCAGCGCATAGATTGGAATCGCGCCTGCGGCACACGCCTGAAACAAACCATGCGGGCCGTGCACTGCTCCGTATCGGGCTTTGGAAAGCGGTTCATAGACGGGACCGAACACCGCGAAGTCTGCGACGCCTTCGCGCGCGGCCGACACGATGTCGGGCACAGAATGGGTCGACACGCCGATCAGCTGATCAGGGCCGAGCAGTCTGCGGGCCGCGGTTGCGCCGATCGATTCGAAGGGCAGATGGACGCCGTCGGCGCTGGATGCGATCGCGATATCGATGCGATCATTGATGATGAGCGGCGCGCCCGCGCGCGCGGTGATCTCGCGCAGCCGGCACGCAAGCTCGTAGAGCGCGCGCGCATCGAGGTCCTTTTCGCGAAGTTGCAGCGCAACCACGCCGGGCGGAGCCACTTCGCGCGCAGTGCTCAGTGCTGCATCGCACGCCGCAAGCAGATCGCCCGAGCGGACGGCCTTGCGATCGGTAATCAGGTACAGGCGAAAGCCGACGCGACGATTGCGATTCAAACGCCGATTACCGAAGCAGTCCGGTTATCGGACTCGATGCGGTCGCGTAGAGCTTCTTCTCGATGCGCCCCGACAGGAACGCGAGGCGGCCGGCTTCGACGCCGAGCTTCATCGCACGCGCCATCGCGATCGGATCCTTCGCGCCCGCAATCGCCGTGTTCATCAGCACGCCGTCGCATCCCAGTTCCATCGCCTCGGCCGCATCGGAGGCGGTGCCGACGCCGGCATCGACGATGACCGGGACTTTGGCCTGCTCGACGATGATCGCGAGGTTGTAGGGATTGCGAATTCCGAGTCCCGATCCGATCGGCGCGGCCAGCGGCATGACCGCCACGCAGCCGATTTCCTGGAGCCTCAGGCAGGTGACCGGATCGTCCGTGATATACGGCAGGACTTTGAACCCTTCCTTGACCAGCACCCTTGCCGCTTCGATCGTCGCGGGCACGTCGGGAAACAGGGTCCGCTCGTCGCCGATCACTTCGAGCTTGACCATGTCGCCGACGCCGACTTCGCGCGCCAGGCGGCAGGTGCGGATAGCCTCCTCCGCCGTGAAGCATCCGGCGGTGTTGGGCAAAATCTGGTAGCGCTTGGGATCGAGATAGTCGAGCAGGTTTTCCTTGCCCCGATCGGTGATATTCACGCGGCGCACCGCGACGGTGACGATCTCGGAGCCGCTCTCCTCAACCGCGGTTCGCGTCTCCGCAAAGTCCTTGTATTTGCCGGTGCCGACGATGAGGCGGGATTTGAAAATCCTGCCGCCGAGTTCGAATGGTGTGTCCTGTGTCATAGCTTGCAAGCGTCGAAGACGATGGCCGCTCATCCGCCTCCCACGAAATTTATTATCTCGACTTTGTCGCCGGCTTTCAGGATCGTCTCCGCGTATCTGGCCTTGGTCACGACCTCCTGATTCAACTCGACGGCAATTCGCGCCGGACGCATCTTGAGCCTCTCGATCAATGCGCTCAGCCGCGCGTCCCCATCGAGCTGATAAGGCTCGCCGTTGAGCGTGATCGATAGCGGCCTATGCGCCGCAACTTTTTTACCTGCCGCCATTGAAAAAGCCGCCTCCCGGGCGCCCGGGGAAGCGGCTTTCGGCCGGGCGTCGATGGTCCGGCCGTTTGGCTTCCCTACGCCGGCATGACCCGGATCAGGTTCGAGGGGTTCTCTCATCTGAGAGTTCTCAGCGCACGCGGCGCTCCCCCAGCCTGATTTCGTTATATCACTCGGCGCGCGTAAGGAAAGCATAACCTGCGAACGATCCTGGGGATGGAAATCCACAGGCCCGGAAGGCCTTTCATTGACTGTGTCTGTGGCCAGTGGTTAGCTGAATCGCGCTCCGATAGCGGGAGAATTTCGAGATGGCGCAAGCCAGGTCGGAAGGAAGTGGATCGAAGGCGCCACGCGCCCGAGTCAGGAACGAGGCTCGGGCTTTTTAATTGGCGCCTCGAAGGCGGCGGCGGAGATTCGGCTCAGTGCAGGAAGCAAACACAGCGTCATGATGAACAACGGAGGACGGCCGACCGTCGCGGAGATCGATCTCGGCGCGCTGCGCTCGAACTATCACGCGCTCAAGGCGGCCGCATCGCATGGCGAGTTGATGGTCGTGGTCAAGGCCGATGCTTACGGGCACGGCGGCGTGATCGTCGCGCGCACGCTGGCCGCGGAAGGATGCCGCCAGTTCGGCGTCGCGACGATAGATGAAGCGCGTGAGCTGCGCGAAGCCGGACTGAACACGCGTATCTTTCTGCAGGCGGGCTTCTTCGCCTCGCAAGCCCGCGAGATCGTCGATCTCGATCTGACACCTTTTGTTTTCCATCCGTCGCTGATCGCGCCGCTCGAGCGCGCCGCGAGCACAGCGGGGCGCAAGCGGTTCCCAATTCATGTCAAAGTCGACACGGGTGCGAGCCGGCTCGGCGTAATGCCATCGGAGTTGGGCGCGCTGATCGACGAATTGCGCGCCGCCCCGGCCCTGGAGCTGGAGGGTTTGTGCACTTTGCTCGCCAACGCGAGCGACCCCGCCAGCAAGGTGACAGATTCGCAATTGACCGTGTTTCGCGCCGCGCTCTCCACTCTTTCCGATGCGGGGTTCGCGCCGAAGATCGCGCACGTCGCCAATTCCGCCGCGCTTGTGCTCCGCGATGATTCCCACTTCGACCTGGCGCGGCCGGGGCTGGCTATCTACGGCCTGCCGCCGGTGGCCGCCGTGCGCGACAAGATCGACCTGCGGCCCGTCATGACGTTCAAGACCAGGGTGATGCAACTGAAGCAGATCGGCGCCGGAACCGGCGTCGGCTACGGGCACACCTTCGTCGCCGAGCGCCCGAGCACGATCGGCGTGCTGCCCGTCGGCTATGCCGATGGCTACAAGCGCGGGCTCCAGCACGGCGGCGAAGTGCTGGTGCGCGGGCATCGCGCGCCGGTGGTCGGCGCAGTCTCGATGGACTTGACGACGATCGATGTGACCGACGTGCCCGGAGTGGCGGTCGGCGACGATGTGATTTTGTGGGGAGGAGCGGGCGAGGCGATGATCAGTGTGAACGACGTCGCGCGGCTGGTGCAGACTATCTCGTACGAGATGCTGTGCACGGTCGGAAAACGCGTGCCGCGCGTCTGCCGGGGTTAAGCGAACATGAGCACGGACAAGGTAAAGATTCGGCGCGCGCTGCTCGGAGTTTCGGACAAGGGCGGCCTTCCTGACTTCGCCCGCGCGCTCGCGCGTCACGGCGTCGAGCTTCTGTCGACGGGAGGCACCAAGGCGGCACTCGAAGCGGCGGGCGTGCGCGTCAAGGCGGTCGAAGAGTTCACGGGGTTTCCGGAGATGCTGGATGGGCGCCTAAAAACGCTTCATCCAAAAATTCATGGCGGAATTCTCGGCCGGCGCGATGTACCAAGTCATCAACGCCAGATGAAAGAACACGGCATCGAGCCGATCGATCTGGTGGTCGTCAATTTCTATCCGTTCGAAAAGACCGTCGCGAACCCCGGCGTGAGCCTCGAAGACGCGATCGAAAATATCGATATCGGCGGTCCGACCCTCGTGCGCGCCGCCGCGAAGAATCACGGTGACGTTGCGGTAGTGGTCGATCCCGCCGATTACGCCGCGATAGTCGAGGAGATGGATCGCGAGGGCGGCGCCGTCAGCGCCGCCACGCGATGGCGCCTGGCGCGCACGGCGTTCGCCCGCGTCACCGCTTACGACGTCGCGATTTCGAACTGGCTGGGGACTCACGCCAATGAAGGCGAGCCGTCAATCCTGGGAGAGACCTTCAGCCTCTCGCTCCCCCGCGAGCAGGGACTCCGCTACGGCGAGAATCCCCATCAGCAGGGCGCACTCTACGGCCACTTCCTCGAAGTCGCGGAGCAACTCCACGGCAAGGAGCTCTCGTTCAACAATGTTTTCGACATCAGCTCCGCCGTCAACCTGATGCTCGAGTTTCAGCGCGAACCGCAGGCTGTCGTCGCGATCCTCAAGCACAACACTCCGTGCGGTGTCGGGATAGGACACTCGCTCAAAGCGGCGTGGGACAAGGCGTTCGCGACCGATCCCGACTCTCCGTTCGGCGGGATAATAATTTCCAATCGTCCATGGGACATGGAATTTGCACGCGGCGTCGACGAGCTGTTCACCGAGGTACTGATCGGGCCGGATTTTCCCGACGACGTAATCGCGTTCCTGCGCAAGAAGAAGAACCGCCGCGTAATGAAGTTTCATCCGGAGGCGGCGCCGCGCGGCGAATTCGATCTGAAAAAGATCGTCGGCGGACTGCTGGTGCAGACTCCCGACCTTGCGATCGAAAATCCGCGCGAAGGCAAGGTCGTGACCCGGCGCAAACCAACCGATGCCGAATTCCGCGCACTCGAATTCGGCATCAAGGTCTGCAAGCACATCAAATCCAACGCGATCGCATTCGTCACCGACGATCGAACGCTCGCGGTCGGCGGCGGCGCGACCTCGCGAATCGATCCCGTTTATGCCGCGCGCGAAAAGGCTGAACGGCTCAAGGTCTCACTGGCCGGCTCGGTGCTGGTATCAGAAGCGCTGTTCCCATTCCCCGACGGACCCACGCTCGCGGCCGAAGCAGGCGCGACGGCGATCGCGCAGCCGGGCGGTGCAGTTCGTGACGATGAGGTCATCGCCGCGGCGGACAAATTCGGCCTCGCGATGGTGTTCACGGGCGTGCGGCATTTCCGCCACTAACTTGAGATGAAAGTCCTGGTCATCGGCAAGGGTGGACGCGAGCATGCGCTGTGCTGGCGGTTGCATCAGAGCCAGAGCGTGTGGGGGCTTTTCTGCGCCAGCGGCAACCCCGGCATCAACCAGCTTGCGGAGCCAGTGCCGATATCGCCGATGGACTTTCCGGCGCTGGTCGCCTTTGCGCGCGACAAGAAGATCGATCTGGTCGTCGTCGGCCCCGATGATCCGCTGGGCGCGGGAATCGTCGATGAGTTCACCGCCGCGGGAATAAAGATTTTCGGGCCGACCAAAGCCGCCGCGCAAATCGAGACCAGCAAGGCGTTCGCGAAATCGGTGATGAAGTCCGCGGGTGTGCCTACCGCCGGGTATCGGGCGTTTGACGATGCGGACGCTGCCCGCAGCTACGTCTCCAACCATCGCACTCCGCTCGTCGTGAAAGCGGACGGCCTGGCTCTCGGCAAGGGCGTGACGATATGCGCCGATCGCGACACCGCAATCGGTGCCATCGACGACGCGATGGGTCGCGGCAAGTTCGGCGCGGCCGGACAAAAGGTTGTGATCGAGGAATTCCTGACCGGCGAGGAAGTCTCGTTCTTTGCCCTGTGTGATGGCGAGAACGCGATCCCGTTTGGCATGTTCCAGGATCACAAGGCGATATTCGACGGCGACCGCGGCCCGAACACCGGCGGCATGGGCGCGTATTCGCCGCTGCCGCAATTCGGACCCGATCTCGAAAAACGCGTGATGAGCGAAGTCGTTCGCCCTACCCTCAAGGAAATGAGCGCGCGCGGTATGCCGTTCAAAGGACTCCTGTTCGCGGGACTGATGGTCGACGGTGGCAAAATAAGCGTGGTCGAATTCAACGCACGCTTCGGCGATCCCGAAAGCCAGCCGCTGATGATGCGCTTCGAAGGCGACCTCGGCGCGACGCTTCTGGCTGCGGTGGAGGGAAATCTCAAAGACTTATCCCTGCATCTCTCGCCGCGAAGCGCGGTCTCTGTCGTGCTCGCGTCGCCCGGCTATCCGGGCGATTATCCCAAGGGTATTCCCATCAAGGGACTTGAACAGTTCGAAGGCGACACGCCCCCGGACCTGAAAGTGCGATGGGCGATGAAAAAGATTCGCGTCAAGGTTTTTCACGCCGGCACCGCGCTCAAGGATGGGCAACTGGTCACCGATAGCGGCCGCGTCCTCGCCGTCACCGCGATGGCGCCCACGCTGGAGCTGGCGGTCGCAAGCGCATACGAAGTGGCCGGAATGATAGAATTCGAGGGCAAGCAATTGCGGCGCGACATCGCGCATCATGCGCTGTCCCGCAGCGCGCCACGGCGATAGGGCCGCGACCCGCGAAGAGGAGTACCGCCCTGCCCGCCCGCACATCATCGAACGTTCATCCCGCGATTGACAGTCTCGACGACGCGATCGGCGCACTCCGCGAAAGTGCGCTCGTCGTCTATCCCACCGAGACGTTCTACGGAATCGCGGCTGACCCGTTTTCGGAACCTGCGCTCAAACGCCTTTTTGCGATCAAGGGACGCGATGCGGCCAACACCGTTGCCCTGATCGCAGCGGACACGGGCGCGGCTTTTTCGCTCGCGCGCGATATCTCGCCAATCGCACGCCGCCTCGCCGACGTCTTCTGGCCGGGACCATTGACGCTCGTTCTCCCCGCGGCCGCGCAGATACCGGCGGCTCTGGTCGGTGCGGGAGGCGGAGTCGGCGTGCGTGTCTCGCCACATCCGGTGGCACGCGCACTCGCGGCAGGATTCGGCAAGCCCATCACGGCCACCAGCGCAAATCTTGCGGGCCAGCCGCCTGCAAAGATGCTCGCGGAGGCACGCGCGGCGCTCGGCGCAAAAGTTAAAGTATACCTTGAAGGTGGAACTTTGACGGCTGCCGCGCCAAGCACCGTGGTCGAAGTCAGTGCGGATGAGTGGCGGGTGATACGCGAGGGTGCGGTGAGCGACCGGCAGATAACGGCCGCGCTCGCCGGAGAGGCATTGGAATGAATCGGTTGAGCGAAAGAATCGAGCCGCTCCGCGGGCTCCTGTATGACCGGGAGACCGCGGGCGATATTTCACGCGTGGTCGCCCCGCCTTACGACATAATCAATGAAGCGCAACAGCGCGGGCTCTACGACCGCAGCCACTACAATATCGTGCGCCTGGAATTGGGCCGCGATTCCGACAGGTATGCCGCCGCGCAGGCGACTCTACACGATTGGCTCGCGGCTGGCGTGCTCCGGAGCGCGGAGCGTCCGGCAATTTATTTGTACACGCAGAGCTTCGAGGTCGAAGCCCGGCGATTTTCGCGCAACGGTTTCGTCGTGCGCTTTCGGCTCGAAGAGTTTGCGCCGGGCCGCATTCTTCCACACGAGAAAACCTTTCCCGCCGCCAAGGAAGATCGCCTGAAGCTGCTTACCGCCATTGGTATCAACACCAGTTCGATCTTCGGCCTTTATCCCGGATCGCATGCGGAACTCGAGCGGCTCCGCGCCGACGTAGCTTCGCGCGCCGCGCTCATCGACGTGACCGACGACCTCAAGATTCGCAACGAGCTGCGAGTGATCGATTCGCCTGACGAGATCGCGATCGTCCAGCGCGCGCTCGCATCGACGCGCATCCTGATTGCCGACGGACACCATCGCTACGAAACCGCGCTGAACTACGAGCGCCAGCGGCGCGCAGCGGAAAATCCGCCGCAACCGCAGGGCTTCGACTACACGATGATGACGCTGGTCGCGTGCGATGATCCGGGGTTGGTCATTCTGCCGACGCATCGCGTCGTGCACCGCCTGCGTCCCGAGGCGATCGCATCGTTCGCCGCGCAGGCACGCCGTGCGTTTGAGGTGGAGGAAATCGGCGATCGCGAGACGCTGCGCGGCAGGCTCCTCGACGGAGGCCGCGGAACGCTGGCGATCGCGCTCAAAGGCAGCGAGCGCTTTTTTATGCTTCGTCTCAAGGATGCCGATGCGATTGCCCGCGCGATGCCCGACGTGGCCGCGGAGGTGCGCAGCCTTGATGTTACTGTCCTGCACACACTCGTGTTCGACGAGATCTTTTCATTCAAGGCGGCGGAAATCCGCAAGGGCGGCAATATCGAATACACTATCGAAGGGAACGCCGCGCTGGATGCTGTCCGCGAGGGCCGCGCCGACGGCGCCTTCCTGATGAACCCGCCGGGTATCCGCGATGTTGAGCGCGTAAGTGACGCAGGCGCGACGATGCCGGAGAAATCAACTTACTTCTACCCGAAGTTGCTGACCGGATTGGTGCTGAATCCGCTTGAGGAGTGAGGCTGTCATTGCTGTTGGGTCTAGGCCCGAACAAAGACGACGCTCCGCGTCCGCCGGCGGGACGCCAGCGCCACTCAGCGGAGTCCCTCGCCCGCTCTGTTGCGGGAGAGGGCAGAGCGGCGCGGTGCTTGCGCTCTTTTTGCAAGCACCGTGACGCGCGGGTGAGGGTGCTGAATCAATCGCGATGAAGCCGACACTTGTTCTTGTTCGCCACGGCGAAACTGAAGGCCAGTCGAGCATCCGCTATCACGGCCGCACCGATGTAGCGCTGTCTGATTTGGGCCGGGCGCAGATGCGCGCCGCACGCGATGCGATCGCGAAGCGCCGGATCTCTTTGAGTTTCGATCACGTCTTCACCAGCCCCCTGGTTCGCGCGACCGAGGGCGCGCGCATCATTGCGGGCGAACCGGCGCGGCTTTCGATCCTGGACGATTTCGCGGAAGTGCATTTCGGGCTTTTTGAAGGGCTTACCGCCGGGGAGATTCGCGAGCGCTATCCCGATGACTACGCGCGCTGGAATGCGGACCGTCTCGCGCCGGACTACACCTATCCGGGCGGTGAGAGCCGCGCCGCATTCGCCGATCGCGTCGGACGCGGCGTCGATCAGATGATCGCGCGCTGGGCTCCCGACGCCGGCGCCGCGTCCCACGTGCTGCTGGTCGCGCATCGTGGCGTCATCCGCACGATCGTCACGCGCTTGACCGGTCATCAGCCCGTGGTCGATCTCGGATCGATTCAGATCGTCGAGTTCGATGGCGCCTGGCGTGTGGCATTGCTCGATCATGTCGATCACCTCAAGGATCTCTACGGGATGTAAGCGCAACAAGGACGCCGCGCCTCTATCGGGGGGCACGGCCGCTTCGTCCATTTTTCTTTGATCTGCAGATCCGAATCTTTTTATACGTGGCGCGGGCGTCCCTGCCCGTGGATCGATGCGCGATTCTTTCGCGCCACCATCTTTCCTATCTCGAATTAGCAGCCGAAGACGCGCTTGAGATTCTTTCGGGCCCGGCGCGATAATGCCCGCGCGCGGGCACTCGGCCTGAACGATTGTTTAGGAGGCGCAATGCACGATGGCGAAACCGCTTGAAGGCATCAAGGTTATCGAGATCGGCCAGGAGATCCAGGGACCGTTTGCCAGCCTGTTACTCGCCGACATGGGCGCCGACGTGGTCAAGGTCGAAAACAGGGAGACGGGTGACCTGAGCCGCTGGATGACGCCGGCGCTGATCGGCGGACCCAACGTCAAGAACCCGGGCGTCTCTCACTACTTCATCGCGATGAATCGCGGCAAGCGCAGCATCACCGCCGATCTGAAAAAGCCCGCAGCGATCGAGATTGTGCGGCGGATGGCGAAAGTCTTCGACGTGCTGGTGACCAACTATCGTCCCGGCGTGCTCGATCGGCTGGGACTCGGCTACGAGGACGTCCGCAAGGTCAATCCGCGCATCGTCTATGCGCAGGGCAGCTCATGGGGACCCAGGGGACCGTGGGTAATGAGACCGAGCCGCGACACGCTGGCGCAGGCGGCCAGCGGCATCATGGCCAAAACAGGGATGCCGAATGATCCACCGCTGCCAAGCGGCCTGCTCGCCGCCGATCATTCGGGCGGATTGAGCCTCGCGAGCGGCATCCTCGCGGCTCTCGTCGCGCGCGAGCGCACGGGACAGAGCCAGAAGGTCGATGTGTCCATCTACGGCACGATGATCGCGATGCAAGGGATGGAAATAAATTACACGTCGATAACCGGCGAGGAGACCGAACGCGCTGGCCGTGGCCATCAATTCCTGCACGGCGTCTGGGGCGCGTTCCCAACCAGCGACGGGCACATCTGTATCGCAGGCGTTGATGACAAGCGATGGCCCGCATTCTGCCGCGTCGTCGGTATCGAACATCTCGAGAAAGATCCCGAGTACGGCGACAACGTGACGCGCAATTTTCATGGCGACAAGATTCAGGCGGTGCTCGACTCGATCTTTCCGAAAAAGACCAGCGCGGAGTGGCTGAAGGATCTCAACGGCGCCGACATCCTCGCGACCGAAGTCGTCGACTACCGCACGATGCTCAAGAGCGAGCAGGCGCGCGTGAACGGCTACCTGAAGGAACTGGACCATCCGGTCGCAGGCAAAGTGCTGGTCACCGGAACCCCCGTATCGATCAACGGCGAAGTCGAGACCGAGGCGCGCATGCCGCCGGAGCACGGGCAGCATACCGAGGAAGTGCTGCTGGAACTCGGCTATTCGTGGGAAGAGATCGGCACGCTGCGCGACTCCGGCGCGGTTTGAGTCGGCCCCGCCGCGATTTATCATCTCAAGATGCCGGAGCGACACATCGTTGCGATGGGCGGAGGAGGCTTCTCGATGGAGCCGGACAATCCGCGGCTCGACGACTTCGCCCTCTCGCTCGCGCGCCGCAAACGGCATTCTCGCGTCTGCTTCGTGGCCACGGCCAGCGGCGACAGCGACGCCTATATCGCCCATTTTTATGAGGCGTTTCCGCCTTCGCGCGCGCACGCCACTCATCTCAAGCTCTTCGACCGCAAGGTGTCCGATCTTCGGTCTTTTGTGCTCGAGCAGGATGTCGTCTACGTCGGCGGCGGAAACACCGCCAATCTGCTGGCGGTCTGGCGATTACAGGGGCTCGACCGCGCCCTTCGCGCCGGATGGAATGCGGGCGTCGTTCTGGCGGGAATAAGCGCGGGTGCGCTCTGCTGGTTTCAATGTGGAGTGACCGATTCGTTCGGGCACCATCCTCAACGGCTCGATGGAGGCCTCGGCTTCCTGCGTGGCGGATTTTGTCCGCACTACGATGGCGAAGCGGCGCGCCGCCCAGCCCTGCATCGATTGATTCGCAACGGACTCGCCACAACCCTCGCGCTTGATGACGGCGTGGCCGGGCACTTCGTCGGCACGCACCTGAAAGAGGTCGTGTCGTCGCGGCCCAAGGGGCGCGGGTTCCGCGTCTCGTTGAAACGCGGCGCGGTGATAGAGGAGCCTCTGACGGTCCGCTATCTCGGTTCGAAATAGCCGTCGCGCTTCGCCGAAGGCTACGCGGCGAGCTTGTACAAGCTTGCGGCGTTCTTCCAGAAAATCTTTTCCTGATCTTCCTGGCTGAGTCCCAGCCCTTTCACGATATCGATCTGTTCTTTCGGATTTATCGGCACCGCCGGATAGTCCGATCCAAACAGCACTCGGTCGGACCCGAACAGTGCCAGCGCGTGCCGAATGCCGGCAGGAGAAAATCCCATCGTGTCGACCCAGAGGTTCCCGAGGTACTCACTCGGCTTGCGTTTGCACACGGCGGCCTGCTCTGACGGCAAACCCCCGTAGCCCAGCCGATAACAGAAATCGAGCCGCCCCAGCACCATCGGCAATCCGCCACCCATGTGGACCAACACGACCTTGAGCCTGGGAAATCGATCGAACACCCCGGAGTAGATCATCCGCGCGATATTCATCGCGGTATCGAACGGGCGGCCCACCGCTTCTTCAAGCCGGTAGATATTCATCTGCTGGTAGCCGATCGGAATCTGCGGCGGATGGATAAACACCACGGCGTCCTGATCCTGCGCGAACTCCCAGAGCGGATATGCGTCCGGCGTGTCCAGGTAGCGGCCCTGCCAGCTCGACTCGATGCTGATGCCTTTGGCACCGTGCTGACTGATGCATCGCTCGCACTCTTTGACGCAGGCGCTATCCAGCGGATTAACCATCGCGAGGAAATCCAGCTTCGCGGGATACTTCGCGACCATCTGCGCAGTATCGTCGTTGCGGCGTTGTGCCATTTCGAGCCAGGGCTTTCCTAGTTGATCGCTCAACGACTCGACCATCATTGAGAAACTCAATATCCCTTTGGTGACGCCACCCTCGTCGTGGCCCTTAATCTGCCTGTCGATATCCATCAGTTCGTCATAGAAAACGCTGGAGACGCCCTTGATCGTTCCGACGTGATATTTGCCGGTCGGGTCGTAAGGCAGTTGGGCGCCGAGCGCCGCACCAAGGCAATGACGATGCACGTCCACTATTCGCACTGCCTTTTTGTCCTTTGCAGCCATGGTAAATCCTCCCTGAGGGCGCTCGTGACCTTAAAAGCATAGGCGCCGATCGTAATCAGCACCATCGCTGCCCTCGCCGCTTCCCTCGCGCGGATACTTCCGTAACATCGTGACAGGGCTCGCGCTTGTGCTCTACAATGCGAGCTTTCCGCGACGGCGGAGGGAGTTCACACGATGGCGGCAGCGACCACAATCGCCGAAATCAAAGCGCGCGAGATTCTCGACTCACGCGGCAATCCCACAATCGAAGTCGACGTGCGCCTTTCAGGCGGCGCATTCGGACACGCCGCCGTACCTTCCGGAGCATCGACGGGAGTGCACGAAGCACTGGAGCTGCGCGATGGCGACGCGAAACGTTTCGGCGGCAAGGGCGTGCTCAAGGCGGTCGCCAACATCAATCAGACTATCGCATCGAAGCTCAAGGGCGCGGACGCCGCCGACCAGAAAGCGATCGACGGCGCGTTGATCGCGCTGGATGGTACCGAGAACAAATCGAAGCTCGGCGCCAATGCGATCTTGGGCGTCTCGCTCGCATCGGCGCATGCGGCCGCGGCGGCGCAGAATCTTCCGCTCTATCTCCATCTGAATTCCGAAGCGCACGTCCTGCCGGTGCCGATGATGAACGTGCTCAACGGCGGGCGGCACGCCGACTCCAGCGTCGATATGCAGGAGTTCATGATCGTTCCGCAGGGCGCGCCTACCTTTGCGGAAGCGATACGCGCCGGCGCGGAGGTCTTTCACGCGCTCGCCTCGGTGCTCAAAGGGCTCGGTCATTCAACCAACGTCGGCGACGAAGGCGGATTTGCACCGAGCCTGGGGAGCAACGAGGAGCCAATCGAGGTCATTCTCGAGGCGATCTCAAAGGCCGGGTACAAACCGGGCGCCGATGTAGCAATCGCCCTCGATCCCGCATCGAGCGAGTTCTACGAGAACGGCAAGTACGTATTTGCGAGATCGGACAAGAGCGAGCACGACGCGGCCGGGATGGTGAAATTTTATTCCGCGTGGCTCGACAAGTATCCGATTGTGTCGCTCGAAGATGGGCTGGCGGAAGAGGACTGGCCCGGATGGGTGCTGCTTACAAGCGAACTGGGCTCTCGCCTGCAGCTTGTGGGCGACGACCTCTTTGTCACCAATCCGAAATTTCTGGAGCGCGGAATTCGTGAGAAAGCCGCCAATTCGATTTTGATCAAGCTCAACCAGATCGGCACTCTCACGGAGACGCTACACACCATCGAGATCGCCCGGAGCGCCGGATACACAGCAGTAATCTCGCACCGATCCGGCGAGACTGAGGACACCACGATTTCCGACCTGGCAGTCGCCTCGGGCGTCGGGCAGATCAAGACCGGCTCGATGAGCCGCGGCGAGCGGACCGCGAAGTACAATCGGCTGATGCGAATCGCCGAGGAACTCGGCTCGCGCGCCGTCTATCCGGGCGCAAGCGCATTTCGGCGGGGAGCCGCGCGATGAGCGTACGGCCACCGGTCACTGCGCTGATAATCTTCGACGGATGGGGCATCCGCGCCGATCGCGAATCCAATGCGATCGCGATGGCGCGCACTCCCGTGATGAATCGCCTGCTCGCGACGCAGGCTCATAGCGAAATTGAAGCATCCGGAGACGCGGTCGGCCTTCCTCCGGGCGTAATGGGCAATTCCGAGGTCGGTCATCTCACGATAGGTTCGGGCCGCGTCATCTACCAGGACGTGATGCGCATTACGAAGGCGATTGAGAAGAGCACGTTTTCTTCGAACCCCATGCTGCTCGACGCCATCAGCAAGTCGCGCGGGCACACGCTCCATATCTGGGGCTTGCTTTCCGACGGCAGCGTGCACAGCCATATCGATCATCTCATGGCCTTGCTCGATGTGGCGGCGAAGAATGGCGCCGACTCGATCGCCGTCCACGCGGTGCTCGATGGACGCGACAAGCCTCCCCGCTCGGCTCTGCCCTTCATCGCGCAGCTTGAAGCAAAGGTGAAGCAGATCGGGCGCGGCCGGATAGCGACGGTCAGCGGCCGTTACTATGCGATGGATCGCGACAAGCGATGGGAGCGCGTCGAGCGCGCGTGGCGCGCGATCGTGATGGGCGAGGCGCCGTCGGTGCCGTCGGCGCGCGAATCCGTCGAACGATCGTACGCCGCGGACAAGAGCGATGAGTTCGTCGAGCCGGTGATCGTTGGTTCGACGATGCCGATAACGAACGGGGATCAGGTCATCTGCTACAACTTCCGCGCCGATCGCGCGCGCGAGCTGACTGCCGCTTTGACCCTCGCGGACTTCACCGGGTTCGTTCGGCCGCGCACGCCCAAAGTCGGCTACGTCTGCATGACCGAATACGACCGGAGCTTCGGGCTGCCACTCGCATTCGGCCCCGAGGACATCAAGAACACGCTGGCCGAGGTGCTCGGCAACGCCGCAATCACAAACCTGCGTGTCGCTGAAACCGAGAAATATGCGCACGTGACATATTTCTTGAACGGCGGCGTTGAAAAGCCGTTTCCCGGGGAGGAGCGCGCATTGATCCCATCAGCTAAGGTCGCAACTTACGACTTGGAACCGACGATGCGCGCGGAGGCGATCGCAGAGCGTGCGGCAACTGAAATACTCGGCGGCAAGTTCGGCGTCGTGGTGATGAACTTCGCAAACCCCGACATGGTCGGACACACCGGCAAACTCGAAGCGACCATCAAAGCCGTCGAGACGACGGACACCGCGCTGGGTGTCGTGATCGATGCGCTCGCGAAACGCGGCGGTGTCGCGCTGATCACCGCCGATCACGGCAATGCGGAGTTCATGGCGGACCCCAAGACAGGACAGGCGCACACCGCGCATACGACGTATCCTGTACCGCTGATTCTCTTCGATGATTCATACAAGGGCACACTGCGTAGCGGTGGAACGCTCTCAGACGTCGCGCCCACCCTGCTCGGGATGCTGGGTCTTGATAAGCCCGCCGAGATGACCGGCCACGACCTGCGCGATCCGGCGCCGCGGTAAACCCTGCGCCCCTTCGTTCAGCACATTCCCAGAACGACGCCACCGCATCGCCGATCACTTCTAATGAACGGACAATAGAAGCACCGCTAATCCCTTGTATTAGCAGGGGGCGCGACTAGAGTCTGATCATCTCGCCAGCTCCGCCGCGTTGCAGCGAATGCAACGGGGCAAGTCGAGGTGCTATCGAAATGGGAAACTCAAAAGGCCAGATCATCCGAGACGGCGCGATAGCCGGGTTGCTGGGCGCCGCGACTGTTGCGCTTTGGTTTCTTCTGTTCGATTTGTCGCGAGGGAGACTGTTCGAGACGCCGGCGCTGCTGGCAATCGTTCTGTTCCATGGCGTGGCTAGAGGCCCCATCCTGCCGTTGGTCGCTGAGTACACGATCGCTCATGTCTTCGCATTTGTCGGCTTCGGCGTGGGAAGCGCAATCCTTCTTGAAGCGGCCGAACGCAATCGCGCATTGCTGCCGTCTTTGCTGATCATGCTTGCCGTTTTCGAGGGCTTGTTCGTGACGCTTGTCACGCTGCTGGGGCCGGAGTTCCAGGGCACGCTCTCATGGTGGAGCGTGTTGGTCGGAAACCTGCTCGCGACCGCAGTTATGGTCGGCTATTTCTTTGCCCGTCACCCGCAACTTGGCGAGCATTTGTTCGGACCATGGGTCGGCGTGCTTGCAGAAGGAGCGACCGCCGGAGTGATTGGCGGAACCGTGGTCGTGATGTGGTTTCTTTTCTACGATTTGGGCTCCGGGTCAAATCCTTTCCGAACCCCCACGATGCTGGGCGGAGTGATCCTGGAGGGTGCGCGCAATCCCGCTGTGGCCACGGCCGGGAGCCCGCTGGTGATGGGATATACGGTTCTCCACTTTGCGGTCTTTGTCGCCTTCGGGGTGGTCGTTGCTAGCCTGGCTGCATCGTTGGATGAGCCATTGCTCTGGGTAAGTTTCCTTCTGGTATTTTGCTTCTTTCAAGTCTTCTTCGTCGGCTTCGCCTCACTTCTCAGTGATGCGCTGCTCAATCAGCTCGGGTGGGGCACAATTGTCGCGGGCAACTTACTGTCCGCGGCCGCGATGCTGGGGTTCTTCTATCTGCGCCGCCGGACGCTCCATTCGCGCTCGAAAAGCTGGATGGAAGTTGCGAAACCGGCAAGCTAGCAAGAAGTCCGGTGAGGCTGCTGCGCTCGCCTTACCAGCGGACGACTTGTTCGTAGACTTTGGGGAGCTGGCGCGGTAGCGAGGCGATGTCCTCGATTATCAGGTAGCGCGAGGACTGGCACATCTGGCGCAGGTAGTCGTGCCCGGTCTTGTCCACCGTGATGCAGAACGGCAGCACGCCCGCGAGTTCGAGTTCCTTGAGCGCAACCATCGTGTCCTGAATTCCGTAGGCGTTCGAGCGACGATCGTGTCCGTAGTCGAAGTCCTGCGGAAATCCGTCACTGAGCAGGATCATATGCTTCGCGCGGGAGTTGACGTCCTTGAACTTCTCGCGCACGTGGCGGATCGCAGCGCCCATCCGGGTGGATCGCTTGGGCTCGACCGCGCCGACTCGCGCGCGCACATCGTCGGACAATTCCTGGTCAAATTCCTTGATCACATAGAACTCGACGTTGTCGCGGCCATGACCCGAGAACCCCATGATGGCGTATTGGTCGCCGAGTTCCTCAAGCGATTGCGCCATGATGACCAACGCTTCCTTGTTCACGTCGATGATGCGCCGGGGACGCTGGCTCGCCTGCGGGCGGCGCTGCCATGCTTTCATCCAATCATCCGGGTCTTCATCGTCGTTGTACTTGCGTGGCTCGCGATGAATCGGTTCGTCGGTCGAAGCCGACATGTCGAGCAGAAACAGCGTGGCGACGTCGCGCGCTTCCTTTTTGCGCGCCTTGTACACGCGCGGGTCGGGCATCTCACCCATCCGGCGCGCGACACGCGCCTCGATGCTGCGGTCGAAATCGATTTCCTCGCCGTCTTCGAGTCCGCGCACCATCCGGTATGACGCCGGCCGGATGCGCTGGAAATTGCGGCGGATTACAGGCAGCAGATCCGAGTACCGGGTGAGCGTGTTGTTGAAGAAATCGCCTTCGTCGCCCTGCAACTCGATTTCACGCAGCCGGCACCAATTGCGCCGGTAGTCGCCGAGCACGTAGTCCCATTCGTCGTATGCGTAGTACGAATCCTGGCGGTTGCGGGCAAGCATCAACCTGCCCTGCCCCGTCATCGAGCCGACCTCCGCCAACTGTTCGCGCATCTGCTCCAGCTCGCTCATCTGCTTGCCGGTGAGCTGCGTCAGATACATCCCCTCGCCTTCGGCGTTGCCGTCGCCCTGCGAGGGACGAATCTCGGCACCCTGCTCGATCAGCTTGCGCAGCTCCTCGGGAGAAAGTGCGCGGCCCTTGTTGCCTTTCGTCTGCTGCCCCGAAGTCTCCATGCTGAGGCGCTGGTCGGGTTCGCCGCCGCCGTCGGCATGCTCGCTGTCCTCGCCCATCGAATCGTCGGCGCCTTCGCCCGCCTTCATCCGGCTGTTGATCAGGTCGTTGCGCATGCGATCGGCATCGCCCGACAGCGGGTCGCTCTGGCCTGCCTCGCGCGCCCGCGCGATCAAATCCTGAATCCACTCGTAGAGCGCGGTGGTCTGGCGTGCGGTCGTCAGCACGCCGGCTTCCTCGTCGCGCAACGGCTCGAAGAACGTGGCGGCCATCTGCGCGAAGCCGGGTGTGATCTCGTCTTCCGAATCGAGCATCTGCAGCGATCCGCGCACCAGCATCGTGCTCAGTGCGTCGGGCGCGAGCGCATCGACGAGCGTGCGATTGATTTCCGCTATTCGCGGCGCCAGCCCGCGATAGCGCCGCGCCAACTGCGCATCGATACGCGCGGCTTCGCCCAGGCGCATCAGGGCGCCAGCCAGGCCGGGGTCATCGAAGGAAGCTATGAAGCAATCGATCGCCTCGACTCCCGTTTCGCCGCGGTCTTCGAAGCCCGGCAAATCCGCCAGCTTCAGCTTGAAAGTCCCGAAATCATGGCGTGCCGCCAGGTGAGCTGTCGTCACGAAGTAATAGGCATAGGCATGACCGGCGTCGCCGAATGGCTCGACCTTCTCAGGCAGATAGATCATCTCGCCCGGAATGAGCGGGTAGTGGAACGGCAGCATCGGATTGGTGTTCGAAATCGAATCGATCCGAAACTCGAGCGGAAACAGCATCCGCATGAATTTCGTCAGAACGCCCTTAATCGTGTGCAGTTCCTGAACTTTGTCGGCGGTCTCGGTCATCACTCTTTCGGAATCAATTGTCGCAGATACCTGACAGCCGATGCAATTTGCCCCGGCCGCCACCTTGCTCTCGTCTTGCGACTTGCTTTCTTGACTTGTCTGCAATCGCCAGCGTTAGATGGTTCGTCGCCATGAAAATCATTTTATCGTGTAGCTGTCGCCGGTTTGTCGCCGCGCTGGGCACCCTGGCTCTTCTGTTGGCCGCGCTCAGTCCCGTTCACGCCGGTATCGCCGATGCGGTCAAGACTGAAACGTTGTCCAACGGTATTCGGGTGCTGGTGCTCGAAAATCACAAGGCCCCCGTCGCCACGTTCAATGTCTTCTATCACGTCGGGTCGCGCAACGAGCAATTCGGCAAGACCGGCATCTCGCACATGCTCGAACATCTGATGTTCCGGGGCACCAAAAAACTCGGGCCGGAGGAGTTCTCCAACATCATCCAGGAGAACGGCGGCATGGACAACGCGTTCACGACCGCGGACTACACCGACTACTTCGAGAACATCAACAAGGATCACCTCGACGTGCCCATTTCGCTCGAGGCCGACCGGATGGCGAACTTCGCGCCCCAGGGATTCGATTCCGAGCGCGCTGTCGTCATGGAGGAGCGGCGCATGTCGACCGAAGACAAACCCGAGGACGCGCTCGATGAGCAAATGCGGGCGGCGGCTTTCGTGGAGCATCCGTACCACTGGCCGGTAATCGGCTGGATGCAGGATATCGGACGCCTCACGCTCGATGACGTGTACGCATATCACAGCATCTACTATTCGCCGCAGAACGCGGTGATCGTCACCGTTGGAGACTTCAAAGCCGATCAGGTGATGAAGCAGATCGAAGAAGCGTTCTCGGGAATTCAGAACGGACCAAAGCCGCCGCCGATGCCCGAAGTGGAGCCCGAGCAAAAGGGCGAGCGGCGCATCGAACTGCGCCACGCCGCCGATTTACCTGTGTTCGAGGAAGGCTTTCACGTCCCCAATATCAAGAGCCCCGACGCATATCCTCTCGAGATCGCCGGCGAGGTGCTTGCCGATGGGCAGAGCTCGCGGCTCTACAAACGGCTCGTGATGGAAAAGCGGATGGTCGTGGACGTCGGCGCAGGCTTCGACATGACCTCATTCGATCCGAATCTGTTTGTCGTGTCGGCGCAAATGCGCCCCGGCGTGAAGACCGACGACGCCATCGCCGAAGTCGACAAGGAAGTGGCGGCGCTCAGAGATCAGCAGGTCGGCGCCGAAGAGTTGCAGAAAGCCAAGAATCTGGAGCAGGCGCAATTTGTGTTCGGGCAGGACTCGGTCTTTGAGGAGGCAATGCTGCTGGGAATTTACGAGTTGCTCGGCAACTACAAACAGGTCGACGACTACATCACCGGAATCGACAAAGTCACCGCTGCCGACGTGCAGCGGGTGGCGCGCCAATACCTCGTCAACCCGAACCGCACCATGGGCATCCTGATCCCCACCGGCGTGCTGCCGCGTGGCGCAGGCGGGGGCGGACCCAGCGGACAGGTCAGACACATCGATGCGTCCTTTGACGAGGTGGTGCGATGAAGCGGCGCGCGACTCCGACCCTGCAAATCCTGTTCGTATCCTGCACGATGATCGCCGCTTCGACGCTCATCGCGACGCGTGCCAATGCGCTCGAAATCAAGCGGATGACGCTGTCGAACGGCGCCGTGCTGCTCGTCTCCGAGGAGCATCAGCTCCCGATGGTCACGGTTGCAATCGCGCTCGATGCGGGCGCGCGCCACGACCCGGAGGGCAAGGCCGGTCTGGCGACTCTTACCGCTGAAAGCGTCCACCAGGGCACTAAAGAACTGAGCGCGGCGGAGCTGAACCAAAAGATCGACTTCATGGGAAGTTCGCTGTCGGTCGGCGCCGAGCACGACTACGCGACCGCGAGTTTCACTTCGCTAAAAAAATACGAAAAGGACACCCTGGCGCTACTCGCCGGACTTCTTACCGCACCGGGTCTGCGCGACGCCGATATCGAACGCAAGCGCGCGGAGCAGGTCGCCCAAATCAAGGCGCAGGAGGAAGAGCCCGGCTACATCGGCGGAGTCGCGTTTGCCAAGGGCCTTTACGGCAACACCCCCTACGGCCAGCCCGCCGGTGGCTCGGCAGAGTCGGTGTCCAAACTCACGTCGGCCGACGTGCGTGACTTCTATCGCGATTACTACAAGCTCGGCAGCGCGATCATCGCGGTTACGGGCGACGTGACCGCGGACGAAGTTAAAGCATTGCTTGAACAGGAGCTTTCGGGGCCCAAGGGCGATGTACCGGTTCAGCCCGAACCCGTCGTTTCCCCCCTGGCCAAGGGCCTGAACGTCAAGCTCATCGACCGCAACGTTCAGCAGGCAAACGTGATGCTCGGCTTCGTCGGCATCGCGCGTTCGAATCCCGACTTCTACAAAGTTCAAGTAATGAATTACATCCTGGGCGGCGGGATGTTCGCATCGCGGCTCATGAAAGTGGTGCGCAGCAAGGCGGGTCTGGCCTACCACGTCGCCAGCATCTTCGATGCGCGCAAATTTCCGGGCCCGTTTGCGGTCGTCCTGCAGACCAAGAACAAGAGCGCCAACGAAGCGATCAAGCTGGTGCTGCAGCAAATGCGTGAGATCCAGGAGGCTCCGGTCTCCGACGACGAAATCAACAACGCGAAGAAATTCCTTATCGGCAGCTTCCCGCTCAAGATCGATCGCCAGAGCCAAATCGCGGGCTTCATGCTCCAGATCGAATTGGACGGGCTCGGCCTCGACTACGCCGACAAATATCCGCAGTTGATCCAGGCCGTCACGAAGCAGGATGTGCTCGACGTCGCGCGCAAGTATCTGCATCCCGATGACGCACTGCTCGTGGCGGTCGCGGACCAGCACGAGGCCGCGATCAACACGACGATGCTCTCGGATGCCGCGGCCGGAACCGCCGGCGGCAAATAAGGGTCGGCGCGCGGCTGGAACAAAGCCAGGAGTATCTTGGCGACGGGATTTCTAGAGTGGCGCCGGCGTCCCGCCGGCGGTGCGAAGCACATCTTTTTGATAGAACAAAAGAACGGCGGCGCCGCTCCAGAGAATAAGAAAAGCTACCAGCAACACCCGGCGAGAACTTGGATGACGAAAAGCACATCTTCACGATCGGGCATTCGACTCATCCGATTGAGCGCTTTCTCGGGCTGTTGGGAGAACATCGCATCGCGCTCGTCGCCGATGTGCGATCGTTTCCATCGTCACGCCGATGGCCGCAGTTCAACCAGGCGGAGTTGACGGAATCTCTCGGCCGCGCCGGAATCGAATATCAATGGATAAAGCGCCTGGGCGGCCGGCGTCGCAGCACCCGCACCGATTCGCCGCACACTGCCTGGACGCATCCTGCCTTCCGCTCATACGCGGACTATGCTGAGACGTCCGATTTCGCCGACGGCCTCACCGAACTGACCGCGGCGGCGGCGCGAACGCGCATCGCCTGCATGTGCTCCGAAGGACTTTGGTGGAAGTGCCACCGGCGAACAATCTCCGACCATCTCACGATTCGCGGATGGCGCGTCGATCACGTCATGCCCGACGGCAAACTCCGAAAGCACGAACTCGCGCCATTCGCGCGGATGGTGGACGGACAAATCGTCTACGACGGCATCAGTGGATGATTCGGCGGAGTCGGCCGCCACGGCTGATGGTTCTGGTATAGCGCGAGCCGCGCCTTCCGCTCGTCCAGCGTGGTCAGAAATGTCGTCGATGTCAGATCGATCGATTTCTGCTGCCACTTGATTGCGTTGTCGAAGTCTCCCGTTTCCGCATATGCCGCGGCGAGCGTGCCGACGACGTCCGGGTCCTGCCAGTCCGTCATCTCGCACGCTTTGTTCGCATACTCGACCGCGTTCTTGCCGTTGCGCAGTTGCGCCTCGGGCGCGGTTGCCATCAGCCACGCGCGCGCGTTGTAACTCTCGGCAGAGCCGGGGTCCATCGCGATCGCACGTTCGAACTCCTGCTGCGCCATGCCGGTCTCGCCTGCGTATGCGTACGCAGTTCCGCGCATGAAGCGGTACTTCGGATTGTCGGGCTTCATCGCGATTGCCTGATCGAGGTCGGCGATCGCGGGCTTGTACTCGCCGTTATTTTCATAGGCCAGCGCGCGCTTTGCATACAGTGTCGCGTCGCGCGGGGAGCGTTCGATCGCCATCGAGAGATCCCCAATTCGATCGACCTTCTGCCCGCTCGCCATCGGAGCGCTATCCAGATGGACTCCGCTGGCGCATCCGAGCGGCAGCATCGCAAGGGCGACCAGCGCCACTACCCCAATCTGTTTCATCTCGGTTCTCCGGGCGCGTGGCTAGGCCGCCGCGCGTTGGCGCAGAACTTCGCGCAGGAAGTGGCCGGTGTGAGATCCCGCAACCGTCGCGATCTCTTCGGGGGTGCCCTTTGCGACTATGGTGCCGCCGCGGTCGCCCCCCTCCGGGCCAAGGTCAAGGACGTAGTCCGCGGTCTTTACCACATCAAGGTTGTGCTCGATCACAATGATGGTATTCCCGGCGTCCGCCAGCCGTCCAAGCACTTTCAGCAGCCGTTTGATGTCGTCGAAGTGCAGTCCCGTCGTCGGTTCGTCGAGGATATAAAGCGTGCGCCCCGTGGCGCGCCGGGACAGTTCCTTGGCGAGCTTGATGCGCTGGGCTTCGCCGCCCGAAAGCGTGGTCGCGGATTGCCCGAGATGGATGTAGTCGAGGCCGACGTCGCGCAGAGTCTCGAGCTTCTGGCGAATGGGCGGCACGGAACCCAGGAACTCCACGGCTTCGGCCACCGTCATGTTCAGGATCTCGGCGATGTTGCGGCCTTTGTATTGAATCTCAAGCGTGTCGCGGTTGTAGCGCATGCCGCCGCAGACTTCGCAGGTCACGTACACATCGGGCAGAAAGTGCATCTCGATACGGATGATGCCGTCGCCTTCGCACGCCTCGCATCTCCCGCCTTTGACATTGAACGAAAATCGCCCCGGGCCGTAGCCGCGCATGCGCGCATCGGGGAGCTGCGCGAACAGCTCCCGGATGTGCGTGAACAGCCCCGTGTAGGTCGCGGGATTGGATCGCGGCGTGCGGCCGATCGGGCTCTGATCGACGTGAATCACCTTGTCGAGATGTTCGAGGCCATCGATGCTCTTGAATGCGCCTGCGTGCTCGCGCGAACGGTTGAGCTTCTGCGCAAGCGCCCGATAAAGGGTGTCCAGTATCAGCGTCGATTTGCCCGACCCGGACACTCCCGTCACGCAGGTAAACACGGCCAGCGGAAATTGAACCGTAAGGTCGCGCAGATTATTCTCGCGCGCGCCCTTGATGGTCAACCATCGGCCCGAAAGCTGTCGGCGGCGCGCCGGAGTTTCGATCTCCATCTCGCCGGACAGATATTTCCCGGTCAGCGAGTCGGGATTCTTCATGATCTGTTCCGGCGTTCCCTGCGCGACCAGGTAGCCGCCCTTCGCGCCCGCGCCCGGACCCATATCGATGATGTGATCCGCTTCGAGCATGGTCTCGCGATCGTGCTCCACCACCAGCACCGTATTGCCGAGTTCCTTGAGCCGCTTCAGGGTCGCCAGCAGGCGTTGATTGTCGCGCTGATGAAGTCCGATCGATGGTTCGTCGAGGATGTAGAGTACGCCGACCAGGCTTGATCCGATCTGCGTGGCCAGGCGAATTCGCTGGCCTTCGCCGCCGGAAAGCGTGCCGGCCGTGCGCTCCAGCGTAAGGTAGTCGAGACCGACATCGGCCAGAAATTTAAGCCGCTCGCGAACTTCCTTCAGGATTAGTCTGCCGATCTCGGCCTCCTGCGCGCTCAGCTTGGGCGCGCTGAAGAACTGAAGCGCCTGCTTGATCGACATCGCGGTGACTTCCGAAATCGACTTCCCGTTGAAACGAACGAACAGGCTTTCCTTTTTGAGTCGCGCACCGGCGCAGGTCGGGCACGGCCGCATATTCATGTACGCTTCGAGCCATTCGCGCACGCCTTCGGACTCGGTCTCCTTGTAGCGGCGATCGAGCCATTGCAGCACGCCCTCGAACGCCTTGGCGTATTCTGCGCGATGGTGCCCGCGCTGATAGGAGAACTCGATCTCCTCGTCGCCGGAGCCGCTGAGAATCGCCTTGCGCACTTTGGCCGGGATCGCTTTCCACGGCTGATCGAGGCTGAACTTGTAGTGCGCGGCGATCGCTTCCAGCACCGGCTGCATGTAGTTGATAGTCGCCCATGGCGCGATTGCGCCGTCGGCAATGCTCAAGTCTTCGTCCTGCACCACCAGCTCGGGGTCGAAATACATTATCGAGCCAATACCCGAGCACTCCGTACATGCTCCGTGCGGGCTGTTGAACGAAAACATCCGCGGAGTGATCTCGGGATAGGAAATGCCGCATTCGACGCAGGCAAACCGCTGGCTGAAGTAAATCGCTTCTTCGCCCTTCCGGTCGTCCAGTCGTTCGACCTTAAGCAGGTCCTGCCCGTACTTGAATGCGACTTCCAGCGAGTCGCTGAGGCGCTTTTCGATTCCCCGCCGAATCGCCAGCCGATCGACCATGATCTCGATGGTATGGCGCTGGTTCTTGTTCAGCACCGGCTCCTCGCCCAACTCGTAGAGCTTGCCGTCAATCTTGGCGCGCACGAATCCCGCGCGGCGCAGCTCGGTCAATTCCTTGCGATATTCCCCCTTGCGATCGCGCACGATCGGCGCAAGCACGTGGATCCGCGCGCCTTCGGGCCATGACATGATCCGATCGACGATCTGCTGGACGGTCTGCTGGGTAATTTCGCGCCCGCAGTTGTAGCAGAAGGCGTGTCCGACGCGGGCGAAGAGCAGCCGCAGATAATCGTAGATCTCGGTTATGGTGCCGACCGTCGAACGCGGGTTGTGCGAGGTCGTTTTCTGCTCGATGGAGATGGCGGGAGACAGCCCCTCGATCGAATCGACGTCGGGCTTCTCCATCTGCTCGAGAAACTGGCGCGCATAGGCGGACAGCGATTCGACGTAGCGCCGCTGGCCTTCCGCGTAGATAGTGTCGAACGCGAGCGATGATTTGCCGGAGCCGCTAAGCCCGGTGATCACGACGAGGCGATCGCGCGGAATCTCGATGTCGATCCCTTTCAGATTGTGCTCGCGCGCGCCCTTGATGATGATCTTGTCGGCCATGATCGTCTAAGCAGCCACACGCCGCGCACCGCGAGCTTCCGCCGCCCGCCACGCGTAGTCGATAGCAGCAAGCATACTCGATGGATTCGCCGGCCCCTTGCCCGCCAGGTCAAACGCGGTGCCGTGATCCGGCGACGTCCGGATGAACGGCAGCCCCAAAGTTACGTTCACCGCGCGATCAAACTCCAGCGTCTTGAGCGCGATCAATCCCTGATCGTGATACATCGCCACCGCCGCGTCAAAATTGAAGCGGCCCTTTGGCCGAATGAAAGCCGTATCGGGCGCCAGCGGTCCAAACGCGTCGATTCCTTCGCGCTGCGCCGCGCGAATCGCCGGCACGATGGTGCGAATTTCCTCGTCACCAAAAAGCCCCTTTTCCCCCGCGTGTGGATTAAAGCCCAGCACTCCGATGCGCGGCCGCGCGACTCCGAGCCGTTCGCGCAAATGCGCCTCCAGGAGCCGAATCGTGTCGAGCACCGCGCGGCGCGTCAGCACAGCGCTGACGCGTTTGAGGGCCATGTGCACCGTCACCAGCGCGAGCTTGAGTTCGTCGCCCGCAAACATCATCCGCCAGCGGCGCACGCCGCCGATCTCAGCCACCAGCTCCGAGTGTCCGGGATAGCGATGGCCGGCGCGATGCCACCATTCCTTGCTAATCGGCGCCGTCACCAGCGCATCGGCTTCTCCGCGCATCGTCATGCGCGCCCCCCGCACCACGTAATCGAACGAGGCCTCACCGCCCTCGACCGTGGGACGGCCGGGTCGGCCCGCCATCCTTGAAAGATCGCTTGCGGCAAGCACGCTGATGCCGTGATCGAGACGCGCCGGCGCCTCTCCCGGCTTCCATTCACGAGGCTCCGGAACACCGCGCAAACGCGCCGCCGTCTCGCTCATCACGCGCAGGTCGCCTACCACCACAATCGATGGAGCCCGCCGCCGGTGCGCAATCTCGGCCGCCGATTTCAGGATAATCTCCGCGCCGATCCCAGCAGGATCACCCATGCTGACCGCGAGAACCGAGCGCGCCTTTCGGGCTAGCGTCATGAGCTTTAGTAGAATGTCTCGACGTCGTGCTGTTTGGCCAGATCGGTGTCGATCCAGTTTTCCAGTTGCTCGTTCGCTCGCTGATCGATCAGTTGGTTGCGAATTTGGTCTTTGACGTCATCGAGCGGCCGCGGGCCCGGAACCTGATGCTCCTCGAGCTTCAGGATGTGAAAGCCGTGGTTGGTGCGCACGACCTGGGATATGTCGCCGGGCTTGAGATTTTTTACCGCGGCATAGATCTGGTCCATTATGTCCTGAGGACCAAACCAACCCAGTTCGCCGCCGCTGCTCTTTGAGGAATCGTCCGAATATTTCCGCGCGAGATCGGAAAAGTCGGCTCCCGCAAACGCTTCCTTTCGAATCTTGTCTGCCTTTGCCTGAAGTAGCGCGACCTGCTGAGGCGTCGCGTTCTGCGGCGCGCCGATCAGAATCTGGGCCACCCTCAGCCGTTCGGTCGTGACGGTGAAGTCAGCCTTGTGCGCGTCGTAGTAGGCCTGGATGTCGGCCTGCGTGATATCGACTTTGTCGCGCACCTGCTGCTTGAACATCATCTCCTTTTCGATTTCCTCTCGCGCGTGCTTGCGAAAGTCATCCATGCTCATCCCGCTCTGTGCCAGCGCGGCCTTGAACTGCTCCGGGCTCAGATGCTTGTCGCGGCGCACCATCTCCATGTAGCTGTCGACCTGCTCTTCGTCGACCTTGTCCGCATAGTGCTGAAGTTCCTTTTCTACCAGCTTCTGCGAAATGAGGGCCTTCAGCGCCGCCTTGGCTTCGTCGTCGTTGGCTATGTCGTCGACTTTGACTGGATGGCCGACCGCCGTGCTGAATTCCAGGACGTCATGCGCGGTAATCGGCTCGCCGTCGACGCTCGCCACGATATGCCCGACCGTCTGATGAGGCACCACCAGCGCATCGGGCGTCGCCTCCGGAGTCGCCTCAGAGGCGAGCGGCGTATCGGTCGCGGTAGCGGTGGCTGTGGCAGTCGCCGCGCTTTTGCCGGGGCCTTTCACACGCGACAGCAACGAACATCCCGCAGCCTGGCAGATTACGCCGCAAGCAAGCGATGCGGTAACAACTACTCCCGCAAACCGCATCGACGTAATGATTCGCATAACCCTGGTACCGTCCCAACTTAGCGTCCCGGCGTTAATCAAGAAACGGCCGGAGCGCCCTCCTGGCTGAGCACGACACGAATGTAGCGCATGAATGCCAAGGCGTAGTGCAAAAAGGACCGCCGCGCACTAATTGATCACGGGACCCACCGCACGAGCCGCCGAATGTTCCAACTTTTCACAGGCCGCCAGGGCCTGCAAGATACCGTCGACCTGCGCGAATACTTGTGGATAATCGCCAGGCTCGATTCGCACGATAACCTGGAAAGACGGCGTCAATTTCATGGTCCGGCGGTTCGCATCGGCGAGCGCGGCCAACCGCACCGTGTCCACCGGCGCATCGGGATGAAACCGCATCTCGATTTGCGTGCCTTTCACGATCGCGCTCAGGATCATTTGCTCCTTCATCTTCCTGCGCAGGTTCATGGCCGCGACGAGATTTTCAACCAGCGTGGGCACGGGACCGAACCGATCGCGGATCTCGTCGCGCAATTCGGCTAGGTCCTGCTCTGAGTTCGCGCGCGCAAAGCGCCGGTACAATACCAGGCGCTCGTTTTCATCCGGCGCATAAGCATCGGGGATGTATGCGGGAATGCCCAGCTTCAGCTCCGGTTCGAAGTCGGGCCGGCGTTCTTCGCCACGCAGCTCGGCGATCGCCTCTTCCATCATCTCGGTGTAGAGCTCGAATCCAACGGCGGTAATCTCGCCCGATTGCTCGCGGCCCAGCAGGTTGCCGGCGCCTCGATGCTCCAGGTCGGCCATCGCCAGCTTGAACCCGCTCCCTGTCTCCGCCTCGACCAGTTCGCGCAGCGCGTCGATACGCCTCTTCGCGTCGCGCGTGATTATGTGTTCTCCCGGAATCAGCAGGTACGCATATGCCCTCTGGCGCGAACGCCCGACGCGCCCGCGCAGCTGATAGAGCTGCGCCAACCCGAAATGGTCGGCACGGTTGATGATCATCGTGTTCGCATTGGGAATATCGAGGCCTGACTCGATAATCGCCGAACACACCAGCAGGTTCACGCGGTTCTCGACGAACTCGCGCATCACGTCCTCGAGCTGGCGCTCCTTCATTTGCCCGTGCGCCACCGCGACCTTGGCCTCCGGCAGTAGCGTGCGGAGGTGACGCGCCATGTACTCGATATTCTCGACGCGATTGTGAACGAAAAAAATCTGCCCGCCGCGATTCAGCTCGCGGATGGCGACTTCCCGGATGAGCGCATCGTCGAAGTGCGCCACGAAGGTGCGAATCTGCTGGCGGTCCGGCGGCGGCGTCTGGATGATCGAAAGATCGCGAATGCCGAGCATCGCCATGTGCAGCGTCCGCGGAATCGGAGTCGCCGTCATGGTCAGCACCGCCACCATCTTGCGCAGCTTCTTGATGCGTTCCTTGTCGGCCACACCGAAGCGATGCTCCTCGTCGATGACGAGCAGTCCGAGCCGCGGAAAGCTGACGCCGCTCTGAAGCAGGCGATGCGTCCCAATCACGATATCGACTTTGCCCCGCGACAGATCCTCGATCACCTGGCGGTTGTCCTTCGCGTTCCTGAAGCGCGAGACCATCTCGATTCGCACTGCCTGGTCGGCAAAGCGCTTGCGGAAAGTGTCGTAGTGCTGTTCAGCAAGAATCGTGGTCGGAACCAGCACTGCCACCTGGCGCCCGTCCATGACCGCGATGAATGCTGCCCGAAGCGCCACCTCGGTCTTGCCGAAGCCGGCGTCGCCGCAGATAAGCCGATCCATCGGTTTGGGCCGCGTCAGGTCGCGGATAACCTCATCGATCGCCGCCTGCTGGTCGGCGGTTTCCTCGAATTCGAACCGGTCCGCAAACTCCTGGTACTCTGCGGCCGGAAATGGAAAGGCGTGCGCTTCCAGCACCTCGCGCGCGGCGTAGATCTCCAGCAGCTCCGCCGCCATCGCCAGCACCGCCTGCTTGGTGCGGCGCTTTACCTTCTCCCACGAGCCGCTGCCGAGCCGATCGAGTTTCGGCTCTTCGCTGTCGCCGCCGATATAGCGCTGGACCAGGTTGATACGCTCGACCGGCACATACATCGTGTCGTTGGCGGCGTATTCAAGATTCAGGAAGTCGCCCTCGACGTCGGCGACGCGCAGATGGCGGAGCCCGCGAAAACGACCGATGCCGTGGTCGATATGCACGACGAGATCGTCTGGCTTAAGCTCCTCCAGGTTCAGCAGCGCGCCTTTTGCGGTCGGCCGTGCCCGCCTGCGCACTCGCGGCTCGCCGAATAATTCTTCTTCGCTGTAGATGTAAAGACCGTCGGCCTGCAGAACGGTGCCGGCCGAAATGTCGCCTTCCATGATGGCGGGCCGGAAATCGGGCCATTCGAGCAACCGTCCGAAGCTCGGGCATTCGGTGTCGATTTCCAGATCGTACGCTTCGAGATGCCGTTTGAGCCGCGCCACCTGATGAGGCCCCTCGACGATCATCAGCGACCTGCCCTGCCCCCGCTGAACCTCTTTCAGCTCGTTTGCTAGCGGCTCGAAGCTCGGCGCCGCCCGCGCGCCGGTAAGTTCACTGGAGACGAGCCGCAGACTCGCCTGCGATTTGATTTCAATCGGCTCGGCCCAGCCCTCGCGCGGCGCCGCGACAGTTATAAGTGAACCGACCTCCACCGCGATGCGCTCCGAGAGTGCGTTCTCGAACTCCTCCGGCGCCAGGTAAAGCGAAGCCGGCTCGGGATGAAATGTGTGTGTTTCGGCTGCCGCGGCGGCTTCGCCAATGATTTTTTCGGCGTAGCGCTGAGCCTCGGCGACTACCCGTCCGGGGTCGATCAGCCAGAGGAGGGAGTTGTCGGGAAGGTAGCTGAAGATCGGTTCGAGCGGCGCATCGTATAGGTACGGCATCAGCAGTTCCGCGCCGGGGAAAAGCAGGCCGTTGGCCAGCGTCTCCTCCAGCTCGCCGATCTCCTTCCGGACCATCCCCAGGTCCGCGGCACGCACCGCCACCGTCGCGCGCAGATGTGTGTCCTTGAGTGTGGCCGGCGCGACGAATCGCGTGCGAACGATCGTCGCTTCATCGATCGCGCCCGCCGAGCGCTGCGTGGCGGTATCGAAACGGCGGATCGAAATCACCCTGTCGTCTTCCATCTCGATGCGCACGGGCTCGGCGAGCAGTGGCGAGAACACATCCACTATTCCGCCGCGCACGCTGAAATCACCCGGCTCCTCTGCATGCGGAAGCCGTTGATACCCAGCCGTCACCAGCGCGTCGACGAGACCATCCAGGTCGAGACGATCTCCCGTCGTGACACGGACGATCGAATCGTTGAGGACCGCGCGTGGAATCGTGCGCATCATCAGCGCCTCGACCGATGTGATCACTATCGGTGCGGGCTGCCGGAGCATCGCGAACAACGCCGCGATCTGCGCTCCCTGCGTATCGGGCGGCGGCGAGAGATGCGCGAACGGCTTGAGTTCCCAGGCGGGCAGATGATGGACGCGGCTGCGTGCGACGTCCACGTCCTCCCCGGTGCGCAGAAAAAAGCCCAGCTCATGAGCCAGAGCTTCGGCTTCGTTGGCGCGCGAAGTCACCGCGACGATCGGCTGCTCCAGCCGGATTGCGGTTTCGCGCAGCATCAGGACGCCGGCCGCGCCCCGCAGACCCATCACTGGGAAGCGCCGGTCGTACCCGGCCTTTAAGCGCGCTTCAAGCTCGCTGGCGGCCTCTTTGATACTTCTCTGCACTGCCGTTCGGTTCCCGCAAAACGCACATCCGCCTTCCGGCTGCGGGCAGATAGCCCCGCAGCCGGCGGCAGAATTGCGATTATAGCAGAGAACTCGCCCGCAAGGATTACTTGACGAGCGGAATCACCGTCCGGCCAACTTACCCGAATCTCCAGGGGGAGCGGCGGCATTCGCCGTAGGCGGTCTCCATTCATCGAGGCGGATCGCGATCCGCATCGTCTGATGCCCTTTGTCGTGAAGCGGCCGAATGACAGTCAGATAAACCGTATCTCCCGGCTTGAGGTAGCGGACGGCACGCTGCAATTCGTATGCGTCGCGCATGCGGACGTCGTCTATCGCGACGATCAAGTCGCCACCGGTTCCCAACGCCCCGGAATGCTCGAGCAACGGCGCCACGATCAATTCGACCGGACCCAGGACCAATCCTGCCGTGGCGCCGACAACCCCGAGCGCCGAAGCACCTGTACGGCTGTGGAGGCCGGCCCGCGCCGCGGGGCCCGTCGGATCCAGACTCACGACTTCAAGACCGTGTTCTTCCATCCCCAGGTAGCACTGTGTCGTATACTCAACGACGGCACCGAGGTATGCCGGCGGAAAATTGTCGTCAAGCCGCGGATGAAAGTTGCGATTGAGCGCCGCGATGTCTTGCTGAGATAGGAACCGATGTTGATCGCCTGCTTCGGATTTTTCTGGAGCCGTGGAAGTCGCAGCCGGCTGCGGCGCGACTTCCAACGTCTTCGCGTCTCCAAGCTGTGAATGAATGGCGGGCGGCGAAGCAGACGGCGCCGGCTGCGCCGCGACCGACACAGCCTGGGTGTCGGCCGTATCGTCGGCGGCGTTGAGTTCCCCGGCAGCCAGGGTGAAAGCCAAAAGTGGGCAGCCCGCGAGAAGAAACCAGCGTCCCATGGCGGTTCCTCCAAATGCTTGCTGGCCGCAATCGTAGGTCCGATCCCAGCGAGTCACAAGCGGCAAAATCGAGCCAGAGGAGGCCCAAAAAATCCTGGTGGCGATGGCGCGGTTTGCACAGCGTAATGACTCCTCCATCGAGGAAGTCGAGCGCCGCGAACAGCGTGGTCGTGGCGTGGCGATAATAGTCGACGCGCGACGCCACGTTACTCAGTATTGCAAAGTCGGGTTTGACAGTCGCGAGCGCAGGGACTAGCGTTTCGAGCAGAGCGAACAACGCTCGGGGGAGCTGAATTTTCGGCTGAGAGGATGGATTCGAGTCCATCGACCCCATGAACCTGATCTGGGTAATGCCAGCGAAGGGAAACCAGTGCGAACGAATCACCGCAATTTCTTAAACATTCTCTAGTACGCGGCACCGAGCATGCCTGCGTATGGTTGCGCGCGTGCCTCAGTGGTGTGCGGCGCCGGGAGATCCTCATGAAGGCCAAAAAGATCAGTGAAGGAAAGGGAAGAAGGACCCGCGGCGACTCTCCTTCCGCAATCGGACCTCTGCCAGCATCGCGAAAGATCTTTGTCGAGGGCAACCATCCGTACGTTCAAGTGCCAATGCGTGAAATCATCTTGACTAGTCATCCGGACGGCGCTGGTGCGCACGAGACTGTCGTCATTTATGACACGTCGGGTCCGTACACGGATCGCGATGCGCGCATCGATATCAACCGCGGACTCCAGCCGCTGCGCCTTAGGTGGATCCAGGCGCGTGGTGACACCGAAGTGTTGAGCGACGTCTCGTCTGAGTACGGCAGGATGCGCGCGACCGATCCATCTTTGAGCGATATCCGGTATGCGCGCGTTCGAAGGCCGCAGCGTGCCAAGTCCGGCCGGAGCGCGACTCAAATGCAGTATGCGCGGAATGGCAAGGTCACGCCGGAGATGGAGTTTATCGCGATCCGGGAGAACGGCGCCTGCCAAGCGCGGTGGACCAACAACCGCGCCAGCAGGGAGATCTGGGCGCAGCACCCGGGTATGTCGTGGGACGCGCAGATCCAAAAACGAATCACTCCTGAGTTCGTCCGAGACGAGGTTGCGCGTGGCCGCGCCATCATTCCCGCAAACATAAATCATCCGGAGCTCGAGCCGATGATCATCGGCCGCAATTTTCTGGTGAAGATAAATGCCAACATCGGTAACTCGGCGATCGCCTCTTCTATGAGCGAAGAGGTCGACAAGATGATCTGGGCGACGCGGTGGGGAGCGGATACGGTGATGGACCTGTCGACCGGCAAGAACATCCATGAAACTCGGGAGTGGATTATCCGGAACTCGTCTGTCCCGATCGGCACCGTTCCCGTCTATCAGGTACTCGAGAAAGTTGCCGGCAAGGCCGAAGACCTCACCTGGGAGCTGTTCCGCGACACGCTGGTCGAACAAGCCGAGCAGGGCGTGGATTACTTCACCATACATCCCGGCGTATTGCTCCGGTACATCCCGCTGACAGCTCACCGTGTCACGGGAATAGTGTCGCGAGGAGGCTCAATTATGGCCAAGTGGTGCCTCGCGCATCATCAGGAAAATTTCCTTTATACCCACTTCGCGGAAATCTGCGAGATCATGAGAGCTTACGATGTCTCCTTCAGCCTCGGCGACGGACTACGCCCGGGCTCGATCGCCGACGCGAACGACGACGCGCAATTCGCTGAACTCAAGACGTTGGGCGAGCTGACGAAAGTCGCGTGGAAGCACGACGTACAGACCATGATAGAGGGACCGGGCCACGTCCCCATGCACATGATTGAGGCCAACATGAAACGGCAGTTGGAGGAATGCCAAGAGGCGCCGTTCTACACGCTGGGTCCACTCACCACCGATATCGCACCAGGCTACGATCACATCACTTCGGCGATCGGCGCAGCGATGATTGGATGGTACGGATGCGCAATGCTCTGCTACGTCACACCGAAGGAGCATCTGGGGCTTCCAGATCGCGATGACGTCAAGGCGGGCGTGATCGCGTACAAGATCGCGGCGCACGCGGCCGATCTGGCCAAAGGGCATCCGGGCGCGCAGATGCGCGACAACGCGCTGTCCAAAGCTCGATTCGACTTTCGCTGGGAAGACCAGTTCAATCTTTCACTCGATCCCGAGACTGCCCGCGAGTTCCACGACGAGACCTTGCCCGCTGAGGGCGCCAAGGTCGCCCATTTCTGTTCGATGTGCGGCCCGCATTTCTGCTCAATGAAAATAACCCAGGAAGTGCGCGACTACGCTCTCATCAAAGGTGTCAACGAAAGGGAAGCTTTGGAAGCCGGTATGAAGGAAAAGGCCGAAGAGTTTCGCAAGAGCGCCTCGCCTCGCGTCGTATGAGGCGTAAGCCGAGGAAGACTCAGGGAGCGGGCTTGAGGCACGAGGCCTTTGTCCAAGTCCCGGGAGGGCGTGTCTGGTGTCGAGTTTTCGGACGAGACCAGGGCATGCCACTGCTTGTCCTCCATGGCGGCCCAGGACTTACACACGACTACCTGGAACCATTGAACCAACTAGGGAATGAACGGCCCGTTGTATTTTATGACCAACTGGGCGCCGGTAAATCGGATCGGCCCACGAATGTGGAGCTTTGGAGGTTACCACGATTTGTCGAAGAGGTTGGTTCGGTTCGTTCTGAATTCTGCTCCGGCGAGTTTCATTTGCTTGGTCATTCCTGGGGTTCGATCGTGGCAATAGAGTACGCACTGACCAATCCATGGGGACTTGTCAGTTTGATTCTTAGCAGCCCGTGTCTATCCATAAAACGATACGTCACGGACAGCATTCGGCTGCGAGACGCTCTGCCCCCGGAAACAGCCCGAGTTCTCCAACACTACGATGGATCGGAGCTGGCGAAGCATCATCCGGATTACATCCGCGCCTTGAGCGTCTACTACAAGTTTCATGGGTGCCGCCTCGATGAAGTTCCAGAACCGATCCAGCGAACTGCCAATGGTCGCAACACTCGAGTCACAGAGACTATGTGGGGTCCGCCCTCCCTGACGCCCACGGGAGCGCTGAAGGACTACGACAGCACTGAGTGCCTCGCTCAAATAGACATCCCAGTCCTATTGACGTGCGGGCGATATGATCCAGCGACCCCCGAAACGACCGCTTGGTATGCAAGCCTTTTCAGTCGCGGTCAACTGTTGGTCCTCGAAGAGAGCTCACACATGGTGCATCTGGAGCAAACTGAAGATTATCTTTCAGCGGTTCGAAAGTTCCTCGCGCAATCGGAAGCGCAATCGCGACTCGCTGAAAACGGCAACTTCTGTTAGAGCGGTTTCATGAATCTACAAGTCAGCACGCTCGATTCGGCGGTTGATCAGTCGCTTGAAATCAGCGCGAGCGGTCTCGCGCCTGGAGAGCGACTCACAAGCGGCAAAATCGAGCTGCGTAACCTGTTCGAAATACGTGCGGCGGGCGCGCTTCAGTGCGCAGGATCGGCGGCCGATGCTGGCGCGGCGTTGGCGATTCCCTGGCTCCAGTCTCCCACGCGCATCTCGACCTTCAGCGTCTCGTGGTGCCACGCGCTTACCGGACGAATGACCGTGAGATACATCGTGTCGCCCGGCTTGAGTCGCGCGATCTCGTCATCCAGATCGGCCTGAGAGCGCACGCGCCCGTCATTGACCGCGACGATCAGATCTCCGTTGCCTTCAGGTGGCCCCGCCCACGATCGCAGGTTTTCCCACGCTAGTTGCAGTTGGCCTTGCAGCGTTCCACGGTTTGAAGCGTCCCCGAAACTGCAGCCGCGTAGTCCCGCGTCGGCCGCAGGACTGTGAGGATCGACGGTAATAATTTCCAGTCCATGTTCTTCGCCGCCCAGGTAGCAGCGGTCCGTATAGTGAACCGTAATTCCAAGGTAAGGCCGATGCTGTACTGCATCCTGACTCGAATGGAATTTCCCGCCATCGGGAATCTCCTGAACTCCCGCCTTCGGTACGATGGCGCCGGGCTGTGGCGAAACCTCGAGCGTGGAGTCATCTTCCTGGTCTTGCTGACCCTGAGGAGCCGTACCCGGCCTGCCCGAAGACTCGTGTTGCCCCTGTACCTGGACCGCGGAAGAGCCGGCGCTTTGCGCGAACCCTTGCAGAGGAATCGCAGCCAGCGCTGCCGCGAAGGCATATGCGATGAGAACTCGATGGGTCTTCATGCGGATGATCCCACCATCAGCCGATGATGATCGCGCGCCACCAGGCGGCGATTAGTGCGGGGAGTCGGTGGAGGGCGGCGCGGCGTTGGCGACCGGCTGGCCCCACTCTCCGACCTTCACTGCGATCTTCATGGTCTTGTGCTGCCCGCCCGTCATCGGGCGAATCACCGTCAGATACATCGTGTCTCCCGGCTTGAGCTGCGCGATTTCGTTCTGCAGATCGTCCTGACTGCGCACGCGCTTGTCATCTACCGCGACGATCAGATCGCCGCCGGTGCCGAGCGAGCCCGCCTTGTTCAGAAGGCCGTTGACGACGACATCGAGCGGTCCCAGCAGCGTACCCGCGGTCACTCCTGCCGCACCGAGCGCCGTGGGGCCGCTTTGTGCGTGCAATCCTGCCGCCCACGCCGGACTGTTCGGATCGATCTTCAGAATCTCCAGCCCGTGCTCCTCCATGCCGAGGTAGCACTGGGTCGTGTATTGCACCTGGATTCCAAGGTACGGCCGGCCATGCGACGATCGCGAATTATCGCCGTTCGAGGAATCACCATTTTCGGTGTCCGGCTGGTAGTTCGGATTGATCGAGGCGCTGTCGCTGTCGGGACGGAAGCTGCGGCCGCCGGGAACCTCGTCGACCTTGGGCTTGGGCAGCGTGATGCCGGGTTGGGGCGCCACCTCGAGTGTCGAGTCGTTCTCTCCCCCCTGGGGCGCGATCGCAGGTGGACTTGAAGGCGCGCTCTGCCCCTGCGATTGAAGCTGGCTGCCCGCCGAATCTCCCTCGCTCTGCGCGAGCGCGTAGGACGCCGCAGCCATCAGGACCGCCGCAAGCGTGCACGTCGCAAGAATGTGACCCCTCTTCATTCGAATAGCCGTCGTCAGTCGCCTTGAAATCATAGGCTGGCAGGCGGCTACGCTCAATGCCCGGCTTTGCGCTTGAAGACCGCGCGCCGGGCATGCGACATTGCCCTCATATCAACCATGAAGGTCATATCAACGGTCGTTCTGGAACCTGCCCTTCGTGATGCGCTCGCGCAAGCGGTGCCGGGAGCCGAGATCGTCGATCGCCAATGCCGATCGAACGACGACGTCGTCTCACTGGCTGCCGGTGGAGGCGACGTGATGCTCGGGTTCCGGGTCCCCGACGATCTGCTGGAGCGTGCGCCCGGGCTCAAGTGGATACAGCTTCTCAGCGCGGGAGCCGACCACGCGCTGACGGGATCATTCAAGAACCCCAGGATTCCCATCACCACGTCGAGCGGGATTCATGCCACTCCCATCGCGGAATACACGATCGGATCGATGCTCGCGTATGCCCATCGCCTTCACGTCGCGATTCGCGCGCAACAGCGCCATCAATGGAATGTCCGCGGTGGCTTCATGAGCAGCGTCGATGAACTCCGCGGAAAAACCCTGGGCGTTATCGGCTACGGATCGATCGGCCGGGAGACCGCGCGGATTGCCGATGCGCTCGGCATGCCGGTGATCGCGCTGAAGCGAAACCCCCTCGATCGGCGCGACCCCGGATGGTGCCCTGCGGGCCTTGGCGATCCCGAGGGTAAGATTCCGCGCAAATACTTCGGACCCGATGATTGCGAAACGGTTTTGCGCGAGAGCGACTATATTACGGTGACCCTTCCGCTGACTTCGGCGACGCGCAAGTTTATCGGCGCGAAGGAGATCGCCGCGATGAAGCCCGAGGCTTATATCGTGAACATCGGGCGCGGCGAAGTTATCGACGAACGAGCGCTAATCGATGCGCTCAAGGCGGGAAAAATCGGCGGCGCGGGGCTCGATGTATTCGAGCATGAACCGCTGGAGGCGGACAGCCCGCTGTGGGATTTGGAGAACGTGATCCTGACTCCCCACATCTCCGGCGCCAACCGCGGCTATATGGTCAAGGCGTGCGAGCTGTTCGCCGAAAACCTGCGCCGCTTCGCCGCAAATCAGCCGTTGTTGAACGTGGTCGATCCCGTGCACGGTTACTAGCTCGGAGTCGACACTCCGAGATTTTCTATCGCACTCGGAATGGCACCATTCGAAAATCGGCTTGCTATAGAAAACGCGCTCGTCAGGACCATCGCGATCCTGGTCACCGTCGCGATCGGCATCATGCTGATGATGCCGGAAACGGCGCGATGCGCCGAAACGCCCAACTTTCTGGTCGCAAAGCCCGACCTGCCCGATCCGCTCTTCCAGCAAAGCGTAATCCTGATGCTCCCGCCGCTGGTCCATTCGAACCCCATGGGCGTGATCATCAACAAGGCGACGACCATCCCGGTCAGCCGCGTTTTTCCTCATGCGGTCGCGCTAACCGCTCCGGCCGACACGGTTTACTTTGGCGGACCGGTAGAACCAGACGCGCCATTTTTGATCAGGCGAACCTCCGCGCCCACCGACAAAGAACTGCACGTATTCGCCGATCTCTACGTAAGCCTCGATCCGCGGGTCATGGCCGAAATCTTGAAAGACCCGCATTTAGACAAGACCAACGTGCGGCTCTTCCTGGGTTTTGCCCTATGGGGCGAGGACCAGCTTAGAGCCGAGAAAATGGAGAATTCGTGGTACGAGGTACCAGCCCGAATCGACCTGGTCTTCGGAGATCCAAAGGAGCTTTGGAACCAGCTGGTAGATCGCGCGCAATTGCAGGAAGTAGACGAATCACCCCCAGACGGAGTCTTCGCGATCCTGAGCTGCACGATGCAACTGCCCGCGCTGTCAAATCTAAATCGATCTGATCAGTAGTCTGCCCCCCAGCCCTTCTCCCCCCGGGAGAAGGTGGCGCGCCGCGCGCCGGATGAGGGCAAATGGAATCATCGCAAACGCTGGCCACGCAACCGCCCTCACCCGCCACCCTGCCACGCGAAGGCCGCCACTAGAGGGGAAACCGAAACGTCACCCCTACGCGCGATCGCGCAGCCCAGCCAGAAAGCGATCCTTCAACCGATCAAACGGGCCATTAGACATAAAGACCGCCACGTCACCCGCGATCGCATCGGCGAGCATCCGCTGCAAAATCTCGTCGTTCGATGCGCATGCGAAAGTATCCGCCCCGTGCGAGGTAATCGCAGCCACCAGCGCGCCCGTGTCCAGCCGCTCACTGGGCGGAATCGGATCGCTGTCCTTGAAATAAACCGGACCAAGGTAAACTCGCGATGCGCCCGCAAATGCCCCGCCGAATTCATCCTGAAAAACGTTGCGGCGCGCGGTATTCGATCGCGGCTCGAACGCGGCCAAAAGCCTGCGCCCCGGATAGCGCTCCGCGATCGCCTGAAGCGTCACCCGGATCGCCGTGGGATGATGCGCGAAGTCGTCGATCACCGTAACGCCCGCCCCTTCTCCAACCACTTCCTGGCGGCGCGCCACGCTCTTGAACGACTTGAGGCCGCGCGCAATTTCCTCGGCCGACAATCCGAATTCCCGCAGCAGCACGAACACGCCTAGCGCATTTGCGACATTCATCCTGCCGCCGATCGGAAGATGAAGCTCATCCGAGACGCCGGCTCCCTCACGCTCGATCCCAAACCGTGCGCCATCGGGGCCGACGCGAATCCGGGTGGCGCGGAATTGCCCCGCGGTTAGACCGAACGTAAGCACGTGAGCCCGCGAGTCCTTCACCACCTCGATCGCCTGGGGAAAATCCGCGGCGGCCACGATCGTGCGATTCTCATCCAATTGCGCGGCCAGCGCGCGGAAGCTCGATTTCACATGCTCGAGGTCGCGGTAGATATCGGCGTGATCGAACTCAACCGCGGTGATAATCGCCCCATGCGCGCCATAGTGAAGGAACTTCGGTCCCTTGTCGAAAAACGCGGTGTCGTACTCGTCACCCTCGATCACGAAATGTTCTCCCGCTCCCAGCCGGTAGTTGGAACCGAAGTCGCGCGCGACCCCGCCCACCAGCATCGAAGGATCGCGCCCCGCTGATGCGAGCACGTGCGCCATCATCGCGGTCGAAGTCGTCTTGCCATGGGTGCCCGCGACCATCAGCACCCGCCGGTCGTTGAGAAAGAAGTGCCAGAGCGCTTCCGGCATCGAGACATAGGGAATCGGCGAGGCGAGCAGCGCCTGCGCTTCCGGATTCACACGCGGAATCACGTTCCCAACGACGACCAGGTCGGGCGCCGGCGACAGGTTCTCCGCGCCGAACCCGGTCTTCAACTCGACGCGCGATCCGCGCAGCAGCGATGCGGTCGGTTCGTAGAACTGGTTGTCGGAGCCGCTGACGCGGAAGCCGCGCTCCACCAGCATTCCGGCCAGCGCCGCCATCGCCGTTCCCGCGACACCAATCAGATGCACATGGCGCACGGCCGCGGGAATTTGCATCAAGCGGGCGGAGCTTTCCGAATCAGGCACCGTCGATCGCTTCCATAATCAGGTCGTGGATGCGCGGCCGAAACTCGCGAATCGCCTGATTGTCGCGGCGCGGATGCACCCGGTTGGTCATCAGCGACACGGCTATTTCGCGCGCGGGCTCGATCCAGATCGAAGTACCGGTGAAGCCGAGGTGTCCGACCGCCTCGGGAGAAAAACGATGGCCGGAACTCGATGCCTCCGGTGACGGCGTATCCCAGCCGAGCGCCCAGGTACCGCCCGCCACCGTCAGGTCGCGCGTCCAGAATTCGCGCATGACCCGCTGCGGAATAAAATCGGATCGGCCGGCCCAGCAGGCGATCAACTCGCTCGCGATTCGATCGACTTCGCGCACCGGAGCGAACAACCCCGCATGCCCTGCCACTCCGCCCATCGCGTAAGCATTCTCGTCGTCGACTTCACCTACCAGCAGGCGTCCGCGCGATGGACAAATCTCCGTCGGAGCGAACATGTCCGGCACCGGTTCCAGCCGGCGCGATCGCACCTGCGCGATATCGATGAAGTCGGTGGCGCGCAGTCCCAGCGGGCGAAAGATTTTGTCGCGGCAGTATCGATTCAGGGGCAGCGTGGTGATTTTTTCGATCGTCTCGCCGAGCAGGATAAAGTTGAGGTCCGAATAAATCGTCCTGGTGCCGGGCGGTGCTTCGGGCCGCTCGCGATGGATTTCCTCGTACGTGAACTCCTTGGCACCGTGGCTGGCCATGAAGTTGACCTTGCCGCCCTTCTCGATCTCGGCGATCCGCTCGTGGAAGGGCCGCCACGCAGCCAACCCCGAGCAATGCGCCAGCAGATGGCGGAACGTCACACCGGTTTTGCCGTGCACGCCGAAGTTGTGAAAGAAACGCGTTACGCGATCGGTCAGGCGGAACTTTTCGTCGCGTGTCAGGATCATCGCGGCGACCGTCGTCGCCAGCGCCTTGGTCAGGGAAGAGAGGTCAAAGACCGTCTCGATTTTCATCGGCGTGCGATTCGGAACAATCGAACGAAAGCCGAACGCGCCTTCAAAGGCGACCTCGTTGCCGACCCGCACGACCACCGTCGCACCCGGAATCGCGCCGCGTTCGACCGCATCGTTGAACGCCCGCTCTACTTCATGCCATCCCAAAACGCACCCGCTCCCGCCACTCGCTCATCGCATGCCTGTAACTTCATTTATGCGGCGCGCCGCTGGCTGGCGCAACCAGTGTGGCGCGATTTCTGAGACGACGCCCTCCGCGACCGTCAATCCGGCATTCGGCATTCCCCGCCCCACCCCACGCTGTAGTCTTCGGTCGAGAGTAGGCTTGCATTACTTTGTGCCACAAAGTACTCTGCATAAATGGGAGGGCGAAACATGAACGACGAAAAAGCGCAGGCGCTCCGCGAGTTGAGGTTGATCCGCCGGATGATGGAGAAATCCTTCCGCGAAGTAACCGATGATAGCTGGCCCGTGATCCTAACCTGGGCAATCGGCAACTCGATTGCCGCGCTATGGAGCCAATGGCTCATGGACCGCGGGCTTTTCGGAGGAATTCACAATCCATGGCTGGCGACGGTCCCGGTCTGCCTGGCCGTTACGTATTGGTTCAGGCGTGGAAACTGGCCGCTTACATCGACGCACGGGCTGACGTTGGCGGGAGGAGTTCTCGCAGCCAGTGCTTTGGCAGTGCTGTTTACGGTTGCGCTGCTGATGCTGGCGACGTGGATGTCGCTGATGCCCCCGACCGTGGTCGCGGGCCTTACTCTGATGCTGGTAGGCACGATGTTTTTCGTAATGACCTCGATCACTGGCGCATCATTTCTGGTCGGGGCACTCGCGTGGTGGGCCGGCGGCATCGCCGCGATGAAGTGGCCCAGCGAGATCTTCCTGATCATGTCAGCGCTCTTTCTGGTCGGTTACCTGCTCCCTGGCTATCTCCTGAAATTGCAGGTTGATTCGCGGGGCGCCGCCGATGTCGCAGCAGTTTGACTTTCGCAAGCTGGACTCCCTGATCCACGTTCCTGCCCGGCTGGCGATCATGGCGGTCTTGGCAGTCCAGAAGGAGACGGAGTTTACCGCGCTCAGCCGCCGTCTCGACCTCACCGACGGTAACCTGAGCTCGCACCTTCGCACCCTGGAAGAAGCTGAATACATCCGCTGCACTAAATCTTTCGTAGGGCGCCGGCCGCGCACGACGTATCGCATTCTTCAGAAGGGACGCGCAGCTTTTGAGCGCTATATCGATGAACTGGAGAAAATCGCTCTCGGCAACGGCGCGAAATGAAGCCACAGCTTCGGCCGATCGCGTATTCGCGAGTGAAAGGCGGCGATTAAGAGACCGACAATTCAGTGAAGACAATCCGCCGCGCGAGCGCGTCCACTCGGACGCGGACACCGAACGGGATCGTGAAATTCTCCGTGCCGTGGCCGACTTCGAGACCCGCGATGACCGGGATGCCGAGGCCTGCCGTTTCTTCCGCGATATACCCCGCTATGGCGCCCCTCTCCACATCGCTGCCTTCAACGGGGCGAATCGCACCGAACACGATCGCCGCCGCGCCGCCGAGCGCACCCGATTGCTTCAACTGCACGAGCATCCGGTCGACGCGGTACGCCCGCTCGCCGGTGTCTTCCAGAAAAATAACCTTGCCCCTGAAATCCGGCGCATACGGCGTCGCGAGCATCGCCACCACCACCGACAGGCATCCGCCGACCAGCTCGCCTTCGGCGACCCCCGGATGAACCATGTCGCGCGCTTCCAGTTCAAAGGTCGGGAGTTCGCCGCACAGTAATCGGCGCATGTGTTCCGACGATCGCTCGCTGAGCCCACGCGCGAAATCCATCGCGATCATCGGCCCGTGAAACGCCACCATCCCCGCCGTCTCGACGATCGGATTCAAAAGAAACGTCTCATCCGAAAACCCGATGAACGGCTTGGGCGTTCGCGCGATCGCTTCGAAATCGATCAGCGGCAAAATCCGCCCGCATCCGTAGCCGCCGCGCGCCGCAAAGATGCCGCGGACGGAATCATCGCTGAAGGCCGCTTGCAGTTCCGCGGCCCGGTCCCCATCGGAACCTGCCAGGACGCCCGCGCGATCGAGCACCCGCTCCGACACCTTGACGCGAAATCCCATGGCGCCAAGCGCGTTCACCCCCCGTTCGAGATACGAACGTTCGATCGCCGCGGCGGGCGCCACGACCGCGACGGTATCTCCCGGACTGAGCGCCGGAGGTTTGATGCGAAAGGAAGCCACCTGCCTCGCGCCAAGTCTAGCAGATACCTTTGTCGGTAAAATGACCGTAGGGTGTACGCATCGCCAACGTCTCGAGCGTTCGGCGCGACGATGAAGTTCCTACCGCTCATACTGCGGAACCTCTTTCGCAACCGCCGGCGCACCCTGCTCACCGTTCTTTCGATCGCCGTGTCGGTTTTCATGTTCGTGGCGCTGATGAGCCTTCCGGGCCTGGTAAACGAAATTTTGAAGGACACTGCCAGCTCCGTCCGGATTATCACCTACGCCAAGACCGGCCTCACTTACCCTCTCCCATCGTCATACGCCGCCCGGATAGCGCGCCTGCCCCACGTTGATGCGGTGACGGGAGAGTCGGTGTTTGCGGGCACCTATCGCGACCCCAAGGACTTTGTCCCCGCCGCCGCGATGGATCCCGACCAGATCGAGGCCCTCTTCCCCGATTGGGATATCAAGCACGATCAAGCCGAGGACCTCCGCCATACGCGTTCGGGCGCGCTGGTCGGAGTAGCGCTGATGAGGCTCTTTAGATGGCACATCGGCGACACCATCATTCTGCACGGCGTCAGTTATCCGATTGATCTTCAACTCAAGATCGTGGGCACGCTCGGGGGCAAAGTACCGCCGAGCGCCGCCGTCATCCGGCTGGATCTGCTCGATGAAGCAATCGGCCGTCCGGGCACGGTGATGGTGTTCTTCACGAAGGCGGACCGGTCCGAGTCGGTTCCCGCCGTGGCGGCTGAAATCGACGACCTGTTCGCCAATTCCCCGGGTGAGACGAAGTCCGAATCGGAAGCCAGCTTCGCCCAGGCCCAGATCAAGAGTTATCACCTCATCTTCGACGGGGTTAAATTCCTGGCCGTGGTCGTCGTATTCACTATCGCTCTGGTGGCGGCGAATACGGCGTCGATGTCGGTGCGCGAGCGGCGGCAGGAGTTGGCGATCATGCGATCGATCGGTTTCACCCGGCGCACCGTCGTTTTGTGCATCGTCACCGAGGGCATCCTGATGGGAATCATAAGCGGCCTGCTCGGATGCGCGATCGCGGCCGGCGCGTTGCGATTCATGCCTTACGCGGCACGCACGCTCGGGCCGCTGGCGTTCCGAATTCTATTCATGCCGAGCGTCGCGGCGGAAAGCATGCTCATTGCGATCACGATTGGATTTCTAAGCAGCCTCCTCCCCGCGCTGACCACAGTGCGCCACGACGTCGCAGCCGAAATAAGAGCGATAGTCTAACCCCGTCCAAGTAGGGCGGGCGGCCCGCCCGCCCCAGCCGATCGAAGACATCCACATGATCGAGCCAATTCACTTCGTAGAAGCCGCGAACTCCGAAAGGCCTTCTCCCATCGATTGGGGAGAAGGTGGCGCGTCGGCGCGCCGGATGAGGGGAACCAATACTTCCGCGCTAAAGAGAGACTTCTCGCGCGTGCAACAAACGCAGAACCTTGGTTCTCACCAAGGCCTCAAAGCCCCTACTTCTCGAACTGAACCGTGGCGGTGCCGGTGACCAGGCGCTCGGCGTCTTCGTTCTCTATCCACACATCTATTTCCGCCGTGCGCTCCGCCTCGGTCGCATGGGTGATAAATCCCTGCAGCGTAAACGTGTGGTCGGGCTGCACCGGCACCCGATACGTCGTGCTCAACCGGATCAACTTCGCGCCGCCATCGACGCCGATCCAGTCGGTAACGAGCTTGCTCATGATGCCGAGGCTCATGTTGCCGGGCAGAATCATGCCGGGCAGCCCTTCCTTGCGCGCGCCTTCATCGTCGGTGAAGCGCGGCGCGTCCAGGCCGCATGCGCGCGCATAGCGCCGGCACTGTTCCTTGCTGACGAATTGCTGCACCGGTCCGAGAGTGTCGCCAATATGAGCGTCTGCGAAAGTTTTCACGATACGATTTTTTCCCAGAAGACGGTTCAGGTTCGGTTCATAAAGCGATGGTCGATGTGCGCGACTTCTTCGCCCTTATCGTTCTTGAGCGTCGATCGAACCACCACAAACACCATCGTGCCGGTACGCCCGGTCTTCTCGTAGATCTCTTTCACGTGCGAGCTTAGCGAGATTTTGTCGCCGGCGTGAATCGGCCGGACGAATTCCACGTCCTTGCCCGCATCAAAGCCGGCCCGCCCGAAGCGCGGCACGTGCTGAAAGAAGTGCCTCCCGTTGCGGAACGTCACCGCGTACGATGGCGGTGCGACCTGGCCGTCCGCGTAGAGAGGACTGGTCTCACCGAACGCCTCGCAGAAATTGCGGATTCGTTCGGCTTTCACTTCGACCGGCTCGGTCGTTTCGAAAACGTTGCCGATAAGCTTGGGATCGTAATTTACCGCCATCGTCGTTATCTCGTCTCAACCACTTCGGCGTGGGGCACCGGTTTGCGGCGCGGCCGGAAATCCACCGGCTCGTAGGCTCCCCCCTTCAGCTCTCGCACCAGGTCGTCGACCGACCGGATATCCGCCGCGAACCGCGTCGCGCACATCCCGATCAGGCTGACCAGATGGCTGTCGGAGCCGCCCACCGCACGATAGCCGTAACGCTCCACCAATTCTGCGCTGCGTTCATCTTCGCCCTTGCGCGATCCGCCGTTCAGCACTTCCACCGCGACCACATTCTTGAGCGCCGCCTTGCTCGCATAGTGCTCGTAAAGCCCGATATTGGGACGCCCCGGATGGCACGGCACTGCTATGCCGCCCAATCGCGCCACTTCGTCGATCAGCTCCTGCGCATCGAGGCGGATATTCGCGAAGTCGAACCGCCCCAGGATGTCCGCGTTGACGCCGTAAACCAGCACGTGACCGTAGTTGGTCTCCACCTCGGAGGCGCGCAGGACCATCACGCCGAATTTGTCTTCGAAATGCCGATAGTCAGCATCGCGATTGAACTGTCGATGCTCCGTCAGAACGATGCCGTCGAGCGGGCGCTCCACGTGGCGCAGCTTGATCCAGTTGAGGTACGCCTCTACCGGTGCACGGCTGTCCTCGGAGGCTTCGCTATGGGTATGCAGATCAAGGATTGTGGCCACCAGGATGTTCCTTACCTCGCCGGGCGGAACTTCGCGAGCGTCACCTCGGGCGTGACATCCTCGTATACGACCTCGACGGGCATCCCTATTTTAACGTCTTCGGAGCGGCATTCCACCAGATTGGTCAGCATTTTCAGGCCTTCATCGAGTTCGACCCACGCCATGATGTACGGCAGCGATTCGCGGAATCCCGCCGCCTGGTTCTGGAACGTCGTCGTGAAGGTGTATACCGTGCCTCGCCCGCTGCATCGTATCCATTCGGTGCGCGGCGAGAGACAGTTCGTGCACTGCGCTCGCGGATGATACCGCAGGTCGCCGCATTCGCGGCATTTCTGGACGTACAGTTCGTGGCGCTTGAGCGCCTCCCACCACGGACGGTTTTCCTCGTCGAGATGCGGGAGCGGCTTCGCGTACTTCTTTTCCTTTTGATCTGCCATGACTCGACGTCCTACTGATTGCTGAGGATAAGTGTGGCGCCCGAATGACGCGTGCCAAGTGCGCCGCCCGTGCCGTGCACCAGCGCGGTCTTGCAGTCCTTGACCTGGCGCGGACCGCATTCGCCCCGCAGCTGCTTCGCCGCTTCGATCACGAGAAAGATTCCGCGCATACCCGGATGGTTCGATGACAGCCCGCCGCCGTCGGTGTTGATCGGAAAGTCGCCGTCGAAGCGCAGCCGCCCTCCCGTGACGAACGCTCCGCCCTCGCCCCGTTTGCAGAAGCCGAGATTTTCCAGCGTTGCCAGCACGGTGATCGTGAACGAGTCGTAGATCATCGCCATGTCGATATCGGAATGCTTCACACCCGAGCGCTCGAACGCGAGCTTGCCCGATTGCGCCGCCGCGATGTCCAAAAAGTCGCGCTTGCCCCGCGCCGCGTGGCGCACCGCCTCTCCTGTCCCGAGAATGTAGATTGGCTTCTTCTTCAGGCTGCGCGCGCGTTCCGCCGAGGTGATTACCAGCGCGCCGCCCCCGTCGGAGATGATGCAGCAATCGAGTAGATGGAGCGGCGACGAGATGACGCGTGATGCGAGCACGTCTTCGACCGTGATCGGATCGCGGTACTTCGCCACCGGATTCATCGAGGCATGCAGGCGCATCGTCACCGCAATTTCCGCGAGCTGCTCCGAAGTCGTCCCGTAATCGTGCATGTGCCGCTGCGCGATCATCGCATAGGCGCCGACCGTGGTCGGCCCGAACGGCACCTCGAACTGGTCGCACGGGTCGCCGCCGCCCCCGCCTCCTCCCGTGCCGATTGCGAAGCGCGATGACGCCGCCGTCGAGCCGTAGGAGACCACGCATACTTCGCACAGCCCCGCCGCGATCGCGGCCGCCGCGTGCGCCGTGTGCGCGACGAACGAGGACCCGCCGATCGCGGTGGAATCGACAAAATTGGGCTTCAGGTTCAGGTAGTCGCAGAACCCGATGATACCCATGCCGCTTATGCCGATTCCGGTCGTGCACAAGCCGTCCACGTCTTTGATCGTCAGGCCGGCATCGTCGAGCGCGCCGCGGATACTCTCCGCCATAATCTGGAACATGCTCTTGTCAGGAGCAAAGCGGGTCGGATGCTCGTAGACGCCCGCCACGCATGCTTTACGGCTTAGGCTCATGATGCTCCCTACTTCAGTTCGGCAAGAAATTTGTCGATCGCGCCATTGAGCGCCGCCGGCTGCTCGAGCGGAATCATGTGGCCGGCATCTGCTATGACTTCGAGGCGCGAGCCTGCGATTTTGCCGTTGATTATCTCCGCATCCTTGGGCGTCGTGATCACGTCCTCGGCGCCGGCGAGAATCAGCGCGGGCTTCTTTATCCCGCCGATGGCGCCGCTCAGGTCGACTTCCTTGCACGCGCGAACGTCCGTGTAGCGCACGCGCGGGTCGGTCTTGATCTGCTCCATCCACATCTCGCGCACGACGTTGAAGTTCTCCTTGATGGTCTTCTGCGCGAAACCGTCGGTAACGAATGCCTGTGACGCGCGGCCCATCATCACCGACCACAGTTGCTTGAGAATTTCGTCCGTGATGGCGAATTTAGCCGCCGTCGCGACCAGGACCAGCGCTTCGGCCCGCGCCGGATAGCGCAGCGCGAAATCCATCGCGATCGCACCGCCCATCGACCATCCCGCGATCACCGCCGACTTGATCTGAAGCGCGTCCATGAAATGCGCCAGAAAGTCTGCGTAGTCGCTGACCGATCGCAGACCCTCGACTCCCGCCGAGCGGCCATGGCCCGGCAGATCGAAAGCAACCGGGCTGTGCTTCGCGCCGAGCGCATCAATCTGATGGTGCCACGGATGGCCGTTGCCGCCCGCCCCATGCACCAGCACGATCTTCCGCCCGCGCGACAGGTCCGGGACCACATCGGGCAGCGTCGTAGCGCCATGATAATAGTAGTAGGTCGCGTGACCCTTTACGTCCGTATACTTGGTCGGCATCGCCGCGCTCATCTCCGTCCTGCGTTTGTCGGTTAGCTATTAGGTTCAGCGCGCAATTGTCAAACGCGACAGCAGCAAGCCAAACACCGACACTCGACGATGGCCCGAACTAAAGAATCGAGCTAACCCCCTTCCCGCACGGAAGAGGAACCATAGCCAGAATAGGAAGAATTCTTAGGAAGAATTCTTAAGAAGAATTCTGGAGTGGCGCCGGCGTCCCACCGGTCTGAAGTGGCGCTGGCGTCCCGCCGGCGGACGCGTAGCGTCGTCTGGTAGATAACAACATCGCCGCGAACGCGCTCACGACCGCCAGTCCTCGATCCTGAGCCCTTCCACCTGTCTGAATTCGCGAACGTTCGAGGTGACCAGCGTCAGGTCGTAAGCAAGCGCGGTCCCCGCGATCAAAATGTCGTAGGCGCCGATTGGCCGTCCTTGCCGCTTCAGGCTGGCGCGTGCCTTGGCTGTCGCTTCTGCGGTCTCCTCGTCGTAGGGCAGCACGCGGATCGCCCGAAACAGGCCGTCCATGACCGGTCCGAGTCGGCGCGCAATCCTGGGATTGAGAAACAGCCCATACGCGATCTCCATCCTGGTGATCGCGCTCGCCGCCAGGTCCTCTGGGGCAGCAGCCTTGATGCGCTCAAGGGTCTGGTCCTGACCCTGAGCGAAATCGCTCAGCACGCAGGTATCAAGCAGAAAACGCATCGAATGGCTCGCGCGGCGGCTTGAGGTTCTTGCGATCGTCTTCGAACCGTTTGATTCCGCGCATTCCTCGGAAATTCATGACCTCCGCCGGCCACTTGTCGGGTCGGCGGCGGTTCAGCCACTCGCCGACCGCTTCGCGAATCAGGGCGTTGCGCGTCTTGCCGCTCTCCTTGGCGGTCTGGTTGAGCCTTTCCACCAACTCATCGTTGAGGTGAACGCTGAAGTTCATAACCCGCGATTCTAACATGTTAGGTTATGTTCGCAACCGCGCATCATTCAGTTCCCTCCTGGCGAGTGGCGCTGGCGTCTCGCCGGCGGACGCGTAGCGTCTCTTTAATCTTGTATGTCATCCCAACCGGAGGCTGCCGGGTGAGCGAAGCCGAACGGGGGAGGGATCGCGACGCCTCCGCGCGCCGCAACCACAGCCCTCCCCCTGAAGTGGCACAGGCTTCTAGCCTGTGTCCTTCACCCCTACTCAGCGGCGGCGGAACGCGCTATCAAGAGCGCAACGACCCAGGGGAGTAGTCCGATGGCATATGAAGCGATCGAAGTCAGGAATGACGGCGCGGTTGCGTGGCTTACGCTCAACCGTCCGCACAATCTCAATGCGCTGAGCGCCCAGATGGTCGAAGAGCTGGAGGACTACCTGCATCGGCTCCCCGGCGACCGGGCGACGCGGGTCGTTGTCATGCGCGGAGCCGGCCGCGCGTTCTGCGCCGGCCTGGACCTCAAAGAGCAAAATCGAGGCGGCTCCGGCTTGGGCGCATCGACTACCGGCACTGTCGAAACGCAGCGGCGGATGAGCGATCTGGTGGTCGCGATGCGCCGTGCGCCGCAGCCGTTCATCGGCGCTATTCGCGGCCCGGCCGCGGGCGGTGGCTTCGCGCTCGCACTCGCCTGCGATGTGCGAATCGCCGGCGCTTCGGCGCGCTTCAACGCCGCCTTCATCCGCATCGGACTGAGCGCGTGCGACATGGGCGTCAGCTATCATCTGCCGCGCGCGGTCGGGATGTCGGTCGCATCGGAATTGATGCTGACCGGCCGTTTCATCAACGCCGAGCGCGCGCTGGCCACCGGACTCGTCTCCGAGCTGCATCCCGATGCCGAACTCGATACGGCCGCGGCGCAACTCGCGCAGGAGATGACGGAGACGTCGCCGCTGGGCCTGCGGCTTACCAAAGAATGCGTATGGGCCAGCGTCGATGTGGGCGGACTGGAGCAGGCGCTCGCAATGGAAGATCGCAACCAGGTCCTGTGCGTGCGCGCCGGTTACATAGAGGAAGGGGCGAAAGCCTTCCTCGAAAAGAGAAAGCCGCACTATTCAGAGCGTGCCTGATCGCGCGAGCGCCGCGAGCGGACCTTTCATTCCTGCGCGATAACAGGCCGCGCAGCTTTGTACGGACTGAGAGGATGCGGCGACAGATCGCGCTCGAGCGAATGTCTGCGCCACATCGCAGCTCCCGTCAGCGGGTTAATCCAGACATTGACGAGAAACTTCAGCGGATGGACATCGGCTCTGAAGATGCCCGCGCAACGCAGTAGCCTCCGCAGTCGCGCCACCCATCCATCACGCCGTTAGCTGCCACCGGCGGCTGGCACCGCGACGATGTGAAACGTCACGGTGACTTCATTCGCAGCGCTCATCCCCAGCAAGCTGGGAACTTTCACGCCGTAGTCAGCATAGTTGAAAGTGAGAGTGCCGTCGACCGTGAGACGACCCGAGGCATCGAGGGCGGCGTTGATCGGCGCGCTCACCGTACGCGTAGTTCCATGCAGCGTGAGATTGCCGGCGACGGTCGCGGTGCCCGCGGTCGCCGAGCTCATCGCGACGTTCTGCAGCCCGGTGCTTTGAAAAGTAATCGTTGGATAGGTGTTGGCGTCGATCAGGACCAACACGGCGTCATCGCGAAACGGGTTTCCACTGTCGTAGCTTCCCGCATCGAATGCGAGGCTGACGCTGCCACCCGCCGTGGGACTTGCCGAATCACCGGAAACCTCCCCCGAGGTGACAATGAACTTGCCGGTGGCGGTGCCCTTGGTCCGGTCCGGCTCCGCGACAGCAGCCGTCACCTTGCTGGCGGCGAGATCGATTTTCAGGTGGACGGAATCGGCAAAGGCCCGCGGCTCCAGCGCGGCGAACGCCGTTAGGACCGCGACCGCGACGATTGTGCGCATAGAGAAGCTCCTCCCGCAGATAACCAATTACGCCGCGCCAGGGTTTCTATCCGCGGCGGCCCCCGGGTTCGGCGCTTATTCGGCGTACCCCATCATCGCAGCGAAATTGCGATGGTAGAAATTCTCCTTCGCGTCCTCGCCGATTGAATGCATCGTCGCTTCGAAACGCGCGAGAGGGTCGCGCCCGCCCTCCGGATGCGGATAGTCAGTGGAAAAGAGCACCGTCTCCGCACCGGCGTTCTCAATAATCCATCCCACGGGCTCGGTCGGGAACGGTGTGACTTTCACTTGCCGGCGCAAGTAGTCAGAGGCTTTCAGTGGCAGCCGCAGAGCCGGCTCGCTTTTGCTGAACATCGCCTGACACAGATCGAGGCGAGTCAGCAGCGACGGCAGCCACAGCGCGCCCTGTTCGATAACGCCGCCGCGCAAGTTCGGGAATTGAGCGAAAATCCCGTCCAGCACCATCGCGGACAGGAACTGCTCCGGCACCTGATGCAGCGTCATGTAGTCCTTCGAGCGGATATTCTCGCCGCCACCAAGCCAATCGGAGGTCGGGGCTTTGCCGTTGTTGTTGAAGGCGCGCCTGAGCGGACGACCGCCACCGCCGACGTGCAACATGAACGGGATGTTGCTGTCCTGAAGAAGAGCCCAGAACGGATGATACACGGGATGGGTGGGAGACTTGTCGCCCTCGGGCATGGAGTTCACTAGGATTGCACCGCAGCCTGATTTCACCGCTTCCCGTACTTCGAGAAGTGTGCGTTTAGGATCGTCCCACGGTACCCATCCGACCGCGACCAACCTCTTGTCATGCGCGCAGAAATTGGCCATCGCGCGGTTCAACGCCCGGCTGCCGCCGTAGAGAAGGTCGGGGTCGGCGCCCTGAAACTGCGTAAAGGCGAAGGTGGGGAACACCAGTTGGCGCTGGACTCCAATTAGATCGAGAGCGCGGCTGCGCTCGCGAGGATCAAATGCGCCCAAGGCGAGCCAGCCCTTGGCGCTCATCACGTTCTCTTCCAGCTTGCGGGTCGCATCAGCATCGGTGGCGCGCGCCTTTGCGCGCTCGATGAGCTGGGCAGCGTTTCCTCCCGCGCCTCCCAACTGCAGCGGACGAATTCGGCCGCGTATGGCAGGGTCGGCGAACTGCGGCAACCATTCGCTCAGCTCCATCACATGGCTGTCGGCATCGTAGTAGGTGCGCCCTTGGGCGTATGGCATCAGATGCTCTCCTGTTTTCAGAACCGGGCCGCGCATCAACGAAGTTCCGCCGCAATGCAGCCGCGCGCAGGGGACTAAAGGCGCCCACATGGTCCGGCCAGATCATCGTCGAGCGCGGCCCTTGCTCGGACTATCTACGAATTAACCAAAGAGCCGTCAATATTGATTATGCCATCAATGTATGGTCTACCTTTTTAGGGCACGGGAGACCGCGCCCGAGCCGCCACCGGGAAAATGAGAGCAGCACCTGAAAATTACCTTAGCGCGCAGAACGCCGCGAAAGAGCTGGGAGTCAGCACTCCGACGCTGTACGCGTATGTGAGCCGCGGACTGGTGCGTTCGGAACCGGTGTCGCTCAGCAAACGGTCGCGGCGCTACAGCACGGAAGATATCGAACAGCTCAAAACCCGAAAGCTTGCCCGGCGCGATCCGGCACAAGTCGCGACCCAGAGTCTGCAATGGGGAGCGCCGATTCTCGATTCCGCCATCGCACTCATATCCGAAGGGCGAATCTATTATCGCGGTCACGACGCCGTTGAACTGGCGATGAACCGTCAGGTCGAAGAGGTCGCATCGCTGATCTGGATGGGTGAGTTTCAGCCTCCCGGACCGGCTCTCTTCGCTGATAGCGGCGCCGCGTTGCCGGCCGGTTATGTCGCGCGCGCCGGTTATGTCGCGCGCGTGAAACGAGGCGCTTTCGGGGTGCAGCAGCGCTTTCAGATCGCACTCACGTTGGCAGAGGGTGAAGATGAGGGCGCGTACAACTACAGCGTTCCCGCGGTGGCCTACACCGGCGCACGCATCCTGAAGTTGATGGTCTCGGTGGCAACCGGTCGCGACTACACGGGTGCGCCACTTGCTCGCCTGCTACAACAAGCGTGGGTGCCCGGTAAGCCCGCGGCCGCAAAGCTCTTTAACGCGATACTGATAATGAGCGCGAACAATGAGTTGAGCGTATCGACCTTCACCGCTCGATGCGTGGCCTCTGCCGGGGCGCCGCTCTATTCGGCAGCAATGGCCGCGCTTTGCGCCGCGCAGGGCAGCAAGACCGGAGCGCAAGCCGAGAGGGTTCAGGCGCTCTTTGATGAAGTACACAAAGCCGGAAACGCGCGCGGGGCTATCGCTGCCTGCTTAAGACGCGGCGAAACCATTCCCGGATTCGGGCATAGGCTCTATCCCCACGGCGATCCGCGCGTCGATCTTCTTATTCAGCTTATCGCCAAGGCATATCCGCGATCTCCTACGACCGCCGCGATGGAAACCATCGGGCGAGAGGTTCGACAGCTGATCGGGGAGCTTCACCCAAATATGTATTTCGCCCGCGTTGCGCTGGGCAGGGTGCTGCAGTTGCCCCATTACGCGGTCGCCAGCCTGGGAGCCCTGGGCAACGTAATCGCCTGGATCGGCCACGCAATAGAAGAGTATCAGTCGGGCAGAATCATCAGGCCGCGTGCGCGCTACACCGGGCCGCTACCCTTGGTGTCGCAGACCCTTCGATGAAGCATGTTTTGCTAGCCTAAAGCGGGGCGAAAGGCTTTGAATTGAAATGTGACGTTCCAGAGCGACGGCCGCACAGGGCCTTTGCGAACAATGGACGTGTACCAGATCGTAACCGGCAAGATCGTTCGCATGCTTGAGGCCAGCCGACCCAGCGCGATAGCATCTGTGCCGAAGCCACCGAGACCGCCGCAGCTTCAAAGGGGGTTGGCGCATGCGATGCGCCGCCAGAGGTAGCGATGGATGCGTTAACCGTTGACCGTATCCATTTCGGGTTCACCATCACCTTTCACTACCTGTTCCCGCAACTCACGATGGGGCTCGGGCTCCTCATCGTGGTACTAAAGACGATCGCGCTGCGCACCGGAGACGCGCACTACGATGTCGCCGCGCGTTTCTGGGGCCGCATTTTCGCGATCAATTTCGTCGTGGGCGTGGTCACCGGAATTCCGATGGAGTTCCAGTTCGGTACGAATTGGTCTGCGTTCTCGAAGGCCGCCGGCGGCGTGATCGGACAGCCGCTCGCGATGGAGGGAGTGCTGTCGTTCTTTCTCGAATCCACGTTCCTGGGCGCTTTTCTTTTCGGTGAAAAACGCCTCGGCCCGCGCCTGCACTGGCTCTCCGCGTTCCTGGTATTTCTTGGCTCGTGGCTTTCAGGTCTCTTCATCATCGCCACCAACGCCTGGATGCAACATCCCGTCGGTTATGCGATCGCGCCCGATGGCAGCTTCGCGCTGACGAGCCTGGGCGCGCTTCTGACCAATGAATGGCTAATCTGGCAGTACCTGCACAATATGATCGGCGCTGTCGTGACCGCTTCGGTGGTGATGGCCGCGTTGGGTGCGTTCTATCTGCTGATGCATCAGTTCGAGGACTTCGGCCGCACGTTCGTGCATCTCGGGGTCATCGCGGGGCTGAGCGCGTCACTCCTGATGATCTTCCCGACCGGCGACAACCAGGGGCGAAACGTCGCGCTGTATCAGCCGGTAACGCTCGCCGCGATGGAAGGTTTGTTCGAAAACCAACGCGGCGCGCCGCTCGCGCTTATCGGGCAGCCCAACGTCGAAGCGCGCAAGCTCGACAATCCGATTCTGGTTCCCGACGTGCTGAGCTTCCTGACCTATCGCCGCTGGAAGGCCGAGGTGCATGGGCTGCTCGAATTTCCTCAGGATGAATGGCCTGACAATATTCCGCTACTCTACTACACGTACCACATCATGGTCGGCCTCGGGACAATCTTCATCGGCGTTTTCGCGCTGGCAGCCTTGCTGCTCTATCTTGGCCGTCTCTATGACACATCGCCGATGCTCTGGGCGCTGATGCTGATGGCGCCGTTTCCGTATATCGCCACCATGGCCGGCTGGATGACGGCGGAGTTGGGACGCCAGCCGTGGCTGGTATACGGGCTCATGCGGACGGCCGCGGGAAGTTCACCGCAAGTCTCGGGCGGCAACGGCTTGTTCACGTTGCTCGGATTCATGGGGCTGTATGCTGTCCTGGCGGTGCTGTTTTTGTTTCTGGTGTATCTCGAAGTGCAACGCGGGCCTGGTGGCGACGGAGAGCATCAGGCTGCCGAAGCCGCGCTCGCCGCGGCGGACTGAAAGAAGGAGCGGACTACGGGTACGCTTTGGTTCGGCATAGTCGCCGTCATGCTCGCGATTTACGCGGTGCTCGATGGCTTCGACTTCGGCGTCGGCATCGTGCATCTGATCGTCGCGCGCACCGAAGCGGAACGGCGCGCGCTCCTGGAATCGATCGGCCCGGTGTGGGACGGCAACGAGGTCTGGCTGCTGGCTGGTGGCGGCACGCTCTTTTTCGCATTCCCGGCCGCATATGCGGCCGGGTTCAGCGGCTTCTATCTGCCGCTGATGATCGTGTTGTGGCTCCTGATCCTGCGCGGCGCAGCCGTCGAGTTTCGTAACCACATCACGAGCCCCGTATGGACCCCGTTCTGGGACGTTGTTTTCGCCGGCTCCAGCGCACTGCTCGCGCTCTTTTTCGGCGCTGCGCTCGGTAACGTAATACGCGGAGTCCCGGTCGACGCCGATGGCGTTTTTTTTCTCCCCCTTTGGACAAATTTCCGCATCGGGTCCGACGCCGGCGTCCTGGACTGGTTTACGATCACGCTCGGCATCGCGAGCGTCGCAACGCTGATGATGCACGGGGCTTTGTGGGTCGCGATGAAAACGCGCGGCGATCTCGAAAACCGCGCGCGCCGGATTGCGAGCCCCGCCTGGGCCGCCGTCGCCGTGCTCACGTTCGCCCTGTTGGTAATCGTGCCGCTGACGCTGCCGCACTACTCGCGCCGCTACGAGGCCCGGCCCTGGGGGCTCATTTTTCCGCTCGCCGCCCTGGCCGCGCTTGCCGGAGTAATGCCGTTCAGCCGCGCTAAACGCGATGGTGCCGCGTTCCTATGCTCCTGCACATATATTCTGACGATGCTGGCCGCGGCCGCCTTCGGCAACTACCCGTACCTACTGTCAGCGATCGACAATCCACAGGGCGGCCTCACCATCCACAACGCCGCGGCGCCAAGCTACGGGCTCCACGTCGGCCTGATCTGGTTCATTCCCGGTGTGATGCTAGTGGCCGCATATTTTGCCTTCGCCTATCGCAATATCATGGAGAAAATCGATGCACGGCCCTGAGATCGCAGCCCCTGTCGGCGGGGCAAGGGAAGCAGAACCCTCACCCTTACCGTCTCCCGCAACCAAGCGGGCGAGGGGCATGTCGTCTCCTGAATTTTGATATGTAACGCGAAAGCACGTCCGATCTTGCACATGGCCGCCCCCGCAGATCAGTCAGCTTATCTTGCCACCGTTGCACCGCTCTTCCTCGAAACTGCGGGCGCCAGCTTCTACCAAATGACAAAGGGGATCATCGGACCTGACCGAATCAGCGGAGGCTCGCGAAAATTTTTTTACAAAACGAACCCAAATAATGCCTGGAAACACTAGACTTATTTGGGTTTGCCTAAAAATTAAGCAGGCCGCCGGATGATGTCAGAGGACTGTCGACACGGATTCATTTCCGCGCCGCCATGCTTTGGGTTGCGAGGCAGCAGCCGCCCGGAGTCAGCCCCTCTAGATCGCTTCGCTCACGGCGTCTTCGCGCTGCGTCGGCTTGGGCCGCGTCTGGATTGGCGTGTAGTGCCGCAGTTGCTCGCCGATATAAACCTGGCGCGGCCGCGCGATCGCCTGCTCCGGGTCGCGCACCATCTCCGCCCACTGCGCCATCCAGCCCGAGGTCCGCGGAATCGCGAACAGCACCGGGAACATCGTCATCGGGAATCCCATCGCCTGGTAGATGATGCCCGAATAAAAGTCGACGTTCGGATAGAGCTTGTGCGAAACGAAGTACTCGTCTTCGAGCGCGATATGCTCCAGCTCGACCGCGATGTCGATCAGCGGGTTCTTGCCGGTGACTTCGAACACCTCGTACGCCAGCTTCTTAAGAATCTTGGCGCGCGGATCGTAGTTCTTGTACACGCGATGCCCAAAGCCCATCAGGCGGCGCTCGCGGTTCTTAACCCGCTTGATCATGTCCGGAATGTTCTTGACCGACCCTATTTCCATCAGCCCGCGGATGGCCTGCTCGTTTGCGCCTCCGTGCAGCGGGCCGTAGAGCGCTGCGACCGCCGCCGCTGCCGCCGCATAAGGATCGGGCTGCGAGCTGCCGACCGCGCGCATCGCGTTGGCCGAGCAGTTCTGCTCATGGTCCGCGTGCAGGATGAAGAGGATGTCGAGCGCATGCTCCAGCACAGGATTCGGCTTGTACTGCGGCTCGGTCATCTTGAAGAGCATCGAAAGGAAATTGCCCGTGTAGCTCAGCTCGTTGTCGGGATAAACGTAGGGCAGCCCCCGGATATGCCGATAGGCGAATGCGGCGAGCGTGGGAATTTTGCCGATCATGCGGCGGGTCTGCAGGCGGCGCGATTCGAGATTGTGAATATCCGCCGCGTCCGGATAAAAGGTCGACAGCGCGCCCACCGTTCCCAGCAGCATCCCCATCGGATGCGCATCGTAGCGATAGCCCTGCATGAACTGCTTGATGCTCTCATGCACCATCGTGTGAATCTTGATGTTGTTTTCCCAGCGACCGTAGTGTGCGGGGTCTGGCAGCTCGCCCTTGACGATCAGGTACGCCGTCTCCAGGTAGTTGCTTTTCTCGGCCAGCTCCTCGATCGGATAACCGCGGTAGCGCAGGATCCCTTCGTCGCCGTCGATGTATGTGATCCTGCTCCGGCAGGATGCGGTGTTGATGAACGCCGGGTCGTAGGACATGAGGCCGAAGTCATCGGGCGAGGTTTTGATGTCGCGAAGCGCGGCGGCGCGAATCACTCCACCCTCTTCGACGGAAATTTCGTAGCTCTTGCCGGTGCGGTTATCGGTGATCGAGAGACTGTTCTTTGCCATCTTCTTCTTCCCGCTGTGTGAAACCTGCGCCCGGCGTTTGCTCCGGCCAGGTGCGGTTTTCGGCTGTCAACATATATGCAGTAATGCCAGCCCGCAGTTTATGTCATCCGCGCGCGTCCGGGCAATCGTAAAGGCTCGCTTTGATCACGATCTCATGGCAGGCTCTTCGCGCACGCGATTTCCCGCGCCGACTCGGTGAACGATGACTGAAAAAATCCTGAACGTTGTATCAGCATTCATTATCGCGACCATTTCATCTCTTGGTTACGCGGGCGTGATCCTGATGATGGCGATCGAGAGCGCGTGCATCCCCCTGCCCTCCGAAATCATCATGCCGTTCTCCGGCTACCTGGTTCACACCGGCCGCTTCGAGCTTCAGTTGGTGGCAATCGCGGGTGCGATCGGATGCCTGCTCGGTTCGTATGTGGCCTATTACATCGGCGCGAGCGGCGGGCGATGGTTTCTTTTGCACTACGGGCGATGGGTGCTGATCGCGCCGCATGAAATCGAAATCGCGGATTGGTTTTTCCAGCGCTGGGGAGGCCCGGCCGTGTTCTTCAGCCGGCTGTTGCCCGTCGTACGCACCTTCATCGCATTTCCAGCCGGCGTGTCGCGCATGCCGATCGTGCCTTTCACCGTCTATACGCTAATCGGTTCGTACCTGTGGTGTCTCGCGCTGGCATTCGCGGGAATGAAGTTCGGCCAGCATTGGGAAGAGTTGGCGCCGTACTTCCATCGTTTCGACAACGTCATCGCGATCCTGATCGTGGCCGCCGCCGCTGCCCTCATTTACAATCGCCTCAGAAGCATCCTCGGCACTCCGGCTCACGACGCTGCGCGCGACTGATTTCGCAGGCAAGCGGAGATTGTTTCATGGCTAATCAAGACGAATTTGCCCCCGATCAACTCGAAGAGGTCTTTACGAGCACCGATGCGACTCAGGTCGAAATGGCGCACGACCTGCTCCAAAGCTCGGGACTCGACTGCTTCGTCTTCGATGCGCAGGGATCGCGGATGCTCGGTTCGACGGCGGCCGTGCCGGCGCGCCTGATGGTTCGAGCCGCCGACGCCGCGGAAGCGCGCAAGCGCCTGAAAGAACTCGACTTCGAAAACTAGGATCCAGAAATCCGCAGATTTCGTAGATTGACGCGGATTCGAATCTCCCAATCTGTGAAATCGGCGTAATCTGCGGATTCTCTTCTCTCTGCTTCAGTCCTGTACGTGATTCGCGAGTTAATCTATCGTCGTCGCCACGATGGCATCAGAATGGTGGCGGCGGGCGGTCTTCTACCAGATTTATCCGCGCAGTTTCGCCGACTCGAATGGAGACGGTATCGGCGATCTCGACGGGATTACCGCTCATCTCGACTACCTCAACGACGGCACCGATCGCTCACTCGGCATCGATGCGATTTGGCTGAGCCCCATCAATCCTTCGCCGCTCAAGGATTGGGGCTATGACGTCAGCGACTACTGCGACGTCCATCCCGATCTCGGCGACCTCGCCTCCTTCGACCGGCTGGTCCGCGAGGCGCGCCGCCACGGTATCGAGATAATTCTCGACCTGGTTCCGAATCACACTTCGGATCAGCATCGATGGTTTCGCGAGTCGCGTTCGTCGCGGATCAATCCGAAGCGCGATTGGTACATCTGGAAGCCCGGCACTCCCGACCGCACGCCCAATAATTGGGTCAGCGTGTTCGGGGGCCCCGCGTGGAAATGGGATGACGCGACCGGCGAATGGTATCTGCATCTGTTCCTGGAGGGACAGCCGGACCTCAACTTCCGCAATCCCGAAGTTGTCGCCGCGATGCAGGACGTGATCCGGTTCTGGCTCCAACGCGGAGCCGGCGGTTATCGCATCGACGTCGTGCACGGGATGATCAAGGACGCGCAGTTCCGCGACAACCCTCCGCTGACGGAAGTGGTGTGGGGGCGGCAGGCCGACATCGACCTCAAGCAGGATCACGTCTATGACGCGGATCAACCCGAGGTCCACGAAATTATCCGCGGCTTCCGGCGCGTGCTGAACGAGTTCGGCGATCGCCTGATGGTGGGCGAAGCGTGGCCGCGCGACAATGAATCGCTCGCCCTGTATCTGCGGCCCGACGAACTTCAGCAGGTGTTCAATTTCCGGTTTGTGTTTTGCCCGTGGAATGCGGCCCGCTTCCGCCATCAGGTCGACGAAATCGAGCGGCTCATCCCGCGTCCATCGTGGCCGACCTGGACACTCTCGAACCACGACTTTCCCCGCCACATCACTCGCTACGGTCAGGGCGCCGCCAGCGCAGCGCGTGCGCGCCTCGCGGCCGTGATGCTGCTGGGCCTGCGCGGGACGCCCTTCCTTTACTATGGCGAAGAAATCGGCATGCCGAATGTCGCGATTCCGCGCGCGCGATGGCTCGACCCGGTCGGACGCGACGGATGCCGCACTCCGATGCAATGGGCGAATGCGCGCGGCGGTGGCTTCACGAGCGCGCCGCGGCCCTGGCTGCCGCTGGGCGATTGCGCCGCGGTCAACGTCGCGAAGCAGATGGATGATCCGCACTCGATGCTGTCGTTCTACCGCCGCGCGATCCGCATCCGGCGCGCCTCCCCAGCATTGGCGACGGGAAATATTCACCTCGATGCTGATGCGCCCGAAGGTTGCATCGCGTTCTCACGCGACACCGCGGGCAGCCGCGCGATGGTCGCGCTCAATTTCGCCGAAGAGCCGCGCGAAGTGCGCGTGCCCTCCGGCAAGATCGTTCTAAGCAGCGACTTCGCCCGCGCCGCCGGCAATGTAAAAGCCGGCGACCTGCGCCTGTCCGCGAACGAGGCAGTTATCGTCGACCTCAGCTAGCCGGCACGGAAATCCGCAGATTTCGCAGATTACGCAGATGCGGAATCTGAATCCGTGAAATCTGCGTAATCTGCGGATTCTGTCTGCCTGGTTCAGAATGACTGACGTTTCGGTTTGCGTGGACGAGCGGCGATTCTTAGGATCGCCGTCATGCAAAAGCCGCGCTTCCTCGATGAGGTCGCTCTGGAACTGGGCGACCGCTACGCCTTCACCAGCCGCCTTGCCAACGGCCGCAAACCCTTTCAACCGGCGCACGTTGAAGCGCGATGGCCGCGCGACCGCGTCGCCGACATTCGCCACATCACGATCGACGTCGCCCTGGACTTCGAGCACAAGCGCATCTCCGGCACGGCGACCCATCGCCTCGCCGCCATTCTCGATGATCTGACGCAACTCGAATTCGACGCTACCGAGCTGGAAATCACGTCGGTGCGCGCCGCCAACGAACCCGTATCGTTCGAGACCGGCGATGGGAAAATCCACGTGACGCTGCCGCGCCCGCTCAAGGGCGGGACCGAAATCGAAGTCGCGATCGAATACTCCGGCGTTCCGCGCCGCGGCCTCTACTTTGTCGGTCCCGACGAGGGCTATCCCGACAAACCGGTCCAGGCGTGGACGCAGGGCGAAGACGAAGACTCGCGCTACTGGTTCCCCTGCTACGACTACCCCAACGATCGCGCCACCAGCGAAGTGATCGCGACCGTCCCGGAAAAGTTCCTCGCGGTTTCCAACGGCGCGCTTATCTCTGACACCCACAACGCCAGCGCGCACACCCGCACGTTTCATTGGCGGCACGACGTACCGCACTCGACCTATCTCATCACGCTCGCGGCCGGCGAATTCGCGACGATCGAGGAGCGCGCGGGCAATACTCCCGTGCTCTACTACGTGCAGCCCGGACGCGAGGACGATGCGCGGCGCGCCTTCGGCAATACGCCGCGGATGATCCAGTTCTTCGAGCGGGTGATCGGCGTGCCTTACCCGTACGCCAAGTATGCGCAGGTCGCCGTCAGCGATTTCATTTTCGGCGGGATGGAGAACACGTCGGCGACGACGCAGACCGCCGATACGCTGCACGATGAGCGCGCGCACCTCGACTTCAAAAGCGATCCGCTCGTGGCGCACGAACTGGCGCATCAATGGTGGGGCGACCTACTCACCTGCCGTGACTGGTCGCACGCATGGCTGAATGAAGGCTTCGCGACTTACTTCGAGGCGCTCTGGTGCGAGGAAAATCTGGGCGCCGACGAGTTCGCCTGGAACGTGCGGCAGGATCGCGAGGCGTACCTGGCGGAAGACTCGCACGATTATCGGCGGCCAATCGTATGCAATCGCTATCGCGCGCCGATCGAGCTGTTCGACCGCCATCTCTATGAAAAGGGCTCTCTCGTGCTGCACATGCTGCGCCGCGAGGTCGGCGACGCACTCTTCTACAAGGCGCTCAATCTCTATTGCACGCGGCATCGCGGCGGCAACGTCATCACGCGCGACCTCGAGCGCGCTTTCGAAGACACGACCGGCCGCAATCTCGAATGGTTCTTCGATCAATGGGTGTACAAGGAAGGACATCCTGAAATCGAGGTCTCCAGTTCCTACGACGACAAGCGCAAGCTAGCGAGCGTGACCGTAAAGCAGACGCAAAAGACTTCGCCGACGACCCTGCTGTTCCGTTTCCCGACGACGATCGCGCTGCTCGATGCGGACGGCAATGAGACGCGCCATCGCGTGGAAATTCGCGAAGCCGAGCAGGTCTTCAACTTTCCCGCCGAAAAGGCGCCCAAGTCGGTTCGCTTCGACCCCGGCTTCGACACGCTGAAAACGCTCAAGCACAAGCGCGGCCGCGAGGGGCTGGAGTTGGAACTCAAGCACGCACCCGAGGCTATCGGCCGCGCTGCCGCCGCGCGCGAACTCGGCAAGGAAGGCAGCCCGCAGGCAACGGCGGCGCTGAAGGATGCCCTGCTCGGGGACAAGTTCTGGGGCGTGCGGGCCGATGCGGCCACGGCACTGGGCGAAATTCGCACCGCCGCGGCGCTCGATGCGCTAATCGAAGGCTTGAAGGTCGACCATCCCAAGCCACGCCGCGCTGCGGCGCGTGCGCTCGGCCAATTCCGGGAAAACGAGCGCGCCGCTGCAGCGCTGGCGGAGGTACTGGAACGCGGCGATGCGAGTTACTTCGTCGAAGCGGAAGCCGCGCTCGCCCTGGGCAGAACGCGCGACACGCGAGCGTTTGCACTCCTGGAACGCGCGATGGAGCGTCCATCGTATCTCGACTCGATCCGGGCCCACGCGCTGGCAGGGATGGCAGAGACGCGCAATGGGCGCGCGATCGGCGTGGCGCGCGAGTGGAGTGCGTATGGCAGGCCGCCACGCGCGCGAGTTGCCGCGCTCGGCACACTGGCCCGGATGGCGAAGCAGCGTGAGCCGTGGCGCGACGAGATTCTGGACTTTCTGATCCCGCTCAGCGAAGACCGCGAGTTCATGGTGCGGATGCGCTTGCCGGGCGCATTTGAGGAAATCGGCGACACACGAGCGCTCGCTCCCTTGCAGCGGCTGGCGGACCGCGACCTCGATGGGCGAATTCAGCGGCGCGCCCGCTCCGCCATAACCGCGATCAGCGAAGGGCGCAGCCGCAGCGAGCAGGACGCGCGCCTGCGCGAAGACATCGACAAGCTGCGCGACGAGAACAAGAAACTGCAGGACCGCCTGGAGAAACTCGAAACCCTCTCCAAACCCAAGGAATAACGTAACCACAAAGGCACCAAGGCACAAAGAAGCGTCCTGACTTGGTGTCTTGGTGCCTTTGTGGTTAATTCCTATCTTCGATGAACCCCAAAATCAGCGTTTGCCTCAGCTTCGACTTCGATGCGCTCTCGCTGTGGATCGGCGGCTTTCGCGCGCGATCGCTGAGCGCGATCTCGCGCGGCGAGTTCGGCCGCGTCGGCGCGATGCGCCTGCTCGACATGCTGAAGCATTGGGGTATCTCGTCAACGTGGTTCGTACCCGGCCATAGCGCGGAGACTTTTCCGCAAGTGATCGAGCGGATCGCCGCCGAAGGCCACGAACTCGGCAACCACGGCTATCTGCATACCCATCCCAAGAGCCCCGAGGACGAAGAGCAGATTCTGGTCCACGGCAACGAAGTCCTGACGCGGATGACCGGCCGCAAACCAATAGGCTTTCGCTCGCCCGGCGCGGGGCTCAGCGAGAACATGGTCGGGCTGCTCGTGAAACATGGCTTCAGCTACGACTCCAGCCTGATGGGCGATGACTTCACGCCGTACTACATGCGAATCGGCGATCAGGCGCCGGCTGACGGCCCCTACGTCTTCGGCAAGCCCGTCGATGTAGTCGAGCTGCCGTTCACCTGGGGCCTCGATGACTTCCCGGCGTTCGAGTACGTGACCAGCCGCGGCGGAATTCAGCAGGGACTCGCATCACCCAACGCCGTGTATGACATCTGGGCGGGCGATTTCGACTATCTCTACAACCGCATCGGCGCGGGCGTGTACACGCTGACGATGCATCCGCAGGTAATCGGCCGCGGCCATCGCCTGCTGATGCTGGAGCGGCTGGTCGATCACATCCGCTCCCATCGCGATGTCGAGTTCGCAACGATGGCTCAAGTCGCCGCGACGTGGCGCCGTGCCAATCCGATCGCTTCCGGCGCCTGACCCATTTGCATCGAGCATCTCGCAAACCCTACATCGACTGCTTCAAGTCTCGGAAGCTCTGCGAGTCCGTCGCGAGATTCGCCTTCGGCGGGAGCGTTGCGATTAGCTTTTTTACCGCGTCGAGCCGCTCCAGATCGTCGGGATGCGTGGAATAGAAAACGCGATGGTGGTCGAGTTGGGTTCGCCACATTTTGTCGAGGCGCTCCATTATCTTGACCTGTTCCTGAGGGTCCCAGCCCGCACCGTACATCATTCGGGTCGCATCCAGATCCGCGCGCATCTCGATTTCCCTCGATTTCGCCAGCAATCCGTTTGGCCCGTACGAGTCCTCCTGGTTCTTTGCTGCATTCCAAAAAAATACGTAATCGTTATGAATCTCGTGCGACAATTCGTGCCCGACGATCGCGGCGAGTTGCGCTTCGTTGTCCGCCTCTTCAAAGATACGGCTGTAAATGAGTATATGGCCGCCGACCGTGGCATAGGCGTTGAGTTCCGGGCCGGTCGAGACGTGTACGACTATCGCATAGGGTGGTTTGATGTCCTGGCCTGCGAGTAACCGCTTCACCAGGTCGTCGAAGTAGCCTACCAGAGCCTGGTTGCTGTCGAGGGTGAGATCCGAGTTCCGAAGCCGCTCAAGCGATTCTTTCCCGGCAGCCACCTGCTGCTCGATGGTCGGATTGACAGGCATATCCAGATCCGGATCCACGAAGATCGGCTGACCCGACAGAGCGCAAAAGATCGCTGTATCGCTTGTCTGCTCTGCGATTTGGGCGCGGGCGGTCAGAGGCAGGAGCAGAACAACCAGCACCGGAACCATCCGCAGATATTCGGCCCGCAATACTGTCCCATTCCCGGATTGATTCCCGACTGAGGGTGGGCCCGGCCTCCGGGACGGTGGACATCTTTTCGTTGAGCACCGGAGTATTCGTGCCGTCCTGCCCATATCAGATGTGATACAGCGTCAGCTTCTTTTGCGCCATCGCACCCGCGCACCGCGGACAGCCGCGAAAACGCTTACTGACACGTTGTCTGCCTCAAAAAAAAAGGCGGCGGGCTTGTGGCCCGCCGCCGGTTAGAGAGCGACTTAATCTCACTCGCCGCGCCTGGCGCGGGAGGGAATCTTACGCGTCGAAGTACAGCGCGAATTCGTACGGATGCGGCCGGAGACGCATCGCGCTCACTTCCTTGGCCATCTTGTAGTCGATCCACGTCTCGATGAGGTCTTCCGTGAAGACGTCGCCCTTGAGCAGGTACTCGTGGTCGTTCTTCAGGTTGTTCAACGCTTCATCGAGCGATGCCGGCATGCTCGGAACCTCTGCGAGCTCGGCCGGGGTCAGCGCATAGATGTCCTTGTCGAGCGGCTGGCCCGGATCGAGCCGCCGCTGGATACCGTCGAGACCCGCCATCAGCATCGCGGAGAACGCGATGTATGGATTCGCCAGGGGGTCGGGGAAGCGCACTTCGATACGCTTGGCCTTGGGCGACGGCGAGTACATTGGGATACGCACCGACGCGGAGCGGTTGCGGCTCGAGTACGCGAGGTTAATCGGCGCCTCGAAGCCGGGCACCAGCCGCCGGTAGGAATTGGTGGTCGGGTTGGTGAAGGCCGCGATCGACGGCGCGTGATGCAGAATGCCTGCGATGTAGTGCATCGCCAGCTCCGACATCCCGGCGTAGCCGTTGCCTGCGAACAGCGGCGTCTCGCCCTTCCACAGGCTCTGATGCGTATGCATGCCGGTGCCGTTATCGCCGAAGATCGGCTTGGGCATGAAGGTGACCGTCTTGCCGTGGCGCACCGCCACGTTCTTGCAGATGTATTTGTACCAGGTCAGCCAGTCGGACATCTTGACCAGCGACTGGAAGCGCATGTCGATTTCGGCCTGGCCCGCGGTCGCGACTTCGTGATGCTGCTTCTCGACGCGGATTCCCACCCGCTCCATCTCCAGCACCATCTCGGTGCGGATGTCCTGCAGCGAGTCGTTGGGCGGCACCGGGAAGTAGCCTTCCTTGTTGCGCGGCTTGTAGCCCAGGTTGCGGCCGTCGTCGCTCACGTTGAATTCCTGGCCGGTGTTCCAGTTGCCCTCGTTCGATTCGATAAAGTGATAAGAATGCTGCTGCGCCGTGTCGTAACGAATTCCGTCAAAGATGAAGAACTCCGGCTCCGGACCGAAGAACGCGGTGTCCGCGATTCCGGTTGACTTGAGATACTTCTCGGCCTTCTTCGCGATATTGCGCGGGTCGCGTGTGTAGTCGGCGCGCGTGATCGGATCCGAAATGTCGCAGATCATCGTGAGCGTCGGATCCTTGGTGAAAGGATCCATGACCGCCGTGGTCGGATCGGGAATCACCAGCATGTCGCTCGCGTCGATCGCTTGCCATCCCCGAATCGACGAGCCGTCGAAGCCGAGACCCTCTTCGAACGGGGCCTCGTCCTTGAACTCGGAAATGGGCGCTGTGAAATGCTGCCATTGGCCGAGTAGGTCGATGAATTTCAAATCGACCATCACGACTCCCTTGTCCTTAATCGTCTGCAACACTTCTTTGGGTGTCATCGAACCCCTAGTCCTCCTCGCCGTTTATTTAAAAGGGACAGCAACCCTCGATTCGTACCGGATACCAACCAGGCTTGAAGATCGAATCACGGGCGCATCGACAATTCATTTTGCAATGCTCGCGCCAACGTCCCGGAATCGATCATCGCTTTCTCTCACGAAACCTTCTCAAAGGCAACGATCATTACGTCGCCCGACAAAGCCGAACCCGCGCCCTCTTGCCGCCTGTTTGGACAGCATCACCGGCGGCAAGCAGCCTCGTCGTTCGCTGCAATTCGCGCAGCTTCTCGGTTTTTACCCAGCCCGAATGTCCTGTCAGGCCAGAATTTTGAGTACAGCAAAGTAAATGCCGAGACCCACCAGGCCGATCGGCACTCCGATGCGCGCCCAGGTTCCGCTGCCGATCTTGAGCGCGCCGGCGCTGACGATGTTCGGGATATTTCCGGGAATGAGCATCCCGCCCGACACCAGCAGCGAGATTATTGCCTCGCGCGCGCGTGGCAGCGGCATCTGATGAACCTCCAGCGCGACCAGCGTCGCGTTGTCGAGCGCCGCCGATACCGTGTTGATCCAGAACAGGGCGTCATTGGACAGCGCATCAACAAAGCGGGCGGCAACCGGTGCGTACGCCTTGCTGACGAGCACGAGACCCGCCACAAACGCGTAGACCTTTACGCCCTGAATGATCGCGGCAAAGGGCGACTCGCGCACCTGAGCGCCCGCCGGCGCATCGTCGTAGCTGCCACGCGCAAAAACACCGGCCAGAATCGATGCGGCGGCAACGCCGGGCAACGCCCACGGCCCGAGCAAGTCGAACAATCCCATGAACGGCAGCTTCAGCGCGCTGGCGGCCAGGGCGGACAGGGGCTCGCCAATCGGGGTAAGGGCAGCGCCGAGGCCGATCGCAAAGGACGCTGCGATCGTGACGCGGATGCGCGACTCGCCCCGCAGATGGAGCAGCCCGACCATCTCGACCAGCACCAGCGCCGCAACAATCGCGGTAATTACGCTGGAGAGCACTCCCAACACAAAGATCGATAGCGCAGCGAGAACGGGACGGCTCAAATGCCTGCCCAGCCCCGCGAAGAGATCGTCGAGACGCTGCCGGGCAAACCCGAATAGAATTCCCGCGCCTATTACCGCGAGCGTGATCAGAATCGGTTCTTCAAGCGCGTGGATTACCAGCTGCTGGTCGAAGCCCGTTCCGATCAGTGTCGCGACTACGCCGAGGACGAGGATGTATGCCTCGATGTTTTCCTCGATGCGATGAACCGCGAGCGGCCCAAGCAGCAGCAGGATCAGGACTACGATCGCGGCAGGAAGGCTCACGAGGATGCGGCCGCGGCACGAAATCCGAATTTCGCGTCGGCGAGCGCGAGATCACATAACAAAACCGACATCCGAGCGCGAGCAGTAGAGCGTGAAACTTCGAGTATCTGGAAATGACTCCGGTTGATGTCGCCCCAGGCGGCGATGAAAAAGCCGAGCGGCGGACCCGGATGCGGGGTCCGCCGCTCGTGCTGCTTTGACGTTACCCTCCCCCGAGGGTGGAGGTTGTTAGAACGCGTAGATCATGTTTGCGCTCAGAGTGTCCTGACCAGTCCACAACTGCTGCGAGCCGACGCCCGTAAGGGGGTTCACGGTCACGAAGTTGTTGTTCGGGAAGACATGGGTGTCCGAGCTGTCGTGCCGATACTCCACGCGCGCCAGCAGTCCGGTCACTTCCGGAATCTTCCAGGTCACAGTTTGAGTGATTTCCCACAGGGTCTGCGCCGTTCCCGTGCGAGCGCCATCTTCGTCGTCGAAGAATTCGCTGCGGGTCGCCGCTTCCCACGCATTCCAGTCATACACAAAGTATCCCGCCAGGCCCTGCCAGGTCGCAGAGTGGCCGTTTACGACTGGACCAGTCTCGCTCGCATACAAATACTCGGCCTCCAGCGTCACGTTCTGGACGAACGTTGGCTTGTAAGTCACGATCGGATCGATCGCGCCGAGATTTGAGTTCGAGTGGCCAACCACGGGGGTCGTCGTCGATTCGGGCAGGTTCGGACCCCAGATTCCGTTGAGGACGAACGTCAGGGACTTGTCCTTGGTGTTGAGCGTTAGCTCGCCTTCGTAGTTGGGTCCGCCATTGTTCCATGAGGTCGGATCATCCCAGCCGTTGTTCAACGAGCCCGTGAACGCCACGTAGTCGTTGAACGTATAGCCGGCCTGGAATCCGGTGTGAGTCAGCGGTTCACCCAGCGTAAACAGCAAGCCGCGCGTCTCGTTGAAATTCTGGTTCGTGTAAGTCGGGATGATTTCGGCACCCAGCAAGGTGACGAAACGCCCGCCCTGTATGGACACGCCTGAACCAAGCGGCGCGGTGTAGGTCAGATAGTACTGCGTCGGGTCGATCCACTGGTTGCCGACGTGCGTCGAATTCGGGCCATAGTTGGTGACCGACGAAATCGAGTTGGCGACCTGACCAACGTTGATATCGGTCACGAATCCCACCGTGCCGTCCTTCTCGATATGTATATTGCCCTGGGTGAGCGAAAAGCCGTCGACGTCCCAGGCATGATACAGATTGGTGTTCCCGTTGGGCTGGTTGAAGTTGTGCTCGTAGCCCGCATCAACCAAGCCATGGATCGAAATCCCGAGGCGGGTATTCAGATCCGTCTTCAGGTCGCCCAGATCCTTCTCGACCACCGACACATGCTCACCGACCGTCTGGGGTTGGGCGCCCTCTGCCGGCGGAGCCACCGTGATCGCCTTTTCGATCGTTTTGACCTCGCCCTGTGTTTGAGTCACCTCCCCCGCGAGGTTGGTTATGTTCCCACTGAGTGCGTCCAGCCGCGCCTGTTCGCTAGCCGACGTTCCCCCCGTCGGTCCAGCTGCCAGCGCCAGTGACGATGCAAAAAGCATTGCCACTGCTGCAGCTCCGCTGACCGGGCCGCGCCACGATTCAGCCTTACGTCTTGTCCTCCTGTTCACTCTTACCTCCCTGATGGCTCTTTAAGCCGATCTTACCCGCACACCTCGACGGCGTCGGGGCTAAGCCGCGTCGCATGGTTTCAAGATTCATACCGTCGAAATCAAACGCGATCTCCCAATTTAACACGGCAGTTTGGCGATACGGCGGCGTTGGTGACGCCCAAGAAGTATGCATATGCTGCCTGACTACTCATTTTCACTAGCAAGGGGAATAAGGCGATGGATTTTGAACTGACTGAGGCTCAACAGGAGATCGTACGGCAGGTTCGGACGCTAGGTGAAAAATTTCCCGACGAATACTGGCGGGAGAAAGATGCGCGTGCCGAATTCCCCCATGACTTCTACGCCGAAGTCGCGCGCGGCGGATGGCTCGGCGTCGCCATCCCCGAACAGTATGGCGGCAGCGGGCTGGGAATCACCGAAGCCGCGCTGGTGATGCGCGAAGTGGCTGGATCCGGCGGCGCGATGGCGGCGGCAAGCTCGGTTCATCTTTCGATCTTCGGCGTAAGCCCGCTCGTCTTTCATGGCACCGAAGAGCAGAAGCGCCGTTTCCTGCCCGACGTGGTGGCAGGCACGCTTCACGTCGCTTTCGCCGTCACTGAGCCCGACGCAGGTAACGACATCACACATATCAAGACCGCCGCGCGGCGCGATGGCGACGACTACATAATCAACGGACGCAAGGTGTTCACCACCAAGGCGCGCGAAGCCAAGCGGATGCTCCTGCTGACGCGCACGACGCCGTTCGAAAAAGTGAGCAAGAAGACCGACGGCATGAGTCTGTTCTTCGCCGAACTCGACCCCGCCGCCGTTGAGGTACGCGAGCTGCACAAATTGGGACGCGCCGCGGTCGACACGAACATGCTTTTCATCGACGGGCTGCGCGTGCCGGCATCGGACCTGGTCGGTGGCGAAGGGCGCGGTTTCCATTCCTTGCTCGACGGGCTGAACCCGGAACGGATTCTGGTCGCGGCGGAAGCTATCGGAATCGGCCGCGCGGCGGTTGCGCGCGCCGTCCGCTACGCGAAAGAGCGAGTGGTCTTCGGCCGGCCGATCGGCCAGAACCAGGCCATCGCTCATCCGCTCGCTGACTCGTATTCGAAGCTGGAAGCCGCCGAGATGCTGATGCTCAAAGCGGCGTGGCTGTTCGATCATCGCAAGCCCTGCGGCCCGGAAGCCAATATGGCCAAGCTTCGCGCCGCGGACGCAGCGTTCGAGGCTTGCGATCGCGCGGTGCAGACGCTTGGCGGTTATGGCTACGTGCGTGAGTACGATGTCGAGCGGTATTTCCGCGAGTGCCGCCTGCTGAAGATCGCTCCGGTCTCCCAGGAGATGGTGCTAAACTCGATTAGTGAGCACGTGCTCGGGCTGCCGCGCTCTTATTAGTTGCGCGCTATCGCGGGCCGCGTGCTGTGGTCTGAGAATCGGCCGAGCCCCTTGTGGAGCCTAACGCGTGTAAGGCTCGATCGCCCGAGGCAGGAACCAGGGAACGGACCTCCGCTAGAATGCGTATTCGTAAAATTGCTCTTGTCGCAGTCGCGGCGGCTTTTGTAGGATGGGTCTTCTATTCGCTGATGCACGTCGAGCCCGTGCGCGTGGTCGAAAGCAATCTGCGCCACGAAGACGGTCAGGTCTTCGTTGAAGGCAAGCTGGAAAACACGGGCGCCGACATCGGACCGATCGATTTGGAGATTCATTACTACGACAACACGGGACGGGCGCTGGGTCAGGACAAGGTCGTGATCGATGGTTTGAAGGGTGGCGCAGCCGCCCGATTCAGGACGCCCGTGCGGACGCTCGATGGAGTGTCGGAATTTTCCATATATTTGAATCGTGGGCGAAATCCCTACGGGAATTAAGCAAAAGAGCCGGGTTAAATGAACAAATCTTATGCGTAATGTTACCAAAACTTCTCTAAAATCCGCGTAAGCGTCTTTAGAAACAGCGAATTTTGAACGCGGAATGCCAGCGACCGCGATAAGCTGAGGGGTGCGGCAGAGGATAAATGGCAGGCTGGGTGTTTGCCCCTGTGTTGACACGATGTTATTCAGACAAATTGTCGGTTAAGCTGATCTAATTGTTTTAGCGCGCTGCGCGTCTTTGGGGGGCGCGTTGCGCGTGAAAACCAAGAGGGAAAAAAGCACAATGGCACGGTCCAAGGAACGCACCTTCGGTCAGATCATCCGCGAGCGGCGCCGTCAACTCGATCTCACCCAGGAAGAGGTAGCCCGACGCATCAAAACCTCCACCCCCTACGTCGGCCATCTCGAATCCGGCAAGCGGCATCCTTCCGACAAGATCGTCACACGTCTTGCCGAGGTACTCGGCCTTGACCGGCGCGAGTTGTTTTTCCTGGCTAATCCGCGCGCGCACGCGCTCCTCAATCCGGCGCAGGACAACCACGTTGTGTCCGCCTGGGAGCAATTCAAGGGCAACGAGCAGGTTCGCCGCCTCCACAGCATCACCAGCGAAGAGATGGAAATGCTGTCGCGTGCGGCGTTGCTCGGCGAGGTCCGTTCGCCGCGCGATTTCATCTACATCCTGAACACGGTTCGGCACGCGGTCGGTCGCTAGTTCCGGCGTAGCAGCATCAGGAAACGCTGGCACGCGCGGCGTCAGGCGACTAAGCTCCCGCGCGCGATGGCCGAATCCGTTCAGACGCGCGCAGCAACAGTCATCGCGCGGTCGCGATGGCCGCGCCGCTACACCGTCGCCGCGCTTTTCTCGCTCGCCACGGTTCTCTGCTATCTCGACCGCGTCAGCATTTCGATTGCGATAATTCCGCTCGCTCGCGATGCGGGCTACGATTCGGCCGCGCAGGGCCTGATTCTCTCCGCCTTCTTCTGGGGCTACCTGTGGCCGCAGTTGGCCGGTGGATGGCTCGCAGACCGGTTCGGCGGAAAGCGCGTGCTCGGACTCGGCGTCGCCATCTGGTCGCTGGCAACCTTGATCACGCCCGCAGCCGCGCGCGTTTCGTTTGGCGTGCTGTTTGGGGCGCGCGTGCTGCTGGGCCTGGGCGAAGGCGTCAACTTTCCCGCAATTCACAGTATCGTCGCGCGATGGATGCCCGCGCGCGAACGTGCCCGCGCGCTTTCACTCAACTACAGCGGGATGCATCTGGGCACCGTCATCGCGCTGGTGCTCAGTCCGCCGATAGTCATCGCGTTCGGATGGCCGATGCTCTTCTATCTCTCTGGCGCGGTGGGGATGGTCTGGGTTCTGGTCTGGATGGTCAGAGCGGCGGACCGGCCCGAAGATGCGCGCGGCATATCCGCCGCCGAACTGGATCTGATCACCAGTGGTCGCGCGGCCGAATCGCGCGCCGTGCAAATACCGTGGCGGAAAATTTCGCGCGAGCGCGCCGTATGGGCGATCGTGCTGGCGCATTTCTGCGCCAACTTCGGCTTCAACATTCTGCTGCTATGGCTGCCGACATACCTGCATCACGCGTTCGGAGTCACCGTGGGCCGGGTCGGAGTGTATGCGCTGGTGCCATGGGTCAGTACCTTTGCGATGGTCAACGCGGGCGGATGGATCGCCGATACGATGCTGATGCGCGGCATCACCGTCGTGACCGTGCGCAAAACGCTGCAATCGATCGCGTTTGGATTTGGTGCGCTTCCTCTGCTCGCGCTCCCCGCCGCCCGCTCACCCGGCGCAGCCATCGCTCTGCTGACGGCCTCTGCTGCGGCCAGTGGTCTGGGCCTCTCAGCCTTCGGCGTGAATCATCTCGACATCGGTGCGACGTACGCCGGCGTGCTGATGGGAATCTCGAACACCATAGCGACGATTCCTGGAATCATCGGAGTCGCGCTCACCGGCTTCATCCTGCAGGCCACGCAATCGTTCAATACCGTGTTCTTTCTGATCGCCGCGGTATATCTCGTGGGCCTTGTCGGTTACCTCGCGTGGGCGAGTGGCGATCAGCGCTTGTAACGGCATAGGCGGTGGCAATACCAGCGCCTGTCGGGCTATACCGGGAGCACTAAGGAGCGCCGCATCGCCATGAGTGAACGCCCCCTGCTTTCGCCATACCGCTGGGTGATTGAATTACTGCTGCTCATGCTGCTGATGGCACAGTCACTTACGTGGCTGGCGCCGGCGCCGATGCTCGAGGAAATCACCAAGGGCCTCAACATCTCGCTCGGAGATGGCGGACTGATCATCTCCATCATCGCGCTATGGATCAGCATTTTCTCGATTCTCGGCGCGATGGTGCTGGAGCGGCTTGGTCCACTGCGCTGTCTCCTGCTCGGTGTGTGGCTGATGGGACTCGGACAAATTGCCAGCGGCTATGCGGGCTCGTTCCGGATGCTGCTCGGATGCCGGGTGGTGGAAGGCATCGGTTACGGATTGGTCGTCGCGCCGCCGGGCTCGCTTACGATGGAGTGGTTCGGCGAAGGCGAATGGCCATACATCAACATGGTCAACTTCGCCTTCGGCTACGTCGGCCTGACCGCCGTCTTCCTAATGACCCCGCCGGTGTTTGCCGCGGTCGGATCGATTTGGCAGTCGGTCCTCTTCTATTACGGGGTAGGCACGGCCGGAGTGGCAATCCTGTGGAGCGTGCTCGGACGCGAACGGACGACCGCGCCAGCAGTGGTACCCGCACCGACTTCCAGTGAAGTGCAACGCGGTTCTTCGCTGGTCGAAGTAATGAAGATGCGCAACGTGCTGCTGATCGCGCTGGGGCTGTTCGGGGGCATGTGGGTGTTTCAGCTCTACACCGCGTTCCTGCCGCAGTACTTCCGCGTCTCCCGTGGAATGAGCCTCGAGCAGGCGTCATTGATGACGCAGGTCCTGCCCCTCACTGGATTCTTTGCCGCGGTCCTGGGCGGCATCGGCACGGGGATGACCGGACTGCGCAAGCCCTTCACTTGGCCAGTTGCGATTTTCCCGCTGGTCGGATGCGCGGGCGCGGTGGTGATGTCCGATCCGATAATGATTCGCCTCTCGCTGGTGCTCGTTGGCATCGGCGCAGCCGGCTCGCTCGCCGCCCTCACAACCCTGATGATGGAGCTGCCGGGAATGACGCCGACCCGCGTGGGCGCATCGCAAGGTTTCGTGTGGGCGGTCGGGTTTTTCGGCGCCTTTGTCTCACCGGTGCTGGGTGGCCATTTGGCCGCGACGTTTGGACTCCGCGCCGTAATGCTCGGATTTCTGATTTTTCAGTTCCTGCCAATCGTGGCGATGTACTTCCTGCCGGAGACGGGCCCAGGCAAGACCAGATTCGAAATAGAAGCAGCCGAACAAGCAGCGGTCGCATCGATCTCGACTCAGCCTAATCCGTAAATCGCGGCATCAGAAATCCCGCGGATTATACAGATTCGAATCTGCGCGACACGCGGATCCTTTGCTCTACTGCGACGCGGCTTCCGGATGTGGCGCGATTTTTATCAGTTGCTCGTGCAGGATGGTGTTGTCCGCGATCATTCCGGCCACCTTCACGTGGCGCTGATTGAACCTTATGTGATGGCCGTGAATGTCGGTCATCGTGCCGCCCGCTTCCTTCAGCAGCGCCGCGCCTGATGCGATGTCCCATTCGCTCTTCGGCGAACGCGTGAACGTCGCATCGCCTTTGCCCCCGGCGACCAGCGCCAGCTTGTACGCCACGCTGCCGGTCGGGCTCACCTTGAGCTTGCCATCGAACACCTGCCATTCACCGCGCGCGGTTTCGCTGCGGCTTGCGAACACCGTCGCGCGGCGGAGCATCCGGGTCCGCGTCACGCGCACGCGGCGCGTATTCAAGTGGCATCCCATTCCCCGCGCCGACCAGAACATCTCGCGCTTGATCGGATTATAGGTCACGCCCAGAATCGGCTCGCCGTCTTCGACCAGCGCAATCGCCACGCTGAATTCCGGAATGCCGTTGATGAATTCCTTGGTGCCGTCGAGCGGGTCGACAATCCATACGCGACGGCATTCCAGCCGCGCGTCGCTGTCGGCCGTCTCCTCGGAGAGCCATCCGTACTCGGGAAATGGATCGTGGAGCAGCGTTTTGAGCGCCTTGTCAGCCGCGAGATCCGCTTCGGTCACGGGATTGTCGCGCCCTTTGGAGCCGATTTCATATCCACCCTGCCGCCAGTACTTGCGCAAAATCTCGCCTGCGGCGCGCGCTGCTTTCTTTGCCAGCGTGAGCTCGCGTCTGAGATCGTCGCGAGCCGCGACTGCCGCTGAGCTTCCTTTGATACGCGCGACGTGCGGTGTGTTTTTGTCGCGCGGACGCGACAGTGCAATTTTCCGTACCATCTATATCGGTTGCCTCTGAGCTTCGAGGGCGTTGCGCGCGCTGGGCGCGCCGCAGGTTCAAAGCAGCGACATCCTAGCCGCCGCACGGCGCGGATTCCATGTTCCGCTGGTTACCGATGCTGCCGAATAGTGGCGCGCTCGTTGTGGTGCCCGGATTCCAGAAGTGCAAGGCTAACGTATGAAGCTCTACCACGTTGCTGCGCTCGCTCTTGTGGGTTGGTACCTGATGGTGCCGCCGCAAACCAGATTCTGGTGGATCGGCCAGCCACGCTACGACGATGGCGCCCCGCTCGGCAGCTGGACGACCGAACAATCGTTCGACAAAGCGGAAGCATGTAATGCCGCGCGGCTGGCTCCCCAGAATCAAGGTGAAGATGCGGCTGCAGGCATGGGTCACGCGGTTTGCGTTGCCACCGACGATCCACGGCTGAGATCGTAGTAGGCCTCCACTTCAAGTCCCGCCGCCCAAGCTGAAACCAGGCCAGCTCCTGTTTGCCGTAAGGCCTGCATGCTCCTAATATCCGCGCGGGCACGAAGCATCGCGGGCCCGAAGAGGTTCGCATGGCGGTAATCGCAATCAGTCAGCAGATCGGAAGTCGCGGCACCGAGGTCGGCCGGCTCGCAGCCGAACAACTCGGATGGCGGTTCAAGACCGGGCCGGAAATTATCGCGGAAGCGGCGCATCGTTTCGGAGTGAGCGAAGATGAGCTGCTCGTGTTCGATCTGCGCACCCCGCATTTCTGGGAACGCCTCAAGACCGAGAGCCATCGCTACCTCGCCTATATTCGCGCGGTCCTGCTCAGGGAACTCGCGCAGGATTCGATCGTGGTGGCGGGCCGCACGCTGGCGCATCAAATCCCGCAAATCAGATATGCGCTGCGCGTGCGTGTGATCAGCCCCACCGCGGCACGCGTCAAAACCGTTGCGCAGGAAGAGAAGCTCGCACCGGCCGCAGCGGAAAAGTACGTCCGCGATCAGGACCGTGAAGAAAAAGCTCGCAGCCAGAGTCTCTCCGGCGTCGACATAGATGACCCTGCTGTTTACGATCTGCTGGTGAACTCTTCGGCGCAGCCGATGGAATCGATCGCACGAATACTGGCCAATGCCGCGCGCGAAATCGATGCGACCGCGGATGCATCGTCGCGAGCAGCGCTACGCGATGCCGCGATCGGCGCGGAGGTTCACGCCGCCCTTCTGGCCCATCCCAAGATTCGCGATGCACACATCGGGGTCACCTGCAGCGAAGGCACCGTGCGCCTCCATGGACCCGGGCTCGTGGCGCCGTGGGACGGATTGGTGAGCGAAGTCGCCCGGGGCATCGATGGCGTCACGGCGGTGGAAGTCGCGACCGAAGAACCGCCGATGCCGTATCGCTCCGCGTAGTTCGCGCCCACGAATTGGCGCCGGCAACGGGCCTTATCCGCGCGCAGAGCCCGTGCTATCTTTCGCGCTCCAAACGTATCGCAATGCGCGCACTGATCATCTTTTTCGCAACCGGCGCCTACAGCGGATATTCTCCCGTCGCGCCCGGCACTGCCGGCTCGGTGGTCGGCCTCGTTGTCATCTGGTTCGGCTTTGGCCCGTTATGGAATTATTCGCCGATGCTCGCGCTCGCGGTCTTTGCGATCGCGTTTGTGATCGGATGCTGGATCTCGGGCCGCGCCGAGGTGATTTTCGATGAGCACGACAGTTCCAAAATTGTCCTGGACGAAGTACTCGGGATGGTCGCGACGATGTTTGGCAACCCGCTGACTCCGTTGTGGATGATGGCCGGTTTCGTTTTGTTTCGGGTCTTCGACGTGATCAAGCCCTTTCCCGCCGGCCTCATCGATCGCGAAGTGGGCGGCGGCGCCGGCGTGATGCTGGACGATCTCGCCGCGGCGATATATGCGAATATCGTGCTGCAAATTCTGTGGCGTGTGCTGTGAGCAACGAAGGAGCGGCCCATGATTGAGCGGGCAGTCATTCTCTCGACCGGCGACGAAATCATGACCGGCAAAGTCGTCGATACAAACGCGAACTATCTCGCCGACAAGCTGGTCGAGAACGGCGTCGAACTCGTCTCCGTGCTCACGGTGGGCGATGTGCCGGAACGGCTCGAATGGGCGTGGCGGACTGCGGTCGGAATGGCCGACGTCGTGATCTCCACGGGCGGAATCGGTCCTACCGTGGACGATCTCACCAGCGAGACGGTCGCGCGAATCGCCGGCGTCAAGCTCCAGCGCGACGAGGCCTCGGTCGATCACATGAAGCGCCTGTTCGCGACCATCAACCGCACGATGCCGGAAAACAATCTCAAGCAGGCGGACTTCCCCGAAGGCGCCGAGATCATACCAAATGCGCTCGGCACCGCGCCCGGCTTCCGGATGCCGATCACGCAAAACGGCCACACCGCGGAGTTGATCGTGCTGCCCGGCGTGCCGCGCGAGATGAAGCCGATGATGGAAAACTGGGTCATCCCCTGGCTTCAGAAGCATCGCGGCACCGACAAAGTGATCGCGATGCGGATTTTCCAGACCTTCGGGATGAGCGAATCGGCGCTCGACGAGGCGGTGAAGGGCCTGATCGGGCCCGACGAGGCGCGGGTCGGGCTTCGCGCCAGCTTTCCGCAGATCTCGCTGCGTCTGACCGTCGAAGGCAAGCCGGGCGAAGCGGAGCGCAAGCTCGAAGAGCTGGCCGTGCGGGTCCGCGGCAAGATTTCGCAGTTCCTGTTCGCCGAGGGCGAAGTGTCGATGGAAGAAGTCGTGGGCCAGCTCCTGACCAAACGCAACCTCAAGCTCGCGGTCGCCGAATCATGCACCGGCGGGCTGATCGGCCATCGCCTGACCAATATCCCTGGCAGCTCCAACTATCTGCTCGGCGATCTGGTGACCTATTCCAATGAGGTAAAGACGGAAATCCTCGGAGTGTCCGAGAGAACGCTCAACACGGTCGGCGCGGTGAGCGAGGAATGCGTGCGCGAGATGGCCGCGGGCGCGCGCAAGCGCCTCGGAGCCGATGTCGCAATCGCGACCTCGGGAATCGCGGGGCCGGACGGCGGCACGCCCGACAAGCCTGTCGGTACCGTATGCATCGCACTGGATTCCGAACGCGAAAAGACGTCGCGCCGTTACCAATTCCGCGGCACCCGCGATTGGGTAAAGCTGCTGACCTCGCAAGTAGCGCTGGATTGGCTGCGCCGCTACGCGCTGGATCTGCCGATCTCCGAGTCAGCGCTGTTTCGAAGATAATCCGGAGAATCCGCAGATTACGCCGATTTCACGGATTCGGAATTCTGAAATCTGTCTGGAATCTGCCTAATCTGCGGATTTCCTCTCTTTGAGGATTCCGCTCTCCTGACACGATCTTGTTTCACGCGGGACGCAGCGAGCTGGCTCACATCGTCGCCGATGGAGTAGCTCCCGGCCCCTCTGGCTCAGATGCCGCTGTCTTCTTCGGCTTTGGTGTCTTGGTTGGTTTCGGCGTTTTGGTCGGCTTTGGCGTCTTACTTGGTTTGGGCGTCTTGGTCGGCTTCGGGGTTTTGGTCGGTTTTGGAGTCTTGGTTGGCTTCGGCGTTTTAGTCGGCTTCGGGCTCGGCGTTGGCGTCTGCGACGCGCTTGGCGTCGCTGACGGCGTCGGCGACGATGTCGGGCTCGGCGTCAGTGACAGTGTCGCTGTCGGCGATAACGCCGGAGTCGGTGTCGACGATCGCGATGGGCTTGGCGTCGGTGACGGTGTCAAACTCGGCGTTGACGATAACGTCGGCGTCGGTGACGGAGTCAGTGTAGGTGTCGCTGTAGGTGTCGGTGTCGGCGACGCTGTCGCTGTCGGAGTCGGAGTCGGTGTCGGCGACGGTGTCGATGACGCTGTCGGTGTCGGCGTTGGCGTTGGTGACGCAAGGGGCGTGACGTTAACCTCTGTACCCACGCCGCTCCCGAACGCATCCACCCCTTCTACGAGGAAGTAATACTGCTGGCCGCCCTTCAGGCTCGTGATCGTCGCCTGTGTCGTGGAAACGTTCGCGGCCAGTGAGGCCGGGCCGGTTCCCGCACCATTCTCGAAATGGACTGTGTAGCTGGAGGCTCCCGAAGCGGCCGTCCAGTTCAGATTGGCGCTGCCGCTGCCGGCCGTGGCCGTCAGGTTGGTGACGAGACCGGGCAACAGCATCTGCATCTGGTTGGCAGCGGTCAGCAACGGATGCTGCTGGCCACTCGGCGCACCGGAGATGAAATCGCCCGACAGTTCGAACACGAAAACGCCGCCGAGCGTGCCGCCCACTCCGGCTTCCGCCGGGCTCAGATCCAGTCCCTTTTGAGAAATCGATGTCGGGCTGTCAAAGGAGACAAACTGGTCATTCTGTTCGTTGGTGGTGCCGCTGCCGGAAGGGTCATAGCTGAGCCAGGATTGGTCGGCGACCGCATCGAAGTTCTGCGTGTACCCCGGCGCATTTATCAGAGTCGCAGCCATCTGCCAGTACGGCATCGTAGTCCACGAAGGTGCGCCCGGGTCGCTGGTCTCACAGTTGTTCGAGTAAGTCCAGGTCTGCTTCGGCTGGGTGACGCCGCCGGTGCTCGTGCCCGAGCCACCCTGCCAGACGGCCGCGTCGAATTGGATGCCCATCGCCAGCTTGCTTTCGGGAATGCCATAGCCGGTGTAGTCGGCCAGCGCATTGGTGATCGAAGGTAATTGCTCCGACGGCACGGTGAAAAACGTGGCACCGCGGTTGTTCAGCGGCGAGTTGTACCAGGTCTCCCAGCCGCAGTACGGGCCGGACATCACGTAAGTCTGGATGTTGATCTGATCCAGGCTCGAATCAACCTGCGCGATTAGATCGGGACGGCCTCCGTCAGGCAGTGTCTCAGGCGCCATCGTCAGTAACGGTTGCGGCGTGATCGTATTGAGCTTCGCGCGCAGATTGGTGATGAAGCTGGTGAAATCGCTATTGTCTGCGGTGGCGATCTGCTCCCAGTTGATGTCTACACCGTCGAACCCATATTGCTGCATCAGGCTGACGATGTTGTTGATGAACGTCGCCTGGTAGGTGTTGCTGGTTGCGCTCTCAAAGCCTGCGGTAGCGCCCGATGACGCATCTCCGCCGATTCCGATGAGCGCCTGGGCACCTGCCGCGTGCGCTCGCGTGATCAGATCGGCAGCGCCGGTGCTGAAGGTTGCGGCCGACAAACCGAACGGCGTGGTATTGAGAGTGCCGTCGGCATTCGGAATCACCGGCCAGTAAATGACATGAGTCAGCTTTGTGTAGTCCACCTGGCTGGTGGTCATCACGCTGTAGTTGTAGGTCGCGTAATAACCGGTGAGCCAGTGGCCGCCAGCCGCCGCCCGTGTCGGCATCAAGCTGCACGCGGCAACCGCCATCATCGTGACAACGGCGCGAGTCGCCGAACGCCAGGACATCACCGGTTGCTGAGGATTAGGATCCACAGATCACGCCGATTCCAGACGGCTTCTGGAACTCGGAATCCGTGAAATCTGCAGACTCGTCTTTGCGAGGATTGTCACCCAGGGTTTCTCGGAACCACATCCGATCGAACCAGCATAACAACATAGACACACGCCGTCTTCTGCCGATTCTCAAACGCGCAGTTGGCCGGTGCTCCGAGGGTCAAATGATCTCCGCGCCGCAGGACGTGCAGAAGCTCACCTTCCAGAAAGTGGAGAACACCTTGCCGCATCCAGATCTGCTGGTCGACGAACGCAAACGCTTCCTTCGGAAATGCGACCATAGCCCGCGGTGGCAGCGTTATCTCAGTAACTTCTATACGGCCGACACCCGGCGGACGGATTGCGCGGCGGATATAGCCGGTGGCGGGATCTTTCCACATCGATTGCTCAGCCTGCCGCAGCAGGCGATTGGGCAACGGGGGCTCGTTCTCCAACAGACTCGACATTGTCATTCCGAAGGCGCCGGACAACCGGCCCAGAAGCGCGGCGGTCGGGCTGGCTTCCGCGCGCTCGACCTTACTGATCATGCTCTTGGACACGGCGGCGCGGTTGGCGAGTTCCGCGAGCGACCAGCGTCGACGCTCACGTTCTCGGCGCAATCGCTGCGCCAGGGTTGCGCTGAGTTCGTCCACTATCATATTCTCCACTCTCCACTATAGAGGACGACGCAAACAGATGGAAGTTCGCGACGCCAATCTCACCGACCTGCAGGGGATTCTCGATATCTACAATGACGTAATGGTGAACTCGACCGCCGTATGGACCGACGACCGCGACGATCTCACCAGCCGCGAGCGCTGGTTCGAAGCCCGGCAAGCGAGAGGATTTCCCGTACTGGTCGCTGCCGACGGTGGAAATATCCTCGGGTATTCATCCTTCGGCGACTTCAGAGCCTGGAGCGGCTATCGCCATACCGTCGAACATTCCATCTACGTTTGCTCGGATCGTCGCCGAACCGGTGTGGGCAAGGCTCTCCTCGCGGCGCTCATCGAACAAGCGAGCGCATACGGCGCGCACGCGATGATCGGCGGGATCGAGGCCGGCAACACCGGCTCGCTCGCACTCCATCAGCGGCTGGGCTTTCGCGAAGTAGCCAGGATGCCGGAAGTCGGGTGCAAGTTCGGCCGATGGCTGGATCTCGTTTTTATGCAGCGTCTATTGGATTCGCGCGAAATGCCCTGACGATATCGACGCGGCCTGTTGTTCCGCCGAGATTCGGAGCCGGCGGCTACTACCAACCCTGGTCATCTGCTGCTCGTCGGTTCGCCTAACTTCTCTTCCAATTCATGTAAGCTCCCCAACCGATTCGCTGCTGGAACTGACGCTCGCCCGGAAGCATCAATAAGAAAACACTCGATGCTAACTTGTCTGGCTCCCAGATAGTCAGCTTCGTAGGAATCACCCACAAACAGCGTCCGTGCTGGGCTCGTATCGAGAAGTTCCAACGCTCTCAGGAAAATTTGCGGATGCGGCTTGCGGCGGCGCTCGCCGATGGAAGTCACGATGACTTTAAAATGCGACGCCACCCCCATTTTCTCCAGATGTTCCTCAACGAGTGCGGCAAGATGGGTATTCGTCACGATTCCAAGCTTATATCGGCTTCCGAGCCGTTCGAGGAGTTCATTTATTCCGTCGGGGTATCTCACCCCTTTATTCCATTCCTCGATATATGAATTTACGAAAGCATCGACCATCTCTGCACTTGGTGCGATTGTGATCGCGCGTTCCAGAAAACACTCCGACACTTCGTGCATCGAGAACTCGCTTTGATCCTCGTTCGCCCGCTTATCGAATTCCTCCGACACCTTCGACCACAGATCGAGAAACCTGGAATAATCCAAGCCACTTCCGAAACTCTTGAGAAGCGCGTGTGACCGACCGTAACCCTGCTCAGTGCGGCTCGCAGAATATTCCACAAGCGTTCCGAAAAAATCGAAGAGGATGTGATCTATCATCGTATCGACGGTCTTGGTCTGGTCATTGGTTGTCGATACTTCAGCTGTCACTAAGTTCAGAGTCTATAACACCGAGATTTCTTGATTGGCACCGGCATCTCGCCAGCGTTTTCTTGCCAAGGGACCAAAGATTATTCAGTCCACTGTTGCTGAGGGGCTTGGCTTTGCGGCGGCAATTCGCTGTGGGGAGGAATTTCGCCCTGCTGCGGGCTCTCGCCCGACAATTCCTGTGCCGGCTCCGCGAACAGAGGACCGCCAACTACGAGCGAGCCATCGACGACAAGCGGACCTTGAACCGTCAGCGGTCCGCCTACACTGAGTGAAGTCGCAAAAGTCTGGCCGGAAGGCCCCGGCGGTTCGCCCCTCGGAAACGAGTTCGAGACCGGGCCGCCGACGGTAAGCGCGCGTGCCAGCACTGGGCCATGCACGGTAGCCGGGCCGCCGACATAAAGGTCGCCTTGCACCCGCAGCGGACCGTCGACATTCAAGGGCCCACCAATCTTCGCGCCGCTCCCCAACCCCACCACATTCACGCTCAGGCAGGATGCGGTCATGGGGCCGCACAATGCGAGCACCACAATAGCAGCCACCCCCTTTGTCACAGCTTTCTCCCGTGCGGCTAGCGCCGCGTATATAGTCGCATAGTCCCAGGCCGTTATTGCTTAGAGGCTTCGTTTTGCAATGGCAACTGGTCCCGGAGAGGGACTTCGCTCTGTTGCGGCTTTTCACCCGACAATTCCCGGGCAGGCTCGGAAATGAGAGGGCCACCAACTACGAGCCAGCCATCGACAACGAGCGGGCCTCGAACCGTTAGCGGTCCGCCGACCGCGAGTGACCTCGCAAAGACCTGACCCGCCGGACCCGGCGGTTCGCCTTTCGGCAGCGGGCTGGTGACGGGGCCGCCGACAGTCAGCGAGTGTGCGTGAACTGGACCATGCACCGTCGCCGGGCCGCCGATGTAAAGGTTGCCTCGCACCAGCAGCGGACCGTCGACGGACAACGGGCCGCCTATCTTCTCGGTGCTGGCCAGTCCCACACGGATCCGATTTATTCGGTAGACGGTGTGGACGGTGTGACCAAACGCGTGGAGGAGCAATACGCCCAGCGCCAGGAATCCGGCCAGCGTCAGCCACACATCAATTGGATCTCGTCGGTGCATCGGCTTGAACCTCGCGTCGGCGATGTCGGCAGGTCCGCCTTACTCGTTGCTCGCCGCGTGCGGATGACTAGTCACTGGCGCGTAGCCAGCGGCACACGCGGGCGCAATTGATCCTGCCAACGCCAGCACTGCTAACGATCCGTATAGTATTTTCATTGCGCCGCCCTTTTTTCGGAACGAAGCTGAGTAGTTCTTATTATTGCGACGGCTCGGAGATTAGCTGACCTCCAACGACGAGCCGGCCCTTGACGACGAGCGGCCCATAAACGTTCAGCGGTCCGCCTATCGCCAGCGAAGTCTCAAACGTCTGCGGTGAAGGACCCGGCTTCTCGCCGGCGGGCAATTTGGGCGTGAATGGTCCACCGACAGTAACCCTGCGTGCATGCACTGGTCCATGCACGGTGAGGGGACCTCCTATATAAAGGTTCCCTCGTACGCGGAGCGGACCGAAGACAGTCATCGGGCCGCCTACCGTTTGGGTGGTATGGACCTTCGCAATCCCCGCTACCAGCAATGCGCCCAGCAGTATCCATGCAGCCGCCGTCAGCAATGCATCAAATGCATCCCGTCGGGGCATTGGTCCGGTACTCGGCATCACCGCGGTTGTCACGTCCGTGTCCTACTCGTTGCCCGCCACGTGTGGATGGCCGTTCACGGCGTCTGCGGCCCTGGTAAAGATGTCCATCGGTGCGAGCGGCGGACGGCGGCGGCGCTTCAGGTCAGCAAGTTCCGCGGCGGCCTTCGTCTCGGCGTTGCGGCGGCGAATTTCGTCGAGCTTGTTTCCCAACTCCGAGTCGCCAAGTTCGCGATTCACTCCCGCCTGAGCGAGCGTGCGCTGAATCGATTCGCGCACCTCTTCGAGCGCGCGAACGTCATCGTCGTAGGAAAGACTCTCGAGCGCCTCCTGAATCCTGACCCGCGCCTGGGCGTTCCTGAGCCGTGCGAGCATCCGCACTTTTTCGACCTTCAGGTTCTCGATCTCGCCCTTAAAGGCGATCAGATTCTTCTTTGCGTCGTCGGCCTCGCGCGTCAGATCGCCGAGTTCCTCGCGCAGTCGAGTGCAGTCGGCTTCCAGCTCATGCTTGCGCTGGATGAGGATGAGCGCGCACTGGTCCTCGTTCATGTCGGCGGCCTGCCCCGCCTGCTCATCGACTTCCTTCAGCTCCGCCGATTTGGTGCGCAGCTCGCGCTCGAGCTTGTTGCGCATGTAGATGACGCCGGCGGCCGCGGTCTTGAGCTGATGGTAGCGGCGCAGGCGATCGGTGATGGCAGATTCGTAAACCGCCTCGGGATCGCGCGCCTCGCGCGCTTTGAGCCATCGCCGCAATTTTCCACTGATCAGGCTCATCATGCGTGAAATAAACATTTGCTTCTTCTCCTCGGCCTTGCGCCCCGCCGCAGCGAAGCAGCAAGGCGAATTTGTATTCTAGAGCCAGCGCCTTACGCGCGCTTTGTAGTCCAGGTACTGCTGGCCGAACTGCCGCTCCATCGAGGCTTCCTCGTTCGGAATGACGATCCGATCCAGCGCCACGAAAAATCCGATTGGCGCCAGCAGCATCACGACCGATCCGAAGAACACCGCGAACCCCAGCAGTGCCAGCGTTATTCCCAGATACATCGGATTGCGGGTAAACGTGTACGGCACCACCACCACGAAACTCGATGGTGCACCGAACGGATCCCTGGTCGTGTCGCGCGCCTGGAAAATCGCAGCCGCATAGAAGCTGATTCCAATTCCGCCAGCGACCAGCAGCAGCCCCAGCAACTCGTGCGGCTCGACATCGCCATTCTCCAGAAGCGAGTGCAGCACGAGCGTGCCGACCAAAAGTCCGGCGGCGAGCAGCGGGGGATGAATCCGGTAGCCGCCGGTCGAGCCAGTCGCGGTTTCGTTGATTGGGGTCTCGTCCATTGGAGTTTCGCTCCGTCAATCCTCTTCGGACTTGAGTCCGAGTTCCGCGACGGTAATTCCGAGTTCGCGCATCTTCTGCTGGAAACTCTGCCTGTACATTCCGGTTCGCTCGGCCGCGCGCGAAATATTGCCGCCGGTCGCACGGAGCGCGCGCACGAAGAACGTGCGTTCCCAATCGCCGACAAATTTTTCCTTCGCCTCGCGAAAAGTCATTCCGTTGGAGGCCGCGACCGCCGCTCCGTTCGCATCCGGATCGGCCCCGTCGCCCGATACAGCCGCGGCGGCGGAGTGATTCCCGCTGGTTTCCGGCTCGGAGCCTGAGAACAGGTCTCCGGCCGTAATCTCGGCGCCGGAAGAAAGGATCAACGCCTGATCGATGGCCGCTTTCAGTGAGCGCGCATTGCCCTTCCACGAATGCTCCATGCAGGCGCGCATCGCCTCGGGCGTCAGCGCTTTCTCGGGCTTGCCGTAGCGCTGGCAGGCTTCGCGGATGAAATGCTGGATCATCAGCGGGATGTCTTCGCGCCGCTCGCGCAGCGTTGGCAGCCGAATCTCGACCACCTTGATGCGATAATAGAGGTCCTCGCGAAAGCGCCCCTGCTTGACCATCGCCTCGAGGTCCTGGTTGGTCGCCGCGATTATGCGGGCGTCCACCGAAAGCGGCTGATTTCCGCCGATTCGTTCGAATTGTTTTTCCTGGATCACGCGCAGCAGTTTGGCCTGCGTCTCCAGGCCCATGTCGCCGATTTCGTCCAGAAAGAGCGTGCCGCCGTCGGCAGCCTCGAACTTGCCCTCGCGCCGCGCGACCGCCCCGGTAAAGGCCCCTTTTTCGTGGCCGAAGAGTTCGCTCTCGACCAGCTCGCGTGAGAACGCCGCGCAGTTGACGGCGATGAACGCCGCGCGGGCGCGCGGACTGCGAAAATGGATCGCGCGCGCAACGAGTTCCTTGCCGGTGCCCGACTCGCCGCGGACCAGCACCGTTACATCCGTCGGCGCGACCTTTTCGATCGTTTCGAACACGCGCACCATCGCGTGCGAGCGGCCGATCATGTTTTCGAAAGTCCCGGTCTCCAGGCGCACGCGGTCCAGCAACTGGTCATGGGCGCGCCGCAGGAGCTGCGTTTCCATTACCTTGCGGACCTTGAGGCGCAGTTCGTCGTTGTCGAACGGCTTGGGCAGATAGTCTTCCGCGCCCGCCTTCATCGCTTCGACCGCGATCCGCTGGTTGCCGTACGCGGTGATCATCAGCACCGCGCATTGTGGATTGAGTTCGCGCACCTTGCGCAGCAGGTCGAGTCCGCTCATCCCCTTCATGGAGAGATCGGTGATGATGACGTGGAAGAGCCCGGCTTTGACCTTCTCGAGCGCTTCTTCACCGGACTCCGAGGTTTCGACCTCGTAGCCTTCCTTGGTGAAGAGCCCCTTGAGCGCGATAACGATGCCGCGCTCATCATCGACGATGAGCAATCGTCCCTTCATTGCTGTCCTCGCGGATTACCGCTCGCCGGCGCTGCCGCCATCATCGCGGGTGCGTGCGCGGCGGCCGAGTCGGGCGTGTTGCCGTTCATGGAAATAGGTGTGGTCGCGGTGCTCAGTGTCAGCGGCTCGGTCACTTCGGGAGCCGTATCGCGCGCCGCATCAGCCAGCGGAATCGATACGGCGAACTCGGTGCCAACGGCGACCTGGCTGGAAACCTCGATCGTCCCGCGATGCGAATCGATCACCTTCTTCGCGACGCCAAGCCCCAGTCCGGTTCCGTTCTGCTTGGAGGTGTAGAACGGATTGAAAATCTTGCCGATCTTGTCTTCGGGAATGCCGCAACCGTTGTCGCGAAGTATGACGGTGGCGGCGCCGCCGCGACCGCGCTGAATCGCAACTTCGATTCGGCGCTCGCCGGTGGTCGATGCCATTGCGTCGACCGCGTTGTCGATCATGTTGGAGAAGACCTGGCGGAGTTTGTCGGCATCGGCGCGCACCGTCGGTCCGCTCAGGTAATTGCGCGATACCTTGATCGAATTCGCTTCCAGCTTGCTGCGCATCTGCGTCAGCGCGCCATCGAGCACGCCGGACAGATTCACGTTGTCGAAGTTGTAGTCCTCTTCCTTCGCGTATTTCAGAAGGTGCGACACGCTGCGCTCGACGCGCGCGAGTTCGTCGAGCGCGACCTTCGCGTACTCGACGTTTTCTGCCGAGGTCGGGTCTTCGCCCATCTGTTGCACCAGGCTCTTCGCGGCCGCGATCGGATTACGAATCTCGTGCGCGAAGGTGGCGGTCAGCTCGTCGAGTGAAGCCTGCTTCTCGGTGCGAAGGACCTCTTTTTCCTTGGTGACTTCGCGGTCGACTTCACGCTGGATAGCCGGCTCGAAGACGCGCTCGTGAATCCACCGCCATCCGAACACTGCGACAAAATGGCTCGCGACGCCGAACCCCCATCCGATCGCCGGGAACACCCACCACTGGAACGAGGTTGTCATCAGGTTCAGAAAGAACAGGAACCCGATCACCACGCCGTACCACATCAGGTGGACGTAGAACCCGGCTTCGGCGGCCGCGCGCTTGCGGGCGCGCTGGTACGCCTTGTACGCCTCGACCGAGGCCTGCACGCCCTCGCGCATGCCGAGCTCGCCATCTTTGGGCTGCACGGTCGGACCATCCTTCGGCTGCGCGGTCGGACCGTCGCCGGAGTCGGCTGTAAGGTCTTCCGCATGCTGGTTCCAGCGCTGCGTCTGCGTATCGAACTTGCGGCGCATCCTGCTTTCAAATCGCGCGGCCTGCCGCTCGAACTTCGCCGCCATCTTGCGTTCGAAGTTCGAACCCGATTGCGAAGCCTTCCGCTGGATTTTGGTGGCAAGCCGATGCGGAAACTCGGCGGCGAATTGTTCCGCCTGGTCCATATGCCGGCGGAACTCATCGTTGCTCCAGTAATGGTCGCGCCATTTGAGGGCGCGGCTGCGGCGATGCTGCCGGATGGCAAAAATGACGATGACTAATATTAGAAGGCCAATCATATTTGACTAAGCCTCTGAGTTGGGTAAGTCCGTTTCTGACCTACTCCAATCTGAGTGATGCTCGCAATCCGCTATACAGATCATGATACAGACGCTATCAGCAAGGCTGGTGCCGACCCAGTCCGCCAAAAAATACCTTAATTTCAAAGGCTTTTATTTGCCGCTTTGGGCGGTCCGCAGCACATTCACTGCACGCCATCGATTGCACCGCATTCCTTGGGACTGCCTCCGGTGTTCCTATTCGCCTGTGCACTGAAACACGAGGCAATCCTTCCTGACGCCGAATCGACGGCGCATAATTCCTTCGAAGCTTCTGCCATACGGGTAGGAAACGGGCGATGACCCAGTACTGGCCATTTTCGGGTTTGCTTCGGCACGGAGCGCCGCGCGAACGGCTGATCGTTTCACTCGACAACGTCGAGCGAAACGAGGCGCTGCGAATCGTCGATCGGCTGACAGACGTGGTCGGCATGTTCAAGGTCGGGCGGGCACTCTTTCTCGGCGGCGGAGCTGATTTCGTTCGAGAGATGCGCCGGCGCGGCGCCGAAGTCTTCCTCGATCTCAAATTTCGCGATTATCCGCAAAACGTCGTGCGCGCCGCGATCGAAGCAACGCGCCTTGGCGCGAAGATGTTCGATATTCAGCCCAACGGCAACCTGGAACTGATGACGCGCACGCGAATAGGAGTCTCGCGCGTGTGCCGCAGCGAGGGCCTGCGGCGTCCGCACATCCTGACGGTTGCGATGGTGGCCTGTATCAGGCCCGAAGCCGGCGAGAATCATTCGCCGGAAAACGGCGACAGCGTCGTTCGGCTGGCAAAGCTTACCTCGGAGGCCGCGTTCGATGGCGTCTTCACTCCGGCAAAGGAAGCGCGGCGCGTGCGGGACGGATGCGGCCGCCGGTTCATCATCGTCGCGAGCGGAGTTCACACCCGCGAAACCGGCGAGCCGTTAGCATTGAGCGCGGCAGATGCAATTCGGGCCGGTGCGGACTATGTAGTGGTCGGCGGCCCGATCTGTCAGGCGGCGGAACCGTTGCGTGTGGTTCGCGAAATTACCGAAGACGTCGAACGCGGGCTGCACGCGAACGGACGCGTGGCCATCGAATTGTTTCCGCCGAGACTAGGCCTAGATTGTCTCTGACATGCCCAACGGCTCGCGGCGCGCGCATCCAATTGTTTTGTCAGTATGAATGCAATAACATTGCCCAATGCACAAGGAGCCCATGTCGCACTCGAACATTGTCCCGATCCTTGTCCGCCTTCAGGCACGGAGCCATGAGCCGTGCTGAGAATCCTGGGCGGTCTGATCGCGCTGGCGTTCGGCGCGGGGTTCATAGGCTCGCTGTCGGGCCTGGGTGGCGGAGTGTTCATAGTGCCGGCCCTCGTGATCGCCGCGCATATGCCGATGACGGTCGCGGTTGGCGCCAGCTTGATCTCGGTCGTGGCTACCAGCGCGGGCGCGAGCGTGGCGTTCGTGCGCGATGGATGGACAAATCTCAAAGTCGCGATGGTGCTGGAGTGCGCCACCGTCACCGGCGCGGTGGCAGGCGCGCTGCTGGCGGGGATGATTCCCGCCGTCGTGCTGGAGTTGTTGTTCGCGCTGATGATGCTGCAGTCGGCGTACTTCAGCCTGAGAAAGCAGGGCGACGATCTCGTTGAGCACGGCGATCCGCTCGCGCGACGGCTGGAATTGGTCGGTGACGTGCCGGACGAATCCGGCAAGCTGGCCCACTACGAAATCGTTAATCTGCCGGCCGGGTCGGCGCTGATGGTTGTGGCCGGCCTGATGTCGGGACTGCTCGGAATCGGCTCGGGTGCGCTGAAGGTGATGGCGATGGACTACTTCATGCACGTGCCGCTGAAAGTCTCCAGCGCGACCAGCAACTTCATGATCGGGGTGACGGCCGGCGCCGGCGCGCTGGTGTTCCTGGCGCGCGGGGACGTCTCCACGTCGATCGCGGCGCCTGTTGCGCTCGGAGTCGCCGCGGGCGCCTTGATCGGCAGCCGCATTCTGCCGAATGCAAACGTACGCGCGCTGCGGATGGCGTTTGTCGTCATTTTGCTCTTGATAGCAATCGAGATGGGATGGCGCGCGCTTAACGGAATTTGAGAGCGATAGGTACTTCCATGCCACCCGGTGCTGAAGACGAAGATCGAATCCTACGATTTTGGACGCCAATCCTGCTGCGCACCATTCTGATCGCCGCATCGATAATTCTGTTGGTCGGGCTGGTGCTGATGGCGACCCAATCACCCGGAAATTACGTTCGCCGCTACCACGCCGCACAGACCGCACACGTGGCCGATAAGATGTCGTTCGTGGAATTGCTCTCGATGGCGTCTCGTGGTGATCCTCATTCCGTGATGACGGTGGGCCTGTTTGTGTTGACCCTGGTGCCGTTGGCGCGCGTGGCGTTCTGCTTCATCCTGTTTATCAAGGAGCGGGACTACGCATACGTCGGCTTCACGGCGTACGTGCTGGCCGGACTGGTTCTCGGCATTCTGCTCGGACGGATCGGTTAGAGTCTTCTGCTGGCTGGCGCGTCTGCAACTCGAAAGGTAGGGTAGCCAACGCGACTTCAGGTATTGCGAACCGCGCTGCGCGGAGGGTTCATCAAATGGAGATCAGAGGCAAAGCGGCGGTCATTACGGGCGGCGGATCCGGAATCGGACGCGCGGTTGCGGAACGTCTCGCGCACGAAGGCGCGTCAATTGTCGTGGCCGATATCGATGAAGCCGGCGGCGCGGAGACGGTCAAGCGAATTGAGAGCGCCGGCGGGCGCGCGCTTTTCGTGCGCGCCGACGTGACCAGTGAACAGGACACACATCGCATGCTGGACACGGCGGTCCAGAAATTCGGCCGCCTCGACATCCTGCACAACAACGCCGGCATCGGTGTCGGCGCGCCGGGTTTTCCGATCGTAGAGCCCGCGCGATGGCATCTGGTAATCGAGATCGATTTGCAGGCGGTAATTCTCGGCACCGGCCTGGCCGCGCCCATCATGGGAAAACAGGGCGGCGGCGTGATCATCAATACCGCCTCGATGGCCGGGCTTTATCCACATCGGCAGGATGCGGTCTACGGCGCGGCGAAGGCCGGCGTCGTCAATTTCACCCATTCGCTCGCTTCATGGTCGGCGGAGAAAAAGATTCGCGTAAATTGCATCTGCCCCGGAATCGTCGATACTCCCCTGGTGCGGCGCGGCCTGGAACAAGCCACGCAACACGGCATCAAGAGCTGGATGCCCTCCAAGATCATCCAGCCCGAGGAAATCGCCGACGCAGTTCACATGCTGATTCGCGACGATTCACTGTTCGGATGCTCGCTCGAAGTGCGGCCGAGCGGCCGGCATATTGTCGATCCGCGACCCGCACCGGGAGCGCGCCGGTAGATGCCGGTGGTACGCACCGCAATCGCATCATCGCTCCTTGCGATTGGAATCATGTGCGGTCTCGCCGAAGCCGCGCTGGGTCAGAATGCGCAAGCGGCTGTGATTCGAGTCCACTTCGTCGGGCTTCCGAGCAACTCCGGCCGCATCAGCTGCGCTATTTTCAACTCGGCGGACGGATTTCCCAGCGACAGCTCCGCGGCCGCCGGCAAGGTGCGCGCTCCGATCGAAAATATGGCGGGCACCTGCGATTTCCCGAATCTGCCAGCCGGAACCTACGCGGTCGCCGTGTACCAAGACGAGCATGAAACCGGACAGCTGACGAAGAACTTCCTCGGCATACCTACCGAGGCCTATGGATTCTCGAACGACGCGCACGGAACTTTTGGTCCGGCCCCGTTCAACGCCGCAGCTTTTTCATATCCGGGCGGCACGATGGAAATCACAATTCACTCACAGGGCTGACCGGATGCCCCGCTGAAAACGCCGGCTGATCCGCGCGTCGCGGACCGGCCGCGCCCAGCGTCTGGAAAACAAGGGTAGAGGATGATGCAACGAACAACGATTGTCTCACTGATTCTCGCAGCAGGTATCGTTTGCGGACTTGGCTCAAACGCGCTCGCACAGAGCGCTCAACCGGCAGTCCTTCGGGTCAACTTCGTTGGCTTGTCGAATAACATCGGCCGCGTTGGGTGCATCATTTTCAATTCGGCGGACGGTTTTCCCCGCGTCCGCTCGAAGGCTGCGGGTCATACCCACGCTCCTATTCAGAACCAGGCCGGAACCTGCGAGTTCAAGAACCTGCCGGCGGGAACCTACGCGGTTGCCGTGTTCCACGATCAGTACGAGACCGGCAAGATGAAAACCAATCTACTCGGCATGCCCCAGGAAGCATTTGGATTCTCAAACGACGCGAAGCCATCGACAATGACTCCGCCTTCGTTTGACGCTGCGGCCTTTTCCTACCCCGGCGGCACCATGGATATCACCGTCCACGCGCAGCACTAAGTGGACCTCCACATGATGTCGCCGGGATATAGACCTGGGCGGCGATCTGAACGACCTGCGCATCCAACGCTGATGACTGGATGCCTTGTTCTTCAAATAGGCCGCTGAGCCCTGAGTCTGCGCGGTCGAGTTTTGAGATGTGATTCAGCCCCATACTTCGCGGGCGGTCTCGACGACCAAACGAAGCTTTGCGATCTGATCCTCGCGGGTGAGATTGTTGCCATCGACGGTCGATGAAAATCCACACTGCGGACTGATACATAGCTGGTCGAGCGAAATGTACCTGGCAGCCTCGTCGATGCGGCGCTTGAGGTCATCTTTCTTCTCGAGCGCCGCGCGCTTGGTGCTTACCAGCCCGAGGACCACTTTCTTCCCCTTGGGAACGAACCGCAGCGGCTCGAATCCACCCGAACGCTCATCGTCGTACTCGAGAAAAAATCCGTCGACCTTCAGGCTTCCGAACAGCGCCTCCGCGACGTGCTCGTAACTGCCCGATGCCACCCATGACGAGCGAAAATTTCCGCGGCACATGTGCGTGCAAATCGTCATTCCGGGAGGCTTCGCAGCAAGCACCTGGTTCAACACGCGGATGTACGTGAGATGCTGATGCTCGCCATCGCCGCCGAGCGTCGTGATGTACTCGCGCTGAGCAGGATCGTTCAGGTAAGCAAGGCTGGTGTCGTCAATCTGCAAGTAAGTGCACCCGAGTCGCGCCAGCTGGTTGATTTCGGCCGCATAGACGCGCCCGAGGTCGTTCCAGAACTCGCCAAGGTCGGGGTAGACGGTTTCATCGATCGCCGCGCGGCCGCCGCGATAGTGCATCATGCTCGGCGAAGGAATACTGAGCTTCGGAATTACGTGCGTGACCGATTTCAGGAAACTGAAATGCTCGGCGAATATGCATTTGTCGAGCCTGAGTTTCTCCGTCACTCGCAGTGCAGCCGGCGTAAATTCTATCTCGCCCTTCTCGTTGCGGAACTTGATTGCGAGGTTTTCCTGCACGCGCCTCACGCCGCCAATCTGATAGAGGAAGTCCATGTGCCAGGATCCCCGGCGAAACTCTCCATCGGTTACCGCCTGCAGGCCGATGTCCTCCTGCATCCGCACTGCGTCACGGATCGCGTCGTCTTCGATCTCTCTGAGCCGGTCGGCCGAGATCCGTCCCTGCGCGTAATCCGTGCGCGCGCGAAGGACTTCGGGCGGACGCAACAGGCTTCCCACCTGATCTGCTCGAAATGGGGGAGTGACGTTTGTCATAGCGAGAGCTCCAGGTCATCGGGGAATTACGGCTTGCTCTTAGCCGCGTACCGGGGCCGGGTCGCCCAGCAGCTTCCCGGCGGCGGTCGCGATCGCAGTGTCTGCGAAGAATTGCGGATTCATCTCACCGAAGAACCGAACCGGATTGACGAAGACGAGGTGGCGAAAGTCTTCCTCGTTGAGGAGTCCATCATCGACAGGTTCGCGCGCCTCCCCGAGCACCTCGTTCATATTGACTACATCGAAGTGGCCGATGTCCGAGCCGAGCAGCGTCTTTAGCTTCGCATTGAATGGATTGATGCGTGTGTTCGTTGCCCATGCGTTCATCGGGTCGTCGGCCTCACATCCAAAATAGAAACGAGACACAAACAGGTCGCGAATGTCTTCGGCGCGCTCGATTCCGCAGGCCGCGTAGTCATCCAGTTCGTGCCCCTCGGGCGGCGATTCATTGTCGAGTCCCTCGAGCTTCATCGACCCGCGGTCGTAATGTCCGAGAATCTCCTGGCCGAGGTAGCGCTCGATCATGGTGCGATACAGCTCACGGTCGAGATTCGCCGGATTCACCTCCTCGAGAGCCGCACGATTGCGCTTCCTCCAATGACCGATGAGGTCGCTGTAGAGCAGGCAGGCCCAGCCTACGCCACCCTCGAGAAATGCAAAGTTCAATCCCGGGAAGCGCCGCGTCACTCCGCCCATGAAGATGGCTTTGCAGATGGCTTCGAGCGCCGCGGCAAAATGGCCTATGTGATTGTAAGTAAAATTCGACGGCGAGAGCCGGAAGCCAAAGCCGCGCGAGCCGCTGTGAAAGGACGCCGGTACGCCAAGTTCGACGCACTTGGCCCAGACCGGATCGTAATCGTAGACACTGTCCAGCCCGAACGCATCCACTCGTCGCGCCCACCGCGCTGCTTCGGGATGCTCGCGGCTCACTTTGGGAATCGGACGCGGCACCGGATGACCCATCATGGCGACCTTGAGCCCGAGCGTGCCAATCGCGTAGTCGAGCTCTTCGATCGCCTCCTGCGGCGTATACATCGGAATGATCGCGGCGGGAGTGATTCGATCGGCGAAGCCGCGAAACTGGTCGGCGACATACATATTGAAAGCGCGCGCGACCGCGCGGCGCATCTCGTCGTCCTCCATGCGTGGTACGACCAGTCCGGCGCTTGGGTAGAGCACGGTGAAATCGAAACCGAATTCGTCGAGGCGCTCATAGAGCAGGCGCGGAATGATCCCGGTCGCGCGATCGAGCGTGTTCTTCGACGGCTGTACCCAGAAGCCCTCGGCCGGCAGACCCCGGTCGGCGCGCTCCGCGGGCATCATTCCGATCGCAGCGGCGATGCGGTGGTGCGGCGCCACGAAGGCCTCGGCGACGCGCGGTCCAGCCACTTTCTTGATGTAGTCAATGATCGAAGGGCCGAACTCGATGTAATGCCCGTCGGAGTCGATCACCGGATGACCAAGACGCGCGCGGATCTGCCTGGAGCTCTGATGGCTGGACATCGCTCGGACCTCCCGCCAAACGCAATGGGCGCAAAAGCATACACCGCAGCACCCCGGGTGGAAAAACAGCCGGGCTGCTGGCTGGAATCTATTTCGGGTCCGCTAGTGGAATGAACAAGACCTCGCGCCTGGAGTTTTCCACTCCGCGCGAGATGTGCCCTTTGCCGGTGAGGTCTTCGGCGAGGAGGATCGAGCCGGGACCGAAGCGGCGGGTCTCGCCGTCGCTGACCTCGATTTCGACTTCGCCGTTGAGATTAACGACGAACTGGCGGCGCGGCGCGTTGTGCCAATCGATGAAGTATTCGTTGCTGCTGGTCTCCCGGAAGATCACTCCCTTGGCCATGATCATCTCGGACATCGTCGAGGCATGGTCCGTCGGCTTCATCTCCTGATTGACGTCTTGCAGATGCGACTCACCATGCGCGTCAGCATAAATGCGGGTATATTTCATTAGAGAAACCTCGGCTCACGGGCATAGCACGCCGGGAGTGTCTCGACCACACTGGTTGTTCATCGGGCTTCGGTGCCGGACCGCAAGGGTGTTAGTCGACAACTACTCTCGCCGGATCGGGAGAATCGAAATGGCCACGCTCGGACGCATCGACACCCACCACCACGTCGTGCCGGCGGCGTACGCCACCTGGCTCAAGAAAAAAGGAATGGAAGCGGGTGGCTTGCCCATCCCGGAATGGGGTGCCAATTCGGCTATCGCGCTAATGGACAAGTACCGGATTCAGACCGCGATTCTGTCGATATCGACACCGGGAGTTCATCTCGGTGACGATGCCGAAGCGCGAGAAAAGGCCCGCGAGGTAAATGAGTACACAGCCGGGGTCGTACGCAAGCATCCGGACCGATTCGGCTTCTTCGCCACGCTCTGCCTGCCCGACGTTGGGGGATCGCTCGATGAAGTCGCGTACGCATTCGACAAGCTCCGCGCCGACGGCGTCGTGCTGCTCGCCAACAGCCGCGGGATGTACCTTGGCGACGAGGCTTTCGATCCGCTGTTCGACGAATTGAACCGGCGCAAGGCGGTCGTGTTCGTACATCCGTCGTATCTGTACGGTATGGACCCGCTTAAGGGCGTGCCGCCATACATCGCTGACTTCCTGCTGGACACGACGCGCGCCGCCATCCGGCTTGCGGGCTCCGGCACGCTCGATCGGTGTCCCGACCTCAAGGTGATCCTGTCGCATGCCGGAGGGTTCGTGCCGTATGCGGCCTATCGAATCGCGGGGGCGGCATCGCCGAAAAGAGATTTCGCGGACGGACTCGCCCAGTTGCGGAAATTTTACTTCGATATCGCTCTTTCCGGCAGTCCTACCGCGCTGCCGAGCTTGTTGGCGTTGGCCCAACCGGACCATGTGCTCTACGGGTCCGACTGGCCTTATGCAGCAGACGCCATCGTTGGCGCGTTTACCGGAATGTACGAGGGCTACTCGCTGAACGACGCCCAGCGCGTGTCGATCGACCGCGGCAACGCCGAAGCGCTCCTTCCCCGTTTGCGAATCAAGGAGACTGCATCATGAGCACAGTTCGGTTCGGCCCCGACAATCCGGCGGCAACCTACGTCACTCACGCTTTTGCGGAACAAACGATCGACACCGGCGAGGTCGTGATCAATTACGCAGTAGCGGGAGCATCCGACAAGCCCGCGTTGCTGCTGATCCCGGGACAAACCGAATCGTGGTGGGGTATGAGCCGGCAATGAGCTTGCTGCAGAAGCATTTCCAGGTTTTCGCGGTCGACCTGCGCGGGCAGGGAAGGTCGAGCAGGACTCCGGGGCGCTACACCGTCGACAACTTCGGCAACGACCTGGTGCGGTTCATCGCACTGGCCATCGGGCGTCCGGTGATTGTCAGCGGGCTCTCGTCAGGCGGCGTGATTTCCGCGTGGCTTTCCGCGTATGCAATGCGCGGCACGATCCGCGGCGCTCACTACGAAGACCCGCCGCTGTTCAGCTCGGAGGTCGACACCTCGTGCGGACCGTCTCTGCGCCAGGGCATCGGACCGATTTTTGCTCTGATGAGCAAATACCTGGGCGACCAATGGACCGTTGGCGATTGGGCCGGGATGCTCCAAGCCGCCAAAACGGGGCTTCCCGCCTGGTTGTCGCGCGCAATTGCCCCGCTGATGTTTGGTTCCGACGGCGAAATCCCGCAGCGCATGAAGGAATATGATCCGGAATGGGGCCGCGCCTTTTGGGCGGGCACCGTATTCGCGAGCTGCAATCACGCCCGGATGCTCGCCAGCGTCAAGTGTCCGGTGTTGTATACTCACCATTTCCGCCACGTCGACGACGACGGCTACCTTCTGGGCGCCGCCTCGGACCTGCAGGCAAAGCGTGTGTGCGAGCTGGTCTCGCTCGCCGGACAGTCGATCGACTACCGGTCGTTTCCTGGAATGTCGCACTCGATGCACGGTGAGGATCCCAAGCTGTTTACGCAACTCCTGGTCGAGTTCGATACGAAGCTCAAGGCTTAGCGATCATTGCCGCGGTGAGCACGCCAGCGCTAGCGCGCTGTCCTGCTCTGCTCGGGCGGCGCGCCAGCTTACCGAGCGCGCTATGATGAGGTGGCGGCGAGGGGCTACGAAGGCTTTGCCCTAAAACAGACCTGCCGGGTCCCGCAAAAGCGGATTCATTCTTTCCACGAAAGGAAAAGGCGCGCGGGCGTTCACCCGCGCGCC
>JBKQNE010000066.1:0-26874 GCA_052146355.1 Binataceae bacterium (SeqCode) | reverse complement strand
TCAACAAGCTGTAGGGAGAGTCGAAACTCACACTTAATTGCCTTCAAGCAACGATTGAGGAAGTATCCAAGGGAAGGAAAGCAGGGCGGGCCGAAAGGCCCGCCCTAATGGTTTAAGCGAGACGTTCTAAGAGCTCGGGGTGACGTTGGCTTTCTTCTGCTTGATCGCCTTGACCTGATCGACAAGCTTGTCGGCCTGATCGAGATCGGCGTTGCGAGCCTCTTCCGTCGTCTCCATATCGGCCTTCTGGCGATAGAGCAGGTTCAGATAAGCCATCGCGTCGTCGTAATCCGGCTTCAGGTCGACGGCCTTCTGGATCTTGGCAATGCCATCATCGACATCTGCACCGTGCTTATCCGCGAAGTCCTTGGCGAGGGCCGGGGGCAGGGGATCGGTTTCTTTGACGGGTTTCTTGGCCTTCTTGTTGTAGTCGTCGCGCATTTCGCGGTTCGCGCGAAACGCGACGTCCCAATCGATCACGCCAACCCAGTAGTAAGGCTCGGGGTCGTCCGGCTTCAATTCGATATGCTTCAGGTGGTATGCCTTCGACGCCTCAATTTGAGCTTCGTCGTAGGGCGAACTGCCCATGGCGTACATGATCGAACCGATGCCATCGATCGCGGAGAGATTACCGGGGTCTTTATCGAGAATTTCCTGGAATTCTGCGATCGCCTGTTTGCCATTGTTTATGTTTGCCTGCGAAGGCGCGCCGGGAACATATTGGCTGGCATAAGCGGTGGCAAGAAAGACTTGAGCGTTCGTGAGAGTGGGGTCAAACTCCTTGGCTTGCTTGAAATCCTCGATGGCCAGATCGAACTGACCGTTCTTGTACGCCTGAACGCCCTTGTTCAGCTTGTCGCGTGCGCGAAGCTTGTTGCACCCTGCTCCCGCAGCGACCGCGGCCGCAAGTACGGCCACGAGAAATATAATGTGGGGCTTTCGCTGCATTCTTACTCTCCTTAGTTATTGCCCCGCCTCAATTTTAGCGGTGATGAGGCCGACATGATCGATCCCCGAGCCACGCATGATGTCGATCGCTCTCGCAACGTCTGCAAACTCGACGTTATCATCGCCCTTGACGAAGGCGATCCTGTCAGCCCGCTCCTTGAAAATGTCGTCGAGCCGAGGGCCGAGATCGGTCCACGAGGCATTATCCTGATTGATCATCAGCTTGCCGCCGGCGAGCACCGAAACGACGATTGTTTTGTTGTCCGGCGGTTCCTGTTTCTGGTTCGGCGGAGGAGGCTGAGGAACCAGAGTCTTGAGACCGGTCGGCGTTCTCGGTGTGATCACCATGAAGATGATGATCAGCACCAGCAACACGTCGATCAACGGAACGATATTCGGCTCGGATACGACGCCCTTCTGTTCACCAACTGCCATTCCCATGGAAATACTCCTTTACTGCGCTTCTCGTTAGTCCTGACCGCCCGATGCATCCGGCGGTGGCGGCGGCCCAGCTTTGCTCGCAGCCAGCTTGTCGGTAAGGAGGCCGAGGTTCTCGACTCCCGCGGCCCGGACCGCATCCACTGCCCGCACTACGTCGCCGTACTTGGCGCGGGCATCGGAGCGAACGTACACGGTCTTGTCGAGACGATTGGAGATCATATCCTTGACCTGATCGGTGATCTCGTTGGACGAGACCTGATTGTTGCCAAGGTAGGTTTTGCCGTCGCGCGTGACCGCCACGATAACCGCATCGTCGCGGTCCGCCGGCTGCATCGGATCCACGTTGTGAGCCGCGGCCATGTTGACAGGGATGCCCTTATGCAACATGGGCGTGATCACCATGAAGATGATCAGCAGCACCAGCATGATGTCCGCCATCGGGATTACGTTGGGGGCGGCCATCACCGGCGGTGCTTTGGGTTTGTAAGCCATTGGTTACTTCTTTCCGCCCCGGCGCGTGATGAAGTAGTTGATCAACTCCATGGAGGAGTTATCCATCTCCACGTCGAAGGCTTCCACGCGATTCGTGAAGTAGTTAAACGTCCACACGGCCGGCACGGCGACGAGCAAGCCGAGCGCGGTGGTGACGAGGGCTTCAGCGATACCGCCGGCCACGGCCGAAAGACCGGTGACCTTCTGGTTCGAGATGCCTTTGAACGCGTTAATGATACCCATGACGGTACCGAACAGTCCGACGAAGGGAGCGGTCGAGCCGATCGTGGCGAGGCCCGAGAGGCCGCGCTTCATTTCCGCGTGCACGATGGCGACCGACCGCTCGAGGCCGCGTTTTGCCGCTTCGATGACTTCCTCGTCGCTGACCTGCGCCGAAGCCGCCTGAAACTCGGAAAGGCCGGTTGCGACGACCTTGGCGATGTGGCTCTTCTTGTTGCGTTCGGCGATCGAGATGGCTTCGTCAAGCTTGTTGTCCTTGAGAGCGCCGGCTACCTGCTGGACGAACACGCGCGACTGTTTCCGGGCGGCACTGTACATCAGCGCACGGTCAATCATGATGCCCACCGACCACGCGGACATAATGAAGAGAATGAAAACGACGGCCTTCGCCGGGTAACCCATGCTGTGCCACATGTCGAGCAAGTTCCAGCTCATACCGGCGTCGCTGCTGCCCTGATCTTGCAACATCACCAAGCCGACCCACACTAAATTCAGAAGCATAGCGTTTGCTCCTCCTCCGTTCCTGCCTATCGATCACGGCAGTAAGATTCTGCCGGTCGCCAATCACCACCCTTGCAATTTCCGAGCCCGCGAACGAGCCCCGAATTCGAATGCTGCCTAGTCGCCGAGCGTAAAGACCACTTGAATCGTGGTGTCCACTTCCACCGGCTCCCCGTTCAACTCCGTGGGGGAATAGCGCCACTGACGAACGGCGTCCATCGCGGAATTGACCAGCAATGGAGGCCCGGACACCAACTGCAACTGCTGCACAGTGCCATCCTTCGCGATGATCGCGTGCAACACGACCGTGCCCTGAACGTGCGCGGCCCTGGCAATCGGCGGATAGATAGGCTGGGTTCTATCGATGGCTTTTGCCTGCATAACGTTGCCACCGATGCGCACCGGACCCGCCTGAACGGGCTTCGGCGGGGGAGGCGGCGCAGCACCACTGACGATGCCCCCGAGAACGCCGCCAGCCATGCCGCCCGGAACTCCGAATCCGCCGGCCGTTCCGGCGACATCCGGCGCCTCATCCTTGACGATTTCGACCTTCTTTGGGATGACGGTCGGAGCAACCATGCGTTGCGGCTCGACGAACTTTGGCCGCACGGTCTTTACGATAGCCGCTGGAGGCGGAGGCGGCGGTGGCGGAGCCGGAGCGACCAGGAACATCGAGGTCAACTCCTTGGGCAAAGCCTCGGTGTAGATCAGCGGAATCAAAATCAGGACAAAGATCACGAGCAGCTGAACCAACGCCGAGAGTCCCACAGCCCAAGGCTTGTTCGTCTTGGTCTGGTTGGTAGATATAATCAATTGATCGAACATAGTGCTATCTCCTTGCGGCTGCGGATCCGACGCGAGCAGTGGCGACTCCCCTGCCGCCAGCGTACTTGTTCCAAGCGACCACGATGGGTGCTGCAATGCCAAAACTGGAGTACGTTCCTACCACAACACCAACCACCATGGCAAAGGCGAAAGCGCGAAGCACCTCGCCGCCCGTTACGTAAAGAACGAGGACGGTGAGGAAGGTCAGGCCGCTAGTTAAGATCGTGCGAGAGAGGGTTTGGTTGATGGACTTGTTCACGATTTCGGTGAACGATTCGCGCCTCATCAGGCGGAGGTTTTCCCTCACGCGGTCGAAGATCACAATCGTGTCGTTCATCGAGTAACCAACGAGAGTCAGCAAGGCCGCAATCACCGTCAACGAAATCTCGTAATGAAAAAGCGAGAAGAAGCCGAGCGTGATCAGGACGTCATGGAAGACGGCAATGACGGCTGCGGCTCCGTACACCCATTCAAAGCGAATCGCAATATACACCAACATGCCCGCGAGAGCATATAGAGTTGCAAGAATAGCCTGGCGGCGGAGCTGGGCCCCGACTTTGGGGCCGACGATCTCAACGTCGCGGACGGCGAACTGGCCGAGCGAAAACGCGCTCGAGAGATCGTTCAGAACAGCAGGAGTCGCGCCGTCGACATTTTTCAATTCGTCGAAATTCGTGATCACGCCGCCGTGGTCTTTGTCACGCGCGTCAACGAGCTGCTGCGCCATTTGGTTGTAGCGGTCCCCGGCCTTGATGCCGAGCGAGAGCGGATCTTTCTGCGTGAGGTAGATGGCCAGCGCCGACGCGGTGACGGAATTGAAGTCCTGTTTGCCGGTCGCGTTTGCGTCGACGCCGAAGGTCTTGTTGAGGATATCCACAATCTTCTGTTTCCCCGCGTCCAAGGACTGATCCGCCGCGCCGGTCTGTTCAAGACCGATCACCACGTCGTTTTTCGAGCTAGGGTCCGAAATGTCGTTGATCGACTGGATAGTGCTGTTTCCGAGGCCGGCGTCCGCAAGGCCTTTGCGGATCTTGTTGATGGGAGGTGTGCCGGCGAATCGAACGTAAACCAGAGTACCCCCCCGAAAGTCAATGCCGTAACTCAGCCCGTGGTTCTTTGCCACGGTGGCCCATCCGATCGCCAACAGGATCAGGGAAACGCTGACGAAGTACTTCGTCTTCCCCATCCAGTCAACGTTTACGCCATGGAAGAATTCCATCCCAGTCCTATCCGGCTAGATTTGACACCACCGACTCACGATTTGTTCCCGCTAACTCTATTTTCAACCTTGCCGCGGATTTGAGTGGCTCGCCCCCGACAAAGCCCTGTAACTGAAGCCCCCTATATACTTAGAGGCTCCTGCCTTCCCATCCGCGACACGTGGAAGTCAAAAATCGCCCGCGAGACGTAGATTGACGTGAACAAATTGGCCACCAAACCGACGCTCAATGTGACGGCAAAGCCCTGCACCGGCCCGGTCCCGAAGAGGAATAGAAACGCGGCCGAAACCAGGGTCGTGATGTGCGTGTCGATGATGGTCAGGAAGGCGCGGGCGAAGCCCGTGTCCACCGCCGGCGCGGGAGCCTTGCCCGCGCGCAACTCCTCGCGAATCCGCTCGAAAACGAGCACGTTCGAGTCGACGCCCATACCGATGGTCAGGACGACGCCGGCAATGCCGGGCAAAGTAAGGACCGCACCCGCGAACGTCATGAACGCAAGAAGGATCAGCAAATTCAGAATCAGGGCCACAACAGCATTGACACCGCTCAGCCGGTAATAGACCACCAAAAAGATCATCACGACAATCAAGCTGCTTACCGAAGCCCGAACGCCTTCGCGAATCGAGTCCGCTCCGAGCGAGGGTCCTACCGTGCGCTCTTCGAGATATTTGATCGAGGCGGGAAGGGCGCCAGCTTTCAGCACAAGGGCGAGATTTTGTGCTGATTCTTGGCTGAAGCCTCCCGTGATGCGCCCGGAATCGTCGATGCGGCCCTTGATCACCGCAGCTTCGTAGACTTGACGATCGAGGACGACCGCCATGCGTCCGCCGATCGCCGCCTGCTGCTCCGTGAAGGGGCCAAAGCGAGCCGCCGCGGCGTTCGAGAGCTTGAAGTCGACCTCGTATCCGCCCGGATTGTCCGTGCTGGGGCTCGTACTCGCGTCGCGAAGGTCCTGGCCCGTCACAATCGGTGAGCGATCCAACAGGTAGTAAACCTGCCCCGATGGCTGGCCCGGCGTAGCGACCTCGGGCTTTCCGGGCACGAGAACGGTGCCAGCTGGAAGAACACCACCGTATTTCGAAAGCGCTTCCGTTTCGGACGCGAACGGTCCATCGGCGACGCGAACCAATGAGAGCTGTCCGCCCGCTTGAATCACTTCCTTCGCGGCCGTGGGATCCCCGACGCCGGGCAACTGCACGAGAATTTCGTCGTTGCCGCGGCCCGTGAAGGCGATGGTCGGCTCCGTAAGGCCAAGCGCATTGATACGGCGCGTGATCGTCTCAAGGGCCTGATTCATGGTTTCCGTGTTGATATCGCTGATGACGGACGGCTTCATCGTCAGCAGGAAGGCGTTTACCTCCCCGGGTGCCGGAGACATCGCCCAATCCGTGAATTGGCTGGTGATCAGGTCGCGAAGACTGCCGGAGGCACTCGGGTCCACGCCGCGGACGAGAATGTGAGTGTCGTCCACCTGGCGGACTTCGCTGAAGGTGACGTTCTTGCTGTGGAGCTGCTGGATGAGATCGTCGTGCGCTTCGTTGCAGCGCTGCGCGACCGCCTCTTCGAGTTGCACCTGCAAAACCAGGTGGCTGCCACCCTTCAAATCAAGGCCGAGTTTGATGCGATCCGTAAGATTTGATTTGATTTGTGCCAATGAAGTGGGGAATTGCGGCAAGCCGATCAAGCCATAAATGCATGCCAGAATTACGGCGGCTACGAGAACGAACTTCCACTTGATCTGGGAACTCATGCGGGCTGTTTAACTCTCCTTATTTTCAGCCTGGAGCCCTGCAATCGCGCTGCGCGACACCTTAATCTTTACTTGCTCGGCGATGCGAAGCTGGACGGCGTCGTCTTCGAGACCCACGATCGTGCCGTAGATGCCGCCGTTGGTGATGACCTTGTCGCCGTTCTTCAGACTCTTCAGCATTTCCGTGACCTTCTTCTGGCGCCGCTGAGCGGGAAGGATCATCAGAAAATAGAAGATCACCATGATCAGAACCAACGGAAGAAAGAGCTGGAGGCTGCTGCCCGGTGACGAGGCTTGCGCCAGCAGGGCGAACGTTGCCGGAATCATCAGGCTCGCTATCATGATTGTTGTGCCTCTTCTGCCCGAACTGTACCGCCTGCCGGGGCGGCAGGCTTTCCATTCCCCAAAGATGCTGCCCCATCCCTTGCCGCACCCAGCGCCCGCTTGGGTTGCCTATTGGAGGCGTGCCTGAAGGTCAGAGCGGAATCTTCCCAGGTTCCCAAAACCGATAGCCTCGCGAATTTGACGCATCATGTCAAGGTAAAAGTAGAGGTTGTGGTGGGTGTTCAATATGAGCGCGAGGAATTCTCCCGTGGAATAAAGATGCCGCAAATAGGAACGGGAGTATCGCCTGCAAACGGAGCAGCGGCACGTTTCGTCGATGGGCCGTGGATCGTTTGCGTACTGGGCATTGCGTATCAGCACGCGGCCCTGCGACGTGTACAGGCAGCCGTGCCGCGCGCTGCGTGTTGGCAACACGCAATCCATCATGTCGATCCCGAGACCGACGTAATCGAGAATCTGCTCGGGTTTGCCAACACCCATCAAATAGCGGGGGCGATCGGCGGGGAGCCGTGATGCCGCCGCTTGCGTCATCTCGCATGTGAGCGCGTGCGCTTCGCCAACGGCGAGCCCGCCGATCGCATAGCCCGGAAAATCGAGATCGACGAGCGCGTCCGCGTTTTCGCGGCGAAGCCCCGGGTGCGTTCCGCCCTGCACGATGCCGAACACGGCCTGCCTCGACGCATCGCCGTGCCGCGCGAAATAATCGCGCGACCGTTTCGCCCATGCCAAAGTGCGCGCGGCAGCTTCGGAGGCGCGCGACTCGGATGCGGGCGCTTCGATGCATTCGTCGAGCACCATGACGATGTCCGATCCGAGCGCCATCTGAACTTCGAGCGATTTCTCCGGCGAGAGGAAATGCTCCGAGCCATCCAGATGCGAACGAAACGTGACGCCGTCATCGGTGACTTTGCGGAGATCGCTCAGGCTGAAGACTTGAAAGCCGCCCGAATCGGTGAGGATCGGGTGCGGCCAGGACATGAATTTGTGGAGCCCGCCCATCTGGCGGATCAATTCGTGCCCGGGCCGGAGATACAGATGATAGGTATTCGAAAGCAGAATCTGGACGCCGAGCTCTTCGAGGTCCTCCTGCGTCTGTCCCTTGACCGTGGCGGCCGTACCCACCGGCATGAACGCCGGCGTCTCGATCACGCCGTGCGGAGTGGTGAGACGCCCGAGCCGCGCCCCCGACGGATCGGTGGCGAGTACCTCGAAATGAAAGCCCATTCGGGCGAGTGTATCAGGTGAAGACGGCCGTTAGGCCAACGGCGAGGGCAACAAAGAATAGATACAGGCCAATCACCACTGCAGCGGCAGTTCCTATCTTGATCTTTTTCGGATTTGCGGCGTGAAGTCCAATCACGGCCAAGATCATGGTCCAATACGCGAAAACGTCAATGGTCACCCCGAGCGTCAACAGCCAGGTGGGAGAATCGTTGCTCAGGAATGCGCCCACACTGGACGCGATGAAGTTAATAGGGTTGACCGTGCCGGGAACCTTGAAAAACAGAATGACGATCCCCAGTATTTCCTTCAGGGCAGTCGGCATCATCGTGTAACTGACGATCGAGAGGACGGTCTTGAATTTGAGCTCAGCGCCAACCAACAGGTTAAACAGTCCAAGGTATATTGCGCTCGCAAATAGTGCGAGAACGATATCGCCAGTGGCGCCGCGAAAATACATCGTGTATTTCTGAGCGATAGCGGCCGCCGTAAGCGTTTGCTGGCGTTGCTCTTTGGGGATCCTGTCTAGACGACCTGTCCGCTCGAGTTGGTTCTCAAGGTATGCTCTCCAATCTACGCGGATTGCGAGCATCGAGTTCATCCCAAGACTGATGACGGTCAGCACAAGGATAGGCGCGAGCCACGTAGGCCGCCGGACAATCGACTGGAAGGTCCCCTTCGGATCGAATAAAACTCCGAAAATGCGTCCCAGGGAATTCCCCCGTTCCGGTGTTTCCGCTGACGGCAGGGTCGCGCTGGCCATATCGATCCTCCAAAGGGTGAGAATTAGCGGGCCGCGTTCTACTCTGCACTACGCGCGCGCCGCAGGAAAGTTACCACAGACGCGATTCAGTTAGCGTTTCAAGATGCGAGTGACGTTGGGAGTGACAAGCTCGTAGCGGATGTTGCGCCAGCGAATGCGCTTGGTCAAGAGCGAGGAAACGAAATTCCATGCGAAGAGAAAAGGCACCACAGGGGCGAGCACCATCCAGACCCAACTCCATTCGCTCAGTTTCGCTTTCCACGCCGGCAGGACCTCTCCGATGGCGATCGTGCGCATGGCGCCTTTTGCGGCGGCCAGCAGCGGGACGATCATCGCGACCAAAAAAAGCTGAAGCCAAGGGTCGCCGGAGATGAGCGTGGCCATGATCACGAAAGCGGCATAGATCAGTGTAAGCGAGTAGCTCAAATGCGCTGCCGCGCCGAGCGCCCACTGGCGGAATGAATACACGCGCGTGATGACGATCTGCCGGTTGGTGAATTCGAGCAGGCTCGTCCCCGTCCAGGGATGCAGCGTCGGGGCCATGCACTCAGGGCAGAAGATGATGGACTTGCCGGCGCCTTCGAGCGCCCGCGTGAGGACGAAATCGTCGCTCACCGCGCCGTTCCACGCCTCAGCCACGTTGACCTCGTCGAAATTTTTCCGGCGGATGGCTGTGCCGCCGCCCCAGCAGAAATTGTCGCGCGGGCGTCCAAGCATAGTGGCCACGGATGCGTTCCATGCGGACGCCATCGCGCTCGCGAATGCTCCCGCGCCGAAACTGCCGCTCGGAAGAATCCAGCGGTAGGTGGTCGAGGCGCCGATCCGGGGATCATGCAGGGGCGCGACGAGCTTGGTAAGCCAGGCGCGCGGCAGACGAACATCCGAGTCGGTAAATGCAAGAACCTCGAATTTCTCGGGCGCCTCCTCAACGGCGCGCTTCAGGTTGTGCACCTTCTCGCCGCACGCCTCGGGCGGCCCGGCGATCACGATATGCACCGGCCGCTGGCTCGCCGCTTTCACGCGCTCGATCACTTTCAGCGCCGTATCGAGGCTGGTGGCGAGCGGAAAATAGATTTCGTAGTTTGCGTAGTCGAATTGCGTGAGCGCGGTGAGGTTTTCCTCAAGCCCGGGTTCCGTGCCCTTGCAAGGACAAATCAAGGCCACGAGCGGCGAATAAAATCCCTGGTGCGACCCGAGCCGCTGGCCGACCATGCGCATCCATTCGAAGCCCTCCCACAGGGAATAGAGTCCCAGGGCAATCTGTAGGACCACGAGAATGTAGAAGATTTGGATCACTTGGCGAGAATAGCAAAATCGCCCACAAAGATGCCCTTTTGCGCCAGCTGACGTACCTGATCGGCACGTATAAAATCGGACACAATTTCTCCGGCTGACCTGCCTTGCCAGTTTGCTGCGTCAGGCTCCTTGATGCCGTGCGAATGTCTTGCGCAGGATGCGGTCGGCGGCGGCGTTGAGTTCGAACTGGAATGCGCCGGCGGCGCGGCGAGCCTGTTCCATCAGCGACGGATCGAGCAACATCGCCACGCGATCCACAAACGGCCCGGAAGCGGCGGTTCGCGATGCGCGCTGCGTGGGGCGCCGCGGTTCGCGGGCGGCAAGCTGTTCATAGAGTTCGAGGTCGCGCCAGAATTCCTCGGCGTCGCGGTCGGTCCAATCGAGCGCGCGCCCCAGAGCGACGAAAAACTCCTCGCGAAACAGATCGAGAAAAGGAATCGCAAGCTCCATCGTCCGGTTCCTCGCGGGCTTCGTCCTCTTTTGCTTTTTCCCCTTCTTTGTTTTTCGCGGGCGATTCGCGCCGCGCACCGTGACGCTTACTTTCAGCCGGGCAGGCAGCGCCGCTTCGATGCGCTGCACCATCGCCAGAATCGACTCGCGCCGGATCGTCGCGAGCTGATCGCGATAGAAGACGGGGTGATCGGCGCGGCCCGGCCGGCGATTTTGGGCGGCGTAGACGTCAAGAAAACGCGCCACCATCTCGTCGCGGTCGAGCGCGGCAAGCAGCAGCGTCGCGGCTTCGCGCGCGCGCACGACGAGTTCTCGAGGTCGGTAGGGCATGGAGGATTTCTAGCTGTACGCGAAGGCGCCCACCGGCGCAATAGGAAAAGCGGCGCCGTGCCCACAAACGAAAAAGGCCCGGGAATTTCTTCCCGGGCCTTCGTGTTTCTAGGATCGCTTCCGGTTTGTTTAGTGCAAGGGGCCCGCAATCGGGCGATCCTCCCCATGCGGTCCACCCGTAATCGGACGCACCGGCTTTTCGAACTTGCCGAGCGCGATTTCGAGCGCCTCTTCGACCGTCCGCACGAAGTGGATCTGCACGCCTTCGAGCATCTCCGGCTGCAGGTCTTCCAGAACGTTCGGTTCGTTCTCCGAAGGCAGAATCACCTCGCGGATTCCGGCCCGCTTTGCGCCCAGGACTTTTTCCTTCACGCCGCCGATCGGCAGCACGATGCCTGAGAGCGAAATCTCTCCCGTCATCGCGACGCGCGGCCGGACGGGACGCCCGGTGAGCAGGCTAACGAGCGCCGTGACCATCGCAATGCCGGCCGATGGCCCGTCCTTCGGGATCGCTCCCGAAGGCACGTGAACGTGCAGGTCGAGCTTGCGGAAGAAGTCCGGATCGATGCCGTAGCGATCGGAGTTTGCGCGGACCCAGCTTAGCGCTGCCCGCATGGACTCCTGCATCACCTCGCCGAGATGCCCGGTCATCGTGAACTGCTTGCCGCCGCGCATCTTGCTGGCTTCGATGAAGACGATGTCGCCGCCCACGGGCGTCCAGACGAGCCCGACCGAAACGCCGGGCTTCTTGACGCGCTCCTCGACTTCCTTCTCGAGGCGGAACTTCGGAATGCCCAGCACCTCGCGAATGACGTCCGGCGTAACGACGAGCTTCTCCGTTTGTCCTTCGGCAAGGCGGCGCGCCTGCTTCCGGACGAGCGTGGCGATCTCTCGTTCGAGGTTCCGCACGCCCGCTTCCCGCGTGTAATGGTGAATCAGATCGTGCAACGACTCGTCGGTGAACTCGATCTGCTCGCTCAGCGTGATTCCGTGCTCCTTCGTTTGCCGAGGGATCAGGAAGCGCTTCGCAATGTGAACCTTTTCCTCCTCGGTGTAGCCGGGGAGTTCGAGGATCTCCATGCGGTCGCGCAATGGTTCCGGGATCGGGTCGAGCCAGTTCGCCGTCATCACGAAGAGCACCTTCGACAGATCGAACGGCACGTCCAGATAATGATCGCGGAACGTCGAGTTCTGCTCCGGATCGAGCACTTCCATCAGCGCCGCCGCCGGATCGCCGCGGAAATCACGGCCGAGCTTGTCGACTTCGTCCAGCATCAGGACGGGGTCCATTGTCTCGGCGCGGCGAATTCCCTGGATGATCTGGCCAGGTAGAGCTCCGATGTAGGTGCGCCGGTGCCCGCGAAGTTCCGCCTCGTCGTGCATTCCGCCAAGCGAGAGGCGAACGAATTTGCGGCCCATCGCTCGCGCGATCGACTTCCCGAGCGAAGTCTTGCCCACGCCGGGAGGTCCGACGAAGCACAGAATCGGTCCCTTCATTCCGGGCTGCAGCTTCTTCACCGCGAGATAGTCCAGAATGCGCTGCTTCACTTTCACGAGGTCGTAGTGGTCCTCATCGAGGATTTCCTGCGCCTTCGCGATGTCGATCTGGTCTTCGCCCGTGCCGGAAGTCTTGTTCCATGGCAAAGAAGTCATCCATTCGAGATACGTTCGCGAAACCATGTACTCGGCCGAGGCCGGAGTCATTTTCGCGAGCCGCTTAAGCTCCCGCTCGCATTCCTTCTTCGCCTCGGCGGACATCCCGGACTCTTCGACCTTCTTGCGAAGCTCTTCGACTTCGGTCTGAGAATCGTCGGACTCGCCGAGCTCCTTCTGAATCGCCTTCATCTGTTCGCGCAGCAGGAATTCACGCTGGCTCTGGTTGACCTGTTCCTGTACCTGCTCGTGAATCTTGTTGCGTAGCTCGAGGACTTCCTTTTCCTTGGAAAGCTCGTTGACGAGCGTTTCAAGGCGCTTGCGCACGTTGAAAGTCTCGAGCAGTTCCTGCCGCACCATCGTATTCAGCGCGGGAAGCGTTGAGGAAACGAAGTCCGCCAGACGAGCCGGAGAATCGATATTCATCGCTTCCGTCTGAAGATCGTCCGAAAGCTGCGGTGAACGCGCCACTACCTCCCGGAACAGCTCCTGGACGTTGCGCTCAAGCGCGGTGAGCTCCGCGTCGCGTTCTCCCTCGACATCGGGCTGCAATTCGACGCGAGCGCGCAAGAACGGCTTTAGCCCGATCACTTCGAGGACGCGCAAGCGGTCCAATCCCTCCAGAAATGCCACAACGTTGCCGTTGGGCATGCGCACCATTTTGTGAACCTTCGCCAGCGTCCCAACGCTGTGAAGGTCCGTGCCGGTGGGCGCCTCAATCCGCGGGTCGAGCTGTGCGACCACCCCCAGCAGCTTCTCGGGACCTTCCAGCGAATCGAGCAGCGCCAGCGAGCTCTCTCGGCCCACCGGGAGCGGCATTACGGCGCCGGGAAACAGGACCGTATCTCGCACGGGAAGGATCGCCAGCTCAGCTGGGATAACTCGTGTTGTTTTGTTCATTTGACCCCCTCAATACCCCGTTCAGAAACAAATGAATCGACTTACAGTTAGCTGACCTAGCCCTTATCGGCCTACACCGCTTTAGATGCAGCAGGTCTGGAAAAGTATCTCTCTTTTTCGCAAGTCTTTATAAAGGGATATGAGTATATTGCGCTAAAGATTCAATTGCAAGCCGAGCGAGTCGAAAAGGTCCCGTAACTTGCTGTTCTTTAAAGCCTTAACAGCGCTATTTCGTCAATGCGAACTTGCCCTTGAGTAATCGTATGGCTTCTTCACGTGTCTGGAGCGTGCCGTCGAGCTGAGCCTCTTCTATGGCCTCCAGAATGGCCTTAAAGGTCGGTCCAGGCCGATAGCCCAGCCGGACCAGATCGTCGCCTGTCAGGAGCCGGGGCGGTCGAACCTGCTCCGGAGGGGTTTCGGCGAGGAACCGGCGCGTGAACTCGTAGTTGTCGAGATTCCCGTTGCTACTCGAGCAGTCAAGGCGGTGCAACTGCATGTGCTCGTCGAAACGGTCGAGCCGGACGAAGCGCTTGAGTGTGGCGGGCTTCATCTGAAGCACATCTTTAAAGCGCATGTGGTTTGCGACGAGGGCCGCGATCTGCGCGGTGTCTTCGTTCGAGAAACGCAGCCGCCGGCAGATCTCCTCGGCCATGCGCGTGCCGACCTCCGCGTGCTCGTCAAAGCGGATGCGGTCGCCCGGTCCCGACGGGGGCTTGAACGTGGGCGGCTTACCGACGTCGTGCAGGAGAACGCCCCAGGCCAGCGTGGGCTGGCACTTGGGCGGCAGCTTTTCGATCGTCAGGAGAGTGTGAATCCAGACGTCTCCTTCGGGATGAAATTGCGGCGGCTGCTCGACGCCCTTCATCCGCGCGATTTCGGGCAGGAGTTCCGGCAAGAGCCGGGTTTCGTCGAGCAACTCGAAGCCGCGGCGCGCCGCGCCTTCGGTGAGCAGCTTGGTAAGTTCGTCACGAATCCGTTCCGCCGAGACTTGGTGGATTTCCGGAGCTAGCTTCACGATGGCGGCGAAGGTGGCCTCTTCGATCGCGTAGTGAAATCGCGCGGCGAATCGAACGGCGCGCACCATCCGCAACTTGTCCTCGCGAAAGCGATCTTCGGCATTGCCGATGGCACGGATGATGCCGGCACGGAGATCGTCTCGCCCACCGACAAAGTCGAGGATTTCGTTGGTTTCGGGATCGAGGAGCAGCGCGTTGATCGTGAAATCGCGGCGCTTCACATCCTCCTGGGGCGTTTTCGCGTAGACGACGCGATCCGGATGCCGGCCGTCCGAATAGCCGATATCGGAACGAAAGGTAGCGACTTCCACCTGCAGCGAATCGCCCGAAACCGAATTTTCTGTGACAACAATCACGCCAAATTGCGCGCCCACAGCGAGGCTGTGCGGAAAGAGCTGCTGAACCCGATCCGGCGTCGCATCTGTCGCGACGTCGTAGTCGGCGGGCTCGCGCCCGAGCAGAATGTCGCGCACGCAGCCGCCCACGAAATACGCCTGGTAGCCAGCCTCCCGCAGGATGCGGCAAACGCGTTCCGCAAGGGCTCGCGCTTCGGTCATTGCGCCCGCTCGTCGTGACGATCCCGCTTTCCGAGCGAGCCGCCGAGCTGAAGTTTCGAGAAGCCGAATTTGTCTCGCAAGCGATCGGCGGTTCGCGCCAGCCGCTCGAGCTTTTCGAGGCGTCCCGGATCGAGCAGTTCGAGTTGGCCCGGCCCGGTCGAGAACGAAGATAGCGCCACGCCGACAAGTCGCAGCATTGCCTTGCCGTCCCAAGAGCGAGAGAAAAGTTCGCCAATCGTCTTCAGGAACACAGAGTCGAGATCGGAAGGCTCCGCAAGCGTCTGGCTGCGCGTAATCGTCCGGAAATCGGCGAAGCGTACGGTCAGCGTGACGGTACGAGCGTGAAGGGCAGCGTCGCGAAGGCGCTTGGACGCTTTTTCGCAGAGATGGCTCAGCGTCGCGTGCAGCAGTTCGCGGTCGTTCGTGTCCTCGCCGAAAGTCTGGTTGTGTGAAAGCGATTTCGCTTCGGCGTCGACGAAAAACTCGTACGAATCGATTCCGCGCGCCTTCCGATAGAGCGCCGTGCCCCGGCGCCCGAAAATCTCATCCAGGCGCTCCTGCGAAATGGCCTGCAGTTGCGCCAGGGTTTCGATGCCGATATTCTTCAGCGCCGCTTCGGTCACTCTGCCGATTCCGGGAATCCTCCGCACGGCGAGCGGCGCGAGAAAAGCCTCCTCGCTGCCCGCTGGGACCCAAACCAAGCCTCGCGGCTTGGCCTGCTCGCTGGCCACTTTTGCCACGAGCCGTGTGGCGCCCAGCCCGCCGGAGCACGGGAGTCCCGTCGTCGAAGTGATCTCGCGTAGCAGTTCGTGCGCCGCTCCAAAAGCAGGTCCGTGCAGCCGCTCAGTCCCGGTGAGATTGATGTACGCTTCATCGATCGACGCCATTTCAACGATCGGCGAATATTTCGCGAGGATGCCAGCAACGCGGTCACTCCACTGCCCGTACAGTTCGTGATGGCCATCCAGGAAAACAGCGTGGGGGCAAAGTTTCGCCGCAGTTCGCAGAGGCATTGCCGAGTGGACGCCGAAATGGCGTGCTTCGTAGCTCGCAGACGTGACAACCCCGCGCTGGTCGCGCTGCCCGCCGACCACAACGGCCAGTCCCTTCAGATCCGGCCGCGCCAGCAGCTCGACCGAGACGAAAAACGCGTCCATATCCACGTGAAGGATCGACGCGGCAGTATCGGGCGTGGATGCTGCGAGGGGAAGCGCATCGTGCTTGGCGCGAAAGTGAGCCAGATTCGGCATGGCGCTCTTCGAGATTACGCTAGCAGAAGGGCGCGGGATTGCAAGAACGAGGTTATGCGGGCTCTTCGCTGAGACAGCATGCGCGGGCAGGGTAGCGAATCAGACGCGCTCGGCAGCGAGAACGCGCGGAATCCCCGCCAGATCGTTCGTGACGCAGATATTCGCCCAGCCGGCGTCGGCGCCGAAAATCGCGCGCACCGCCTCCGCCGCGCCATAGCCAAGCTCAAGCACAAGGTTCCCGCCCGGCCGCAGCAGCGCGCCTGCCTGCTCGATCAGCCGAGCATAAATTTCGATACCCGTCGGCCCGCCGAAGAGCGCAGTCTCGGGCTCGTGTTCGCGCACTTCGCGCTCGAGCGATGCCGCATCGTCGCGCCCGACGTACGGCGGGTTGCTCACAATCAAATCGAAGAGCTGTGGCGAACGGGCAGTGGCGAGCGGAGAGAGGAAAGTACCTTGAAGCAAGTCGGTCTCGACAAAATGGACGCGGTCGTCCACGTGGTGCCGCGCGCCGTTGCCGCGCGCCACATGCAACGCCGCCACCGAAATATCCGTCGCAAAAATCTCCGCGTGCGGCAATTCGTGCGCCAGCGCTATCGCGATGCATCCCGATCCCGTTCCCACGTCCGCAATCCGCAGCCGCGGACTAGGAGCGCCCGTCTTCATGTCGATCTGGATGCCCGCCGCGCCCAGCCGCTCAAGCGCCACCTCCACCACATGCTCGGTCTCCGGCCGCGGGATCAGCACCGCTGGCGTAACCTCGAATTCGAGCCCCCAAAATTCCTGCTTGCCCGTGAGGTGTTGAGTGGGCTCGCCCGCAACACGGCGAGCGATCAGCGTGAAGTAGTTCGCGACCCAATAAGGATCGAGCTGCTCGTCGGCATGCGAGTAGAGCCACGATCGGTCGCGGCCCAGCGAAAACAGAAGCAGAACCTCCGCGGCAAGCGTATCCGCTGAAACGCGAGCCGCGCGAAGCCGCGCGATACCTTCTCTGAAGATCGACCGCACGTCGAGGGGTAGCGCTCGTTGCTCTGTGTGAGACAAAGCCCTTACGCCTCCACCAGCTCCTGCTTCAGCCGCTCGGATTCGAAATGCGTCACGAGCGCGTCGACGAGCGGGCCGAGCTTCCCGTCCATCACCTCGGTGAGCTGATGGAGCGTGAAGTTGATGCGATGGTCGGTCACGCGATTCTGCGGGAAATTGTACGTGCGAATTTTCTCGGAGCGGTCGCCCGTCTTGATCTGCCCGCGGCGTTCGGCGGCGATCGCCTCGTGCTGTTTCGACTGCTCCAGCTCGTAAAGCCGCGCGCGCAGCACCCTCATGGCCTTTGCGCGATTCTTAATCTGCGATTTTTCGTCCTGCTGCGAAACGACGAGCCCGCTCGGAATGTGCGTGATGCGCACCGCTGAATACGTCGTGTTCACGGATTGCCCGCCGGGGCCTGACGAGCAAAACGTATCGATGCGTAGATCCTTCGCTTCGATCTTGATGTCGATGTCGTCCGCTTCGGGCAGCACGGCGACCGTCGCCGCTGAAGTATGGATGCGCCCCTGCTGCTCGGTCGCCGGCACGCGCTGCACGCGGTGCACGCCGCTCTCGTATTTGAGCTTCGAATACACCTTGCGGCCCTGAATCGCCGCCACAACTTCCTTCAGCCCGCCGACCGACGACGGCGAGCTTTCGAGGACCTCGACCTTCCAGCCCTGCGATTCGGCGTATCGCGAGTACATCCGGAAAAGTTCGCCGGCAAAGAGTGAAGCCTCGTCGCCGCCCGTCCCGGCGCGGATTTCGACGATCACGTTCTTTTCGTCGTTCGGATCTTTCGGCACGAGCAGCAGTTTCAATTCGCGCTCGGCGACTTCGCGGCGAGCTTCGAGATCGCGCAACTCCTCGTGCGCCATCTGGCGCATCTCGGCATCATCCGATTCGGCGGCGAGCTGCTTCGCGCCCTGTAGACCTTTCTCGATGTCTTTCCACTCGCGATACTTCGCCACGATCTCGCCCAGCTCGGAATGAGTCTTCGCGAGCTTCTGGTAGCGCGCCGAGTCGTCGTGCACCTCGGGCGAAGAGAGTTCGCGCGTCATTTGTTCGTAGCGCGATTCGATCTGATCGAGCTTTTCAAAAAGCGTCAAATTTGCCATCGTCATGCACCCGAAATCGCAAAGTCGGGAAAATCAAAGTTGGTCAAAGTGGAAAGATACCGTTCGGCGGCGCTCCACCAGGAGCGGAAGAGAGAGCGCTAATGGAAAGCAGCAAACATCGTAGATGGCTCAAAGTATAATCCCCGAGCACGCCCGGGTCAAATTCGGCTGTGTCCCGCGTCACCTGGATAACACGCAGAATGCTCGCGATCTCAGCGGAGACATGACTATTATAGATGACTATGGTATATTCTAATGGTCAGCGGAGGATGCGATGCCCGGTAAGCGCAAGAATTCGATCCAGGAGGTTGCCATTTCCGAGTTCAAGGCAAAGTGCCTTTCTTTGCTGGAACAAGTGAGTAAGACAAGGACTCCGCTTCGAGTGACCCGACGCGGCAAAGCGATAGCCGACGTCATTCCCGCGTCTTCGGAAACGGAAGAAAGAAGCTGGATAGGTTCCATGTCGGACAGCGTCGAAATCACCGGCGATATCGTCTCTCCGGTCATCGATACTGAGACCATCGAGGCACTGAAGAATTGAAACTCCTGCTCGATACGCACATCTGGATTTGGAGCTTGGCGGAGCCGAAGCAACTCTCCCCGCGCGTACATCGCGAGTTGAAAGACCCAGCCAACGAGCTCTGGCTCTCTCCGGTGAACACGTGGGAAGTGCTCTTGCTCCATTCCAAGGGTCGAATACAGTTGCGCGGCAATGCTCGGGATTGGATCACAAAGGCAACGATGCACATGCACGAAGCTCCGCTAACCCACGAAATCGTCGTGGCGGCCCACGAATTGCCGCTCCCGCACCAGGACCCAGCCGATCGTTTTTTGGCTGCCACGGCGGATGTGCTCGGCCTAACCCTGGTGACTGCCGACCATCGTCTGCTTGGCCTCGGGACGATCGCCACGCTAGCAAACCGCTGAACGCCTCGCCCACATTGCAGTTCCCGAACCGGTCTTCTGCCTTGTCCCCGGGGAAACCGATTGCTGTACGTGCTGGGCGACTGGAAGACCGGCGACTTCGCGCCGAAGCCGACAGAAGTGCGCGCCAACTTCGCGCGCTAATAGCTGGGTTCGCCGAAACGCCTTCTTCGTTCCCCCACGGAGCAACCAAACGGCGCGCTCGTTGACGCAGGCCTGCTGCCGGCCGCATAATGTAGATACAAGGTCGATACAAGGAAGCGAGCCGATATTATGAGGACCGTGGTCAAGAAATGGGGAAACAGCGCTTCGGTGCGCATTCCCGCCGCCGTCATGGAGGCGGCGCGTCTGGATCTGGATGATCCTGTGGACGTACGCGAGGAATCCGGCCGGATCATCATCGAGCCGGAACGGCGGAAGGAATACGATCTCGACGAGCTCGTGACGGCGATCACCCCCGAAAATCTTCACGACGAAATCGATGTCGGGCGCCCCGTAGGCAAGGAGGTCTGGTAGTGGCGCGATCCACCTACGTCCCCGATGCCGGCGACATCGTGTGGATCAGTTTCGATCCGCAGGCGGGACACGAACAAGCCGGGCACCGGCCGGCCGTCGTGCTGAGCCCTGCTACCTACAACGCGAAGACGAGCCTGATGCTTTGTTGCCCGATGACCACTCGAATCAAGAACTATCCCTTCGAGGTGCTTGTTTCTGGCCCGAGTCCGAGTGCCGTCCTGGCGGACCAGATCAAGAGCCTCGATTGGCGGAAGAGACGCGCCAGACGCAAAGGGACGATATCGGCGGCGGAACTGACAGAAGTGCGCGCCAAGCTTCGCGCGCTTATAGGTTGACGCTCACCGAAAAGCCTCTTTCGTTACCCGGTCGTGTGCAGCCCAAACGATTTGAATGCCGTGAGCCCGAGTGATAGGCTGACCCTCGGGGAGTAGATTCGGCAGCCGTTGCGCACAGTTCGTTTTTCGATCCCTCTTCGGCCCCTTCCGCGCGTTCGATCCGGCAGCGTCCGGAGCGGCGATGGTCTAATGAGCGCTACGGGAACAAAACTCGATCGCACGGCTGCGGTTTCCGCGCAAACTCTCGTGGTCGTGCGCCAAATCCTGGGTGAGCTCGGCTCGCCGCGCGGGATCGAGGAGTTGGCGGCACGCGGACCAGCCGCGCACCTCGAGCGCGAGCTCGGTCTTGGCAGCCTCGAGCGCGTCGAATTGATGCTGCGCCTTGGCGACGCTTGCGGCGTGCGCCTGCCCGACCGCGTAGTCGCCGACGCCGAAACCGTGCAAGATCTGATCGACGCCCTCCTGCATGCGGAGCTGGGTGGAGAATCCGCGGCGAAAACGCCTCGCGCGAGTACTAAGGAATACGCCGCACTTCCCCTCACTGCAATTTCCCAGGCGGCTGATCCTGAATTTCTAGCCGATCTCGAGCGCCGGATCCGCGCCGCTGAAACGCTGACCGAAGTTTTGCGCCTGCGCGGACTCGGCGAACCTGCCCGCGCGCACATCCAGCTCTACGAAGAAGACGATCACCTGCGCCCGATCACGTTCGGCGAGCTCTACGAGCGCGCTTCGCTGGTCGCCGATGAACTGCGCCGCCGCGGCCTCGAGCCGGGGCAGACGGTCGCGATCATGCTCCCCACATGCGCTGAATTCTTTTTTACGTTTGCCGGAATCCTGCTGGCGGGCGGCATTCCCGTGCCGATCTATCCTCCGCTGCGCGCCGATCGCATCGGCGAATATGCCTCGCGGCAAGCCAATATCCTTCGCAATGCCGAGTCGCGATTTCTGTTCACGTTCCGCCAGGCCGAGGGTTTGGCGCGGCTCTTGCAGCCGCGCGTCCCCACGCTCAAGGGAGTCTTGAACGCGCAGCGGTTTGCAGTGGAGCCTGCGCACGACGGCCCGCGCTCGAACGGCTGGCGGCCCGTCGAATATTTTTCGCATCAGGCGCGCGGCGAAGATATCGCATTCCTGCAATACACGTCCGGATCGACCGGCGATCCCAAGGGCGTCACGCTCACACACGCGAACCTGCTCGCGAATATCCGGTCGATTGTCGAGGGGCTCGGAATCGTGCCCGACGACGTAGCCGTCAGCTGGTTGCCGCTGTATCACGATATGGGATTGATCGGCGCCTGGTTCGTCACGCTTTTCTCAGGCAATCCCGTCGTGATCATGTCGCCGCTTGCATTTCTCAGCCGGCCGGAACGCTGGCTGCGCGCGATTCATCGTCATCGCGGCACCGTGAGCCCCGCGCCGAATTTTGCCTACGAATTGTGCGCGCGAAAGATTGCCGATAAAGATCTCGAAGGGCTCGACCTCAGTTCGTGGCGCGGCGCGCTGAATGGCGCCGAGCCGGTCCAGCCAGGCACGCTCGATCGATTTGCCGCGCGCTTCGCTCCTTACGGTTTCCGTCGCGAGGCCTTTCTTCCAGTATATGGGCTCGCGGAGGCATCGCTCGCCGTATCCGCTCCCCGAATGGGATTCGGGCACACCGTCGATCGAATCGAGCGCGCGGTTTTCGAGACGGAGGGACAGGCCATCCCGGCCGCATCCGGCGACGTAGCAGCGCTTGAATTCGTAGGCGCCGGCAGGCCGCTCCCGAATATCGAAGTGCGCGTGATCACGGAAGAAGGGCGCGATGCAGGCGAGCGAGCCGAAGGGCGGCTCTGGTTCCGCAGCCCCTCTGCCACGAGCGGTTACTACCGGAATGCGGAGGCCACATCCGCGGTGATGCGCGGGGAAGGATGGCTTGATTCGGGCGACCGCGCCTATCTGGCGGATGGCGAGATCTTCATCACGGGCCGCGCGAAAGACGTCATCATCAAGGCGGGGCGCAATCTCTATCCGCAGGAAGTCGAGGAGATTGCCGGACGTGTGCCCGGCGTGCGCACGGGATGCGTGGCCGCCTTCGGCGCGCCCGACGCCCGCACGGGGACGGAGCGGCTTGTCGTCGCGGCGGAAGTTCGCAGCATGACGGACGCCATGCGAATCGTCGCGGAAATCACGCGCGAAGTGGATCAGGCGATGGGCGCGCCGCCAGATGTCGTGGAACTGCTGCCGCCGCATTCGATCCCGAAAACTTCGAGCGGGAAATTGCGCCGCAGCGAAACGAGGGCGCTATTCATCGAAGGGAAATTGGGGAAGAAGGCCGCGCCGCCCTGGATGCAGATCGCGAAGCTGGGAGCGCGCGGCGCCGCACCGCGAGCGTGGACGCTGGTCAAGCATGGCGCGACAAAAGCGATGGAGCTTCTGTACGCCGCCTACGTCCTGGCGACTTTCGGCCTTGGCCTGTTCATTCTGTGGCTTGCGATTGCACTCACGCCCAACCGCATGCGCGCGGCCCGGCTGGCTCGTCTTGGCGCGCGGCTCATCCTCTACATTGCGGGGATTCCGGTGCGGGTCGAGGGGAGGGAAGTGTTTGAGGAAGCGGCTAGCGCCGGCGCTTGCATCTTCGCGCCGAATCATTCGAGCTATGTGGACGTCCTCGTCTCGCTAGCGCTGCTGCCGGCCGGCGTTCGGTTTGCGGCGAAGGGCGAAACGCTGAAAATGCCCTTCATCGGTTTGATCGTACGACGGACGGGACAGTTCGCTTTCGATCGGAGCGATCCCGAAGAGCGCATCAAGCTGGCGAACGAAGTGGACGCAGCCCTGCTGCGTGGAGAATCGGTCGCGATCTATCCCGAAGGCACCTTTACTCCGTCCGTCGGGATCAGGCCATTTCATCTTGGCGCGTTCAAAGCAGCCGCGATCACGCGGCGCCCGATCTGCCCGGTCGCGATTCGCGGCGCGCGCCGGATTCTGCGCGACGAGACGCACCTGCCCAAGCCCGGCAAGGTTACGGTCACGTTCGGCCCGCTCGTAAAACCAACTTCAAACCTCGGCGGCGATTGGCGTGAAGTCGTTCGCTTGCGCGACGAAACGCGCGCCATCATCGCTCGCAACACTGGCGAACCCCTTCTTTAGGCGCTGCTGTTTGCGTGACGGTCAGGTCCGCAGCCCTGAACTTAATCTGAACTCAAGGCCAGTTGGAATCGCGCGCCGCAATCTGCCAATGTCATTACGACGGCGGAAGTCGTCCGCCCTCCCGACGGGGGCCGAACGCTCTTTGACAACCTAAAATCCACCAAGTGCGATTCCGAGGCGGCTGCTCGTGCTCAAGAACAGCCAGGTTCTTGACGCCGCCGCACAACCGGCTGTGATCCCGATGGGGTTTCGCGCGCTCTTGTCTTTCCCGCTTGCCCTCACGAAGGAAGGGAGCTTCTTGCGGGCGCGGAACGAAGAGAGGGGTCTGCTCTACCCGCTCGCTGGCTGCATTTCTAATCGACACTGCGGCGATTAGAAACGTCAGTAACTCGCTGCAAACAAACAACAGAGACCACTTCTAATCGACACAGTAACGGGCGTGCTCGCTCCCCAAAATGGCAGACGGAAAGGGTTGAGGCAATCCGAAACGCAGGACGCGCGGTGGAAGCATGGGCTCTCAGCCCCAGGTCAGGTCAGGCGAGGATGGCCGCGACCAGCCCGGCGACGTGCTCCGCTATCGCGGGAGCGGAGGTAAGCCCGGGCGACTCGATTCCCATCAGCTGCACGACCCGCGGAAATTCAGGATCGGCCTCGATGATGAAATCGGCCATTCCCTTTCCGTGCGCATGCACCGAGGGCGATGACGGCGGAATTAGCTTGGGCCGTATCCCCGAATAGGCGGGAACGAAGTCAGAAGGTTCGATGTTGGGCAAGAGGAGTTTGGCGCTCTTGGCGAAATCTTCTACCGGCTCGCGATCACTTTCGTAATCGTTCTTGTCTTCGATGTATCGCGCCGTCGGGCCCACCAACACGTTGCCCCACAATGTTTTCGTGAGGTGCGTGCCGAGGCTTAGCCCTTGGGCGTGCGGCAGCGGATAGACAAGCCCGCGCACCCAGTCCTGTTTCGAGCGCACCAGTTCGCAGTATTCGCCTCGAACCGGATAAATCTTGTGCCGAGCCATGCTCGATCCGAGCATCGCAGCGACTTCATCGGCAAAGAGGCCGGCGCTATTGATGAGGCAGCGCGTCTCGATTTCCCCGGCGGCGCTCGTCACGCGGATCGCGTCAGGAAACGCTTCCAGCCGCTCGACCTTTGCGTGGTTCAGAATGTGGGCGCCGCTGGCCGTTGCAAGGCGCGCGTACGTCTTTACGAAGTCCTCGCTCGAGAGGATTCCAGTCGAGGGAACTTCCAACGCGGCGAAGCCCTCGACATGAGGCTCGCGGGCGCGGATGGCGGCGCGATCGATGATGCGAAGTCCTTCGACGCCATTCGCCCTGCCGTTTTCCATCAACGCGGTAAGCTCTTTAGCTTCCTCCTGAGACGAAGCCACCACGATCTTGCCTATTCTGTGGTGGGGAACGCCGTGCGCCGCGCAGAATTCGTACACCAGTTGATTTCCGCGGACGCAGTGCCGCGCCTTGAGCGAGCCGGGAGGATAGTAGATGCCGGAATGAATCACCCCACTGTTGCGCGTACTCGTAAGCATGCCGACCTTCGGCAGCGCCTCGAGCACGAACACATCGTCCCAGCGCGACGAAAGCGCATGCGCGATCGCGCACCCCACGATCCCTCCGCCGATGATAACAACATTTGCCCGATCGATAGCTAGACTCCCGGCGATCAATTCGATCGCGTCTTGCCCGCCGCGTCGACGCTTACCAATGGCTTGTTCCTCTGTGCATCTATGGCGGAATTCACGGACCCGTGCGGCTTGTCTGACTTCTCCAACCACAAAAACACCGGACAGAGAATCAGGAGTGCCAGGAGGAAAAAGACAAACCCTCCCTCATGGTGAAGCCTCCCAGTCAAGAAGCCGGGGTCCACATAAATGCTGAGCAACGTCAGGGTGGCAATTCGGATCCCGTTCTTGACGACCGACACAGGAAGGCTCAAGAGCACAAACAAGAGCATTTTCCAGCCCGTGCGAAGGTACAAGTGAGCAGCGAGAAGGCAGGTAATGAAGAGTGCCATGCTGGAACGAATGCTGCTGCATTCTTGCGCCACTTCAATCGTGACGCCTGGTACGGCAAGCACGAACCCTTGCCGCACAACAGGAACTCCGACCGCTTGGAAAAAAAGATACGCGATTTCGGTCGAACCGGTCTGCAGCGCATGAATGACCCGGTCCAAAACGACATCCGGGAAGGGAATCATCAACAAGAGGAACAACAGCGGAAACGCCCCCGCTCGAAACGCGGCGAGCCCATAACAGAGTACAAATCCGCCGATCCAAACCAGAACCACCGAGAATGCTCCGAGGGATAGCGGCCAATTTCCATCTTGTGGAAACGGAGGCCGACTCGCCACCCAATGGAGGATGACTCCGGCAAGCATCAGGCCGATGCCTGAACCTATGTTCGTCTTGGTGGTTGAAAATATGTGCTGTCTTTCTACGTAGAGCAGGAAGAAAGCGACCAGAGGAATGAGGACGATGTGGGAGCTGGATGCGTTGTTTAAGGAATATGTAACCAACGCGCTCAGTATCTTGTAAAAGGCAAAACTGGAAACCACGATAAAAGCTACGAAACTGATATGCCTTTTCGCGTTCGATCCGAGAGCAATCGTCGCCGCCGTCGACATCAATTGTCGCCTCAAAAGAGATTTTATCTGGTCCTGATTGCCCGCAGGCGAAGTAAATAGCGTGGGTTGCCATTGAGTTCACAGGCTAATCAAAGCATAGCATTTATATGTAACCAAACGAGGTTGCCGAAACTTTGCGATGGCCGCGGCCGATTTCGGGAACGAGGCTTCGGCCGTGGTCACCAGGCGAGGCGAATGCGACATTGGAATTGGAAACACTCGCGCGACGCGTCTTCCTTGGACCTCGGGGTTCCTGCTATTCTTTGGCTTCGCGGATATGGCCCTCGGTTCGAAGCGGATCCGGGCGGACAAATCTGGCCTGGAGCAATCGGAAGCATCGCAGTCAATCCAAACAAGCTGGGTGAGAGAAGCCGAAGATGAGCACGGACCGGAAGCCGGAATTCTTCGCAGGGAAGGATGTACGCATCGGAATCATAGGGTGCGGCTACGTTGGATTGCCGCTCGCGCTGCGCTTCGCGGACGTGGGTCACAAGGTTACGGGATTCGACCTCGACAAGTCCAAGGTCGACAAGCTGAACGCCGGCCAGTCTTACATCCAGCACATTTCGGGAGACAGGATTCGCGAGCACGTCCAAGGAAAGCGTTTCGACGCAACGACGGATTTCTCGCGGCTGAAAGAGATGGACGCGGTGCTGATCTGTGTGCCGACCCCGCTTGATGAACGCCGCGAGCCCGACCTGACGTACGTCGTCGATACGGCGAAGGCTATTGCGCCGAACCTGCAACGGAATCAGCTGATCGTTCTCGAAAGCACCACGTACCCCGGCACCACCGAAGAGCTGGTTCTGCCGATCCTCGAGAAGACCGGCCTGAAGTGCCCCATCGCCCGCGGCGCGGCCGCCGAAAACATCGCCACCGATTTCTATCTCGCCTTTTCGCCCGAGCGCGAGGACCCCGGCAACAAGCAATACGGCCTGGCGCAGATTCCCAAAGTTGTCGGCGGGATCAATCCTCCGAGCGGCCGGGCAGCGGCCGGCC
>JBKQNE010000065.1:0-3191 GCA_052146355.1 Binataceae bacterium (SeqCode) | reverse complement strand
TTCTGGAGCGCGGCCATTCTCGTGTCGTTTCTGTTTTGCCTGGGTCATTGGTCAAACCCGGGCGAGTCTCCGATTGGATTGCTTTCGGCGGGGCTGGCCGCCATGGTCTTCTGCTTCAGCTTGTGGCGGACCGGTTCGCTGTGGTGGGCGATTGGTTTTCATGCAGCATGGGACTGGAGCCAATCGTTTCTCTACGGGGTTGCTGACAGCGGGCTCGTAATCCAGCATCATCTGCTGGCGACACATTCGGTCGGGAAGCCCATTCTGAGTGGAGGAGCAACCGGGCCGGAGGGAAGCATATTCATCCTTGCGGTGTTGGGGCTGGCGAGTGTGATCATTGTTGTGACTTTGCGGCCAGCGCGGCGCGGCGGAGACCTCACGGGCTAAAGCCCAGTTTTTATATCGGCTCAATGGCACGGCTGAAGCCGTGCCCTTCCCGAATACTTTACGAGAGGGCGCTTAGGAGGCGACCTGAACGAACACCACGCTAGCGTCGTCTCGCAGGGGAACGCCGTTGGCGAAGGAGCGAACGTCGTCGAGGACCGTGATTGCAGAAGCGCCAGGGCTGGAAACGTGCTGCGCGAGGCGGTCCAATCCGTACTCTTCGTCTTCTCGGTTTGAAGCCTCGCTGATGCCATCGCTGTATAAGACGAGGCGCGAGCCCTTGGATAGAGCCACGGTGCTTTGCGAATAGTCACCGCAACTGAGGCCCAACGGAAGCCCGCGCTCGGTATCGAGGAATCGGGGTCCGCTGTCGTCGACCAAAAGCGGACGCAGATGTCCGGCGCTGGCGAATGTGATGCTGCGGGCTGCCGGATCAAGGACGGCGTAGACGAGGGTGACAAATTTTCCGGCGGGAAAGTCCTCCACCAACAGGCCGTTCAGTTTATCGAGAACTTCGGCAGGAGTGGAGCAGGCTTCGGCCAGAGAGCGGAGCATTCCGCGCGTCGCCGACATGAGCAGAGCGGCGGCGGTGCCTTTTCCGGAAACATCGGCGAGAACCAGTCCCCAGCGGCCATCGGGAAATGGAATGAAGTCGTACCAATCTCCGCCGATAGCGCGGGCGGAGATGCTGAGGCCGGAGACGGCAAAGCCGGGGATATAAGGAGATGCCTTGGGCAAGAGAGCCTGCTGAATGGCGCGAGCTTCTTCGGCTTCGCGATTCATGGCTTCGCGCTCGGCACGCTCGGACCGGAAACGGTCCGCGTTATCGATGGCTACGGCGATGTGTCCGCAGAGGGCTTGCAGAAGCCGGATCTGCTGGCGGGGAAAGGCATCCAGATCGGGGTGAGACGCGGTGAAGACTCCGACAAGGCGCTGGCCGACAAGCAGCGGAATCGCCACCTCGGAATGGGTTGACTGCTCGCAGGCGAGATAGTACTCGTCCTTGTGAACGTCGGGGGCGTAGCGCATCTGTCCGGTGGAGGCGACGTAGCCGACCATGCCTTCCTTGCCAATCTTTAGTCGAAAGCCCTTCTGGTGGAGGGAGCAGCCGTGGACGCCGCCCATCACCATCTCTCCGCGAGCCTCGTCATGCAAATACACGCTGCTCTCGAGAAGACCGAAGGAATGAGAGACCTCGGTCACGATGTTTTCGATGAGCTGATCGAGATCAAGAATTGAACTGATCTTCTGGGCAGCCTTCTGCAGTTTCTGCAGGCTTTCCACCTGGGTGTCGACCGGAGGCCGAGTGGAGGGGAATTCGTCGAAGATATTCGCAGGACTGGTGGCCATTGCGGGTTCCCTTAAAGAGTGACTACAAATGCGACCTCAGGGGCTAAAGCCCCACTTCTAGAGGTCCTGATCGGCACGGCTGAAGCCGTGCCCTTCCCAAAACAACTTATGAAGCCACCCTTGCGAGAGGTTTATGAAACGAGCTTTCGGACAATTTATGAAACCAGCCCAGCCTTAAGGCAACCTACCAAACGAGCCTGAAGCCGGCCTTCCGATTTACAGAGACAGCTTCATGGCAACCTATAAAATCACTCAAAAATTGGATGCGTGGAGGTAGCGCTAGGACTCTGTGTTTTGGCGAGGGCGAGTGCCTGGAGGCCCTTGCTGTCGCAGGCGCTTGATCTCGTCCATGCGGTCGCGGATGCGTTTTTCGATGCCTTCGCTGGTGGGGTGATAGTACGTCCGATCGCGCAGATTCTCGGGGAGGCAGGGCATGTTCGCGACTTTGCCTTCGACATCGTGCGCGTATTGATAATTCTTGCCGTAGCCGAGGCCTTTCATGAGGCTGGTGGGCGCGTTGCGCAAGTGCAGCGGGACGGGCTCGGCGGCGGTTTGTTCGATATCGTGCTGCACGTCGCTATAGGCGGTGTAGAGCGCATTCGACTTGGGCGCGACAGACAGATAGACGACGGCTTGCGCGAGAGCGAGATTGCCTTCGGGCATGCCGATGAAATCGACGGCATCGCGCGCGGCCATGCAGAGGGAAAGGGCGTTGGGATCGGCGAGGCCGATATCTTCCACCGCCATGCGGACGACGCGGCGGGCGACGTAGAGCGGATCTTCCCCGGCCTCGATCATACGGGCGAGCCAGTACAGGGCCGCGTCTGGGTCGCTGTTGCGCACGGATTTGTGCAGAGCGGAGATCAGGTTGTAATGCTCTTCGCCGGCTTTGTCGTAGAGCAGAGTGCGCTTCTGCAGGGCGTCGCGAATGATGTCGTCGGTGATTTCCGGGGGCGGAGTTCCGGACTGCTGCGCGAGGCCGGCGGCCACTTCGAGGACGTTGTAGGCGCTACGGGCGTCGCCGCTGGTGTAGCTGGCGATTTTCCTGAGGACGTCGTCGGAGGCTTTTATCTTCATGGCGCCTAGGCCGCGTTCTTCATCGGTGAGGGCGCGCCTTAGAAGTTTCACGATCTGATCTTCGGTGAGGGGCTGCAATACGTAGACGCGGGTGCGCGAGAGCAAGGCGCCATTGATTTCGAATGAGGGATTCTCCGTAGTGGCGCCGATGAGGCGGATATTGCCTTTCTCCACGTGCGGCAGGAAGGCATCCTGCTGCGCTTTATTGAAGCGATGAATCTCGTCGATGAAGACGATGGTGCGAGTGCCGTACTGGCGGGCGCGTTCGGCGTACCATGACCTGCTTGATTTCCTTGATTCCGGCGAGGATGGCGGAGAATTCGATGAACTCGGCTTTGGTCATGCTCGCGATAATTTTCGCGAGAGTGGTTTTGCCAGTG
>JBKQNE010000064.1:0-17063 GCA_052146355.1 Binataceae bacterium (SeqCode) | reverse complement strand
GTTGATTTTCAAGCAAAATCAACAATTCGCCACACACAGGTATTCGTAAGGAGAACTGGATGAAAATCAACCGCTACCTGATGTGTGCCGTGATTGCGAGCTTGGGCGTAACCATGAATTTGCCAGCGGCATCGGCGCAGAGTTTTCAGCTAAGCGGCACCGTATCGCCCGAGGCGCTGAAGCTGCCTACCTTCGGCGATGCGCCCGCGAACCAGACTCTGCCGCTAAAAGTCTGGTTCAAACCACGAGACCAGGCGAAGCTCAACGCGCTCCTGGCGGCCCAGCAGGATCCCAAGTCGCCGCAATACCACCAGTGGCTGACACCGCAGGAGTACGCCGAGCGATTCGGCGTGACGCGGGAGGATTTCGACAAAGTGTCGCGCTGGCTTACCAACGACGGATTCCAGGTGACGGGCGGCTCGCCGGCGGAGGGTGTAATCGACTTCAACGGTAGCGTCCTGACGATCGGACGCGCATTCAACACGCGCGTCATGAAGTTCACTGCAGATGGTTCGAGATTCAGCATCGTTAGTGACCCTGAGATTCCCGCGGAATATTCCAGCGTCATCGACAAAATCACTGGAATGAGCAACATGCAGGCCGCGGGGTGGAGGAGCCAGAATGCGCCTCGATTACCCGGCGCAACCGTCGGTCCTGGCCCGCAGACCAAGTTCTCGCAGCCCGGTGACAAAAGCCCAGGTCCAACCTCTAACGCCACTTCAGCTCCGCTGAAGCTAGCCCTGGCTGAGCCTGACGTCCTGGTCGGCGGTGTCGGTCCTAACCTTGGACCATCGGACTTCTACACCTTCTACGATGAAACCCCGCTGCAGAATCAGGGAATTACCGGCACGAGCTGTATTGCGATTTTAGGATTTTCAGATTTTCGGACCGGGCCGATTGCGCAATTTAACAGCCAGTTCGGGCTGCCGGACAATAGCGGATCAATAACAACCGTTCTCGCGAATGGTTCGAATCCAGGTTTCAGTAAGGCCGAGACTGAAGCGCTCCTGGATCTGGAATGGTCGCACGCCGTTGCTCCAAATGCGGCCATCAAATATTTCCTCGACGACAATACGGACCCCTTTCCGTCGGTTGACGCACTTCACGCTGCAGTGACAGACGGTTCTTGTCCGGTAATCAGCAGCAGCATTTTCTTCTGCCCCAGCGCCGCCACTCCCTCCGCCGAATACACGCAAACCATCAACAACATCGTTCAACAAGCGCAGGCTCAAGGGCAGGCAATTCTCTGGGCTGCAGGAGACCAGGGTGTGGCAGGCGACGTATTTGACGCGAGTACGAATTCGTGCGCTCCAGGCACCTCGCCGAACGTAGATGAAACCGCGTCGATCCCTTTGGTCATTTCAGTCGGGGGGACCTCGTTCAACGCTTCGGCTTTCAACGGTCCCAACGGAACTATCACCGCCTACACTACAGAGCGGGTGTGGGACGATCCGAATGATGGAATCCCAAGCGGCGGCGCAACCGGAGGAGGAAAGAGCACCATATTCACAAAACCATCATTCCAGATCGGAGTGACACCGAATGACGGGCAGCGAGATCAGCCCGATGTCGCACTGCTCGCGAGCCCGAATTTTCCCGGCTCCTTCTACTATGACGACAATGGCAGTGGTGGCGCGGTGCTCGGCGTCATCGGCGGGACCAGCATCTCGACGCCGATGTGGGCCGGAATAGCTGATCTTCTAATCCAGAAATCGGGGGGCAAAGTCGGCTCAATAAACCCTACGGTCTACAAGATCGCGAGTGCGGGACAGACCGCCGCCGGCTTCCACGACGTGACTAGTGGCAACAACAACTTCAACGGCGTCCAGGGATTCGATGCCGTGGCGGGTTACGATCAATGCACGGGCTGGGGTACGGTAGATATCGCGAATTTCGTCAGTGCGTACATCGCTGGAGCGGGCGGAGGCCCTACGCCGACACCTACGGCGACTCCAACTGCAACCGCGACCCCGACGCCCACTTCAACACCTACGCCCACTGCCACCCCGACTCCCAAAGTGTCGGCCTCGCTGAGTGTTTCTCCGGGAGCGGTGAATTTCGGCACCGTAAAGGTTGGCGCCACAAAGCAGAAAACAATTACCCTGACAAACACCGCAGCGAAGAAGGGCGGCGAGACCATAACGCTGCAGACTCCGAATCTGCCCTCAGGCACCGAATTCTTCGTCAACAGTAGCTCGTGCACTGGAGCACTGGGGCCCAAGCAGAAGTGCGCGCTCGTAGTCGGCTTCGCACCAACAGCGGCAGGCGCGCAATCCACGTCGGGGACAGTGAACGACAACGCGAGCAACAGTCCGCAGACATTTGGATTAGCGGGCGTCGGAGTACTGCCGAAGAGCAAAAAATAATGCTGGAGGGCATCCTGAGCTATTCCTAAAGGGTGTTCCTAGTGTTATGTCTCTGAAGTAAATGTAGCGTTTGTTCGTCTATTCAGCATGGGCGTAAAGAAATGCTGGGTGGAAATAAGCGGAGCAGAGACGCGGTGTGAAGTTTGGGCAGACACTTTGCCGCGGTCGCAAGAGGAATAACCTGGCAACCACGCCCACTTATGCTCGACAAGTCCTTGGTTAGGTAAGAATCAGAAAAGCAGGATAAATATAGACTAAATTACGCCAAAGCCGAGCTAGTGTCAAACGACCAATGACTGTAAACCACCTGGAATGGGAAGAGCAGGCCCGACAGCACCGACTTGCGACGGCGATAGCAGCGCTTTGGGGCTGAGGATGCGAAAGCGATCGAACTTGCCGCGCCCTCCTCGACCAAGAGCTGACCCAACATACGGTCCACGCGATGGCGCCGAGCGCAGCAAACGCACAATCATGCCAACCGCACAAGGAATCGCCATGGCGTGGCGCGCGATCTCTTTTCGTAGGCGTGACCGCGCCATACGATTGTAGACTCTTCGTCCCGCGCTTCAGAAATCGAACAGTTCCCCAACTACCTTCATCCAGCTTGGTGCTGTTCTAAAATCTTCCTCGTGGAGGTCGCTCTTCCGCTGACTGAACCTCCAAATCTGGAAAGCAGAGCATCTTCCGGCAGGCCAATGATCGGGCGCAGACCGTACAAAACGCGCAGTATTTTGGACCCCGGATTTCCACAGCGTCTGATGATGTTGAAGTATTTTTAGGAGCGGGTTACGCGCTGCTGGCACGGCGCATCCGATCAGAAACAGAGCTGGTATATAGGAAGTGGATGGTAGAAGGAGCTGAAGACCGAGACCGTTCGACCCTTGGTGCCATTAGAGCCCGATTAGGAGCGTGGTCCACTGGGTCTTGCGACAGCATCATAGTGACACGCGCCCACGGCGTGATCCCGTTTGCAAGAGTGTTTCCCCTATTTCGCACCCTGTCTTCGCTCCTTCCACCATCAACCACCTACGAGGGGGGCAACCCGAGCGCAACCTAAACTACTGCCGAACTCCTAAAACCTGTTTCTTGGAAGGAGGGACAGGTTGGCATCAGACAAGCAAGCACGCCCCCGATTGATTTCCGGAATTCGGCCAGCATGGCGAAGATTAAAAGGCAAAATTCATGGCGGCGGAAGGTAGAACTCGGCGCTGCCCTGAGCGTCACCCGAACTGTTATCTCCCCCTCCCAAAATAACAAAGTCGGACAAGTAGAGGGGCAGGGTGGGCGTACCAGCCGCGAAATTTCTTCTCGCGGCGAACATGGGTTCTTTCGTCGCGACGAACACCTTCGCGATCGGATCGAAGCGCTCAGCCGTATTCAGCGCAGTTTGCAAATTTGCATCACTCGCACCGCCCGCTATCAATATTTGCCCTGATCCAGAGGCAATGGGTGCGGCGATGTGAAGAAAACGGGGAGTCGTCATGTCTCCGACTCTCGAAAAAGAACCGCCGGGTGTGTAAAGCTCGGCCGAGGCGGTAACGCCCTGGCTGTTGATTCCACCCGCAATGAGAACCGGGCAGTTTTGTGACGAGGCGCACGCGACTAGAGAAGCCGTATGTCCAGCGCGCGCAACGTTCATTGGCGCGAGTTCCGTGAACCTGTCCGAAGCAGGATTGTAGATCTCGGCGCTGCTGATTGCCGACTGCCCAGTTAAATTGGGGTACTCCGCGGCGTTCGACGCCCCTCCGGCTATCAGGACCGTTCCATCTGAAAGGAGCGTCGCAGTGTGACCGAAGCGGGCGTACCGCATGGTCCCCTTGGTGAGCTGAAACTTCTTCTTTATCGGGTCGTAAATCTCCGCACTTGCCAACACCTTCCGCTTGTTACTCAGTCCGCCAGTCACCAAAACACTTCCGTCAGCAAGGAGCGTTGCCTGATGTAGCGTGCGAGCCTGCTTCATGTTTCCAGCAGCGGCAAACTGACCCATGGTGCGAGAATTACTCGGCCAGGATGCCGTGAAGGTAAAGACTTCTGCGCTGGACAGTGCAGAAATAGAATGTGATTTTGCTGACAGGTTCTGACTGCCACCGGTGATCAGCGCCTGAGAGGAAAAGGAAAAACAGGAAATTTCTTGTGTAGGGTCGACAGGGCTCGAACACGAACTTAGCGTCGCGAAGCTGGAGGCAAGCAGGGTCGCTTGGTGCATCACGCGCGGCGTCGTCATCGAGGCGGAGGAGACGAATCCTAAATCGTAAAGTACAGTCGGCTGGTTTGAAGGGTTCGGTTCGCTTATCACCGGGCCGAACAGCTCTGCCGCAGATGTTATATTGCTTTGCGCATCTATTCCTCCGGCGATCAGACCAAAGCGAAAAGCACCGAGCGGCTCTTTGCAATTCTGGCCTTGAATGTTCGACGGTATTTCATTGTCGAACTGGAGCGCCGTAGATGCGAAGAACGCTCGCGGAGTCACCATGGGGTACGCCGCTTTTACGAAGGTGTCAGGCATTCCCGTAAGGCCGATCCCAACCGGACATAGTCCATAACACTGGTATGGTGAGGGGCATGGAGGATTGCCTTCTCCAACTCCTCCGGCTCCCGCATAAGCTCTTTGCGCGTAAAGCGTGGTGAGAACCGTTGGCAACATCAGAAGAAGAGAGAGAAATCCGAGCTGTAACGCCAAAGATGACGATCGTGGCACGTTTTTCTCCGCTAGGTCAGGATTAGAAGACGATCTAACCGCGTAGATCATGTTTAGGCTTTTGTCAAATGAAATGGCCAAAAGAAAAGCGGTTATTAGTTACAATGCATGGATCCTAACTGAAAGCGCACATCACTCGGGCAAGTATCTCAGCGCGGGCCGCCCCGACTTATGCCCAAGCTTTCCTAGCAGAGCGACGTCTGACTTTTCAATCGTTCGGATTCGCGGGCTCTTTGGAGCTCATCAAAGCCGCTGCCACGAGCCCAATCGCAGCCAGCCCTACGCACAATTGCGCGAAGACATCGCCAACTCGCACGTAAACCGTCTTGCCTGCCGACCAGCCCACGTCGCGGACGACCCGTGCAGGGATCCCGAACGAACTCGTAATTTGGATTCGTCCAGCAGGCGAAACGATCGCGCTGAGACCTTGATTTGCTACGCGAATTACAGGCCTTTTAGTTTCGACGGCTCGCATGGCCGTCATCGCGAGCGCCTGTTGCGCGCCAGCCTTTCCGTACCAGGCGTCGTTGCTGAGATTAATTAGGATATCGGCGCCAGCCTCGGCAGTGTTACGCATGAGATCCGGGAACAAACTTTCATAGCAAATTCGTACACCGAGCCTTACATGGTCCACCTTGAACAACGAATCCCGGTTGCCGCTCGCGAATTCCCCAATGCTCGCAATAGTCCTCAAATGAGGCGCCAGCCAAGACCGCATTGGCAAGTACTCGCCAAAAGGCACTAGCTTGAGCTTGTCGTAATAACCCGCAACCTCGCCCGCGCGCGAAAGCAGATATGCTCGGTTGCGCATGGTTACCTCGCCGTGAGACTGTTGAAATGCTAGAGCTCCAAAAAGAATGGGCGTCGCAGAATTGTACGCAAATTCGACCAGCGAGCGGCGACAGACAGAGTCCTCGGTCATGGCTAACGAATACAGTCCATCCGATTGGAAAATAAATCTCGCCGCCGACTCGGGCCAGATGACCAGATCTGGGTGCTGAGACAGCGTCATGCTGGTTTCCAGGCGGTAGAAATCCAAAATTCCGCTTTTGGACGGCACGGTCGCCGCTGGAATACCGCCGCTGATGAGGGCGACTCTGAGTCTTCCAGCGGCAGGAGCAGAATCGACTTGCCTGGTTCTTAACGTGCCGAACAGGATTGCGAGAGCTAAAATCGCGAAGCAGCTCCCTAGAATTCCTCGTCTAGCGGTGGGAACAGGACTGGTGAATAGAAGATCGTAAATGCAGACATTCACGAAGACGATAAGCGCCGAAATGCCATACACCCCTGTAAACTCGGCAAACTGAATCAAAGCCAGCTCGCGATACTCGGCGTATCCGAGCAGATTCCAAGGAAAGGTGAATGGGAGGTTCACTCGCATCCACTCTCCCGCAGTCCACGTTACGGGCAAAGCTAGCGCCAAGGGAACAGACAAACGTCGGCGCACAAAGTCCGCAAGCGCTGTAGCGCATCCGCCGAACGCGGCATGTATAAGACAAAGAACTAGGAACTCGATGACCGAAGTCATTGTGGGCAGGTGAGCATATTCATGCAGGGTCGAAAGGGCCCAGGAACCGGAGGTTGCAGAAAACACAAATTCTTGTAGCCACGCGATAAGTAACACTTTAAGCGGCCGGCAGCCTTCGATCGCGTACAACATCGGGACAAACGCCAACCATGCCAGCAGCGAAAACTCGTAAGGCGGAAACGCCAAGGCCAGAATGACGCCGCTGAAGGTTGCAAGCACGAACCGAGATAGGAGCGATCTGCGCATTGACGAGCGCTTCACCTGATATCAGTACTCGGCCGACTTTACGGAAAAAACCCGTTGACGACCACATTTTTTGTAGAGCAATTATGGTCGCGAACGTCAAACCGACCCTGCGGGTCTCAGCGCGGAGAATGACACTCGCCTGCTCACTGCCCCAAGGTTGGGAATCGCCAGCCGTATGGGCGTTAAGAGCGAAACTCCAGCGAGGGGGGCTGAGCCAGAAGACGCGTCTGAGGTCCCGAAGAGCGGGTAACCCCAGGCAACCCGGCTTCCTTGCTCGGAAGTCGAAAAGGGTCGACGTTCCGCTCTGGCTTCCACCAATTCTTGCTGCCTCAACCACCGACAGAACCCAGGGTAATCGTTTCACCTGGTTTGGCGGGCGTCAGCTATACAGCGTAAATCTGGGTCCGCGCAGACCTATTCCGCGTTCCTTGGTCCGCGGTACTATGCTTTGCACTGAAAAAACCTGGAAAAGATGAAGTGCTTTGCCCGAACTGCAAATCGGAGAACCCCGTAACCAACAAATTCTGCCTCGAATGCGGAGCCGCTCTGCGCACTACGTGTTCCAAGTGCGGGGTAGAAAGCCCACCGCAAGCCAAGTTCTGCGGAAACTGCGGAGGGTCCCTTGAGGTTCAGATCGACGCTACCAGTGCGACCGAATCCTCAAACATCGCCGACGGCGAGTTTCTCGAGGGCGAGCGCAAGTTCGTTACGGCGCTGTTCGCTGACATCAAGGGATCGACGGAACTCTCGCAGCATATTGATCCAGAGACGGCCCGGGAGCTAATCGACCCCGCCCTAGAGCTAATGATCCGAGCCGTTCATCGATTCGACGGGTACGTGGTTCAATCGACCGGGGACGGCATATTTGCTCTTTTCGGGGCGCCTATCGCCAACGAAGATCATCCTCAGCGGGCACTGCATGCCGCTCTTTACATGCAGGAGTCAATCAAGACGTACGCGGCTCGACTTCAAGCAGACGGAAAAGTTCCAATCGATCTCCGCGTCGGAGCGCACACCGGTGAGGTCGTCATGCGGGAGGTACATACTGGTCAGGCCCACTCGGAATACACTCCCATCGGTCATGTGGCGAACCTCGCCTCAAGAATGCAGTCGCTCGCTCCGACTGGGTCGATAGCCGTAACCGAGCACCTGCGACGTCTCTGTGAGGGCTACTTTCGATTCCGCGAACTGGGTCTGAGCCTCGTTAAGGGAGTGAGTGATCCGGTTGACGTCTACGAGGTCTGTGGAGTCGGCTCGCTACGGACACGATTTCAAGTAGCCACCGAGCGCGGATTGACAAAGTTCGTTGGTCGGAAAATAGAGATCGAACAGATGAGCCGGGTGTTTGACCTCGCGTTGTCCGGCCGGGGGCAGATTTTGGCCGCGATCGCTGAACCTGGAGTCGGCAAATCGCGTTTGTTCCTCGAATTCAAAACCACCGTGAGGCAATGCCTGGTACTCGAGGGCGCCTGTCTCTCAACCGGTAAGGCATCACCGTATCTGCCACTCATCGGCTTGCTACGTTCATATTTTGGTATCTCTGATGAAGACGACGAGCGCAGTCGAAGCGAGAAGATCACCGGCAAGGTTCTAAGGCTCGACCGTACTCTGGAAGATACCATACCCTTTCTACTTAGCCTTTTGGGACTTGCACTGGAGGAGCACCTCGAGCGAAGGCCGCAGGAAAGCCAGTCTGCTGAAGAACCCGAAAAAGTGACACCCACCCAGCGTACCATCGACGCCGTTAAGCGGGTCATAATTCGCGAGAGTCTAAACCAACCGATCATACTGGTTTTCGAGGACCTGCACTGGATCGACAATGCGACCCAGGACTTTATCAACCTGTTAGCGGATTCGATCGGTTCGGTAAGGGTCCTGCTACTAGTGAACTATCGTCCAGAGTACACACACGGCTGGAGCAACAAGACCTACTACACGCAGTTGAGACTAGATCCGTTCGGAGCGGAGCCCGCTCACCAGATTCTATCTAGCCTGGTCGGTGATGGTGAGGATTTGCTGCCTCTGAAACAGCTGATCGTCCGAAAAACCGAGGGCAACCCTTTCTTCATCGAAGAGATCGTTCGTAACTTGTTTGATGAGGGTACTCTGGTTCGTAATGGCGCGGTAGAGCTCGCCCAACCAATAAGTACAATTCAGATTCCTGAAACCGTTCAAGGAATCTTGGCATATCGAATTGACCGGCTTGACGCCAGTGAAAAGGACCACTTACAGACGATGGCGGTGATAGGCAGAGAATCATCTCTGGCACTGCTAGTGAGAGTAACGGGCAAATCAGAACTCGAGTTGAGGCGACTGGTTTATGCTCTGCAACTTGCCGAATTTGTCTACGAGCAACCGACCTTGAACGGGACAGAATACGTATTCAAACACGCCTTCACCCAGGAGGTTGCGTACAATTCGGTATTGCTCGAGCGACGCAGGTTGCTTCACGGAAAGATCGGAGCGGCTATCGAGACCTTGCATGAAAAGCAGGCGGCGGACTACGCGAATGAAGTTGCCCGACATTATGGATTAAGCGCGAACAAGGAAAAGGAGCTAGATTCACTCTACTATGCCGGAACTGTGGCGGAATCACGGGCCGCATATACTCAGGCAATTTCTTATTTGACGAAGGCACTTCACCTTCTTGACTCGTCGTCTAGAGAATCCTCGGCGAAAGAGGATTTGCGCTTCGAGGTTTTGATTCACCTCGGATGTTCGCAAGCGAATGATGGGGAACCGAGGCTGGGCAATCGATCGATTTGTGTCGCAGCTGAACTGGCAAAGCGACGAGCTGATACGCGACGGTTCGCGAGGGCGGTACTGCAGCTGCGCGTGAGCGGTGGCGAGACGAATGACGAAGCAATCTCATTGCTCGGGGAGGCTCTCGATCGAATCGGGAGCGAGGACACTGCAGAAAAGGCGCTCGTCATGTCATGGCTCTCGTTTCATCTCACCTGGTCGCAGCAGCTAGTCCGCGCGCGAGGTTTGGCCAAGGAATCAATCCTATTGGCGCGTCGATTGGGGGACAAACCAACGTTACTGTGGGTTTTGAAGAACGCGGTTTCCGCTTTCCACATTCTGCGCGAAGTCTCTCTTCCCGATGACGTTCAGGAAAGAATAGCGCTGGGGTTGGAAGCGCAGAGCTTGGCTGACGAGCTCCACGAGGACGCAGCAGCTTGGAGTATAGCTTGCGTTTTGATGGAAGGACTTCAAGAATCCGGCGAAGTGCAGTCGGCTAATGAGCAACTTGCCCGTCTGGTGCATCTTGCCGAAAAATCGACGGCTCGTATGTATCAGCTGGCTTTGGCCCGGGCGAAACTGGCGATGATGGCTGGTCTCTTTGAAGAAGGCCGGCGCCTCGCTTATGAAGCCGTTTCGTTAGGCCAGCAAGCCCATGAGGCCAGAGTGTTTGAGTACTTAGGCCTTCAGCTGGCCATTCTCTACTATGAAGAGGGGCACCTGGGAGATCTGGAAGAAGCGTTCAAGAGCAATGTTCAGGCAAACCCGAATCAACCCTCCTTCCGTTGCGCTTTGGCGATGTTGTATGTCGAGCAGGCGAACGGAGATCACGCAGTCCGCGAGTTTGAATCACTGGCGAAGTACGATTTTCGCGATCTTCCCAGATATTATAATTGGCTGATAGGAATCGCGCTCGTCGCGCGAGTGTGCGAATTTCTAGGGGATCCTGAGCGCGCCGGGCTGTTGTATAACCTAATGCTGCCATATCGGCGAAGGAACGTAGTGGTCGCCGCCGTTAGCCTTGGCTCAGCCGAGCTATACCTCGGCTTGCTCGCTGCTACCATGTCTCGGTTTGAGGAAGCGCAAACGCATTTCGAAGCCGCCCTGGAATTGAACGCGCGTATGGGTGCGCTGCCGTGGGTAGCGCATACCCAGTACGACTTTGCTCGGATGCTACTGAAGCGCGCACATGCGGGTGATCGTCAGCGTGGAATCGAACTCCTGGCAGCGGCCCGCGAGACGGCGCAGCGGCTCCGCATGAGTCACCTCTGCAACCAAACCGCGACGCTGATGAGCGAGCTGGCCAATTGAGCGTCGAGCACAGGTTGCGTCCATCTGAATCGCGGCTGTCGTTACCGAAACCCAGATGAATATAGCAGTGGTGGGCACCGGCTACGTCGGACTGGTGAGTGGCACATGCTACGCCGAGAGCGGCAACGAAGTCGTCTGCGTTGATATCGATACGCAACGAATCGCCGCGCTCCATGAAGGCGAGATTCCGATCTACGAACCAGGTCTCGAGGAACTGGTCCGGCGCAACATGAAAGAAGGGCGCCTCCGGTTCTCGGTGGATGCCGCCGAGGCGGTCGCACAATCGATGGTATCGTTCATCGCGGTCGGCACCCCGATGAGCGCCAACGGCGCGGCCGACCTCTCAGGAGTCTTCACCGCCGCGGAAAATGTCGCAAAGAGCGCGACCGGCTATCACATCCTCGTCGTCAAGAGCACAGTGCCCGTCGGAAGCAACGACAGGCTGCGGGAGATCGTGGCGCGGCATGCCCGGCATGAAATAGATGTCTGCTCGGCACCCGAGTTTTTGAAAGAAGGGTCCGCGGTCGAGGACTTCATGCGGCCGGATCGCGTGATCATCGGGAGCCTCTCTGAGCGCGCCACCGCAATCTTGCGCGAGATCCACGCGTCCTTCGTGCGCACCGACAATCCGATCCTGGTGATGGACCCGAAATCGGCGGAGCTGACCAAGTACGCCTCCGACTCGATGCTCGCGCTGAGGGTTTCCTTCATCAACCAGATTGCCAGTCTGTGCGAAGCGGTCGGCGCAGAAATCGGCGCCGTGCGCCGTGGCATGGGAGCGGATCGGAGAATCGGATCGCAGTTTCTTTTTCCCGGCATCGGCTACGGTGGTTCGTGCTTTTCCAAGGACGTCCAGGCGCTGATTCACACCGCCGGAGAACACCGGCTCGACTTCTCACTGCTCAAGGCCGCCGAAACCGTTAACACCGAACAGAAGCGGTTGTTACCCAGCCGCATCAAGCAATATTTCGGCGACGACCTGACTGGTCGCACGTTTGCGATCTGGGGACTGGCGTTCAAACCTCGCACCGACGACATGCGCGAGGCGCCCTCGCTGGTGGTAATCGAGGAATTGCTCGATGCGGGCGCGAAGGTACGGGTTCATGATCCTGAAGCGCTGGATAGCGCGCGCAAGCTGCTCGGCTCGCGCGTCTCCTGCCATGAGATCAACTACCAAGCCCTCACTGGCGCCGACGCGCTGCTGATCTGCACGGAATGGAACGAGTTCCGGCATCCGAATTTCCAGAGGATCAGGGCGGGACTAAAGCAACCGATCATTTTCGACGGCCGTAACCTGTATGACCCGGATCTGATGAAGGCGCTCGATTTCAAATATTACTCGGTTGGACGCCCTCCGGTCTAAACGGGAAATGACGATGCGAATTCACGCTTAGCTCTTTCGGGGCTGAACAGACTCGTTCCGGGGTGGAAATTTAAAGCCAAAGCAGCGGTAGCAGACAGCCCGCGCGAGCCTATTATGGACAGAGCGAGTTTTGGCGGCATCCGCGTTGGAGGGCTGCGTCAGGCTTGAAAATCACCAGGACAGAATCGGCTTTAGCCGGCCTTTCACGCCGTCTTGACCAAGGCGTCTTTCATTGCCCCCACCTCCTCCCGGACCGCTCGACGCACGACGGTTTCGAGGCGTGCGCCTCGGATGTATTCACGCAATGCGTCATTGATTAGGGTCTGATAGTTGCCACCCCCCGCGCGGTCCACGATAGCCTGAAAATGCTCGATAACGTCATTGTCGAGGCGAATGGTGATGCGAGTCTTTCCCGGAGTTGGAGGCACGACCGGACCTCGCCGGGCCTTGCTGAAATCGTATTGCCTTTTCATCTGTTTCTACTCTCGTACTGCGACCGCTCTTGGCGGGTGGCCTTGCGGGCGGAAATGATTCGGATGCGATCCCCGCGGGTTGTGTATACAACAACGAGAACCCTTCCCATTGAGCCAATACCGAGCGCGACGAAACGTTCCTCGTTGGGGTCGTCGCCTGCCATCGTCAGCACGGCTTCATCCTCGAACACGGTTGCGGCTTCGGCGAATCGCACTCCGTGCTTGCTAAAGTTATTCGCCGCCTTATTTGGGTCCTACTCAAATTCCACCTACTGCTCCACTGGTGCATAGGTGTACACCGAACTGACCCGCGCGTCCACTGAACCCGAGTTTAATGCAGCGGCATACCGGGCCTCGTCGGACTCCACGCGGCCTCACTGAAGAGAATGGAAGGTGGAAAGATTAGTCGAGGCGCTAAGGTTGTCGCGCGCGTCCGGCATTCCGATCGAAAAGCTCGCGGGCGAGGCGTTCGACAAATTGGAAAATCCCGTCAAAGCACCGGCACGAGCCCCCATACCGCGGCCATCGAAGAGTTAGTTAGTGTCGTTTCGCAAAGAGAAACTGCCGTTCCTGGCCTCGACAGCCGAGTAACTTCTTCGCCTTCGGGCTCGTTACTTCGGGATGCAAGGGCCAACTTGTGATTTGGCAGTCTTTTGCAACCATCAGATGACCAAGCTGTTCAGAAGCCCACAACTTTGCTGTTCTAATGCTCTAACCTAATCGACAATCCGCATTGCAAGGCTCTGATTCTCACGAAGGTATCTGAGAGTGGAACGCCGACAGCATCTTTTGTTATGGACGGTGAACTATCTGTGAAGGGGCGAGCCAGTGGCCGACTCGGTGCGAGGAACGCTCTCTTGCTTGTGGATGTACGTCTCCGACTATCGGGGGACGCTTTGCGGCCGACAAGCCGGTCAGTTTGACGACACCATCTCCGTCGCCGAGGGGAACCGCCGCATCCTTCCGCGATTTTCGATTTTTGAAGGCGATCGGTCTGACTACCGAGTCTGTGCGGATTGCATCGCGCGCGTTGAGGCAATTGGAACACTGCCCGCATTCTTGCACACGACCAGTAGTCAAAAGAGTCAGCCGTGAACAAGTCCAGGATCGCCGGCCTGGACCTGCTCCGGGCGGTCGCGATTCTGGCAGTGCTTGGACTGCATGCGGGCGACTGTTTCCGAAGCGGTCTTCCCGCGACGCTCGCTCGGCCCCTAGCATTCGGATGGACCGGCGTCGAATGAGTTCTGTTAGGGGATACGAATCGGGTGTTCTGAAAGTCAAAAAGGAAATTCCAGATTAGTACCTAAGCATACCATGTCTGAGCGGACCTTCTGGCGCTTGCTGGAAATTGCCATACTCTTCGGATTTGGATTCTTCCTCGTATGGCTCGTGCTGAAGACGTCGAACGAGATCGTTGGATCTAGATATTTCATACTAGGCGATGATGAGATGATCTCGATGCGTTACGCTCGGAATCTAGCGTCGGGTGTGGGCTTGGTATGGAACAAAGGAGTGTACATACAGGGGTTCACCAGCTTCGCCTGGACCCTGATCATGACACTGGTCCATCTACTTCCTGTCCCGGATCGTCTTTCTAGTCTTCCGATGCAGCTAACTTCGGTTGGGTTCGACCTACTGACCGCGAGTTATATCTGCCGAAGGGTCCACGAACGAAACGGTCCGGGCTGGGGAATCACAGCGGCAGTTGGCTACCTCGCGTCCTCATGCACCGTCAATTGGGCGATTTCGGGTTGGGAGACTTCTGCAGTCGCGTTCGGTTGGGCCCTTTCGCTAGATCCTGTGCTCGATCATAGGAGGCAAGCGACCCACGAGTGGCGATCGCTCGCCGCGGCAGGGATGACCGTGCTCTTTCGGCCCGATGCCGCGCTTCTTCTGGGCGCACTTGCCTTGTACTGGTTTTTAACCGCGGACGACACACGAAGGTGGACCGTTTTTCTTGTCGCACTGCTCGCTACAATTCCCGCGTTTTCTCTCACCATCTTTCAACATGAGTACTATGGGGCGTGGATCCCCAATACCGCGGTGCTCAAACGCTCGGCGGGAGTTTTGAGCATCCGCCCTGGTATCGAATATCTGCTTGTGTCTCTTTTCCGGTTTCCATTCAATGTTTCGGTACTTCTGGGAGCAGTGGTTGGAGCTAGGAGGCTCGACAGGCCGTCCCGAATCCTCCTCGGCTCCTTGGCGGTGACCTACCTCACATATGTTCTGTCCGTGGGCGGGGACGCGTTCATTCACACGCGGTTCCTAGTTCCCCTGCTGCCGACGGCGACCGTCTTGGCTGCGGACTGCGTCTCGAGAATTGAGTTTGCATCAGAAACGCGGAGGGCCTTTCTCGCGAGAGCTGCCGTCGCGTTGATGATCGGTCTGCTCGCATTCGACCTCGCAGACGAGGCCCTCGTGGTTGTGCCAAATGAGAAGGGCTACAATCGTGAACAACTGAATACTGCGTTAGCCCTGAGAAGCCTATCCGCGAAGAAAAAACCCGTCGTAGGACTCTTCGTGGCTGGCACGGTACCATATTTCAATCCAGACATTGAATTTGCCGACATGTTGGGAAAGAACGACTCGCATATATCACGGACCAAAGCACACTCCGGTATGCCAGGACACAATCGGTGGGATTACGATTATTCTCTCGACCTGTTAAAGCCGGACTTGATCATCACTAGCGAGCCAATTTCGAAGCAGAGACCGTCAAAGCGTGAGGTGGGCTTCCGCAATGTCGAAAACTACCTTGAGGACCTCTAACCAAAAGCAGTTCGCAGACCTTTATCTGAATAATCAAATTCCGCTCAAGTTTGGCGGCGAAGATGTTCATTTTTTCGAAGCCTATGCAAGGACGGATGGAGCGTTCGCGTCCCGAGAATCATCTCGTCCATAGTGTTCTGAGTTTGAAATTCGTTTCCAAAATTTGGCGACCGAGTCGAGGATCTGGTCGGCGGTTTTGGTCCAGATAAAGGGTTTGGGATTTTTGCTTGAAGCTGAATTACAGCGCATCCGACCCGCAAGTCTTCGTTGAGATAGAGGACCGGATCGCGCATTTTTGGGATGGTGTCACCGTTGTCGACGCGACGTTCACAATCAACGAGACGAAGAACTTTGTTCGGTGTTGCGACTGCTTTCTTTCATTGCACCGTTCCGAAGGCTTCGGACGCGGCCCGGCCGAGGCCATGTTTATTGGAAAGCCGTCTGGTGCCTCTCATTCACCGGCTGGCCTCGACATCTCTCCAATCGAACAAAGGTTCTCGAGCAAAACCTTGCCGAAGGAGGGCCGTTTGCTCTACAAGCCGAGTTGAACCCGGAGAAGCAAAATCCCAGATGAATATAGCAGTGGTGGGCACCGGCTACCGGCTACGTCGGAAAGGAGCGGCTCTCCCCGGGACGCGGATATTGGCGGCAACTCAGCAGCGCCCTGCGCCTGACCAAGTCGTCCAACGTAACCACGATCCAGGGAAACGGCGGTCAGCCAAGAGGAGAACCCCGGTCGTCAGGTGGAAGGTGCGAAGCCGGGTCGGTTGGCTCTTTGCCATGAGGGATTTATCGTCGCAGCGGGCTTGCCTGGGTACGACGGGATCTACTTTGTCACCGCGACTTCGCTTCGCGGAGATCGTGGCTACCGGCTGCTCAGCCGACCAGAGGAACCAGTTGCACAAAAATACCCTATCGGATTCCCGTTCGCGCTGTCGCTGGCCATGAGAACTGTCACGCGCACGAATCGTGGTCCGCGTTTTTACATTTATCCTGCACGTGTATTGGTTGCGGCTGCGGGGTGCGCGTTCCTAGTGCTCAGCTACGTTCTGCTGCTGCGTTTGCGGCTCAGGCCGGTCTATGCGCTTGGCTGCGTCTTTCTGATCTCCTTGCATCCGTTGATCTTCGATCTCGGAGGACTGATCGTGTCAGACCTACTGTATTCCACCCTGGCATTGATCATTTGTCTGTTCGCACTCACCAAGCGCGTGCCGGAAGCACGAATCCTGAAAGTTCTGTTCCTGGCCGGAATCTGTGCAATGGCGGCATATTGCTGGAAACCGGGTGAGCGCCGTAACATCCCAACGGTCCACCATGAGCGGGTCAATATGCCCGGTGATTGGGACCAAGCCCGCGGTTGTTCGCGACGTCGACTGAGTGTCGTTTTCTAGCCCTGATTCAGAATGACGAAGATCGCAACGTCACTGAAAAGAATGGAAGGTGGAAAGATTGATCGACGCGCTAAGGTTGGCGCAACCCAGCCCCTGCAGGCTCCTCCCGGAGGGGGCCTGGGGGAACGGTTGGTGGTTTGGACTGACTAGTTGCCAGCTTGCGGCGGTGCCCATAG
>JBKQNE010000063.1:0-28780 GCA_052146355.1 Binataceae bacterium (SeqCode) | reverse complement strand
CGACCAGATCGTCCAGCAGGTAGTCAACTACTACAATCGACAGGGATGGTCGTCTTGAACGCGCTTTGAATGGCTGAGAGCGCCTGTGGGCGTAGTTTTTGAGGAACACGATGCGGATATCCGTTCTCTCTTCACTGCGACGGCGCACCGCAGTCATGGCCCGTGAAATTGCGGTTCGACAAAGCCGCATCAAAAAACTGAGAGGACTTCGTGTGAACGCAGTCAAGCATGTGGTCGCGATAGTTCTTTGCGCCGCCGCCTTCACGTTCCCTTCGTCCTCCTGCATCGCGCAGCAAGTCACCGGTGAGTTGGGTTCACCCAACGCCACCACCACCATCCCCGGAAACCAACTTCCGTCGCCCGATCCAAACTTCGGCGGGGTGATCAAGGAGAAAGCCTCGGAGTCCACGCCTTGGTGGCCGCCGCGCATCGTACCGCCCAAGGGCGCGCCCAACATTCTGCTCATTATGACGGACGATGAAGGGTTCGGCGCGCCGAGCACATTTGGCGGCGTCATCGAGACACCTGCATTGGATCGAATTGCGAAAAACGGGCTGCGGTATACGCAGTTCCATACCACCTCGCTATGCGCACCGCTCGCGCCGCGTTGATCACGGGACGAAACCATCACGTGGCCGGCTTCGGGGTTGTTGGCGAAGCGGCAACGGGGTTCCCGGGTTACGATTCGATTATCAGGAAGGATACCGGCACCATCGGCGAGATCCTCAAAGAAAACGGATACGCGACCGCGTGGTTCGGCAAGGACCACAACACGCCCTTTTACCAGGCGAGCCAGGCCGGGCCATTCGATCAGTGGCCCATCGGGATGGGCTTCGAATATTTCTACGGCTTCGTCGGCGGCGACACGAGCCAGTGGGAACCGAACCTGTTCCGCAACACGACGGCCATCTACCCCTTCCGGGGGCATTCCGGTTGGAATCTCACCACCGCGATGGCTGACGACGCGATCCAGTATATGACGCAGCTCAAGGAGATCGCACCCGACAAGCCGTTCTTTGTCTATTACGTCCCGGGCGGTACTCACGCGCCCCATCATCCGACGCCCGAGTGGATTAAGAAGATCAGCGACCAGCACTTGTTCGACGGCGGCTGGAACAAATTGCGCGATACCATCTTTGCCAACCAGAAGCGACTCGGCATCATGCCCGCCGATGCCAAGTTGACGCCGTGGCCGAAGGACCTGCCGGAGTGGGATACCCTGAGTTTCGAGCAGAAAAAACTCTACATCAAGCAGGCCGACGTGTACGGGGCGTTCCTCGCATACACCGACCACGAAATCGGCCGGGTCATCCAGGCCGTCGACGACCTGGGTGAACTCGACAACACCTTGATCATCTATATAAGCGGCGACAACGGCGCGAGCGCTGAGGGCATGCTCAACGGCACACCGAACGAGTTCACAACCTTCAATGGAGTCGCCGTGCCCGTCAAGGACCAGTATCTCTGGTACGACTTCTGGGGATCGGACCGGACCTTTCCGCACTATGCGGCGGGCTGGGCGTGGGCGATGGATACCCCGTTCAAGTGGATGAAGCAGGTAGCGTCGCATCGCGGCGGGACGGCCCAGGGCATGACCATGTCCTGGCCCGGCCATATCACGGACGTAGGTGGCATCCGCCGTCAGTTCCATCACGTCATCGACATCGTACCTACGATCCTCGAGGCGACGGGGATTCCTGCTCCCGACACGATCAAAGGCATCAAGCAGCGCCCGATTGAAGGCGTGAGCATGGTGTACACGTGGGACAAGAAGAACGCTGACGCACCCACCCGGCACTCGACGCAATACTTCGAGATGCTGGGCAACCGCGCCATCTATCAAGATGGATGGCTAGCGGCCACGACTCCTGTAAATCTGCCGTGGGAACTGAACACCGCCACGCCGCCGGACGTGATTACCGGCTACAAGTGGGAACTCTACAACCTCAATGAAGATGTCACCGAGTACAACGACCTTGCCGACAAGATGCCGGACAAGCTCAAGCAAATGCAGGGTGTCTTCTACGAGCAGGCGAAGAAATACGACGTGCTGCCGCTCGACAACTCGACCCTTGCACGCTTCCTCACGCAGCGTCCAAGCGCCACCGCGGGACGGACCACATTCACCTATTCGGGCGAATTGAGCGGCGTGCCGCCCAGCACCGCCCCAAATATCCTGGACAAGTCCTACACCATCACTGCCAAGGTCGACATTCCCGAGGGCGGCGGCGAAGGCATGATCGTCACTGAGGGCGGGCGCTTCGGTGGCTACGGCTTGTTCCTCTCCAAAGGCGAGTCGGGAGTCCGCCATGGCAAGGTCGTCTTTCTTTATAATCTGCTCGATCTCAAGCGCACGATTTGGGAAGGGCCTGAACTGAGTGCCGGCAAGCACACTATCGTGTTCGACTTCAAGCTGGACGGCCCCGGTCTCGGCAAGGGCGGCACGGGTGTGCTTTCCGTGGATGGTAAGGAAGTGGACAGGAAACACATGGAACACACCACTCCCATAACGTTCCCCGAAGACGAAGACTTCGACGTCGGGATGGATACCCGCACCGGGGTTGCGCTCCTGGAGTACCGCTATGATTGTCCGTTCAAGTTCACGGGCAAGATCGACAAGCTAACCTTTGATCTCGGCCCCGCACAGTACACGGATCAGGATCGCAAGAACATGCCGGCCATCGAAGACGCGGTCGCCCGCGCGAAAGACTAGCTGCCTTTGGCGCAAAGCTAAAACTTAAATAGATTTTTGGGAGAAGCGAGCATATGAACAAATTCATCGTTCGGGTAGGGGAAAATGTGACCCTGGTTGTCGGGGCCAGCGCGATTCTCGCGATAGTTGCAGGGGCAGTGGGATGCTCGAGCATGGGCGGGTCGTCGGGCAATGCGGCAACTTCATTGGAAATGAGCTTCGACGTTTCCCAGTGCCAGCCGCAAGGTCCGAACCTCTACAAGTGCCCGGCAATCGACAAGCCGATCTGCACTCCGGACTTCTCGCAGCCCGACGTCCAATGCATTCGAATCGGCAGGAAGGGCAACCTGTTCGTGACGACGCCCGGCGAAAACGACTAGCCGTTTTAGTTAGTCTTAGCTCCTACAATACGGGGAATGATCAGGACGTTCGCAAATGTGAAGTTGAGATTTCGGAGGAGGCTATATGAAGTCGATCATCTCTGGAACAGTTTGTGTGTTACTCACCTTAGCCATCAGCGCATGCTCGGGATCGTCGGAGAGCATGCCAACCTTGCCTACCGCAGGGACCCTGACCGCAGGGGCGACTTCCTCGGCGGCGCAGGTGGAGGGCGCGCCGGTGGTTAGCGGCCGGCCCAGCCAAATCATGGTCTTTCCTTTCGCGACCAGCACTGCGGACGTCACGCTCAACCAGGGTCTCGGCGCTAAGCTTTACCGTGAATACACCGACAACAACCAGACTGCTGATCAGGCGCAACTCGCGCGAGCTACCGCCCAGAATATTTGTACCCGGGTCGCCACCAGCCTTGCGTCTAATGGCTGGAATGCGGCTTGTCAGCCACGTGGAACTCCCGTCACTGACGGTAATACGCTGATCGTGGATGGTATCTTCACCGACATTAGCCAGGGGAACCGGGCGGAACGTATGGTGATCGGCTTGGGGGTGGGAGCGTCGGTGGTCGATACCCGAGTCACCGTGTACCAGTATTCCAACGGCAACTCCGTGCAGTTGATGACCTTCACCACCCATGCAGACAGCGGCATGATGCCCGGAGTGGGGATCACCGGGCCAGCAGGCGCGGCCGCCGGCGGCGCGGCAGCAGCGGCGACGCTCGGTGTGGACGTTGCGTCCTCGGGTGTGAAAAGCGTTACGTCGTCCACCGGATACCTGGCAGATCAAAGTGCGAAGCAGATCGTAAGCCAGGCGAACAACTACTTCTCGCAGGAGGGCTGGAGTTCCACTCCTCCTAATTCTTAAAACCGAAAATCTGATTCGCGACGAAAGGTTCGTTAGGCGTGGTGATCCTTCGGCTCGCGGAAGTACTGCCTAGGCTCAGCGTGACTTCAACCCGAGGAACTTCGAAATGGGGTCTGCAGCGGCAACTAAACGAGGTAATGAGGAGCTACGACGGACAGTAGCTACGAGAACGGTTGACGGCTCGTATTCCCCTCGATGGAGAGAACGATGCGAAAACTACCCCTCCTCATAATCGGTCTATGCATTGTCGCGGCAGGCACCGCACGCGCACAAGGAGTCATCCTACCCCTACCGCCTGGTGATTCGCAGCGGATCAATAATATGCTCGGTGCTGGCGTGGTCGGAAATCCAGTTCTGAGTAAGCCGATTACCGATGCGACTACCTATTTTCCCCTGCAGAACAAGACTTTGACGTATCAAGTCACCAGCGGCCGAAATGCGGGGAATACGCAAACGCTCGGCATCAGCCGTCGATCGCGTCCCAACGGCCAGCAAGCCTGGCGATTCCAGTTCTCGCCCACGCTCGCTGGTTTCCTGAACCAGACGGTCGACGGAGCAGTGATTATGCCAGCGGTGACCGACACGGGAGAAGGTGTCGTGGTGGTCAGCACGCCTGCGAACCCGTTCGTGCCAAAGGGCATGAATCCGGGAGAGACGCGATCGTTTTCCCAGAGCATCTCGGTCAACTATCTCGATAACCCTTCGGACCAGCGGTACTCGGGAACGGTAGCGGGGACATATACGTACCTGGGAACCTACCAGGTGACCGTGCCAGCCGGCACCTATAACGCCGACCTGATTCGCGTCAAGTTTGAGGGAAACGTGGGCCCCGCGCACACCAAGGACACTCAGTACAATTTCTTTGCGCCTGGAGTCGGAGTAGTCGCGATGATCACGCAGGAGGACGTCGAGGCCTTCTGGATTTTCAATATCGATAGCAGCACGGGGAAAGTTCTGGCATCGCAGTGATTCTATGAAAGCGCGCGGGTGCAAGGTTCTGCACATCTTCCTCGTTGCTTCGCTGCTGCTGCTGACTGCTGTCCAATCGGCGCAGGCCGCTGGCCTCGCACTTTATGAAACCGGTGCGCCCGATCTCGGCACCGCCAGTGCGGGGCGGGCGGCAATGGCGGCTGATGCGTCGACGGTGGCGACTAATCCCGCCGGGATGACCCTGCTTGATCGCACGCAACTCATGATCACGAGCGGCGCGATGCTGCCAGCCATCAATTTTGATCGGGGTTCGCAGACGAAAGTGCCCGGCGGTGGCGGCGGCGGAGGCAACGCCGGTGTGTTCTTCCCGCTCGGCGCGTTGTTCTATGCCCATAAGCTGAATGATCGTCTGTGGCTCGGGGTTGCGGTCGACTCGAACTTTGGTCTTTCCGCAGACTACTCATTGACTTGGGCCGGGCGTTATTACGCGACGAAGGAATCAATCCTTACGGGCCAAGTCAATCCTAATATCGCATATCGAGTTAATGAGTGGTTGTCGGTCGGTGCGGGTTTCAGTTTCTCGGTCGCGCGCTTTACCACCCAGGCCAAGATCAACAACCTTCTCCCGCGCCTCGGAGACGGCGGCTTGGCAATCGAGTCCTGGGATGAAGCCTTCGGCGGCAATATAGGTTTCCTGTTGCAGCCAACTTCGAAGCTGCGAATCGGGCTCACCTACAATTCGCCAGTCGACTTCAAATTCGGCTTTCACCCTGACATTACCAACCTCGGTCCGGGCCTCCGAGCGGCTCTTAAGCAGAGCGGGTTGCTGGGGGCCAAGGTCAACCTCGGCATGACTGAGCCGCAGCAGATGATGGCGAGCGCGCTGTATCAACTCACTCCCGCGCTAGCCTTGATGGGAAATATCGGATGGCAAAATTGGTCCCAATTCGGGCAAACCACATTGGGAATATCTGCCGAGACCCAAAAGAGTCTGGCAGTTGATTTGAACTACTCGGATACGATTCAGATTGCCTTCGGCGGACAGTATCGTCTCGCAAACCAATGGCTGCTCTCTGCCGGATTCGCTTATGACAGTTCGCCAGTGTCTGAAGCGAATCGAACGCCGAGTCTTCCCTTGGATCGGCAACTTCGCTACGGAACCGGCGTTCAATATCAGGTCAACAACGACCTGATCGTCGGAATTGCCAATGAGGTTTTCGACGGCAGCAATGCGCCCTACGACGTTAACCGCGGACCCCTGGCCGGTCGGTTACAGGGTGACTTCTCGAGCAACATTATTGACTTCCTGGGCATCAACCTGGTCTGGAAGCTCGGACCGTCCGAGCAATGAGGCTGCAGCCGAAATTCTTCATCCAAGGAGCAATCGTCACCGGCCTTCTGCTGGTCTTGCTTCTGTTACCGCACGCCCTATGCCTTGCTGACCAGTCGACAACACCTGTCGACGATGGGGAGTCTCTCACCGAAAAAGCCAACGACCCGACCGCGACACTCACGCAGCTCCAGGTCAAGGACACCTACACTCCAAGCGAGTACGGCACCAACGCTGAACCTAACACGTTCATCCTGCGCGGCATCCTTGCGGTCCGGCCGCACGGCCCTCTGGATCTCGAGCAGATCATTCGTCCTACCTTTCAGATCCAGACAGACCCACTTGGCAAAGGTGCAGCAACGCGCACCGGGTTCGGCGACACACAACTGTTCGACTTGTTTGTGATGCCATGGCCGAATTCACGCGAGACTGGATTTCGATGGGGTATAGGACCCTACTTCGTGTTTCCGACTGCAAGTTGGCACGGCGCAGGTGACGGCGCCTGGGAACTCGGTCCCGCCTTTGCCTTTGGATACCGCGCGATTCCGCACCTAGTCATCTCTGGACTGTTCCAGCAGGCGACATCGTTTGCTTACACTTCATCAAGCAGCAAGCCGGTCACTTTGCTTACGGTCCAGCCGATTATTACCTACGAGTTTCTTCCGGATTGGTATGTTGGCTCTTACGAGGCCACCTGGAAGTTCAACTTCCGGCGTGAAACAGCCACTACGATGCCGCTGAGTGCCGGCGTCGGCAGAATCTGGAGATTTGCAGATGACGCCGCGATCAACACTTCGCTTTCCGGCGAATGGATGGCTTACCGTCAGTTCGCTCCGGGGGCAGAGCAGTTCAGCCTCGTTTTCAAGATAACACTGCTCTTCCCGAAGCTCGAACTCTGACATACAAAGCATGGAGGCCACCCGGATGCGTTACCCACCGCTGCTGATCGCTTGTTTCTCGCGATGTTTCTGAAGCCGTTCGCTTCCACCTGAGCCGCGCTACCGACCGGCTTCTTCTTGACCCTGGTTTTCCTCACCTTGATCTATGCATTCCGCCATGTTCGCCGTCTCACCCTCTGCTTCGCTTTGTTGGGAGTGATTGCCATTTCGATGCGTTATGTCGGCTACTACTGGCAGCTTTCGAATTTGGAGATGCTGAGCCACGGATCGAGTTTCGTCGCAATGGTGCTCGCGATGATCGAGATGCTCTCCGAGGTGCTTCACGCACGGGCCGCTTCAACCGACGTGGTGATAGGTGCGGTCTGCCTCTACCTAGTCATCGGTATGGCCTGGACGTTCCTCTACTACTCGATTTACCTGTTTTCCCCCGGTTCGATCTTCGTTTCGCCGGGTTCGGCGCCTTTTTCTGCCTTAGCCAGCGAGGCCAAATTTACCGAGGTCTTCTTCAGCTTCTCTGCACTGACCACGATCGGTTCGAGCGGCGAGGAAGCGCTGACTACGATGGCGCGCCAGCTCGCCGTAGTGGAGTCCGCGATGGGGCGACTTTATCTCGCGGTGCTGATCTCGCGCCTGGTCGGTTTCAGCATCACCGGCAATACGAAGGCGAGCTCCTAAGCGCTGTTACGGCGCTGTGCGTACCGAAAACACAATCCGACGTGACGACGCTGTGCCTACCAAAACCTAGAATGGGACGTATTGATGATGCAGCCCGACCGGCAGCGGCAGCGCTTGAAAGCGTCCCTTTTGGTACTCGACCTTCGCCGATTCCACTCCGCAGCATCACATTCACGACTCCATCCGCACGACATGATGCGGAAAGTTTCCGCCCCTTGGCTTGCGCTGCTCTGCTGCGCGCTCGCGGCGGTACTTACCACGTCGAGCCTAGCCGTGGTCTGGCGGCCGTCGGACAGCACGCCAGGCCGCGCGGAGGAGAAATGCTCGCGCCTGGCGGTCAGGGCGTCGTGATGCGAGTGAATTTGATCGGAAAGCCAGGGCAGGCGCCGGTGCGCATCAGGGTTTCGGTAAAGTGATCCTTGTCCTGCACTGTGATGGACATGGGCGCATGCAAGAGACCCATACGTCCGGGTAGCGAGCACTTCTGATCGCCGTTTGCCAGCGTGGGAATGGAAGGGCTCGGTGTGGCTGTGAAGGTTACAGCACCGGGATGAATCGTGCCGTAGCTTCCATCGACCAGGCGCGCGACGTAGTTGTGATCTCCGAGCTGAGGATCATCCTGGATACTCACCTGTCGCGCTCCTTCCGGATAGGTCGCTGACCAGTTTCCTTCAAGTTGGTCATTCAGGGGGACAACATAAACTTGGGGTGCCGGCGGTGGAGGCGGCGGCGGGGGAGGTGCTTCCGCGCAGCCAGCCAGAAGGACGATGGCCAGAGAGCAGGCAGTAACCCGAAGTCCCGTGAGAGTCCGATCTGTCCTCATGCGCTCCTCCCGGAACCGCAAATCTAAACGCTATGAGCGCGCGCCACAATGGGATTTTGACGCGCTATGCTCGAGTCTTATCGCACTAGCGTGGAGCGTTTGAGAGCATCTGGCCCAGAGCAGAATTCTCGGGTTCGAGCTCGTAGAGACGACGTGCGTATGGCAGAGCGCGGGCGCGATCGTTCGTCTGCTCCAGATAGGTCACAAGCGCGGCTAGCGAATCGCGATCGTAAGGATGCAATTTCAAGGAAGCTTCCAGGACGTCGATCGCGGTGGGTCGCTCTCCCGAGTCGTCTAGTGCCACTGCGCACACGGCTTCTGCTCATCTTGACTCTCACGCCTCTCCCCACTGTTGCCTAAGGAGAATTTTTCAGCACAGGCACACGCCACTCAATTCCAACAACGCTACGGACATCATCCCGTAATACGTCTCATCCAGATGCGTCCCAGAAGCGGGCGCAGGACTTTGGTCCAATCTTCTTTTATCGGTATAAGGTGATACAAATAGCTGCAATCGGACAGGTTCAAAGTAGTTCGATGCTTTGCTCCAGTTGTAGACTCGAGAATCCGGTCGGCAGGAAGTTCTGCTCAGAATGCGGAACAGGGCTTCCTCGCGGCTGTCCGCAATGCGGTGCCGACAATGCCCCAGCAGCGAAGTTCTGCGGTGAATGCGGCGCATCGATCACGGCCGCCGGCACTCCTGTCACTGACACACCACATTCACAGGAGCGAGAGGTAGCCGGCGAGCGCCGTCATCTGACGGTGTTGTTCTGCGACTTGGTAGGCTCCACCGAGATTTCTGCGCGGCTCGATCCCGAGGAATGGCGCGAAATCGAGGCAGACTATCATCGCGTTGCGGCAGAAGCGATTACTCGCTTCGGGGGCTACGTGGCGAAGTACCTTGGCGATGGCGTTATGGCCTATTTCGGGTGGCCAGAAGCACACGACAACGACGCCGAACGTGCCACGCGCTCGGGGCTTGCAATACTCGAGGGGGTCGCCGCGCTAAATAATCGAGACGCCAAGTGTGACCGTCCCAAGCTCGCGGTTCGCGTCGGTATCGATACCGGCACTGTCGTAATCGGCAAGGGTGGCGGCAACGAGTCGGAAGTGTTCGGTGAAGCTGCCAACATCGCTGCGCAAGTGGAGTCGACGGCCGATCCGGATTCGGTGATGGTCACTCCGGCGGTTAATACGTTGGTTTCGGGGCTGTTCGTGGTAGAGGAGCGCGGCGCTCATCAACTTAAGGGAGTCGCCGAACGAGTCAAGCTCTATCAAGTCATGCGGCTGAGCAGCGTGCGAAATCGCCTCGCTGCGTCGATGGCACACGGTCTTACGCCGTTTGTTGGACGTGACGATGAAACACGCCTTTTGTGGAGTCGCTGGCAACGCGCGAGCGATGGCGAGGGGCAGGTTGTGTCGATCGTGGGTGAAGCGGGAATCGGGAAGTCGCGCTTGGTGCGCCAGTTTCGCAAGCGACTGGCGCCGACCCCTCATAATCTGGCTCGAATGCGTCGGCTCGCCGTATTTCCAGAACACGCCCTTGTATCCGATCGCGGACATGCTTCAACAAGGCTTCGCTCAACGCGGCGATTCAGACACGGCGAAGCTAAGCGAGTTGGAACGAGATCTGGAACGGGCGGGATTGAAGCCAGTCGAAGCTGTGCCGCTTATTGCCCCGATACTGAACCTCCCGGTGGACGAAAAGTATCCGCGGCTTATGCTCTCACCGGAGCAACAGCGCAAACGCCTTCTGACGACACTCGCCGGATGGCTTTTCGGCGCGCCGCTACCGGTCGTGATGGCCGTAGAAGACTTGCATTGGTTCGACGCCTCCTCGCTGGAGCTCATGCAACTGCTGATCGAGCAAGCAGCCACGGCTCGCGTGATGTTGGTTTGCACTGCTCGGCCCGAGTTTCGCGCGCCCTGGTCATCGCGGTCGCATCACTCGCAGTTCACGCTGAACCGCTTGAGCGCTCCCCAGGTGCGCGAGTTGGTGGCAAGCGTAGTGGCGCACAGCGCGCTCTCGGTCGAGACGATTGAAAAAGTCGTCGAGCGCACGGGCGGAGTGCCGCTGTTCGTCGAGGAGTTAACCCGCGCCGTGCTTGAGAAAGGAGGTGCGGAGCCGCTACACGAGATTCCGGCCACTCTGCATGATTCGCTGATGGCGCGGCTCGACCGGCTCGGTCCGGCAAAAGACGTCGCGCAGATAGCCTCGGTGATCGGACGGGAATTTTCCTACGAGCTACTCGACGCCGCTTCGGAGATACCCGAAGGCGATTTGCAGGCGGCGCTGGCGAAGTTGGCTGACGCAGAGCTTATCTATGCGAACGGCATTCCGCCCGAGGCGAGCTATACGTTCAAGCACGCGCTGATACAGGATGCGGCTTACGAAGCGCTGCTCAAAAGCAAACGAAAGCAACTGCACGATCGGGTGGCGCGGGTGCTTGAGAAGAACTTCGCGGATACTGCACAGACACAACCCGAGCTCCTGGCGCATCACTACACGGAGGCAGGGCTCGCGGCTCCCGCAATCTCCTATTGGCACAAGGCGGGGCGGCGAGCTGCGCTGGGTTCGGCCAGCAACGAGGCTGTAGCTCACCTCAGCCGAGAACTCGAGCTGATCAAAACGTTGCCAGACGCTCCGGAGCGATCCGAGCTTGAACTCGCCTTACAGACGACCCTCGGTCCAGTTTTGATTACCACCAAAGGCTATGCGGCCCCGGAGGTGGGGGCCGTCTACGATCGAGCGCTGGAATTGTGTCAGCGGGTAGAGAACTCTTCGCAACTTCCTGTCGTCGTCTTCGGACTGTTTGCGTTTTATGTCGTACGTGCCGATCACGAAAAGGCTCTCAGTCTTGGAAAACATCTTCTCGGTTTGGCCGAGAGTGCGCAGGACCGAGCTCTCCTGCTGCAGGCTCACAATGCGCTGGGGTTGGTCCTTTTTTTCAAAGGCGATTTCGCGGACGCACGTGGCCACTTGGAACGGTGTCTTGCCCTATATGACCCGGAGCAACATCGGTCACTCGCTTTTTCCTATGCGGGGCAGGACCCCGGGGTGACTTCCTCCATCTTTTCGGCTTGGGCTTCGCAGACGACTGGCTATCCAGATCAAGCTTTCAAGCGAAGCCTCGATGCGGTCAGCTTGGCCCAACAGATCTCTCATCCATATAGCCTTGCTTACGCTCGCGGCATCGCGGCCGCAGTCCATCAGTTTCGGAAAGAGGAGAAATTGACCCAGAATTTAGCTGACGCGAGCCTGGGCGTAGCTACCGAAAACGGATTTCCATTCTGGTCGGCCTTTCAAACTATCCTGCTGGGCTGGGTATTGGTTAAGCAAGGAAGAGCAGATGAAGGAATAGCCCAGATGAGCCAGGGAATGGAGGCGTATTGGGCTACCGGCGCAGAGCTGCTTCGACCTTACCTCACCGGCTTACTGGCTGAGGCGTTAGCGGAAGGCGGATCGACAGAGCGGGCGCTCGCCTTACTTGACGAGGCCTTGGAGGCGGTCGAGAAAACCGGGGAGCGCTTCTACGAGGCAGAGCTTTATCGGCAAAAGGGAGAGCTGATATTCCGATCGTACAATGAAAGTTCAGAATTATCAGATATTAGTGCACCTTTATCTCGCTCCTCTGAGATAGAAAGGTGCTTTCTAAAAGCGATCGACGTCGCAGGTCTCCAACAAGCGAAATGGTTTGAGCTCCGTGCGGCGACGAGCCTTGCACGCCTGTGGCTCAGCCAAGGCAGAAAGGAAAAAGCTCACACGGCGCTGGCCAACTCTTACAGCTGGTTCACTGAAGGTTTCGACACAGCCGACCTGAAGGACGCCAAATTGTTACTTGGGCAACTAAGCCAATAGCCATGGCTCCCTTGCGTTGGAATGTATCAGAGTGGCAATCGCTTGCGGCGAATCATCGGCGGGCGCTTCTTGAACGAGAACACAATGTTCTTTTACGACTCCAGTTTCTATAAGAGCTTGCGGTCGAGCTGTTTCTGAGTAATTCGGTGCGCTGCTCAAACTGTGGGATCGAGAATCCGGAAAGCAGGAAGTTCTGCTCTGAATGCGGAACCGTTCTTCCGCGGCCCTGTCCGCAGTGCGGTGCTAACTATGCCCCGGGCGCGAAGTTCTGCGGTGAATGCGGCGCTTCGCTTAACGCAACCGTCAGCATTCCAGTCTCCAGGACGCCGGCGGTCCAAACACGAGAGATCGCGGGCGAGCGCCGCCATTTGACCGTCTTGTTTTGTGACCTGGTGGGCTCGACCGAGATTTCCGGGCGGCTCGATCCCGAGGAATGGCGCGAAGTTGAGGCTGAGTACATCCGCGCAGCCGCCGAAGCAATTACGCGCTTCGACGGATTTGTGGCGAAATATCTTGGCGATGGTGTGATGGCGTATTTCGGGTGGCCAGAGGCGCACGACAACGACGCCGAACGCGCCGCGCGTGCGGGCCTCGCCATTGTCGATGCGGTCGGCGCCCTCAATCAGCGCGATGGGCACGGCGGCCGTCCCAGCTTGTCGGTTCGGGTCGGTATCGATAGCGGGACCGTGGTGATTGGGAAGGGCGGCGGCAGCGATTCGGAGGTCTTCGGCGACACCGCCAACATCGCCTCGCGAGTGCGGTCGGCAGCCGAGCCGGGTACGGTGATTGCCACCCCTGCTGTCCATCGGCTGATCTCGGGTTTGTTCGTGGTCGAGGAGCGCGGCGCGCACCAGCTTAAGGGAATCGCCGAACCTGTCGACTTGTATCGAATCGTGAGGCTCAGCGGTGCACGAAGCCGCCTCGCGGCTTCCGCCGTACATGGGCTGACGCCGTTCGTTGGCCGCGAAGACGAATTGCGGCTTTTGTGGAACCGCTGGCAGCGGGCGAGCGACGGGGAGGGACAGGTCGTATTCATCGTGGGTGAAGCGGGAATCGGCAAGTCGCGCCTGGTGCGGCAATTCCGAGAACGCTTGGCAGGGACCCCGCATACCTGGAACGTATGCTCCGGCGACTCGTATTTTCAGAACACGCCATTCTACCCAATCACCGACATGCTTCAGCAGGGGTTCGCCCAACGCGGGGTCGTGACGGACGAAGAGAAGATCGCCGAGCTGGAAAGAGATCTCGAACTTGCGGGATTGAAGCTTGCCGAGGCGGTGCCGCTCATCGCGCCGTTGCTGAATGTCCCGGTGGGCGAGAAATATGCGCCGCTCACCATCGCGCCCGAACAGCAGCGCAAACGGCTGCTCGCGACATTGACGAGATGGCTTTTCGGCGTGGCCAGAGCGCAGCCGACGGTGATGGCGGTCGAGGATTTGCATTGGTTCGACGCGTCCACGCTGGAGCTCATGCAGTTGCTGGTCGAACAGGGGGCTACCAGTCCACTCCTGCTGTTGTCCACTGCGCGACCCGAGTTTCAGCCACCATGGCCGTCGCGGACCCATCATATGCTTTTGACCCTGAACCGATTGGCCGCACGCGAAGTGCGCGAGCTGGTGGCCAGCGTGGTGGCTCAAAGTGCATTGTCGGAAGACACCGTCGACCAGGTGATCGATCGCACCAGCGGAGTTCCGTTGTTCGTCGAGGAGTTGACGCGGGCGGTACTTGAAAGGGGCGATGCCAAGCCCATGGCACGCGAGATTCCGGTCACCCTCCACGACTCGCTGATCGCCCGACTGGACCGGCTCGGGAGGGCAAAAGAGGCCGCGCAGATCGCCTCAGTCATCGGACGGGAATTTTCCTATGAGCTGCTGCTCGCCGTTTCGACAATGCCGGAAAACGACTTGCAGTCGTCGCTGACGAAGCTCGCCGATGCGGAATTGATATATGTTCGCGGCTTTCCTCCGGAGGCCACCTACTCCTTCAAGCACGCGCTGATTCAGGATGCTGCCTACGAAGCGCTGCTCAAGAGCCGCCGACGCGAGTTGCATCGGCGCGTCGCTGTCGTGATGACAGAACAATTTCCTGTACTGGCGGAGACTCAGCTCGAAGTCCTCGCACGACACTGGACCGAGGCTGCAGAAGAGGAGCTGGCGATCGCCGCCTGGCGCAAGACTGCCGACACGGTGTTCGAGCGTCATGCGTACAAGGAAGCGGAAGAGGCTTACCGGCAGGCACTTGCCATCCTCAAAACCCTCGCGGAGTCGCGCGCGCGCGACTCGCGTGAGTTGGAGCTGATGAATAGGTTCGCACAGGTACTCCAGGTGACCCAGGGATGGGCCGCGCCAGAAGCTGTTGACGTTGCCAAGCAGGCTCAAGCGTTGGCAGAAAAGAGTGAGGACCTCGGCCAGCTCGTCATTCAGCTCCAAGGAACGTGCGCTGCTGCTGCTATCCGGGGGGACTTGCTCAGGGCGAGCGCGCTCTCCGATCAAATGCTCGACCTCGCAGAGCGCGAGGGCAGTCTCCCCGTTCTAGGTGTGGCTCGTATGAGCCAAGTTATGACCCGCTACCTCAGAGGAGACCTCAGTGGCGCCGACAAGCATTTTATAGCCGGCGCTAATATGTTTGAGGCAGCGGGCGAAAGATATGCAGGCGTGCTGGGCTCCAGCTTTGGCCTTGGAAGCCACGCCGCGTGGGTGCTGGGATGCTCGGACACTGCGCGCCAGAGAATGCGCCAGGGGATTGCTGCCGCCACCAGTCTCAAAAGTCCCTTGGAGCTGGTTTGTGCTCAGTACTTTGCTGCGGCATTGCACGCATTTCTCAGAGAATTCGCGGACGCAAAGGCTGCTGCGGCGAGCGCGATCGCTCTGTCTGATGAGCACGGATTTCAATATTACAGCGCGACGTGTCGAGTCTGTCTTGGCATGGCGGAAACTGGCCTCGGGCACCCGGACCTCGGATTGCCTGTCATTAGGTCGGGCCTCGAAGGTTTGAATCAGGGCGGAGGCCTGGTCGCCATGACTTTATTTCTCAGCTGGAACTCTGTGGCGCAATCGTTTGAAGGCAAACTGCCCGATGCGTTTGCGACCATTGAGAAGGCGCTGGAAGTGAATCCCGCAGAACTAGCCTGGAGGCCCGAGGCCCTAAGGATACGCGGGGAATTGGAGCTCAGACTGCATCAAACGGACGCGGCAGAAAAGGATTTCCGCGACGCCATCGCACTGGCGCAGCAAATCGGAGCAAAGGCGTGGGAGCTGCGTGCGACGATGAGCCTAGCGAAGCTGCTCACAATGCAAAAGCGAGATGAGGCTCGCACGTTGCTCGCGGAAATCTACAATTGGTTCACCGAGGGCTTTGACACCGCCGATCTGAAGGACGCCAAGGCGCTGCTGGATGAGCTGGGCGAGTAGCGATCACTAACGAATTCACGACATGGAAGTGGCTTTTGCCGTCGCCGGCCGTACCTCTATTTCTAGGTAACAAATAGGTAACGCTTTGCCTGCGACTCGGTGAAACGTGCCGAAACGTGTGTGTGGCGAATTGTTGATTTTGCTCAAAAATCAGCAATTCGCCACAGACAGGTTTAGGAATGGAACGGTGACCGGAGTGAATACCCGGCGGTGACGTGAATAGTCGGACGCGGTCGACGCTATTTAGCGAACAAGAACGAATCGAACGCCGACGTTTATCAAGCGCCCGCCAGGGAGCGGTCCACCGCCGCTTGCGCGTGAATCCGCGTCGTATCGAACAACGGCACCCGACTATCTTCGGGCCTAACGAGCAGCATGATCTCTGTGCAGCCTAGGATCACGGCGGCGGCGCCACGCTCGACCAAGCGCGCAATCACAGCCCGGAATGCGTCACGCGAGCTCCGTTCGATCCGGCCCTGCACCAGTTCGTCATAGATGACGCGGTGGACTAGCGCGCGATCGTTGGCCTCGGGCACGAGCACGTCCAGCCCGAAGCGGTGCTGGAGACGTCCCTTGTAGAAGTCCTGCTCCATCGTGAACGCCGTGCCTAAGAGTCCGACCCTGCGGAAGCCCAGCGCTCGGATGCGCTCGGCCGTCGGGTCCGCGATATGCAGCAGAGGGATACGGACTGCGGCCGCTACTTGGTCCGCCATCCGATGCATCGTGTTGCTGCAAATCAGAAAGAAATCGGCACCGCCCCGCTCAAGGCTCTGCGCCGCCTCGACCATCAGCCGGGTGGCCTCGTCCCAATCCCCTTCGTGCTGTGACGCCTCGATTTCGCCGAAGTCGAATGACCACATCAAGCACCGCGCAGAGCGCGAGCCGCCCAGCCGATTCCGGATGGCCTGGTTGATGATGCGGTAGTACTCTGCCGAGCTCTCCCAACTCAAGCCGCCGATCAGTCCGATAACAAGTTGGTTCGGCACTCGTGGTCGCCTTGCTGGAACGCAGTCATCAACCGGCGTTTCAACTCCCGCGCGCGAGCCTGCCGCGAACTGCCATTGCCAAGATGGCCCAGGAACTCAGCGGCAGCATCGAATAAAACTCAGCGTCGCGCGCGACTACCGGTCGGCGTCGCGCACCGACTCCTTCATAACCGCTTCAGTTCCGACGCAAATACAAGCGCGTCGTCGAGGCGATCGTTACCCCAGAACATCTCTGTACCGACGAAGAACGTGGGGGCGCCAAATATTCCTTTTGCACGCGCCCGTTCCGTTTGTTCCCGCAAGCGGGTCTTGGTGGGCTCAGCCTGCGCCTTATCCAGAATGTCCGAGGCCGGAAGACCCAGCTCCATCAAGATCGGAACCAAGCGGTCCGGTTGGTTGATGTCTTGGTCCTGCACAAAGTTGAGTTCCATCACTTTACGGCAGAAGGCTCCGATCCAAGGCTGTCCGACCCCGAGCAGCGCTACCCGCAAGGGAAGCACCCCGAGCCGTGGAAATGTGCTGGGTTGCACCCATCGAAGCCCATACTTGCGGCATTGGCGCACCATGTCCTGCCACACATAGGCACCCTTCTCCTTCTGCAGGACGAAGGGGGAGGTCTCCATGCCTAAAGCCCGGAATATCGGTCCCAGCAAAAACGGTTTCCAGGCAATCCGGACGCCGTGCTGTCGCGCCTGGTCCTCAATCCGCATGACGCTCAGGTAACTATAGTTGCTGCCGAATTCGAACCAGAACTCGATTTCTGGGGCCGACGTCACTGTTGAACCACCCATCTTGGCTCACTCCGAAGACACATAGACACGTTACCGTGGGAGAAGCCGATAAGCCGTAAGTCATCAGGCAGCGGAGGTCCATGCTTAACCCTCCGGGTAAGCTTCAGACGCCAAGGTGACGCCGCCCCGGTGCGGCGGCAAGCCCCGGTCGCGCGAGGAAGCATTTGTGGCCTTCATCGGGCTGCATCAGTACGCGTTCTTTTTCCGCTCTCGGAAACGTCTCACACGAGATGAGTCTAGGACCCGATATGTGCGAAATGAAGTTGCAAGATTGCACTGAGTGAGCGTGGATTTGCACATAGCTTTTCTATATGAACGCGAGAAAGATCAGCATTGCCGTGATCGTTTTCGCGAAGCATCCTTCGCATCTGCAAGCCGCACTCGCTGGGATGCTGCGTCGCACAGGAGGCAGAAATTGGAGCCGCGGATAATGCGAGCACGCATGGAAGGCACCGAGGTCGTAACGCTCAAAAGGCCGCCGGCGAACGCGCTGGACCTCGACATGGTTGAAGAGTGCGTTGAGGTTCTGCGGTCGATCGAGAGCGACCCGGGGGTGCGAGCGATCGTAGTCACCGGCGTGGGCAAGACGTTCTGCGCAGGCTTGGATCTTAGAATCGTTCCCCTATACGAGGAGGAGCAGCAGCATCGCCTTCTCGAGGCGTTGAACAAGCTGTTCTTCGCCGTTTACCAATGTCGGGTTCCGGTCGTTGCTGCAATCAACGGCCATGCCATCGCGGGCGGTCTCGTGCTCGCGCTTTGTTGCGATTGGCGAATCGCAGCACAAGTGCAGTTTCAGGTCGGTCTCGCCGAGGTCAGGGTCGGCATCCCCTACCCCGCGGCGGCGATTGAGGTGGTGCGGAGCGAGCTGCCGGTTCAGATCGCCCGACGACTCGTGCTTTCGGGCGAAAGCATGAGCAGCGCGGCAGCACTGGCGGCCGGCCTGTTCGACGAGTCAGCTGCGACGGAGCGACTCCTAGAACGCGCCTTGGCTCGGGCACGACGGCTCTCTGAAAACCCGCCCGCAGCTTTTGCCACGATCAAGCGGCAATTGCGGCAACCCGGCTTGGACAGGATTAGGTTCGCGACCGTTGACGGACGCGAACCGCTACGAGGAGGCTGGCTTTCGTCGGAGGTCCTCGCTGCGGCGACCAAAGTACTGGAAGGTCGTCGCGGCTAAACTGATTCTGTGGACTAACAGGCAGAAGCGCGCCACCGCAGTTGTCGGTCCCATGTCACCTTTGCGGTGCGGTTATGGCTGCGCGAAAATGCACCGAGTGAATGCTTCGCATAAGGGCTGGCTGTGGGACGACATTCGGTTTTTTCTGGCGGTCTGCCGGGAAGGCAGTCTTTCAGCGGCGGCGAGCAATCTCCGGGTCGATTATTCCACCGTGGGCCGGCGTCTGGCCGCCTTCGAGCGCCAGCTTGGAGCCAAGCTCGTCAGTAGGACGCCCGAAGGGTTGCTGCTCACGCCTACCGGTCGGCAGATCCTTGCTGATTGCGAGAACATGGAGGCCGCGGCGCTGGCAGTCCAGCGCCGCGCCGCCGGACAGGATACTCGTTCGGCAGGACTGGTCACCGTTGCAACCACGGAAAGCCTTGCGTTCCACTTAGTCGCTCCAGCACTCACTGAACTGCGCGCGATTCACCCCGAGCTTCAGATTCATGTGCTCGTGGACTTCCGCTCACTCGATCTTGCCAGGCGTCAAGCTGACATAGCGGTCCGGCTGCCGAAGCCCGCCGAGTCGAATCTGGTCTGCAGGAGACTGGGTGCATATGGTTTCACCCTATATGCTTCCGGCGATTACCTGGCGAACCGAGGGACGCCGAAACGCGGTCAGGGGCTCGGCGGTCATTCCTTAGTAAGTTACCTGGACCGGGTAAGCAGTCCCGCGCCGCCGTTCATGGGAGAGTGCTTTGACCAATCTATGGTGGTGTTCAAGAGTAACAGCACCTTCGCACAGCTGGCGGCGGTTGCGAGCGGGCTCGGGATAGCGGAACTCCCTTGTTGTGTCGCGGATTCCCAAGCCCAAACGGGAGTGCAGCGCGTTTGGCCGGACGAGTCACCAACCCCTTACCCTATATGGCTGATCACACACGAAGACCTTCGGCGTGCTGCTAGGATTCGGCTCGTCTCGGCCGCGATCGTGAAGCAGTTCGGACAGCGTCGTAGAATTTTACGCAATGGACTTGGCTCGCGAGAGGAAAGATCGAAGATTGGCTCGATTTCCTCCGGCACGAAGAACCTTAACGCGATGGCAACGTAGCGGGTCGCGCGCTGGTTTTGCGCTCGGTTCCCACACGTTACTCAATATCCTCGCAGAAAAGATGACATGAAGCGGAACCGGGAGACGACCCAAAAGCAACCGACTATAGGTGTTCAATCCGCATTGATGCACAATCGAGCTGCACATGCGCACTCGATCCTCGATGGCGCGGCTTCTCGTGCGATTCTATATTTTTTGGTCAATAGATGAGCGTGCGAAGCGCAAGTTACGTACCGGATTGCGCTGCATGCCAACGGGTTGAAAGGAGCAAGAAGATACGCTTGGTCGGGGGCGCACGCCTGGCTAGTGAGCAATTGTGGAAACACTGACGGGACGCGGATGCTCGCACGCGCCCTGCCTGTCTGTGGCGAATTGTTGATTTTGCTCGAATATCAACAATTCGCCACAGACAGGCAGCGGTGAGGGTCGAGCGTCTCTTTTTGGACGAGGAACTCAAGCGCGGTTGATACCGCCTTTCCGAGTGGCACTATCAGGGCACCAGGCGCCTGCGACAACTCAGCCGACAGATCCTCAAGCAGTCGTCGCCGGAGCTCTGGATGATTGACAATGCCAGGCGTGGAGCCCGTGTAGTTCCTTCCTCGAGTGAACGTGGGCATCCGGATTGCTGAAGTGGTGTGGACCAGATCACACGAATCGGAAAAAAGGTCCGAGCACGACGACAGCCGCAGTTGTACGTGTAGGCCGATTCCGTCAAGCATCTTCACCAGGTTGTTGCGCATGGTTCCCGCGAAACTGGCGGACAAATCGACGCGCCTAATCACCTCCGCATCGGGCAGCCCCAGTTCCAGAGCAGACCGAGCGGTTCGATACGCCAGCTCCATTTGCGTCCAACCTGGAGTGATCCCAATGATCGCGACGCGCGCCGATGGGTTCACTCCTTCAAAGGGTACGTAGTAGCAAGCGATTTGCTCGTCCTGAAACAGGCGGAACCGGCTGACCATTAGATCGCTCTTCGCGTATTCCTGTTTCAAAGGCAGCTCGGCGATCGCAGCACGAAAATCCTGAAACGTTTCTGCCATCGATTCCCTCCGTTAGTTTTGCGATATCCCAATTCGGGATATGCGGCTACGGAATATAGCTTGCCCACGAGCTTGTTGGGAGGGGACCGGCCGGGATGCGAAGCCTCCATTCGGAGGGCTATGCGCGCTTTCTGGAGCGGCTCAGGCGAGCGCGGAGGGAAGCGAAGCTTACGCAGGTGCAGGTGGCCAAACGCCTGGCGCGGCCCCAGTCCTACGTCTCCAAATGTGAATCAGGCGAGCGGCGGGTTGACGTCATCGAACTTGTAGAGTTTGCGCGGCTATACAGGCGCCCGCTCGAGTTTTTCATTCGATAGCTGGCGCGTGAAAGGCATGCCCGTCGGACAGGTCAGCTGCAGCGAAGGCAGTCCGCGCACTACGTCGGCGCCCGCTTGGCCCACGGTCGTCAGGCCCGTGCGGAGAGGTATTTCACCGGTGATGAAATTGGCCCGGCCCGCGGTGCAGCTTGCCTCGGCGTAGTAGTCGGTAAAGCGCATACCTTCCGATGCCAGCTTGTCGAGGTTCGGCGTTTTGCCGGACATGATGCCCTGATGGTACGCGCCGATGTTAAACCATCCGACGTCGTCGCCCATGATGACCAGGATGTTCGGTTTCTTTGCGGCGTCGGTTGTGGTCTGTGCGCGAGTTGTCGTCGCACCCGCGATCAAGAGGCTCAAGAGCGCAAGTGCCGCCAGTGTCAGGTTTGAAATGCGTGCACGAAAATCCATGGATCTACTCCCTCCCGTAATCGCTCGCGGCCCTCGCCATGGATCGCGGCGAGAGATCCAGATGGCGCCGGCGGTCGCGCCCGAATTCGCTCAATTCTGTTCCACTTTCCAGTGGAGAAATATGGGACGTTCGTACCATGGCCTCACGACCTGTCTGTGGCGAATTGCTGATTTTCAAGCAAGATCAAACAATTCGCCACACACCTGCGTTGGACAACGTCGGTCGCGAAGTGATCGCGACGGCCATCGTCAGCATGGAGTTGACGGAGGAAGCCCGTCCTGGTTCGGCGCTACCTCCCTACGATGATCGGTGAGCACTGGTCTCGAACTTCGCCGCGAGACTATAAGCTCAGCTAATGTGTGGCGCTCGCCGGTCTGTAGTGCTGGACGAGTATGCGTCGGTGCGCTTTCTCCCGCCATAGAGCAGGCTGTACTTTCGCTTCACCAGGGCGTGGTGGAAACCCAAAAGCGTGGAAGGCTTGAGGATCACAGCCATCTTCTTCCTTAAACGTCTGGGCGACACGAAAAGTGCACACACTCCCAGCACCAGCCGATCCCATGGGTTCAGATTCGGAGCACGGCGCTGCGCACGCTTCATGACGAGCAATTGGTGCTTGACCGCCAATGATTCCGCCGCAACTGCGCCAAGACCGTCAGGCCTCGTAAGCTTTGCCACGTGACAAGCAGATGGGCGATCAAGATGAACAGCTCTCGCATGAAGCGACACTCTAACGTTGAGTGAAGCTTTCTCAAGACGCACTGAGGAGCGTTTTCAGGCAAAATCAGCAATTCGCCAGAGACAGGTAACGGGGTTAGCCTAGGGCTGCGAGGGCAACCTGACTTCAAATCGCAGCAAACTTCGAACTGAGGGTCGGCAGCCGTAAAAGTTGGAGTTGAACCAATGTCAAAGCTGATCAACCGCCTGAGATCAAACCTGTCAATTGTCAGCGCTGTGCTTTTGCTTGGTGCTGTTCCTTCGATGGCGCAGCAGGTCACGGGAGTTCTCGGCTCGCCGAACGCCACCACGACCATACCGGGCAACCAGTTGCCCCCGCCGGCGCCGAAGTTCGGCGGCGTGATCAGGGACGACGCGCTATTCTCGAAACCATGGTGGCCACCGCGTGTGGTGCCGCCGAAGGGCGCGCCCAACATCCTGCTGATCATGACCGACGATGCCGGCTTCGGCATACCGAGCACGTTCGGCGGCGTTATCCCGACGCCGAGCATGGACCGCATTGCGACAGAAGGGCTGCGCTACAACCGGATTTTCTCCACCTCGCTCTGCTCGCCGACGCGCGCCGCGATCATCACCGGACGCAACCATCACTCGGTCGGCTTCGGCGTGATTGCCGAGCAGGCCACCGGCTTCCCCGGTTACGACAGCATCATCGGCTTGGACAACGCGACGATCGGCCGCATCCTGCGCGACAACGGCTACGCGACGAGCTGGTTCGGCAAAGACCACAACACTCCGGCGTTCCAAGCCAGCCAGGTCGGCCCCTTCACCCAGTGGCCGACCGGCCTGGGCTTCGACTACTTCTTCGGCTTCGTCGGTGGCGACGCGAACCAGTGGGGGCCGAACCTCTTCCGCAACACGTGGCAGATCTACCCGTGGATTGGTCACGAGGGCACCTTGAAGATGGACCGCGCGGATCCAAAGGCGGAGATCTGGCCAGTCACCGGCCAGGAGCCCTCGTGGAACCTGATCACCGCGATGGCCGACGATGCCATCGACTGGATGTACCGGATTCACCAGACCGACCCCACCCAGCCGATCTTTCTCTATTACGTGCCCGGCGCCTCGCACGCGCCGCATCATCCGAAGAAGGAGTGGGTGGACAAGATCCACGCGATGCACTTGTTCGACGACGGCTACGAGAAGCTGCGCGAGCGCATCTTCGCGAACCAGCAGAAGCTCGGCGTGATTCCGCCGGACGAACAATTGACGCCCTGGCCCAACGACATCCTCACGCCGTGGGACAAGCTCACGCCCGAGGCGAAGAAGCTCTTCATCCGGCAGGTGGAGGTGTTCGCCGCCTTTGTGGCTTACAACGACTACGAGATCGGCCGTGTGATTCAGGCGTTCGAGGACCTGGGCAAGCTCGACAACACGCTGATCATCTACCAAAACGGCGACAACGGCACGAGCGCCGAAGGCGGACCGGAAGGCACGTATAGCGAAGTCGCGTTTTTCAACGGCTACCGCCCGCCGGTGGACGTTCAGATGAAGTTCTACGATGCCTGGGGGACTGAATACGCATACAACCACATGTCGGCGGGCTGGTCGTGGGCGTTTGACACCCCCTTCGACTGGTTCAAGCAGAACGCCTCTCGGTTCGGCGGCATTACCGGCGAGGACGGTTGCGACAATTCCCAACACGATCAGCCCAACGCCGAACAGGATTGCTGCCCGATGCAGATGAATGGCCGCGGGGGTGTGGGATTCCTCCATCGCCGAGCGGAAGAATGCGACGGTGCCAAAGCCGAAGGTGGCCATAGTAAGCGTCGTCCTGAGCCAAGCAAGCGTAGTACGGTCCAGGGCGAGTTGGACTCGTAAACGGGCGAGGCTCGTCCGTTCTAAAGCTAGGTTCATGGAAGGATTTGCTGAGGTCGGTGTTTCTTGGCCCATGCGACTCCTCTATGCCTTCTAGAAATCACATTGGCGAACACTGCGGAGGCTCAACCGTGGCCAGACTCCAGTCCTTACCCAGTGGCCCTTGACCATCACGGTAGCGACGCTGGTGGCAATTATCGGCCTCGTGGCATTCGGGGAACTGGCCAAGTTCGTATTTACAAGTTAGGACTGGTTACCTCGAAATAGGAAGCCCGAACTGCTCGGCGTCATGCCGAACTCAAGCAGCGTCCCATGTGGCATAGCTCTCGCGCGCCACGCGCACCAACGGATTGAGCATCGGGAAGCCCTTGGGGTGCCGGATCACCGTCCCCGACCTTGCGATCTCGCGCTGCGCCTCGACCAATGCTGGTAGTTCACGCAGTAGCCAAGCAAGGCGCGGACATCGAGCGTTGTCAGCAGGCCAGCGCCGAGCAGTATCGGCGCGACGACTGGAGCGCGCGAAGCCGCGCGCGCATAGGACTCATCCTCGAGACCGAGAACCTCCTCGAGCACGCGACCGCTTTCGCCGAGCGGATGGCGCGGGTGCCGCTGAACCAGCTCCAGATGAGTTTGAATGGAAACGCAACCGCCCACCCGGATGGTTTCATCGTGCTGGTCACGCTGGCCGCCCTTGTCGTAGCGAACACGGCGAGCGCCTTGAGCGACAGCGCTCAAACCCTTGAGGGGCTGAAAATCACGTTCAACGGGTTGAAAACTGGCGCGAAAGCGTGCGCGCGGAACTCGATTTTGAGATAAGAGAACAGCACCAAAACCTTGGGGAGGCCGTTCTTGGGTTTACGTTCGGATTTTCGGGCCTTAGTTAGCGGTTAGTCCGAGTTTTGTTTAGAGGAGAACTACGAAGTTGCCAGTCGAGGAATTTCTGTTCCGACAGAACGAATTTCTGATCGTTTCGATGCTGCTGTTATTGTTGATTGGCGGCACGGAAATCGGTTTTCGGCGTGGACGCGCGGTCCAGACCGAAATCAAGGAGTCAGCGAAATCGGACTATTGGACATTGCAGACTGGCGTGATGGGCCTGCTTGCACTTCTGCTCGCGTTCACCTTTTCGATGGCCGTTTCGCGCTACGAAACCCGCAGGCAACTGCTGATCGATGAGACCAATGCGATTGGCAGCGCCTATTCGCTTTCGCGCATGCTCGCCGAGCCATACCGGAGCGAGGTTGCAAACCTGATGGACAACTACCTGGCATGCCGTCTGGGTTACTACAGCACGGCATTGGGAGTTATGGGTGAGGAAGAGGTCGTTGCGGGGAGCCTCCCCTGCATCAGGCTGCAAAAGCAACTCTGGTCACAGGCGGAGGGAGCGGTCGCGAAAGACCCAGCTCCAGTTCCCACCGGGATGTTCGTAAGTTCTTTGGTCGACCTCTGCGACGTGGCGGGGAAGCGGGACGCCGCGCGCCTGAACCACGTGCCTCAGCCGGTGCTCATCTTCCTGCTTTTGGTAACAATCCTGACTGTCACTCTGGTGGGTTACGGATGCGGCCACCGAAACCAACGTCATCTGGCTGCGACGACCTCAGTGTGTCTGCTCATCAGCCTGGTGATTCTGGTGATCATGGATCTCGACCAGCCCCGTCGAGGACTGATCACGATCAGCCAGTCGCCGATGCTCGAACTGCGATCCACCCTGCGGTAACACTGCTGGGTAGCCGTTCGCACGACTGGCCTGCCTTTATCAGTTGTGCTCCGCAAAATTGTCCGTGTGGTGGCTGAGCGCAACATGGTGGTCCGTTGTGTCCGTTAAGGTTCCGTCCATGAACGCGGGCTGTCGTTCTAAGCGATCGTCTACTTGTCCCTGTCCTGAAAATTCCATCTGAACCGGAATTCGAAATGATCTGCACTCACCTATCGCTGGAGAAAGACGCTCCGCTTTCCCGCCGCCGCCAAACGGTCGGCAATATCGTGTCGATTCCGATCTTAGGTGGGCTGCATCATCAATATGTTCAGGTTTAGGTATTCGCGCACGCACAACCGGATACTCGTCCACTCGATCATCAGAAGCTGCGCGCTTGGGTCGGCTTTCGAGTTGTCGGCCGAAGGTGCAACTGCTCCGCCATCCGCACCAATTCAGCGAGCGATTCGGCTTTCATCTTAAACATCACACGAGCCCGATGAACTTTGATGGTTTTTTCACCGGTGCCGAGCTCGGCACCCGCCTGCTTGTTGAGTAACCCCGCCGTGACCAGCTCGAAAACCTGGCGCTCGCGGGGCGTGAGAAGCTCATACCGGCGTTGAAGCTCCTGAATCTCGGTGTGTGAGGCCCTCTGCTCACGGGTGCGTTCGCCGGCGCGGCGAACCGCTTCCAGTAAAGCTTCGTCATCGACTGGCTTCTCGAGAAAGTCCACCGCGCCACCCCGGAGTGCCTTAACGGTCATGGGGATGTCACCGTGGCCGGTTATGAAGACGACCGAAAGATACGGCAGAGTCTGAGCAAGCGTTTCCTGCAGTTTGAATCCATCGACGGCTGGCATGCGCACATCGGTCAGAGCGCAATCGACCTCTGTGCGACGGGGATCGTCAAGGAACTCTCGGGCTGAAGAAAAAGAAACCACTTCGATTCCCGCTGTTTTGATGAGACGAGCCAGCGAGGTGCGTGCCGATTTGTCGTCATCTATGACGGCAACCATCATTGGAGCGTTTAGCTCGCTTGCCGCGACTCGAACTAGCCGCTTTGTGCGGTATCCGGTCCAACGGGTAGCGCGAATTCCAGCGTCGCGCCACGGTCAGGATTCTGCGTCGCCCAGAGCCGGCCACTATGATTCTCGATAATTGAACGAACGATGGTGAGCCCCATGCCCATTCCGGTCGGCTTGGTTGTGAAGAAGGCGTCGAACAGACGAGGCATGACCTTCGGGTCGATGCCCCTTCCCGAGTCCCGGACCGACACGTGTACGTGGCCCGATTCGTTCAGATACGCACACAGACCGACCTCGCGCGGTTCGTCACTTTCGCAAACCGAATCGAATGCGTTGAAGACCAGATTCAACACTGCGTGCATCAGGTGTCCTTTGTCGCCTAACACAAGCGGCAGAGAATTGGGTACCTCGATCAACAGCGAAATGTTCTTCGTTCTTGCGTCGGTTCTTACGATGCGATCTATGTCAAGCAGGAGCTGTATGATGTCGACAGACGACATCTTAGCTTCACCGCGCCGAAACATCGCCCGAACATTCCGGATAGTTTCGACTGCCCGAGCATCGTCGCGGATGATATCGTCCAGGGCGCTCCCGATCTCGTCCACGTCAGGACTCTTGGATGCCAGCATGCGCTTCGCAGCCCGCGCATTGTTGAGAATTGCTCCCAGCGGCTGGCTCAATTCATGTGCCAGCGCCGCCGTCACCTCTCCCATTGTTGCGACACGCTCGATCTCGCGGACTTCCTCTTCCAGACGGCGACGCTCCGCAAACGCACGCTTTCGCGCAAGCGAGTTTCCGAATATCTCCGCGACGAGTTTCAGACGCTGGAGGGTTTTCTTCGACCATGTCCGCTCGGAAAAGATCGTGCCGAAGAGGAGTGCACCGACGACGACCCCGCCAATTCTCAGCGGGATCGTAACGTTGGATTTGGTCCCAGCGCGACGCGCGGCGACCACATCCTTGGAAGCTTCCGAAGGAAGTTCCTCAAAACGCGAGATCGCAACCAGTTCGCCGGAGAGCACCTTGGCGAGGAGCCACGGAAAGGATTCGCCGACGTTCATTCTGACACCTCGGTGGGGGGCGGTGGCGCCCTCTCGCGCCCACTGATGAGTCGTGTACATCGCTCTATCCGCGGGATCCACTTGGAGAAGGGTGCTGCGATCGACTCCCAGCGCAAGCACAATCCGCTGAAGCCATCGCTCTATTTCGCGATCAATCTCTTCAACAGGCGCGCGGATGAAGCTGGCGGACAAATCGCTCAGAAGCTTCTCAAAATCCGCGTCTTCCTGGATTCGAGTGACTTCGGCGCCCGAAGCATCCACTACCAGCGGAACGACACTTTCTGCTTCTTCGAAAGGACTAACCATAGTGTTGAGCGCCGCCCTCAAGCACAGACATGCGGCGGATCGAATTTGGCAAGACTCTTCGTTCTTGCCTTCTTATATTTCAGATTGATCTGGTGAGGAAAGAGCGATTGCACGCGCGATCGCATCGAGCAGCGGTTGTTCCTCGAAGGGTTTGAACAGTACCGCGACCGCATCCGATTGCGCAGCCATTACGCGAATCCTGGCGTCGGTTCGGCCGGTGATAAGTATCGCGGGTAGGCTGCGGCCTAAACCTTTTAGAGTCTCACACATATCGATTCCGGTCATTTCCGGCATGTCGATGTCGACCACCATGCACGCGTTCGATATTGGAGTCTCGCTAGTGTCGTGTCTCGTAAATAAGTGCAGCGTTACGGATGCTGCGTCTGAGCTGGTCGGTGGTTTTGGTCCAGCGGAAGGGTTGGGCGTGGTCGTTCCAGTTGGCCAGGAAGCGGGTGATGGCC
>JBKQNE010000062.1:0-2739 GCA_052146355.1 Binataceae bacterium (SeqCode) | reverse complement strand
CCCAGGTAGAACCAGCAATGGCGACATGAACCGGGTCGGGGCAAAATTCGGGATGGCCGGAGAGAAGCGCGTCGCTACCTCCCAGCAGTACCGCGGTGTAGCAATGGTGAAGCGTTTGAATGTGGAGAACAGTCGATGGCGGAAGGTCGTGGAGAAACACTCCTCCTTCGATTTCCGATTGGATGATCGCCTCGTTAACGTCGTCCGCGAGATTGGGGTGCGGGGCAAACATAGGTCGGCTCGCATTAGGGTAATGGGTTTCGGGCGAACGAGCAAGGGTTGTTTGGACATTCATGGAACGTAGGGCGGATGGACTCTTGGGTAGTCGGCTAGAAGCCCAAAATGATCTTCCCAAGCGCTCTAGGGAACGCTCTAGGGAACAATGGCCATCGAGCCTTTGGGGCCGACAACCAGCGCCCCACCGTTAGGGTAAGGACTGACAGCGTTGAATTGGGTTCCCTTGCGAGGGCTGATGCGCGTCGGGTTTCGCGGCGGGCGGAAGTCGTAGATCGATTTAGGTCCCACGATGAAGAGGCGGACCTTGGCCTGATTATCGTTCAATTTTTCTGCGCCCGGATTCCTGACCGTGCGGTCGTAGGCGACCGCTGAGTAATAATACTGCGGGAAGATTTGTGAAAGCGTCCAGGTTCGGCCACCGTCATTGGTAAAGGCGAGGTTGGGGCCGGCCTGGTCCGGACGCTTGTAATCGCCTCCGGCGATCACGCCGTGATTCGCATCGCGAAAGGCGATCGAAAAGATGCCTGCAGAGTCGGTACCGTGAACTATAGGCGTATCGAAGAGTTGCCACGTTCGACCGCGGTCGGGAGAATGGAAGACGCGAGCGGCCTTGCCTCCGGTGGCAAACCAAATGTTGGTGTCGGGTGCTGAAGCCCCCTCGTTTTTGGATGGCTGTACCCCGCTCTTCCGCGACTGCGTCGGCGGTGAGGCGGTCTTCTCGGCGACATCGGCCGCGCCAGCAAAACCAAGATCCCTCGCTTCGCTCGGGATGACAATCCTATTCGGAAGGATCGCGACACACGAATTGCTGGCAGCGAAGGCCCCCTCGCCTTCCAGTGCGGGCGGCATCTGAGCTGACGGGAGCGGAGTCCAGCTTTCGCCGTTCTCCGTGATCAGCAGTTCAAATTTCAGGTTGCCAGCCTCATCGGGGATGGGATCGCCGAGAACCATCCCATGCGTTCGATCCCAAAAAACCATCGCATCGAAAAAGCCTTTGGGATTTGTATTCGTGAATTGGAGAGACCAGTGACGGCCAGCGTCGGCAGTGTGATAGATGCGGGATTGGTCGCCGGGTCCTGCGGACATCAGGAAGGCTTCTTCCTCGGAGAAGGCGACCACTGCGCGGAAGTCGAGAGCCTCGGCGCCGGGAACCTGCTCGGGGATCCAGATGCGGCCATCGCTGGTGCGAAGGTAGGTGCCGGCATTGCCCGAAGCCCAGGCAATTTTCTCCGAGACAGTGCTTACTCCGCGCAGGTTTTCCGTTGTGCGGGAAAAGCGGGTTTGCGGGGCAGGCTGCGCGAGGGCGCTAGCGGCGGCGAAAAACAATACGATCGGGAAACAACGCATGGAGAGATTGTCGCAGAACAGATTTATCACCGGGAAGATTTTCGCACCAATGCGGAGCCGATGCTCGCGTTGCCGGAAGCCGCCGCGCCCCCTTTACTTCGCGGTGAACGGAGCGAAACAAGCCGCCTTGCCGAAATAAATCCGCAGCGTACACTTCTCGCCGACGTGCGCGAAAGCAACCTCAAGCGCATCCGAAGGCTGACTCACCTGATCGGTCTCGATCGGCGCGCGCGCGATGTCCTGTTTTTCGTCATACGCAGAGTGGGGTGCAACATTTTTGTTGATGGCCAGAGTCCATTTTTCTTTGCCGGGGATCGGATACACCGTGTACGCCCCGGCGGGAATGGTTGAGCCCTCGAAGCTCAGTTGGGCATCGGTGAAGAGAGTCATGGGAGCGCCGCCAGGAGCCCAAGGCTTGCCGTTGGGCGCCTTCTCAGCTTTAGTGGCAACCGGGTTGTAGCGGATATAAACCTGCCGGCCGTCGTCTAGATTACAACTTGCGGTGGACTGGTCCGATTCCTGTGCTGAGCAGACGGTGGCAAATGCAACGGTGAACAAAAGGAAAATGTTGACGACGATGCGAGCGCGAAACATGGTGAGGGCCCTCTGGCCCCAAAGTGTAGCTCTGAAATCGGCATAGGGGAAGAAGTTTCGATGTGCAAAGTCTTGCTCAGCACGATGCGGCCTGCTTCTCGCATGGATTGGGCCCGTTCGTCGCTGGTCTTCGGTGATGTACTCAGGGCGCGGTGCGATTGCTACCGTGAGTGTCGGGTACTGGGCACAAAATCCCGGCACCAGCGAGGACTAGGACTCATGGCGAAGGCAAGCAAGCTTAGGATTCTTTATTGCGAAGGGGATGCCGACGAGCAGGAGGCAACAGCGAAGACGTTTGAACAGGCGGGCCACACGGTAGAGAAGGCCGTTGGCCGGAAGGCCGCAGAAGCAGCGCTGAAGAAGAGTGCGTTCGATCTGGTGGTGCTGGGACCCACGTTGAGCCGGAATGACCGGCATCATCTGCCTTATGCGGCGAAAAAGGCGCAGGCGGCAGCGAATGTGCTGGTGATGCACGCCGATGGAAGCCGCCATCCGTATGTCGATGCGTGCACCGATACGGGCGCTAGCGCGGGCAACGTTCTGTCGCTGATTGAAGGTATG
>JBKQNE010000061.1:0-32829 GCA_052146355.1 Binataceae bacterium (SeqCode) | reverse complement strand
GGGAGCATCGATGGCGTCACTCTGAAACTGCTGTGCGCCAATCGAACTCAGCATTCACCGGAGCGGCGAGGGGGGCAGCCCCCCTCGCTCTCCTCCCAGCAAAACTACGAAAAAGTGTTACCTATGTCTCCGGTCGCTCACACAGGCGCGACCACGCTGTTAATGGCACCCGCGCACTGTGGATAAGAATTAGCGAGCGACGGGGGTCAGGGCAGGATTTCGGTGCCGCTGAAGAAGAAGGATATTTCCTGGGCGGCTGTTTCCGGGGCATCGGAGCCGTGCACCGAGTTCTTTTCAACGTCGATTCCGAAGTCTTTGCGAATTGTTCCTGGCGCGGCTTTGGCGGGATCGGTTGCGCCCATCAGCTCGCGCCATCGCGTGATGGCCTTGTCTCCGGCGAGCAAAGCGATCACCACGGGTCCCGAGGTCATGTAGTCGCAGAGCGCCTTGTAGAAAGGGCGCTGCTTGTGAACCTCATAGAAGAGTCCCGCCTGGGCGTGAGTGAGATGGACTTTCTTGAGCGCGCGGATGGAGAGGCCGCTAGCCTCGATGCGTTTCAAAATATCGCCCGCGAGGCCGCGTTCCACGGCGTCGGGTTTTACGATTGCCAATGTTCGTTCCATCTGGATTGCTTCCCGTAGGTCCGTCGTCAGCGTGCCGCCCTGCCCTCGAGCACCTGTTTCATCGTTGAGCCAAGGTCCGCAGGGCTCATCGCGACCGCTATTCCGGCGGCTTTGAGCGCGGCGATCTTGTCCGCAGCGGTGCCGCGTCCGCCAGAGATTATCGCGCCCGCATGACCCATCCGGCGGCCCTTCGGGGCAGTTTGCCCGGCAATGAACGCAACCACGGGCTTCTTAAAGTTTTGCTTTATATATTCGGCGGCTTCCTCTTCGGCGGTCCCGCCGATCTCGCCGATCATGATGACGGCGCGGGTCTTGGGGTCTTCGTTGAACAGCTTGAGCGCATCGATGTGCGTGGTGCCGACGATCGGATCGCCGCCGATCCCGATGCAGGTCGATTGGCCCAGGCCGAGCTGCGTGAGCTGATACACAGCTTCGTAAGTCAGCGTGCCGGAGCGGGAGACGACGCCGATATCGCCCGGCTTGTGGATGTAGCCGGGCATGATGCCGATCTTGCATTCGCCCGGCGTGATGATGCCGGGGCAATTAGGACCGATAAGACGTGAGTTGGTTTGGGCGAGGTATGCCTTAGTCTTGACCATGTCCAGGACCGGAACGCCCTCAGTGATGCAGATGATGAGCTCGATGCCGGCGGCAGCGGCTTCGACGATCGCATCGGCGGCGAACGCCGGTGGAACGTAGCTGACCGTCGCGTTCGCGCCGGTCGCTTTGCGGGCCTGTTCGACCGTGTCGAAGATGGGAATTCCCTCGAAGTTGGTGCCGCCTTTTCCGGGCACCACGCCCCCGACCATCTGGGTGCCGTATTCCTTGCATGCGCGGGTATGAAGCTGGCCGGTCGCGCCGGTGATGCCCTGGGTGAGAACGCGAGTATTTTTGTTGACGAGAATGCTCATTGCGGATTCCTAAGCCCTGATCGCCTGGGTAACGCGGCGCGCGGCATCGGCCATGTCGGCCGCGGCGATCACCTTGATTCCTGATTCGGCAAGAATTTTCTTGCCCTGGTCGACGTTGGTACCTTCCATCCGGACCACGAGCGGTACCGTGAGATTGACCTGTTTGGCGGCTTCGACGACGCCTTGCGCGAGCACATCGCAGCGCATGATTCCGCCGAAGATATTGATCAGCACGCCTTTGACGCGCTCGTCGGAAAGCAGGATGCGAAAGGCCGCCGCGACTTTCTCGGTGTTGGCGCCGCCGCCGACGTCGAGGAAATTGGCGGGCTCGGCGCCATAGAACTTCACGATATCCATGGTAGCCATCGCCAGTCCGGCGCCATTCACCATGCATCCGATGTTGCCATCGAGATGCACGTAGCTCAGATCGTATTTCGCCGCTTCGGTTTCGGCGGGATCTTCCTCGTTGGGATCGCGCAGCTCGCGGATATCGGGATGACGGAACAGGCCGTTGTCGTCGAAGGACATCTTGGCGTCCAGACATATGACACGGCCATCCTGGGTGACGACGAGCGGATTGATCTCGACCAGCGACGCATCGGTTTCGAGAAACGCCTTATATATTGCCGCAAGCAACGCCGCGAACTGGTTGACCTGCTTGTCCTTGAGTCCCAGGGCGAACGCGATTTTGCGCCCGAGGAACGCCGACATGCCGAGCGTCGGATTAATCGGCTCGGTGATGATTTTCTCCGGCGTTTTGGCGGCGACCTCTTCGATATCCATGCCGCCTTCGGTGCTCGCGATCACCGACACGACGCCGGCTTTGCGATCGACGAGCATCCCGAGGTACAGCTCGCGCGCGACAGAACTCGCCTCTTCGACATAGACACGTCGGACCACTCGGCCCTGCGGTCCGGTCTGATGCGTCACCAGCGTCTTGCCGAGCAGCTTCTCTGCGAACTCTCGCGCCTCTTGTGCGGACGAAACCAGCTTAACGCCGCCGGCTTTGCCGCGACCTCCCGCGTGAATCTGGGCTTTGATGACAGCTTTGGGCTGGCCCAACGCGGTGAAGGCTGCGGCGGCTTCATCCACGGTCGAAGCGGCTTGTCCCCTGGGGACTGGTGCGCCGAAGCGCCCGAGAATTTGTTTGGCTTGAAATTCGTGGATATTCATTTTTGGTGACTTCTCATTTCACTTCGTGGAACGGTCAATCTAACCGCTTCCCTGGAAAGGAAGGGAGACCAGAGTGAGGGGACACGGTACCGGGTTCGCTTGCGCGCAGAGGATCCTTCGCCCCGTTGGTCCTCAGCGCGGGCATGCGCCCGCAACCCAAAGAGGCTGTCTCCGCGGCTGCCCTGAGCGAGTTACGCTGCTCCCTGAGAGAGCCGCGGTTGCGGCGCGAGGACGCGCCGCGATCCCTCCACTCCGGCAGCCTCCGGTCGGGATGACACAATGTGCTGTTCTGCAGCAAATCGAGATATACCACGCGTTCCTCAGGACTCCTCGCTTCCTCGTCGGCAGCTCACTTCGCTCAGGATGACACCGTGGCGCACCGTTTAGTTTCCCTGGGCGATTACTTTGTCCATTGCTTCGACCAGCTCTTTTACGTGGGAGACCGAGCTGTCGAATGCTTTCTTTTCTTCGGGCGTGAGCTGGATCTCGACGACGCGCTCCACTCCGCCCGCGCCGATTACGATGGGAACGCCGGCAAACAGGCCTTTCACGCCGTACTCGCCATCGAGGTATGCGGCGCCCGGCACGACTTCCTTTCGGTCGAGCATGTACGACTCGACCATCTTGTAAACGGCGGTGCCCGCCGCGTAGTACGACGAGGTTTTCATCAGATTGATGATCTCGCCGCCGCCGTTGCGGGTGCGCATCTCGATTTCCTCGAGGCGTTTGGGGGCGATCAGCCGTTCGACCGGCACTCCGCCGACGGTGGTGTAGCTGCGGACCGGCACCATGTCGTCGCCATGTCCGCCGAGCACCATCGCATTGATGCTTTCCACGGAGACTTTGAGTTCCATTGCCAGGAAGGTGCGATAGCGCGCAGAGTCCAACACGCCGGCCTGCCCGACGATGCGATGCTTGGGGAAGCCCGTGGCCCGCTTGAGCTGCGTAACCATCGCATCGAGCGGGTTGGTCACCGCGATGATGAATGCGTTCGGCGCGTGTTCCTTAATGGCGCCGCCGACGTCGGTCATTACCTTGGCGTTGATCTTTAGAAGATCATCGCGGCTCATGCCCGGCTTGCGCGGCGAGCCCGAGGTGACAACGCAGCAATCCGCGCCGGCGATGTCCGCGATATTCGTGGTGCCGGTTACTTCGACATCGATGCCGAGCACGGGTGCGCTCTCCGCCATGTCCAGCGCCTTGCCCTGCGGGAGGCCGTCGATGATGTCGTAGAGGACGATGTCGCCGAGTCCGCGCAGAAAGCACAAATGCGCGCAGGTCGCGCCGACATTGCCGGCGCCGATAAACGCAATTTTCCTTCGAGCCACTGGTGGCCTCCCCTGGGTCGCCTTTCCTGAAGTCTATCTTCTAATCGGGAATGCGCTAATCAGGCAATCTATGGAATCCAGCGATGACAGCGTCGGATGCAGGATTCGGGATTCCTCGCGCGCGACGGACACGCGCGCGGGAATGACAGAGGTGGATTGGCGTGGAGCAATTTACTGATCGTCCTCGGGTTGTATTGATGCGACGACCAGTGGCTCGCGATGGCGGCGCCAGGTGGCGCGGATCAGGTCGCGATTCATGTTGCCGATGAATTCCAGGGGGATTTCCTTGGGGCAGACGGCTTCGCATTCGCCGTGATTGGTGCAACTGCCGAACCCTTCGCGGGACATGGCGGCTACCATGCTCAGAGTGCGCTGGTCGCGCTGAGGCCGACCCTGCGGAAGCTCGTTGAGATGCGTAAGTTTGGCGGAGGTGAAAAGCATGGCGGCGGCGTTGGGACAGGCCGCCACACAGGCGCCGCATCCGATGCACGCGGCCGCATCGAACGAGGTATCCGCGGCTTCCTTCGGGACGAGGATCGCGTTCGCGTCGGGGGCGCTTCCCGTGTTTGCGCTGATGAAGCCGCCGGCCTGAATGATACGGTCAAAGGCTGATCGGTTGACCACCAGATCTCTAATCACCGGAAACGCGCTGGCGCGCCAGGGCTCCAGCGTCAGGCGGTCGCCGTCCTTGAAGAAGCGCATCGAAAGCTGGCACACAGTAGTGCCGCGCTGGCCGCCATGCGCGACGCCGTTGATCAGGAACCCGCAGGAACCGCAGATGCCCTCGCGGCAATCGTGCTCGAAAGCGACCGGCGGCTCGCCACGCTCGGTCAAATCTTCGTTGAGCGTATCGAGCATCTCGAGGAACGACATGTCCGGCGTAATATCCTTGACCTGGTAGTCCTTGAATTCGCCGGGGGCATCGGCCCTGACCTGCCGCCAGATTTTGAGATTCAGGTTCATGGCTACTTGTAGCTCCGCTGAGTCAGGTGCACGTACTCGAAGGTAAGTGGTTCCTTGTGCAGGACAGGAGCCGCGCCTTCGCCCTTCCACTCCCAGGCCGCGCAGTAGGAGAAATTGCCATCATCGCGCATCGCCTCGCCCTCGGGGGTCTGACTCTCGACGCGGAAATGGCCGCCGCACGATTCGTTCCGGTGCAGCGCGTCGATGCAGAGCAATTGCGCGAGTTCAAAAAAGTCCGCGACTCGCCCCGCTTTCTCGAGCGATTGATTCAGCTCCTCGCCGGTCCCGAGCACGCGCAGGTTGTGCCAGAACTCGTCGTGCAGTTTCGGAATTTCCGCGAGCGCGTGTTGCAGGCTCTTTTCCGATCGAGCCATTCCGCAATCATCCCATACGAGCTTGCCGAGCTGGCGAAGAAACGACTCGGCGCTGCGTTTGCCGTTGATGCCGAGCATCGTCGCGACGTGCTTGTCGACATCGGCCTTGACGGCCTGAAAAGCCGGATGGGAGGTGTCGACTTTGGGGAGCGGGTTTGACGCGATGTAGTTGGGAACGGTCGCCGGGATGACAAAGTAGCCGTCCGCCAGACCTTGCATCAGCGCGCTGGCGCCCAGTCGATTTGCGCCGTGGTCGGAGAAGTTGGCCTCGCCCGCGACGAACAGTCCCGGAATATTCGACATCAGATGGTAGTCGACCCACAGACCGCCCATCGTGTAATGCGGCGCCGGGTAAATGCGCATCGGCACCTGATACGCATCCTCGCCGGTGATCTTTTCGTAGATCTCGAACAGGTTGCCGTACTTCTCGCGCACGACTTCAAGTCCCAGACGCTCGATCGCATCGCGAAAGTCCAGGTAAACGCCCTGCCCTGAGGGCCCCACTCCACCACCCGCATCGCAGATTTCCTTGGCGGCGCGCGATGCGATATCGCGCGGGACCAGGTTGCCGAAGTTCGGATAGCGCCGCTCGAGATAGTAGTCGCGATCGTCTTCCGGAATTTCGTTGGGCGGGCGCGGGTCGCCTTTCTTCTTCGGCACCCAGACCCTGCCGTCGTTGCGCAGCGATTCCGACATCAGGGTGAGCTTGGATTGCTGCTCACTGGTGAGCGGGATGCAGGTTGGATGAATCTGCGTGAAACAGGGATTTGCCAAATACGCGCCGCGCCGATACGCCCGCCAAATGGCGGTGCAGTTCGATGCTTTCGCGTTGGTCGACAGATTGAAGACGTTGGAATAGCCGCCGGTGGCGAGCACGATCACATCGGCGACGTGACATTCGATCGCACCGGTCACGAGGTTGCGCGTCACGATGCCCCGCGCCTTGCCATCCACGACGACGAGATCGAGCATCTCGCTGCGCGAGTGCATTTTCACGCTGCGGGCGGCGATCTGCTCTTCCAGCGCCTGGTAGGCGCCGAGCAGAAGCTGCTGCCCGGTCTGTCCGCGCGCATAGAAGGTGCGCGAGACCTGCACGCCGCCAAACGATCGGGTGTCGAGCAGGCCGCCGTACTCGCGCGCGAACGGGACGCCCTGCGCGACGCACTGGTCGATGATGTTCACGCTCAGTTGCGCGAGGCGGTAGACATTTGCCTCGCGGGAGCGGAAGTCGCCGCCCTTAACGGTATCGTAGAAGAGGCGGAAGATGCTGTCGCCATCGTTGCGATAGTTCTTCGCCGCGTTGATGCCGCCCTGGGCCGCAATTGAATGCGCGCGGCGCGGGCTGTCGTGAAAAGAAAAACAATGAACGTGGTAGCCCTGCTGGCCGAGCGAAGCAGCCGCAGCAGCTCCGGCCAGGCCGGAACCCACGATGATGATCGAGTATTTGCGGCGGTTGGCGGGATTGACCAGCTTCATTTCGAAGCGGCAGGTGTCCCACTTCTGCTCAATCGGCCCTGATGGAATTCTCGCATCCAGCGTTGTCGTATCCATCAGTGCACCAACCCCGTCATCACTCCGAGGGGAACTGAGATGAACCCGGCAAAGATCACGATCGCGATGATCCGCGAAACGGCTTTCAGCGTCGCGGCGTTGCGGGTGGTGCTCCAGCCGAGGGTTTGCAGCAAACTCCAGATGCCGTGATCAAGATGCAGGCACAACGCGGCCATCGCGATGATGTAAAAGACCGCGACCGGCCAGACCGAAAATCCGGCGACCACGTTCTGATACACGTGCAGGTCTTCGTATTGCCCCGGCGCGAAACCCACCGCACCCAGCGTGAAGTGAAGGATATGAAAGACGATGAAAATCGCGAGCAACAGCCCGCCCCATCGCATCGTGCGCGCGCCCAACGAGGTCTCTACGTTTTCGCGGTTCTGGTAGCCGACCGGCCGGGCCTTCCAGCTCATCCGGGTCAGTTGCACGGCCGCGATGATGTGAAGGGTCACGGCACTAAGCAAGACGATTCGCACGATCCATAGCGCATCGCCGTAGCCCAGTTCCGGCTCGCCGACCGTGCGCAGAAATCGCGAATAGGCGTTGATTTGATCGGGGCCGGCGAAAATCTTCAGGTTACCGAGCATGTGCAGGAGCACGAACCCGACCATGATCACGCCGGTGACGGCCATGACGACCTTTTTGCCAATCGCCGTAGACCAGAATATCGCCAGCGGATTGGTTGCAGACATTGCGCGCACGTCAGCCGCTTGTCCGGTCCGCTGAAGGGACCCAGTTGTTGCACTTGACGCTTCCATTAAAGGTTCCTGCTTACTCCAGTCCGCGGCTAAGTGCTTTTGAGTTTGGATGCCACGGTTGCGAGCGCGAGCCCCCCAGCGGTGCCACTCCGGCCTGGGATGCCCCTCCTGAAGCCTATCTTATAATCGCGAATCGGTTAAGAAGGCAATCTTAAGTGATCGACCCGTAGACTTGCCAGTCCGTCCCTCAAGCGTGCTGTAAATAGCAGCGTTCATTAAGGAAGTGAAGCCACGTCATCGGAAAGCTGGCACAATCGCATCGCATTACAGGAGCGCCGAAACTGGTAACGAGCCGGCTGCTTGGGCGGCCGATAGCCCTGACTGATTTCGGAAGGTTGAGGGGCATCCATGCTGATCCGCGAGCTACGGCGACACTTTCCACGAACAGCCTGCCGTTCTCGAAGGCTCACACCCGGAAGTCGGTTGAGTCGTGGACGCGGCACTGGGATGAGCATGGGTATGGTGTCTGGCTCTTCCACAAAAGGGACGGTGAGTTCGTCGGATACGCAGGGATCAAGGTAGCGACGATCGCCGACGAACAGGGGACGGAACTGCTGTATGCGATCCGCCCGGAATTTTGGGGACAGAATTACGCGACTGAGATGAGCTGGGCCGCGCTGAAATTTGGATTTGAGAGCGTCGGGATAAAGGAGATCATTGCGTTCACGCTGACGACCAATGTCGCATCACGGCGCGTAATGGAGAAGTGCGGATTTCGTTATGAGCGCGACATTGTGCATGCGGGGTTGCCGCATGTGCTCTATCGGCTGCGCGCGGATGAGTTCGGCGAGGTTCGTGACGCGTACCGCATCGGGCGCGAGCCGGTGTTCAGTGGGCGCTCCTTCGAATTTGGTGAGGTCTTTAAATTCCTGGTGTGCGGGAGAGACAACAGCCGGCTGCTGCTTGCGAGAGCCGCGGGTGCGGCGCGAGGACGCGCCGCGGTCCCTCCACTCCGGCAGCCTCCGGTCGGGATGACACCAAATCCTTTCTGTCATCCCGAGCGAAGTGGAGGGATCGGGCGCCGTCTGCGGCGCGCTGCCGCCGATACCGCAAGCTTGCCTGTAAGAGTCATCCTCGTGACGCTTTGCTCAGGTCTTTAAACTTCGGGTTCAGAGACCTGATGAGCGCCAGCTTCTTGCTTCTGCGCCAGCTTTTTAACTGCTTTTCACGAGCGATCGCGCTGATCGGATCGTCGAATCCTTCAAAGTACACGAGTCGTTTGATTTTGTGCTGCTTGGTGAAGCCCTCTACGACGCCGCGCTGGTGTTCGGAGAGGCGGCGTTCGAGGTCCGACGTTATTCCGGTGTAGAGCACGCCGTGCCTGCTCGCCAGTATGTAGACGTAGAAGCGGCGCATCGACAGCGGCAGTTATATCGCGCGGGGTGCGGCGAAGACCGGTTGCCGCCTGAGAGAGCCGAGGTTGCGGCGCGCGGACGCGCCGCGATCCCTCCGCTCCGGCAGCCTCCGGTCGGGATGACACAAAGTGAATCAGTGGGCCCAGACTTGCTGCTGATTCGTCTCCCACGGATAGACGTGCACCATCCATCCGTAGAGCGTTGGATAGAACGTCCCTCCGGCGGCGTCGCAGGCCTGCTCGGTGGCGATGGATCCATCGGGACCGAATTTGGTCCAATCAACGGTCTGCGGGTCGGTGCCTTTTTTGGGCAGGCACAGGTCGATGTGCTTGTGCCAGCGGGCAACGCTTAGCGGAACGCGCTCATTGATCTGGTCTTCGTTCCATCGCCGCGGCGCGGTGTACATCGCACCAATCAGTTCGTAGCCATCGTCGCCCACGCGTTTGTAGAGCAACGAAGTGGGCTCCGCCGGATCGAAGGTGAACTGAGCCTTGACCGCATGCTCCCACTTGGTGAAGTGCACGACCGGCTGTTTTTTGAATTCGGGATGGAACGGCTTGTACCCATCCGCTTGGGCGACTCGATAGTCCTTGTACTTGGCCAGCACGGTTTGGAGCGTAGCGACTAGTTGGGCGGCCTTGGCCTGGTCGGCGGGATTTGCGGGGCGCAAATCGCTCCACGTCATGTGGAGGGCCATGTTCTTCATATCACCATGACCCATGTGCGCATCGTGCATGGTCATATCGCCCATGGCGCCCGAAGAGCCGCTGCCGGCCTGGCTGCTGTCCATATCCATTCCGCCCATGTCGCTCATGTCGTGGGCCAGCGCGAAACCGGGGCGCGCGACGATCAGGGTCAGGGCGACACCCGCAAGCAGAATGCTTCGATTCGTCATTGGTCGCAGCTCCCTCAAAAGACCATTGCAAAACTAAGGAGCGGTTCGCTCAGAGATTGTGAATTTATGCTGAGCGAGCAACATGGTGCGAGCAAGGCGCCAGTCTGGCGCATCGGAATCCCAGTAATCGACCTAACCCCTAACCCCCTCCCGCACGGGAAGGGGGACCAGAAAACAGAGCCTTGTAGCGAAACTATCACATTTGCTCACCGCAGCGGCGTGCAGCGTCCGCAACCCAAAAACATGCTGTCTCGGCGATCGAGTTCAAAGGTTCTCACACTCACGGGATTCCTCGGAAAAAAGCCTCGGAATGACACCACCTTCCTATATCGGTTGAGTGATGATGACACGCTGTTGCGTCAGGCGCCGTTCGGTCGTTTTGCAGAGGTCTCCTTTAGAGAGTCTAGGCTGAACGACTGGTCATGCCAATTGTGTTTCTAGTGCCGCTGTGGCCGCCCGATAATGAATACGGGGGCTGTGGCGCGGGGTTACTCGACTATGAGTTTGAGTTGCTGGCCGGGCGTGATTTGGCTGTCGGGCGCGAGGGCGTTAAGCATGCGAAAGCGTTCTAGCTTGTAGTCCTCAAACGGTATTCGGCGGGCCAGACCTCCGATCGTGTCGTTTTTGGCGACCGCGATGATCTTGATGCTGCGTGCTTTGAGCGCCGCCGCTTCGGCGGGCGAAAGGATCTTGAAGCTGGCGGTGGTCTTCGCAAAGCCGGGAGTGAGCTGGGCGGTCATGCTTGGGGGAGATTCGAAACGGAAGCGGTAGATGTGGGTGGCATCGACGCGAAACGCGACCAGCCGCACGTTCATCGGTCCGCGCGGCGTCGAGAGCATGATGGTTCCGGTGGCACCTTGCAGCCCGTTCATGTCCCCTCTTCTGACATCCTGCAGGAAGGCGCCCTTCGCCCAGACCTGCGTCAGGTAATCGGTAATCGAAAGACCGCTTTGATCGACGTCGCTGTCGAACACGATGACCGATCCTGAAGGACCGATCCCGAACACCCTGTCAGCGGTGTCGAGGAGTTGGAACCCCGGCGGCACCTCGAAACGAATGCGCGCGATCGGATGCTCGAACACGCGGCCGCGAATGAATCCCTGCGCGGGCGACTCTCCATAGAGGAGACCATCGATTTTTCCGAGATAGATTTTGCGGCCGACGATGGGCTTGGCAGGCACCTGGCCTGATGCTTCCGCGAGCGCGCGAGTGAAGCGATCGGCCGCGGTAGGATGCGTCGACATGTAGTCGAGCTGGTCGACCGAATCGGGAGGCCGGCCGGCCATGATCGCTTCGAGCCGCGCATACTCGCGCATCGTCGCCAGAAATGTCGCCATCGAGCGCGGATCGTAACCGGCCTTGGCGGCATAGCGGATGCCCAGCATGTCGGCTTCGTACTCATCGTCCCGGGAATAGGATTGCGCATAGTTGAGCGCGGCGACCTGGGTAACTCGCGACAACGGCGATCGGCCAAAGACCATCGAGCCAGCAGTCCTTCCGATTTGGCTCATCGTCTGGCGGGCCTGCGCCTGCGCGTGATGCATCGCGGCGACGTGGCCGACCTCGTGACCAAGCACGCCCGCCAGCTCCGACTCATCGTTGACGATCGCGAGCAAACCGCGGGTAATGTAGATATAGCCGCCGGGGATCGCGAGAGCATTGACGACGGGAGTGTCGAGAATCGTGAAGGTGTACCTGATGCCGCGGCGTTCACTCTGCGCGGCGACCTTCTGACCGACGTCGTTCACATAGGACTGCAGCGTGGCATCATCGAAGGCGCCGCCGAATGCATCGAGGACGGCAGGATTCTGCTGGCGGCCGGTGTCGGCCTCGCCGGCATTGCTGAGGCCAGCGACGGGAACGGTCCTGCCGGTGGCGGGGTTGGTGACGCATCCGGCCGCAGCAATCGCCATCGCGAATGCGGCAGCGACGAGATATGTGGACCATTCGCGTGGCACGTTCACGAAAGCGCCCTGCCCCTTACGCATCGAGACCGGCAAGGCTAGCGCCTCGCCGGTCTCAAATTCAGGCTTTGAACGTTCGGCATGGAGCCGAGGTTACATGTTGTCGACGATAGCCTTGCCGAACTCCGAGCACTTGAGCAGTTTCGCGCCCGTCATCAGGCGTTCGAAGTCGTAGGTGACGGTCTTGTTCGTGATAGTCTTCTCGAGACCGCGGATGATTCCGTCGGCGACTTCCTGCCATCCCATATGCTCGAACATCAGCACACCCGACAGGATCACGGAACCCGGATTGACCTTGTCCTGATTGGCGTACTTGGGCGCGGTGCCGTGGGTGGCTTCGAAGATCGCGTGGCCGGTCATGTAATTGATGTTCGCGCCCGGGGCGATTCCGATTCCGCCGACCTGCGCCGCCAGCGCATCGGAAATGTAGTCGCCGTTCAGGTTCATCGTCGCAATGACGTCGAATTCGTCGGGCCGCGTGAGCACCTGCTGGAGGGTAATGTCGGCGATTGCGTCTTTGACCAACAACTCGCCAGCGGGAGGCTTGCCGCCGCAGTCGTCCCATCCCACGGCGCGGCCTTTGAATTCGCGCCGCACCAGGTCATAGCCCCAATCGCGGAACGCGCCCTCAGTGAACTTCATGATGTTGCCTTTGTGGACGAAGGTCACGCTCTTGCGCTTGTGGCGAAGCGCATATTCCAGCGCGGCGCGGATGAGCCGTTCCGAGCCTTCGCGCGAGACGGGCTTGATGCCGATTCCCGAGGTTTCGGGAAAGCGGATCTTTGTGACGCCCATCTCCTCACGCAGAAACTTGATGAGCTTCTTCGCTTCGGGCGATTCCGCCTGCCATTCAACGCCGGCGTAGATGTCCTCGGTGTTCTCGCGGAAGATTACGACATCGAGCTTTTCCGGATGCTTGACCGGGCTAGGCACGCCCTGGAAATAGCGCACCGGCCGCAGGCATACGTATAGATCGAGCATCTGGCGCAGCGCGACATTCAGCGATCGGATTCCGCCGCCGATCGGAGTCGTCAGCGGTCCTTTGATTCCGACCAGAAATTCGCGAAAGGCCTCGACGGTTTCATCGGGCAGCCACGAATTGAATCGCTGGAACGGCTTTTCGCCCGCAAAGACTTCCATCCAGGCGATCTTGCGTTTGCCGCCGTAGGTTTTTTCGACCGCGTGGTCGAATACGTACTGCGACGCGCGCCAGATATCGGGGCCGGTGCCATCGCCCTCGATGAAGGGGATGATGGGCCGGTCGGGCACGTTGAGGGCTTGGTTTTTGCCGAGGGTTATTTTCTCGCCGTTGGCCGGAACCTTGATGTGTTGATACGCCATCTTGCTTGTCACTCGTCCCAGAAGTGAATTTGCGCGCCCGATTGGTGGGGGCTAATCGTGCTGCACATGCCTGGTGTCAGCGGCTAATCATATAAGAACGGCACGCCGATACCAGATCCGTTCATCCCGCCCGAGCGCGATTGTTTCCCACCGGGCGACAGGCGGAGTTATACTGCGTCGCGTTCAAGGACCAACGGAGCATCAGATGGACTTCAGCTACACGCCCGAACAGGATGCCTTTCGCACGGAGCTGCGTGGATGGCTCGAGAAGAACTCCGCTGAGGCGCTGGGCCGCAAAGGCGAAGGGATGGGCGGCTCGACCGCCAGTCTGCTCGACGTGCGCGACGACGACCAGTGGTCGCGGATGCTCGACTATCATCGGCGGCTCTACAAAGCCGGTTACGTCGCATTGCACTGGCCGAAGGAATTTGGCGGCGGCGGCGCGGATCTTGTTGATCAGTCCATCTACCAGGACGAGGTGCTGCGCCTAGGCCTTCCGATGTATGGAGCCAATCAGCTTGCGATCGATCGAATCGGACCGACGATCATGCTGATGGGAACCGAGGAGCAGAAGAAACGCCATCTGCTCCCGATGCTGACGGGCGAGCAGATCTGGTGTCAGGGCTATTCGGAACCGAACGCCGGATCGGACCTGGCCGGACTGCAAACGCGGGCAACAATCGATGGGGACTCATTCGTCGTCAACGGGCAAAAAGTCTGGACCAGCCTGGCACATCGATCGGATTGGCAGGTGCTGCTGGTTCGCACCGATTCGGAGGCGCCCAAGCACAAGGGAATCTCCTATCTGCTCGTCGACATGCATACGCCCGGCATAACGGTGCGTCCGCTCGTTCAGATCACCGGCGATTCGGGGTTCAACGAAGTTTTCTATGACAACGTTCGCGTGCCCAAGGAAAACCTGGTCGGCGAATTGAACCAGGGATGGCAGGTCTCGATCGCGACGTTGATGTTCGAGCGCGTGTCCGGCGGCACCCGCCATCCGGTCGAACGCACTATCAACGAGTTGGTCGAGCTTTCGAAGCAGGTTCAGTTTCAGGGCATGCCCGCGCATGAGCATCCGTACGTGCGCCAGCGCGTGGCGACTTTCGCAAGCGAGGCGCGATGCCTCCGGCTGAGCCGCTATCGATCGCTGACGGCGCAGCTCAAGGGCAAGGTGCCGGGGGCCGAGAGTTCCTTCGGCAAGCTGTTCGCCACGGAACTGAACCTGCGCGTCGCGATGTTTGCGGATGAGCTGCTGGGGCCCTATGCAGCACTGGATGGCGATTCGATCGGGGCGGTCGAACACGGCAAGTGGACCCATCGCACGCTCGCGGCGCGCGGCCTGACGATCGCGGCGGGGTCGAGCGAGATTCAGCACAACATCATCGGGGAGCGCGTGCTGAAGCTGCCGAAGGGGTGACGGAGTCCTCTCGGAGAGCGATGCAAGACTAAGGAGCGCTTCGCGAGCGCGAAACCGGGTTCGCTAGGGAAGCTCTGCACAGGTCACAATGCGGCGACGGTCTGACATCGGGACGACTCCGATCAGTGCAAAAGCGTGCGGCGTGAGCGGATCTGCGCCGCTCGCCGATGCGCGCAGGTGCCTGCGCTGGCCGCCAGCCTCCTCATTGGTACCATTTGCTTGCGCTTCGGGTTCACCGGGCACACCTCGCCCGAGCGGGAGCAACCGGTTCCGGAGTTGGTAGAGATTGGCGAGCGCGAACATGGTTTCGGCCCGCGCGAGATTCTTGGCCAGCCCCCGGTATCTCACCTTGGGCTAGGATCCGGGGGTCGGAATTTCGATGGCAACGCTTCACTTGATGGTGGGACTTCCAGGTAGCGGTAAGACGACTTTGGCTCGGAAACTCGAGACCAAGTACTCCGCGCTCCGTCTTACCCTTGATGAATGGCACATTCGGTTGTTCGGATGTGACGTTCACGACGATAGCGATGAATCCGACTTCTCGAAGCATAACGCTCGGCACGACGCGGTCGAGTCGCTCCTGCGGGAGGCGGCGGCGAGAGTTCTGGTACTTGGCGTAGATGTGATCCTAGATTTTGGCTTCTGGGTTAGAAGTCAACGCGACGAGCTTCGTGCAAAAGCTCGCGAACTCGGTGCAGATTTTAGGATCCATTTTACTGATGTCTCCAAGGAGTTGCTGTTGGAGCGTATCAAGGCCAGGAATGCTCAGCTTCCTCCGGGTACTTTTCATATCCCCGAGGTTAAACTCAAAGAGTGGATGCGCTTGTTTGAACCGCCATCACCAGACGAGCTCGAATAGTCCAACCTTCTCGCACAGTCTCCCGTGGGCCGCGAACGATGACTGAAATATCGGCATAATTCGCACTTGTGCAGGCGTTCCCTAGCACGCAGAGGATCCTTCGTCCCGTTGGTCCGCAGCGCGGGCTTGCGCCCGCAACCCAAAGACGCTGTCTCGGCGATCGAGTTCAAAGGTTCTCACACCGACGGGATTCCTCGGGAAGGAACCTCGGAATGACACCAGTGCTCACTTCGCTCCGGATGACACCGAGGGGCATCGGGTGACGTTCTGGCTGATCCGGGATTCCCATTCGTCGCGGCTGCTCCTCAGGGCGACGCCTAAGGACAGCGCGGCAGGCGCGAAGCGCACGGCGTAGCCGCGCGGGAATGACAAACAACGCGCCGGATTAGGGTCGGCGGAAGCGGCGCGAACATTGGTGGCGAGGCGACTGACCCTCACCCGCCGTTCGATTTTTTGAAACAAATCGAGCGGCACCCTCTCCCGGTTTGCGCCGTCGGCAAAGCCGACGACGCGGGAGAGGGGCATTATCGACAGTCTCCCAAAGGAGAGGGGCGACGTTGGCATAGTCCAAATGGTGGTTAGAAACCTGCCTCGGGTTCTGCTTCAATTCGTTTGGGTCGCGTTGGGTCTTTGCGTTGGCCATTAAACCGTTGGCTAGAGGATCGGCGATGAAGCTAAACGAAATCGATCTCACCAATCTCGATTTCTTCGTTCATGGCGATGTAGCCACGGCCTTCCGCGTGATGCGCGCGGAGGCGCCAGTGTACTGGCATCAGCGCAAGCCAGGCCAGGGCTTCTGGGCAGTGACGAGCTACGACGATGCGCTCAAGGTGTATCACGACCCGGCCACGTACAGCTCGGAGTACGGTATCTCGCTGCAATTCAACGATGCGATCGTCGAAGGAGCCGACACGGGGCAGGACCCGCCTCAGTATGGCGCGGGCATGATGATGATCACGACCGACCCTCCGCGGCATAGCCGGGTTCGGCAAATCATCAACCGGCGCTTCACCCCTCGGGCCATCAGCGTGTACCAACCGCACATTCGAAAAATTGCCGGCGAGATCATCGATGCGATCGTCGAGAAAGGCGAATGCGACTTCGTGGTCGATATCGCCGCCAAGCTGCCGACCGCGGTCACCTGCGAGATGATGGGTATTCCGCGCGAGTACTGGCAGATGATGTTCGACGCGACCAACGCGTCGATCGGCACCGACGATCCTGAATATCAGCAGGGCCGAACGGCCAGGGAGACGGGCGAGGCCGCGCAAGCGCAGGTCTTCAGCTACTTCTCGCAGCTAATCGAGGAGCGGAAGAAGGGCCCGGGCGAGGATCTGGTAAGTGCCCTCGTCCACGGCGACGTCGAGGGCGGCAAACTCAACGAAATGGAAATCCTGTTCAATTGCTTCCTGCTCATCGTCGCGGGACAGGAAACCACGCGCAACGCGACTTCGGGCGGGATGCTCGCGCTCATCGAGAATCCGCACGAGGGGGAGCGCTTGAAGAGCGAAGCCTCGATTGTGGATACGGCGATCGAGGAGATTCTGCGCTACACGACGCCGGTCACGCATATCCTGCGAGTCGCGAAGCAGGACGGCGAGCTGCGGGGCAACAAGATTCGCAGGGGAGATCGCGTTGTGATTTGGAATATCTCGGCCAATCGCGACGAGGCCGCGTTCGTGCGGCCTGACGCATTCGAGCTGACGCGCACGCCCAATGACCATCTGGCGTTCGGGCATGGTGAGCATTTTTGCCTCGGCGCGAATCTGGCGCGACTGGAACTGCGCGTGATCATCGACGAGGTGACGCGGCGTATTCCCGACATCGAGTTGGCGGGACCGATTGAGCGGTTGGGCTCGAACTTCGTCGCGGGCATCAAGCATATGCCGGTGCGCTTCTCACCGAAGCGGGCATCGGCGGGTGCAGCGGCGCGGGTGTGATTGAGTGCTCGCCTGTTCTTTTTACGGGTGCAGGCTGGTCGTCGCCTGACGAGTATTCGCGATGAATCCATTGACCCTCATCCGGCGCGCAACGCGCCACCTTCTCCCGGAGAGAGAAGGGCAGATCTAGGGTTCTGCTTCGTTCGCTCGGGCTGCGTCGCGCAGGGATCAAGCACCCTCACCTGCCTCACTTCGTTCGGCATCCTCTCCCGTAAAAAGAACGGGCGAGGACTTCCTGACAAGAACGGACGTGGACTTAACGGAGTGTTTTCTGTATGGGGCCGGCCCAGCGGGTGAAGATCGTGTCGGCGATCTGTTCCAACGCTGGCAGGTGATTGTCTGAGGATGCGATCATTTCGTTGGCGGGGATGTTTTCGCGTTCCAGTTCGCGGGGCCATTCGGCGGCCATCGCTGCTACTGATTCGATCGTTACCTCTAGATGGAATTGGAGCGCGTACACGCTGCTTCCGTGGCGGAAGGCCTGGCAGGGGGTCTTGTCTGATGATGCCAGCGCTGTCGCGCCGGCGGGTAAGTCGAAGATGTCGCCGTGCCAGTGAAATGGCGTGATGGTCGGAGCTACGCCGCGGAATAGCCGATCTTCGGTGGCAACGTCCGAGAGCGTGATTCGATGCCAGCCGATTTCCTTGCCTGCGGGATTCTTCACTACTTTTGCGCCAAGTGCCGCGGCGACGATCTGTGCGCCGAGACACACGCCTAGCACCGGCAAGTCTTGTTTGGCGGCGTCTTCGATCAGGCGCATCTCTTCGTGCAGGAACGGGTACTTGTCGGCTTGATAGACCGCCATCGGACCGCCCATCACGATCAACCCGCCCGCGCCTTTCATGTCTTTGGGCACGGGTTGACCTTCGTACACACGCACGTATTGCCACGCGAGGGCGGCGCCCTGAAGCGCATCGGCGATGGTGCCGAGGTTTTCGACCCGATGATTTTGGAGGACGTAGATCTTCGCCATTCAGCTCTACCCTACCCTCGACTAGCGAGAGAACCCAAGGCCGCAAGACTGGCAGATTTTGTCGTCGCCGGCTTTGCGGTGGTTTTCAGCAAACACAGGCTAAAGCCTGTGCCACTCAGGAGATGGAGCGTCGACGTCTCGCTACAGGAGAGTGCCGGTGCGGGTGCGTTTTAGGTGCTTGTAGGCGCGGTCGGTGGCGGCGCGGCCGCGCGGGGTTCTCATCAGGAAGCCTTCCTGGAGCAGATACGGTTCGTAGACTTCCTCGATCGTATCGGGCTCTTCGCCGATCGCCGCGGCCAGGGTCTCGACTCCCACCGGACCGCCGCCGAACTTGTCGATGACGGCGCTCAGAATCGCCCGGTCCATCTTGTCGAAGCCGGCGCCGTCGATTTCGAGCAGCTCCAGCGCGCCCAATGCGACCGTCTGCGTCACGACGGGGGCTTCATTGACCTGGGCGAAATCGCGCACGCGGCGAAGCAATCGATTCGCGATTCTGGGGGTTCCACGCGAGCGGGCCGCAAGCTCCTCGGCTCCGCTGTCGTCGATCGCTATTTTCAGCAGCCGCGCGGAGCGGCGGACGATCTCGCCGAGTTCGGCGCGATCGTAAAAGTCGAGATGAAAGTGCTGGCCGAATCGATCGCGCAGCGGGGAGCTGAGCAGTCCGGACCGCGTGGTTGCGCCGACCAGCGTGAACGGATTGACCGCCAGCTTCATCGTGCGCGCGCCCATCCCCTCGCCCACCACGATGTGGAACTCGTAATCTTCCATCGCGGAGTACAGGCGCTCTTCGATCGGGCGCTGCAGGCGATGGATTTCATCGATGAAGAGAACATCGCCCTCTTCCAGGTTGTTCACGATGGCGGCCAGATCAGCAGCTCGTTCAACCGCCGGTCCCGAGGTGACGTGAACGCTGACGCCAAGCTCGCGCGCGATGATGTGCGCGAGGGAAGTTTTGCCGAGGCCGGGAGGGCCCGCGAAGAGAACATGGTCTAGAGTCTCGCCGCGCTGGCGCGCCGCGGTTATCGACATGCCGAGCACGCGCTTGATACGCGCCTGGCCTACGAATTCATCGAGCGAATGCGGCCGCAGCGACAGGTCGAGCCGCCGATCTTCTTCGACTTCGACCGGCGCCGTCACTTTGACGCCTTCCGCTCCGGCGGCGGGCGCGTTATGGGGCTTACTTTTCGCCAAACAGCACCGCCAATGATTTTCGTACGATGACTTCCAGTTCCGGCGACCCATCGACGCTCGCGCCCAGCACCGCATCCACGGTGCGCTTCGCTTCGGCGAGCTTAACTCCCAAGTTCATCAACGCTGATACGGCGTCGTCCGAGATGGTTGCCGGTCCAGCGGGGGCCTTCGGCACGCGCGCATCGCCGTTGGCGTGCGCCACGACAGAGTCGGCCAGCCGGAGGCCGTCGACCTTGTCGCGCAGCTCGCGAACCACGCGCTCCGCGACCTTGGGTCCCACGCCAGGGACCGCGTCGATCTTTTCGACGTCTTCGCGCCGGATTGCCGCCACGAGTTCATCGGGCTGGAGCACGGACAGAATCGCCAGTGCCAGTTTCGGGCCGACGTGCTGCACCGACAGGAGCAGATCGAATGCGCGTTTTTCGATCGGACTGGAGAATCCGTAGAGCATGATCGCGTCTTCGCGAACGACCTGCCGAACCTCCAATGCGACCGTCTCGCCCAGCGATGGCAGCCGGTAGAAAGTGCTGAGCGGAATGAAGACTTCATAACCGAGTCCGGCGGTCGCGATGACGATCCGGCCGGCATCACGAACCTCAAGTGTTCCTTTAATTGCCGCGATCATCTAATTGCCTCGATCATCGGCGCGACCTCGCCGCGCGCGGCCGGCGCTCGACCGCATCGACAATGCGCGGCTCACGGGCGCGGCTTAAGTGGCACACGGCCAGCGCGAGCGCATCGGCAGCATCGTTGGGAAGCTCGCTCTCGAAGTCGAGTCCGAGCGTCCGGCGCACCATGTACTTCATTTGTTCCTTGCCCGCGTGCCCAAACGCGGCCACGGCCAGCTTCACGGAGTTGGGAGGGTATTCGTACAGCGGAAGTTTGCGCTGCGCCGCCGCGAGCATCACGACGGCGCGGGCTTCGCCGATCCGGAAAGCGCTCTGGACGTTGCGGGCGATGAAGTTGCGCTCCAGGCTGAGGGCCGCCGGAGCGAACTCGTCGATGACACCGAGAATTTTTTCGTGAATGGTCAGCAGCCGCTCAGGCATCGCTTCGCCCGGCCGCGTACGAACTGTTCCTGACATAATGTAGCGGAAATTGCCCGGGGCGCCTTCAACGACGCCAAAACCGGTAATCGCGCTGCCCGGGTCGACCCCGAGGACCCGCATCCTCCACCTCCGCCAACCCCGCCCGCGCGACGGATCAGATCACGCGGCAGAGATTTGGGCCAATTCTTCGTCGCTGATGTCGAAGTTGGCCGACACGCTCTGAACGTCGTCGTGATCTTCCAACTCTTCGATCAACTTAAGGACCTGCTCGGCCGTATGTCCCGACACCGGCACGGTGTTCTCCGGCACGAGCGCGGTCTCAGCATGAGCGATAGCGATACGAGCTTTCTCGATCGTATCGCGGACCGCGTTGAATTTGTCGGGCGTCGTCATGACCTGAAAGCTGTCGGTATCGCTCTGCACGTCGTCCGCGCCCGCATCGAGCGCGATTTCGAGCAGCTTGTCTTCGTCCGCGGCGTTCTTCTCAACGGTAATGATGCCGCGCTTTTTGAACATCCAGGCGACGCAATTCGCCTCGCCGAGGTTGCCGCCGTGGCGCGAGAAGATGAACCGCAACTCGGCGACGGTGCGATTGCGATTGTCGGTCAGCCCTTCGACCATCACGGCGACGCCGCCCGGCCCATAGCCTTCGTAGACAACTTCGTCGGGTTGAGTGCCGCCCAACTCGCCGGTGCCCTTCTTGATGGCGCGGTCGATATTGTCATTGGGCATCGACTGCGCTTTGCCCGCGGCGATGGCAGTGCGCAAGCGAGGATTGGCGTTGGGATCACCGCCGCCCAATCGCGCCGCGATTGTGATTTCCTTGATTAGCTTGGTAAATACTTTGCCGCGCTTCGCATCACGCGCAGCTTTCTTGTGCTTAATCGACGACCATTTGGAATGACCTGACATGACCCCACACGCGATGCCGATGGCGTTCGCTCCCGGCCATTATCGCAAACATCCTCGTTTGGGGAAACACGCGCGCATCGCGGGCAGGCGATGGCCGGAAGATGGTGCGAAACTGGAGTCTGGCGCAGCGGTGTCTGCTATCATGGCCGACCGGATTCGATGAAGACGCGGGTCGAAATATTTCTGGCGGCCGCCATTGTCTCGATCGTCGCCGCAGGATGCTTCACCCCGCCGCAGGCTGAAGAACCGACGGACATGAAAACCAGCGTGGTCGTTCCCCTGCCCTACGATTTGGCCTGGACGGCAACCAATCAGGTGATCCGGGAGAACAATTTCAAAGTACAGGCCTCGGACCCGAACCACGGGATAATCGAGGTGCAGGGGGAGCACTTCAGCCTCCAGGACGCGGATTGCGGCAAAATTGAAAGCGTCGGCGGTACCTATGCCGCACAGCCGGAGGCCAACGCGATCGCGGTCTACAATTTTCACGTCAAGGCGGTATCGAACGAGTCGACGAGAGTCGAGGTTCAGGGCAGCTTCGATTCCGCGCTGAGGGTTCCGCTGCATCCGTACCAGGACGTTCAGTGCATTTCACGGGGAGCCGGAGAATCGCGCATCCTGCAGCAAATTCTAGCGCAGGCGCGGATTACCCGTCCCCCTGTCTACAAGAGGCAGGAGGCGCCCGCGCCCGGCTCTGCGCCGAGCCCCGAACCGCCGGTCACTTTCGTGGTGCCGTCGGGTGGACGGCCGACGCTGCTGAAGCCAGAGCAGCTGCCGAAGCCTCCCAGCGAATAGGGAGCGGCTGCCTCGTCTGGGGCCGTGTCCAGAGACGCGCGGAAGCAGAACCCTCACCCTTACCCTCTCCCGCAAAAGAGCGGGCGAGGGGCTGTCGCCTTCTTTTGGTTTGCGCGCTCGGCGAGACCGACGACGCGGGAGAGGAACAAAATCGACAGTCTCGAATGGAAGGGAATCTACGGATGATCGGGAATCAGCACGTCGGATGGGATCAGTTCGCCTTGCTGGCCGGGCGGCTTCCAGTAGAGATGAATCGATGAATCGCCGCCGATGTTGCGTTCGCCCACCTCGATGCGATGAATTCCCTCATTCAGCGCCATCGCACCGACGGCGTGCGGGAAACTAACGGGACCGGGATCGGGAATTACCACTCGCCCATCTATCGAAAGCCATCCCGCGTCGTCCGCATCGACGACGAATCGATAAACACCGCTGTGCGGAACTATCAGCCGTCCGCTCCAGATCGCCACCGACGGAAACGGCATCGCGCCCATCTCGGCGATGTTGTTGAACTCAATTTGCGGATCGATGCGAACGACGTGCGGTGGCGTGACGCCGGCCACATTGCCCACGAAGTAGCGGCCGAGAAGTCCGGAGTCGGCGTTCAGATCGAGTGGCTGTCGAATCATCGCGCTGAATGGAGCGAAGAAAACCACCGCGATCACAATCGCGATGGCCCAATTACCAAGTCGCCGGTCTGAAGGCGACCGAAACACTCCGATCGCATCGGTGATTTCCAACGCGCTTACGATCCACAGCGCACCCAGCGGCAGTAACTGGTACGGCCCCGGCAGGCGGACCAGCTTGCCAAGATTGAACGCGACGGAGTCGCCGACGATCATATCGCCGCCGAAGTACGCATCGCGGTTGGTCGCAAAGTCGCCGCGCATGAACTGCTGTAGCGCGAAATCGCGCACCGGGTTTCCGTATTCGTAGGGAAAGTGGGGATTGGTCGAGGTCGCCATCAGCATGACGAACGCCGAAAGCGCCGCCAGCGCGCCGATCAACCAGTTGCAGGCCGCGGGCAGAAAGACGAGCGTCAGCACCATAAATGGAACCGCCGCGATTATCTGGCGGGGTCCCGTGGCGGTGCCCCCGCCCCACGAAACAATCGATGCGCCGTAGGAGGCGTTGAACAGGATCATTCCGGTGATCGCCACCACTGTCACGATCCACTCGGCGCAAAAGTCGCGGCGGCGAAGGAAATATGCCGCCCCGGGAATCGCAAGCAGAAGGACCGGATTACAGAAAAAGAGTCCGCGCTGCGGATCGGCCAGGATGTTCCACAGAATATTGATCTTCGGGTACGTCAATCCGACGAAGCCGACCGCCTGCTCCGGGAACTGGGTGTTTTCGGGCAGCTTGAACGCCTGGTAGCTGAAGAACAGCGGACTTCCGAACGCTATCCAGTTGTAACCGAACATGACCACGGCGGTGAGAGCCGCGCCGACGGAGAACGCAACAATCGGGCGCGCGCTGCGCAGCTTGTAGAGGGCATAGAAGCCAATCGCGGCGGCTGCCAGAAAGACAGGGTAGTCGTTGAGCACGCCGAGTCCGGCGAGCAGTCCCGCCCAAAACGCGCGTGAGGGCCGCGACTCCGCGGTCCACGTCGCGATCAGGTAAAAGCTGATAAACGCAAACGCGCCCGCGAACGGCTCACCCGTCATTTCCGTCGCGTACGGAAACATGATCGTGGCGAAGGCGAGAATGAGAGCGAGTCCCGCGGCGCGCCCCTGCGATGCTCCGAAGTAGCGCGCGAACCGATACATCACGACGCACAGGAGCGAAATGAGTACGCCGATCGTGACGACGATAGTTAGGTAGGTGACCAGCGCCCAGTACAACGGCTCGTTGTGCGCCATCAAGGGCAGCAGCGCGAGTCGAATCAGTACCCACGGCAAGAGGCAGATAAGCGAAGTGCCAGGAGCTTTTACAGAGTAATAGTGACCGCCGACGATAATGATGTCCGCCGTGTTGTAGCCGCAGAAGCCATCGATCCAGAGCGTCGCGCGCTCCAGAATCGAACGCATCAGGTCGAACCTGGCGGCGGTGCTCTGGTCGGAGCCCTGGTAAAAGTAGGCGTAGGTGAGCAGCGGGATGGTGAACAGCGCCGCTTCGAGGCGGCGTTCGGACGCGGTATTGGATTTCATCGCCGGGCTTTGCTTCGGGCCTTCACCTTGGGCGCGGGCGCGCGCTCGATAATCACGGGCGGCGGATCTTCGACTCCGAACATCCGCCATCCGTAGACAGCGATCAGTGCCAACACCAGAAACGTGGCGATCAGCGTAATCGGATGGCCGATGGGCTCGGGCTCGTCGGCTTTGCGGATGGCGGTGAGGTCATAGACCGGGGTCGCATCGGGGGGTGGCGCGGCGAGTTTCACAGCGTGGATGTCGCGGAAGAATGCCTTCCCGACGTTGAGGCTGCCGAATCCACCCACGCGCAAGGCTACTTCGACATCGGCACCGTGTCCGCCGATCTGTAAATAGAAGCCGACCCGCTGCCATCCCGTTGTACCGCGGATATCGGGCGACATCGCACCGTCTTCCATGATCGAGATCGAAGCGCCGGTCGCCTGGGTGCCGACATTTTCGGTCCGCACTTCCGCGCTGAAGTAGTACCAGCCCGGCGGCAGCGTGAGCGATTGCATCCAGCGCGCGTCGTTGGGCTTGAGCGCATCGACTTCCAACTGACCGGGGACACGTTTGTCCGGATGGGCCCACGTATAGGTGAACGCATCGGGTTCGTTGACCCATGCCTCCGTGCGCCAATCGTCGGGTTGATCGGCGGCCCCCTTGGAGAGATCGCCGTTGAGCATGAGATTGTCTTCCGCGCGCGCCGACGGCGGCCTCGCGATCGTTGCCAGCGCGATCGCCAGAGCCGCAAGCGCCAGGATGGTTGGCCGCCCGCCCCGCTTCATCGCATCAGATCCAATCCCTGATGCCCGGACCCTGAAGCCACATCCGCGCATAGTAGCCGTCGCGCTCGATGGGAATCGCGGTCCAGATCGGGAAGTAATAGATGAACAGAATCACCGCCGTGGTCGCGAAGACCGCGCACACGAAGCGTCCGGCGTACGGAGTGCGCAGCGAACCGAAATACATCGCGATGATCGCGACGAAGATGACCGCGCCCCACGTGGGTCCGATTCCCAGCACGAACACCGGGGCCATTGTGAGGAGCAAAGCGAGATGCTCCCAGGGTTCGGCGTCTCCGTTCCAGCATTGCTGGAGAATCCAGCCGAGCGCGAGGTACGCGATATAGATGGATGCCATGTAGTGGTAGAGGAACAGCGTGCGGCCGATCCAAATCCAGATGAAGATGTAGGAGAGATAGCCGATGACCAGGAACGAGCGCTCGAGCTTCGGCCGCTCGAAAGCGCGCACGGCGGTTATGGTGATCGCGGTGAGGCCGCCCCACCATAGCAGCGGATTTCCGCCGCCCCAGATGGTGGAAACTTTGCCGGTCTTGGGAAAATTCTGCCAGTACGCAACCGGCCGCAACATCAGCGGCCAGCTCCACCACGGTGATGAATACGGATGAGTAGCCGAGGCGACGCTGTTTTCGTACCAGATGATCTCCTTGTAGTAGTGGAACAGGTCTTCGATACCGCTCCACCATCCAAGGTAGTAATGCGGCAGGAACACCACGATGTACGCGATCGCGGCGACTCCGCCGACCAGCAGGACCGATCCTATCGCGCGCTGGTCGCGATGTGCGGCGGCCGGCTCGCGCAGAAGAACCCAGAGCATGAATCCGACGACCAGCAGGAACGTGATCGCGGGAATGTAGAGCTTGCTGCCGAGACATAACCCCAGCGAGAGGCCCAGCCACGGCAGGATTTTGCGGCGCGCGGCGTTGCCGGGGGTTTCGAGGAACCGGAAGAACAACAGATACGAGATCGCCGCGAACGTAATGTAGACAATGTCGATCACGCCGACACGGGAATCGACCAGAAACATCCCGTCGAGCAACACGATCGCGCCGGCAAAGGCCGCAGCCAGGCGTGAATGCGTCATGCGGCGTCCAAGCAGATAGGTGACGCCGATCAGCGCCGTGCCGAGGACGGCGTTGCCCACGCGCCAGCTCCAGGAGGTATCGCCGAACAGCCAGATGCCGGCGGTTATCACGAGCTTGGCCAGCGGAGGATGGGGATCGAGGAAGTACTCGCCGTGCAGGTAGTGGCGCGCCTGGTTTGCGACGAAGTGAATTTCGTCAAAGACGATCTCGTTGGGGTGCGCGAGATGCCAGAACCGGGTGGCGCCACCAATCACAAGCAGCGCAGCGATTACGATGGTGTCGGTCTGGGTCCATACCAGCGCTGGCGCCCGCTTCTCAGGTGTTTCCTCAGGGGGACGTTCCGGAAACAGCGTCTTGGCGAATTCGCCGAAGTTGAAATGGCTTTCAGAGGAAGCGCCTTCCAGCCGGCCGACTCCGTAATAGATCGCAACGCCGAACAGCACAACGTTTATCGCCGATGCGGCCATCGCAAGATGGTCGCGCCCATCGAGAAAGACGATCGTCTGCAAGGTGTGCAGGATATACGCGAGATTGAAAAGACAGGTCAGCGTCAGGACACCGAACAGCGCCATCATCTCGGTGGATTCCAGTGCGAGCGGAATCGAAAAGACCAGCGCGGGGTACAGGTAGCGTTCGTGCATCCGCGGCGCGACCATGAAGAAACCAAAGACCGCGATGAACGCGGCGTAGGTCAGGGTTTTGTACGTGCGCTTGCGCCACAGGATCCAGGCGATAAACGCGTACAGCGGCACGAGCAGGCTCATGCCGAGCGCGAAGTACGAGACGCCGCCGATCACGTCGTCATCGGGCTGGCGCAGTCCTCCGACCAGCGCCATCAGGTTGAACGCATTGACGGAGGTCTCGTGGTAGTAAGCCGCAGTCGATGAATACAGGTCGAGAATCCAGTTCCACGGATGGCCAATTTGAAACGGGGCGATACCGATCACGAACACGACAAGCGCGACCACCGCGCACCGGATCCATCGCCATACATCCGTCTCGAGCATCGTCCACCACGCGAGGACCGGAACCAGCATCAGGCCCTGCGGTTTGATCAGCACCGAGATGGCGGCGAGCGCCCAACACATATCGTATTGCTCGTTCAGCAGCGCGATCATGCTAAGCAGCATGATGAAGGTGAGCACCGAGTCGCTCTGGCCCCACACGACCGTGTCGAAGAGGAAGGCCGGATTTATCGCGACCATCAGCATCGCGACGTAAGCGAGCGCGGGGCGGCTGGTCTTGCGCACGAACACGAACATCGTGATGGCGAGGAAGAAGTCCGCGACGATAACGGGGCTTTCGGCGATTACGCGCAGGAAGTCGCCCGAGGCGTTCAGCATTCGGGCAAGCAGCCCAGCGACCCACAGCCCGTACAGATAGCCGGGGGGATAATCGAGAAAATAACCTTCCTGATATGTCTGCGCGGGACCGAGCGTCGCGATTTGAAGCGCCCAGGACTGGTAACTGCCTACATCGGGACCGAAGCCGGGAAAAAACGGCAGCAATGCGACCTTGACCGCCGCAAGCGCCGCCAGCGTGATTAGCGCGGAGTCGAGTCCGGACGCGCGATCACTCCAGAGCGGCCTGATCAGGCGTGCGAATGCAACGCCGACGATCGCGAGCAGAATCGCCCCCGAAAGAGCGCCGACGAGCATTCCGCTGGACCCAGGCGCCGCGGGTGCAGTCGCGCCAAGCGTGAGGAGCGCGAGGCTCGTGATCAACGCAAGTTTGAACGGCGTGGAGCGCGACAGGCGCAACGAAATCCCGGTCTGCGACTCCATCAGCGCGAAATTACCGTCAGGCTTATCAAGAGAAAGTTCCCCGATCTGAAAGAGTCGCCGGATTCGATTGCCCTGTTAACATAGCGGAGTCTGCTCGCCCGATGAACACCGCGCAGGTACCGGCTGGCGACATTTGCCAAGTCGGGACTATGATGCCGCAGCGCGCCGAGGAGAGTGCCACATGGAGCTGATTCACACCATTTGGGAGCCGGCGGGAGCAGGACCGCATCCCACGATAATCGCGATGCACGGCTGGGGCGCCAATGCGCTCGATCTCATCGGGCTGGCGCCTTATATCGCGGAGGGGCGGTTCATGATCATCTGCCCGCAAGGGCCCCTCGAGGTGCCGATCGGGCCGACGCGCGGCTACGGATGGTTCCCGATTCGGATGGGCAGCTCACCGGACCGCGAGGCAATCGACAGCGCGGTGGAATCGGCAGCGAGATTCATCGATGCCGCCATCGAGCGCTATCCGGTCGAGCGGCGCAAAATGGTGGTCCTCGGCTTCAGCCAGGGCGGGATGATGGCGTACCGGCTGGCGCTTACGAATCCGTCGAAGTACGCGGCGCTGGTGGCGCTTTCAACCTGGTTTCCGCCCGAACTGAAGGAGATGGTCACCGACCGCGATGCGATCGAGCGGCTGCCCACGATGGTCCAGCATGGCCGCGCGGATGACATGATCGAAATCGCACGCGCCCGAAGTTCGGTGGAAAGCCTGCGCGAGCTTCACGTGCCGCTGACTTATCGCGAGTACGACTGCGGGCACGAGATTACCGCGGACGGTCTTCAGGATCTGTCGGACTTCCTGATGTCCAAGGTTTTGTCGCCTATCATCACGGCGAGAGGATAACGCGCATCCAATGATGCTGCGGCTATGAGCGGAAAGCAGGACGAAACTCCAGGCGCCCCAGAGTTTTCGCGGCTGCTCGCAGTCGTCCGCGAACTCAGGGAGAAATGCGCGTGGGATCGCGAACAGACGCTCGCCGACACATCGCGGCATCTCATTGAAGAAGCTTACGAAGCGGCGGACGCTATCGCGTCTGAAAACAGAGCCGACATCGCCGAGGAACTGGGCGATCTGATCGTTCAGGCGCTGTTCGCCGCCGTCATCGCCGCTGAATCCGATGCCCAGCATGCCCCCGGACTGCTGCGCAACGCGGCAGACAAACTCATCCGACGGCATCCGCATGTTTACGCGGGCGCGGACGCATCGACGGTGGAACAGGTTCTCGACCAGTGGGAGAGCATCAAGGAAGGCGAGGCCAAAAAGAAGCGTCAGGGTTCATCGATCGCGAAGACGGGGCGCGCCCTGCCCTCGCTGATGCGCGCGGAGAAGCTGGGCGAGAAGGCGCGCCGGCGTGGAATGGATTGGAAAGACGCGCGCGACGTTCTGGCCAAAGTGCGAGAAGAACTGGAAGAAGTGGAGCGCGCCCTCGATGCCGGAAACGATGCGGAAGCGGCAGAGGAAGTCGGCGACATGATGCTCGCGCTCGCCAACGTTCCCCGCTTTCTGGGACGCGACGCCGAACAAACCCTGCGCCGCGGTTGCGACAAGTTCGTCGCGCGGTTCGGCGAAGTCGAACGTTTGGCAACATCACGCGGTCTCAAGCTGAAGACCCTTTCTGTCTCCGAATTGGAAGCGCTATGGCAGGAGGCGAAACGCTCGCTTCGCGCCGGCGACACGCGATCCTGAAGGCTCCCTTATTGACCCGGATTTCGGGCGCTGTTACGGTCATCCGGTTATGCCGCATATTCCCGTTCATCCGTCGGCGCAGAAGCGCCATCGACAGAACCTCAAACGCCAGGAACGCAACCGCGCGATCAAATCGCACGTTCGTAACGCAGTAAAGGTCGCCAGCGATGCGATCAAGAGCAGTGACGCGACGGTGGCCGGCGAGAAGCTGCGCGAAGCTACTCGCGCGCTGCAGCGAGCGACCAGCAAGGGCGCGCTGCACAAGAACACCGCGCGCCGGCAAATCGCCCGGCTGAGTTCTCAGTTGCACAAGGCGCAAAGCAAGAGCGCCAAATAATTCCCTCGCGTCCTAGACGGATGGCGGGCTCGTCCGGGCGTGCTGCTTTTCGGTCAGAATTGATGAGAAATTTGGGGGCTTGCAAAGCCTTTATAGAATGCTGGAAACCGTTGGGGCAGAAGGGGTTTTAAGCTATTCGTACGCTCCACGTAGTGACGGCTCGTGACGTAAGAAACGATTTTCAGTGGGGGAAGTTTGGCGGAAATTTGTGCTTAAGTTGAGCTATGGCCTACATGGTCGAGGAATAAACAGAAATCACCAATCTAATGGACCGTTCAGGAATTTCTTAAGTCCATCTTTCGCGGTCGTGTCAGGTAGGCGACGTTTTCGCTGAGCTTGAGTGTTACTGCAGAGTCTCGAACACGAACGGCCGCGCTTCGACCCCGCGTAAAAAATATTGCCGCATTCCAACATTTCATCCGCACCCCATGTGGGGTGTGCATTCAGGCAACGTCGCAGAACCTGGCATCTGCGGATGCCGCCTGCCCTGGGGCGGCGACCAATGAGCGCAGATGGAGCTTGCAATGTCGTGACAGCCGCTCTTGGCTTGGTGGCTGGCGCGACTTGAGCGGAAGCGAGCAGGGATGCGCTCTCTTAACCCCGTCCGAGATAGATCATTGGGTCAGCGCGTGTCAGATGAACCTTGGCTCTTCTCAGTCCTGCGCGGTGGCAAGCCAGCGCTCCACGATGCTCCTGGCCAGCGTCGTGTGGCCGACTCCGCGACGTTTCGCCAGCGTCTTAAGCGTCGCGAGATCGTCCTTGTAAAGCCTCAGAGCGATCTGCTCGGTACGCGCGGGTCGAATCTGGAGGTCAAGGTCCTTGAGTTCATCTGCAAACTCTTCGACGCTATGGCGACTCCAGAACTTACGCTCGGCGCGATCGCTTTTGAAACTCGGAAGCTTGCCCTGTTTTTGATTCATTTTCGTCCTCCTTTGCTGCGCCGCCAGGCGCGGTAACTCCTGATCTCGTCCGGCGCCGAGACGCGCGCGCTTACGCATAGTCGCATCGACGGGTCGAAGTCCGGCCGCTCGCCGGCTTCGATCCCGGACGGCACAACGAAGATGCGGTCCTCGTCGAGATCGCGCGGTTGTGCCGCACGGAGAACACAGGTCAAGAACTCCCCATGAGCCAACGGAGCGACCACGAACCACCTCGTCCGAAACCCTCGCCCGACCCGCCGGACGCGCGCTGAACCGTGGCGGCCGAAAACCGCGTCCGCCACGTCATCAGCGTCGATGTCGCGCTCCGCCAGATGTTCGAGGCTGGCGGCCGTGAATACGAGCGTCCAGCTCAACATCTGCATACCATTATGGTATGCAGCGGGCGGATAGAACGCAAGAGGTTCTCGACTCCCGGCTAGTTCCCGCGGATAGAGGACGCGGGGGAAAGGCGGCTGCTTATTGCTCCCACCAAGATCTCGCTTTCTGGACCTTGAATAGCTCGACGTGCCCACACGCATCACACGACATGACGTTCACAGACACGACCCGACCGGCCGCCCCTATCTCCGTAGAGCGCAGGACGGCCACCGTGCCAGCTCGCAGTTCGCCGCCACGGCTGTATGTGCTTATGGAGCTACCCCGCAGAACCTGCTACGTCCGCCGGGGCGCGCGGCCGGCCATGGACTGCACACCTTGGGAACCGATCGTCATTTCTTGCGGCAAGCGAAGGTTGGGTCTGATGTTCGCAATCCGCGTTGATCCGTCCAGGATCCTTCGCAGACACGTGCGAGGTTCGCTTGACTCGAATCGAAGGGACCTTATAAATCTGTGTCGTTGCGAGAATTTGATGGTAATAACGTCCGTAACAACCAAGTCTGCGACAGAAAGTGTCGTAGACTAGAGCTGCGTTCATATAATTAATGATCAGTCTGCCCCCCTTCATCCTCTATGAGTTGAAGTCTGCCGGGCGCCGCTAACGACGGGAACAAATCGCGCCATTTGGCACCGCTCGCGATGGAGACCAAGCGAAAGCCCAAAAAAGAGGGTCGCTGTGATTCAGCAAAAAGCGAAGCGTGCGGCGATAGTCGCAACGATAGTTCTGATCGCTGCGATCATCCCGCTGTTGGAGCTGAGTGACTCGACCTCGATTGCGATCTCGGGCGGCTCCGCGACCGTGACCAGTGCCTCCTCCACGGCGCTCGGACTTTCCAGTTTGCCGCTGGCCGCCCAGGCGGTGATCTCCGCCACGCTGGGGCGCGACGATGCGCGCTATTGGGTGGGCACGGAACATGGCGCGCTACATGCGCAAAACCCGGCCCAGGCGCTGGGTGCGGACTTCACGCCGGCTGCCGTGAAAGTGCGTGCTGGCAAGGGGGCCTCGGTTGCTTTTGCGCTGCGGGGCTATGGCTATGGCGACCGCGTTGAGCAAGTGCATGCGGCCGCTCCCCAGAGTCAGGCCAACCGGGTGGAATACTGGAGCTACCCCGTTTCAGTGGACGGTTTGGGGCTTGGTGATTCTTTTAGATTGTAATGGTCTGATCCTTTCAGCGCATGCGCGCTAGGCGATGTGCGCAGCACGTCCCTTGCGCGATCAGCGTTGCTAGCGCGCTCCACTGAGCCCTCGATGTGCGTCGTGGCACAGTCGGTTTCGTAGTCGATGGGCGAGCGGTAGTCGA
>JBKQNE010000060.1:0-13554 GCA_052146355.1 Binataceae bacterium (SeqCode) | reverse complement strand
AGGCCATCACCCGCTTCCTGGCCAACTGGAACGACCACGCCCAACCCTTCCGCTGGACCAAAACCACCGACCAGCTCAGACGCAGCATCCGTAACGCTGCACTTATTTACGAGACACGACACTAGATGCTGATCTCGTCTTTGTACAGAAGGGCGCTAAGCCGCCCGCGGGCGCCTGGTGGCTATTGATTCTGGATGATTCCGATCAAGCTAACGACCTGGGCTATCACGAACTCACGAACGAGGGACTTCCGCTCGGAAAGGTATTTGCACGTAGCGACCAAATGTACAATTCCGCATGGACGGTGACGGCCAGCCACGAGTTGCTCGAGATGCTGGGAGATCCTGATATCAATCTGTCGGCTTTCATTCAGACCGGTTACAACACCGGAACCTTCTACTCATACGAAGTCTGCGACGCCTGCGAGATGGACGATCAGGGCTACGTGATCGATGGAGTGAAAGTCTCGGATTTCGTTTATCCCGCATGGTTCGAAGGGTTTCGCCAGGTTGGCAGCACGCAATTCGATCACCTCAAGCACATCGATACACCGTTCAAACTACTGCCCGGTGGCTATGCGTTCGTACTCGACGTTCCGTCCGGACTTGGGTGGTATCAGATAGACGAGCCACTGCCCGCGACTGGCGGACCGGCCCGTAAGTCACGCGCGGCGCTCGGCAGCCGCAGACAGCGTCGGGCGACCCGGAAGCAATGGCAAGTCAGTGAACCGCGTTACGATCCGAACCGCAGGTGATCGTTTCGTCGCGCACCGAAAGCGAACCCGGTAAAAGGAACCGCTTTGCGACTTATTCCCGGCGCGGTGGCGCGGCGGTGATCACTTCCAGCGCGAGCTTCTCGACGCCGCGCAACACGGTGATCGTAATCGAGGTGCCCGCGGGTTCGTCGGAGAGCATCCGCTGCAAATCGTCGATGCCGCGCATCGCTATCGCGCCGCCTGCGATTATCATGTCGTTCGTTTTCAGGCCCGCCTTTTCCGCGGGGCTGCCCGATTCCACCGACGCTACCAGCACGCAGGTGTCCATCGCGATGCGATGGAAGCGCGCCAGCCGCCTTGGCAGCGGCGAATTGGCGCCCGCGATCCCGATATAGCCGCGCTCGATTTTGCCGTCGCGAATCAGCCGCGCGGCCACGAACTTCGCCGTGTCGATCGCGATCGCGAAGCACAACCCTTGCGCCGGCAGAATCGTCGCCGTATTGACGCCTATTACCCGGCCGCGTGAATCGACCAGTGGACCACCCGAGTTGCCGGGGTTCAGCGCCGCGTCGGTCTGGATGACGTTGTCGATGAGCCGTCCCGTGATCGACCGCAGCGATCTGCCGACCGCGCTTACCACACCTGCGGTCACCGTACGCTGAAAGCCGTACGGACTCCCCACGGCGATCGCGATCTGGCCGACCCGCAACGCCCGCGACTCGCCGAGTTCGACCGGCTTGAGATCGGGCGCGTCGATGCGCACGACGGCGAGGTCGCTGTCGGGGTCATTGCCGATAATCTGTGCCGCCGCCCTGCGTCCGTCGAAAAGCAGAACCGTCACTTCGTTGGCGCGATTGACGACGTGGCTGTTGGTCAGGATGAAGCCGTCAGGTGTGAAAACGAACCCTGAGCCGGTTCCGCCCGCGGCCCCGCCTTTCTTGACGCGAACCTCTATATTGACGACCGAAGGACCGACCTTTTCCGCTGCCCCCGAAACCGCGTTGGAATAGGCGTCCAGAAGTTCCGCCTCCCGCAGCCCATCCTGCGTGGAAGTGCCCGCGCCGATCGGGTTCTCCAGGTCATTCAAAACTCGATGAAGTCGTGCTCTCACTGAAACTGACCCTCCGCGTGCTAATATAACCACGGCCTGACGATCGCACCGGGACCCTGTAGCCATTCCGAGGGCTCGCTCGTCTTCAGAGGCGCGGGATGTCGCTTGAGCGGCTTCAGCGAGTGACGTTTAACTTTCCCCGGAAAGCCTATACAAAAGATCAAGGCACTTGGTGGCCCTTTTTAGATGGGAAAAGTCGAACAACTGCGAGCAAGGGAAACTCCTGCCGAAGCGGCCACGCCCGCCGCTGCGATTCTCCGCGGCGAAAATCTGACCAAGATCTATGGCGGCCGCACGGTAGTCGATGAGGTCAGCGTCCACGTTAATCCGGGTGAAGTGGTCGGGCTGCTCGGACCGAACGGCGCCGGCAAGACCACCACGTTTTACATGCTGGTCGGGCTGGTAAAGCCCGATTCCGGGCGCGTCCTGCTCGGCAACGACGAGATCACGATGCTGCCGCTGTATCAGCGCGCGCGCCGGGGCATCTCGTATCTGCCGCAGGAACCTTCTGTCTTCCGCAAGCTCTCGGTCGAGGATAACCTGCTCGCCGTGCTCGAGACGCTGCCGCTAACCGAAGAGGAACGGCAGAGCCGTCTCCAATCTCTGCTGGACGAACTCGATATCGCGCGGCTGCGCAAGTCGCGCGCGGGCGTTCTGTCCGGCGGCGAGCGGCGCAAGGTCGAAATAACCCGTGCCTTGGTGCTGGACCCGCAGTTCCTCTGCCTCGATGAGCCGTTTGCGGGAATCGACCCGATCACCGTCATCGAAATCCAGCGCATCGTCAGCTACCTGCGCGAGCGGGGCATCGGAATCCTGATGTCGGATCACAACGTGCACGCCGCGCTCTCGATTATCGACCGCGCCTACGTAATCCACGGCGGAAAGATTCTGATCGAAGGCCCCCCCGATGCGATCGTGGCAAGCGATCAGGTGCGCCAAGTCTTCCTGGGCGAACGCTTCAAACTCGGCTGACAAAACTCTGCGCTCCTCAGGTTCGGCTGGGGACGGACTCCGCTCCGAATGCGTTTATGTGTCATTCCGAAACTTTTTATTGAGGAATCCCGGATCAGCGAGGTTCGCGTCGCGCTGCCCTCCTGAGCGCCTCGTTTTTGTGTCATCCCGACCGAAGCGGAGGGATCGTGGCGCGTCCTCGCGCCGCAACCACGACTACCCCAGTCAGCACCGAATCGCGGCTGATGAGTCACCACAAGTGTCCTTTTGCTTGAGTCCTTTAATCGTGGCGCGGGCAGGCCTTCCTCCCGTCCTCCGTGCTTGTTCCTGGGGACAGTCGTCAGGATCAGGACTCCACTGCCAACGCATGCAATCGGAGAGACCTTGGAAGCGCTTCCGGCTAACATGCGAACGCGGCCCGCATACTGCTGATTGGAGCGCTGAGTGTCGTGAGAAGGAAGCGGCCATACAAGCTCTCGCCGGGCTCGAATTGGACGGCCATTATCGAACCCCTCTCGCCACCACGACGTCAGCTTACGTCAGAAACATTTTCTCCCCGACACCACGTACATGATCGAGGCTCCCGCATCGTAGTAACGTCCAGCCAGGATTGCGCTGCGTTTCGTTTTCGCGTGGAGACGCGCTAGCTGAAGATATTTCTTCACCATTAGAGCCGTTCCTCCCCCGGCACATACGTGACCCAGCAACTCTTTGCGATCCCAAGGGCCCGTTCCAGACCGCTCCCACTCGCGTTCCTCCGCGAGGACAGCCTGTTGTTCTTCGCTCGAATATGGCGGCAGCACCGGGGTGACTTTATCGCTGAGACGCACCTGAATATCTTCCAATCCGATCTGGGAAAAAATCCCCGGCACGAGATCGCCGACAGAGTTATTGCCAAGCCCAAGAGCAACCTTACCGCGCTGATGCCGTAACCATAGTTCGTACTTTTTTACGAGAGTTCGTGTTGAGCTTGAGAGAGTTAGTGAATCTGACGCGACCGAGCCGAAGAGATTGTTCGGTTCAGCGCATATGATAGCGCCTCCCGGCTTTGTTACTCTGTACATTTCGCGCACAGCTTCAACGGGGTCAGCTAGATGTATCAAGAGCGTCTGACAAGTCACCAGGTCAGCAATGTTGTCCCGCAGAGGGAGACAAGTAGCGTTCGCAACCAAACCACTAACGCGTGTTTTGGGAATCGCTCCGTAGATCTGAGTGAAGCGGCGCACCGCTCTTTCCGGCCAACCCGGTTCCTTGTCAATGCATAGCAATCGAGTTCGCGGCTTGACGTACCCGTATAGTAAGGAAGACCAATGACCGACACCGCAACCCACGTCGACGACCAATCCTGCAACCTCGTGGAGTCGCCACCGCTGTGCCATCAACGCGAGGTAGTCCATATTCCACCAGAAGTCGCGTTGCGGCCCAAAATACGCCTCGGAATGGAGACCCTGTGACTGTACCCCGAATCGACGCTGGCCCGTTTCGGCGACCGTACTCGGGAGGGCACTCTTTGATGTCGACTTCTTGGTTCTGTTCATGGCCAGCCTCCGACCAACTTGCGGAGCAAGGTTCAACCGGACCCGCGCGCACTAAGCAGCCTTTTCGAAAGTGGACAGTCTCGATCCACGTATTAAAGAATTCAGATCAAAGAATTCAGATCCGGATCTGAAAAAAATACGTGGCGCGGGCGTCCCTGCCCGTGGATCGATGCGCGCCATCCTGGGCGCGCCTACATTTATTTCTTATTCGTAGGATCGCACAGACCGCCGACAACCCCGCGTCGTCGGCCAATTTCCGCACTCAATCAGGGGTACGACGGAGAAGAGGGGTACGACGGATAAGACGGATACGACGGCGGAGGCGACATCGGGTAAGAGCCGCCATAGCTGCCGCCGCCGAAGCTGCCGCCGCGGAGGCCACCGCCACCGATGCCGATTCCTGCTCCGCCGAATGATCCGCCGAACATCCCGAGCATCGGCACGATAGCGCTCATCGGGCTGGGCCCCTGGTTCTGGTACTGATACGCCTGCTGCTGCTGGACCTGATCCTGGTAGCGCTGATTCTCGTAGTCCTGCACGCCGCTCAAATCTGTCGGGTCCTCGGCCTGAGCCCCGGTAGCGGTGGGCGCCGATTTTACCAACTGGGGTTCCACCTTGACGCGATTGTCGATCGTCACCGACGGATCGTTCACATAGCGATGCACCCGGCTGTCCGCGTCGCCCCTGCCATACTCCGTCGCGACGTAGCCGAACAGGATGACCTGCCGCTGCCCGTCGGGAGCTTTCAGAACCTGCGCGCCAACGAGCGGCAGATGATGAGTCTTCAGATAGTCGGTCAGAGCCTTGCTCTGAGTCGGATCGACCTTACCGTCCTGAAGCGGAGGAGGGGGTGTGCTCGGCTCCGTGTATTGAGTTGGCTCAGACCGCGCGTACGTGGGGACGAGATTGTTTTGGCCCATCTGCGGCGTCGTGGCGCCGGGCTGGGAGATCGGCGTCATGCAGGCCGGGAGTCCGAGTGCGAGCACCAGCACTCCGGCTGGAAACCATTTTGCCGCGCGGTGCATCATCCTTAATTATAAGCACGTGTTGCTGCTGCAACAATTGACGATTCTGCCTGCCCGTTATTCACCGTAGCCGGTTTCCCGAAGGAAATCGCGGACAAGTTGGTTAAAGACCTGCGGATGCTCGAAATAAATCGAATGCCCGCAGTCCGGAACGGTCGCCAATCTGCCCTTCGGCAGCACCTTGACCAGCGACCGAATCATGTCCGGCGGTATGAGCGCATCCTGCTCACCGACCATGCAAAGAATCGGCATCGTCAACCGCTCTCTGACCTTGTCCAGATCGTACCGTAGCGCGCCGATTCGCGCGCCCGCGTCTGCCGGAGGCCTTGCGCCGAGGATCCGGAGTTCGTCGTATAGATAAGCCAACTCCGGGCGGCGTGCGAAATAATCGGTCGCGTACGTCGGCAGCGAGCCGATCGGCGGCGTCGTATCCATCGCCATCGGAGTGCGCGGGATGCCGAACTTCATGTCCGGCGCGAAGATTCCGCCCGGCGTATCCGCCATCACCATCGCGGCGATGCGCTCCGGATGCTCCAGCGCGCAACCGGCGATCGTCCATCCGCCCATCGATTGTCCGACCAGCGCGCATCTTTCGATCTTCAGATGGTCGAGCAGGCGGGCGAGATCGCTGGCGTGCGCGCGATTGAAGAGATCTTCCGGATCGGGCGACATCCCGAAGCTGCGCTGGTCTACCGTGACGCACTCGTACCATCGCATGAAATACGGCACTTGCTGCCACCATGAGAGATGATTCCCGCCGAGCCCGTGCAGAAAGACCAGCGGCAAACCCGCGCCGGCGCGCTCGAAATAGAGCGAGAATTTCCCAATCGCCAGCCGTCCCTGTGTAATTCGATATTCCATCGCCAGTCTCCCTTGCGCCGCGAAATCTACCATCGCCGGTCTTGCCCACCCAAGCGGTGAAAAAGCCAGCAAAGCACACCTTGCGACTAGCCGCTGCAGACCTGCTAAAATCGGCGCCAATATTTGGCGCTAGCCGAGGTCGCGATGGATAAGCACCTGAGCAAACACCCCGAAACGCAGCATCTGCCGGACGATGTAGTCCACTACCGCGAGTACAAGATTCTGCTCAAGCCCGACCGCTTCACCAACAAAGAGGGCTTCATGCAGTTCTGGGACGCGGTGCACAAGACCGTTAAGAAGTTCGACCTCAAGGTCGACGTGGCTGACGACGCGTTTCACAGCCAGGTACGCGAGGTGCTGTTCTACGACACGCCGCACTTCGATCTGTACAACAACCATTTCATTCTTCGAAAGCGCACCTTCTATGAAGAGGGCTGGCCGCGCGCGGATCACGAGCTGACTATCAAGTACCGCAGCCCGGAGTTGACCGATGCGGCCAGAGTTGATGTGCGGCCGATGGCCGCGGGGCACGACGAGATCAAGTTCAAAGAGGAACTGCTGCTCGATCGCAAGCAGCTCGGCGGCATGCGCAGCGTCTATTCGCACGGGGCCGTGCTGACCTCGCCCAAGGTGGTGCTCGACCGCGGACTCGAAGATATCGCGGGCGTCTTTCCGGCACTCGGGAAAATCGACATTAAGCCCGAGACCAAAATATCGCTGGTCAACAACGTGGCCGTCGAAGAGGTCCAGAACACCATCGGCAAAATCCACTTCGGCCACGGCTTCAGCGGCAAAACCACCATCGCCATATGGCGCAGCCGCGCGCTGGAGAAACCGCTTTCAGGCGAGTTCGCGTTCCAATGCAAATTCGACCGCATGACCGACGTTCACAAATCGGCGCTGGTGCTGTCCGAAGAGTTCTACAAGGCCGTCCAGCTCGATTGCGAGGAATGGGTCATGCTCGGCACCACGAAAACGGCGATGGTCTATGGGCTCGGCAACGTGCCCGTGAAAAACCACGAGTGATTTAGTATCCATTTCCACGCCTTCGAGGTTTTGAGGAGGCGCAAACCACAGGCCCTGACAAGAATTCCAGACTTTCGGCGCCCTCTGGAATTTCAGCAGCGACAACCGCCACTAATACGGGTCGCGGCGGATGTTCATTTGTCTCTTGCCCCGACTGCGGACTTCATCAATATATCAATGCCCGCAGCCGGCAGCGCATCGGAACCGGCGATTCTTGAAAGAGAGCCGTCGAGGCTCAGAAGAAGTGATGGCATGCGGCGGCAGGATTCGAGTTGCTGCGCAAGAATGAGCCGAGCCGCTGGCGACAAAAGCGTTTCCTCGGCGGCCGCAACTGCTGCAGTCAGTGGGGTCAAGTCTACAATTGAACCCGCGGCAGGTTGCGCCGGCTGTCCGAATGAATCGCTCTGACCAAGTTTCGCAAGTTGGATTTCAAGCGTGGTGCAACAGGCTCGTTCGAAAGTGGCTTGTTGCTCCGTTACCTCATGGGGCAGAACGGCCCCAACCATTCGCAGGCGGGCGAGTATTTCGAAACGATAGGCGATTCGAACCAGCGCAGACGCGGCCTCGATGGCGGCGGCCGAATTGGTGCCGCCGCGCCGTCCCTCGAGGCGGGCTTGGTCGGCCATGCTGAGTACCTCTAGCACGTTTGCGCTCAGGTGCTGTTCCACGGCCGTGATCCGCTCCTCACTGATCCGTCCTTCCCCGACCTCTTTTCCAAAAGCCACGGTTGTTCGAATCAACCTGTCGAGTCCGGCGATCAACTTGTCGCTGGCATACTCGGGCCACAAAAGCAGAAAGACTATCCCTGTTGTCAAAACCCCGAGCACGATTCCCCAAAAGCGCCACAGCGGTTTGTAAACATCGCTGGTCGGTCCGAGCCCGACATAGCAGATCAGGAACGTGATGCCGGCCTGGATACCCGCATATCCCAGCCATTCGCTGCTCTGAGATACATAGGTTGAAAAAATCGTCACGACGAATATCGCGACGAGGTATGGGGGTAGCGAGTCGAAATTCTGCGAAACCAGGATCATCGCTGCGAGTGCCGCCAACCCACCCACAACGCATCCCGCAAGCCGCAGCAGAGTTTTCCTCACCACAGCGCCGTATTGGTTCGGTTGACCAGCGACCGCGATGCTCCAAAGGATCGTCTGGAGATCCGCTCGTTGCGTGGTGAGTCCAACCAGCAGCCCCAAGATGATCGCGGCTCCGAGCTTGACGCTGAATCGGAATTTGGCGGGATCGACAAAAGGATGCGGCTCGGCGTCGGCTTCCCTACCGGATGATTCCGCAGTGGTCGAAAGTTGAGGCCACTCTCGCGGCTCCAGCAAGTGGCCGATCGTTTCGAGTCCGCCGACGAATCCGAGAAAATTGGACAGGCCCGACGGTGCGAGTCGTTCGCCCTCAGACGCGACGTGCGCGCGCAATTCGGTCAAGTTCTGGAGGATTGCGCGCAGATCGGAAACCCATTGCGCTGAGTCTTGGTTGCCAGCGAGGTCCGCAAGAACATCCTGGGCCTTTTGCGCGAAAGCATCGTCCAGAGTCGTCAGAGCGAGCGTGATTTCCTCACGGTGATTTTGCCTGATTTCGTCCCATCCGGCTTCATTGGCGAGGACCGCGAGAAGTTCAACTTCCAGGTACACATGCTCGGCGGTCATAACCGCGTCGAGCAAGTCTACAAGACGCTCAGGCGCGGGCTTCATCTGATCCTTAACAGACTTCAGGAGCATCAGGTTCCGCGCCAGCATCGGTGTAAGCCTCGGAGGGGGTAGCGGAGCAGCAGAAGGATCGAGATAGCGCTGCCCTACAAGTTCGAGGCGACCTCTGCTGCGTTTGAAGTCAGCCGCAATCGACTCGAGCAATCGTGGTTCCGCGGGAGACGGCCAGATCAGCGTGTCGAAGACGACCATCACCAGCGTCGCCACCAGGATTCCATCGAAGGTGTAGGCTGATCCCCAACCGATTTGTCCCGGCTCGAAGATACCCACGTAGACCGTCGTCACAGTACCGATAGCCACTAGAGCGAGGATCAGAAAGAGTCGAGTATTCGACAGCAGGTAAGCGATCCCCGCAAATATGACAAAGAGAAATGCCATTATGAGGCCGGGATAATCCAGGAGCTTGCCGGTTATCGGCACAATCGCTGCCTGCATAGCCGCCGCGACGGTGATAGTCAGGGCTCCTTCAAAAAGGCCGAATGAAACTCCCGGCTGGCCGATTCTAAAAGCGAACAGAGGTCCGAATGGCCCCATGACCTGCATGGTGGCCGCCAGCCCGGTCGTGACGGTCGACTTCACGGCACTTCTGGCAGCCTCGATGATCCGCCGATGGCTCGGCGCTAATTCTCTCTCCAGGAACGCGAAGAATCGTTCCAATGCTTCGGATGCAGAATCAAACAACGCGAAGTTCCTCTCGGCGGCTTATGTCGGCTGAACGGACGAGACTTGGCGCACCGCGCCCTACTGGTTTCGTATCGTTACGACGGCGGTCTGTCCCATGCGAAACGGATGAGCGCTGTCAGTGTGCGTAAGAACGATTCGAACCGGAAATCGCTGGTTGAGTCGTACCCAGTTCAAAGTCTCTTCCACATTCGGCAGACCACCTACTGTTGCCCCGTTCTCTTGAAAGAGCCCCCATCCGATGCCTTCCACCTCGCCCTGGAAGTGCTTGTCCGGATAACTCAGCAGCGAGACGTCCGCACGCATCCCGGGCTGTATTCGATTGAGCTGGTCTTCTCTGAAATACGCGAGCACGTACCAGTTACGATCGTCCACCAGCATCAGGACAGGCTGGCCGAGGTTGGCGTATTGTCCGGCCGAGATATTCAGGTTGGTGACGTAGCCGTCGAAGGGCGCGCGAACGAAGCAGTAGTCGGAATTCAACTTCGCGTCCTCAACCGCTTCTTGAGCCGCCCGCAACCGCTGATTGACATCGCCGAGCATCCCCAGCGCGTCCTGCGCTTTGCGAAGTTCGGCGCTCGCGCTCGCAACGGCCGCTTCCGCCGCTTTAAGCTTGTTGCGCGCCTCGACTACGTCATTGTCCGTGACGAAATCGTGCGCGAGCAGCGGAACGATTCGATCCAGGTATTGTTTGGCGTTGGCAGCTTCGACCCTGCGCTCGGTCAACTGGGCGGCGGCTGAATTGATCGTGTCCTGCAGTGTTTTGATTTCAATTTCCGTCAAGTTGAGTTTTGTCGTCGCTGTGTCCAGCGCGAGCTGGTAAGGACGTGGATCGACCACGAACAAAAGGTCGTCTTTGTTTACGTGCTGATTGTCCCTGATCGGGAGCTGGACGATTTGACCGCTGACGTGAGCCGCCAGCGCAGCCGTATTGGCGTGAACGTACGCGTCGTCCGTTCGAGGATTGGCGTAATACAGCTGGTAGATGAAGTATCCCAGGGACACTGCGGCGAGGATCAGGATGCCGCTTAGAGTCCGTCCCACCGCACGGGCCCAATGCCGCGAAGTGGGTGCCTTGGCCGGCTCCGGCTTGCGAAGACTCGTTGCGCTCATCGCCAAATCACCAGCCAGCACAGGCAGGCGATTGCCAGTGCGAGACAGGAGTAGATCAACGGACGCGGGGTCATCCAGTCATCAATGCCGGTCGCCACGAAAACCGGCCTTAAAGAAAGCGAGACTAAAATCCCGGCAAACAGGCACAGCATCCACACCGGAAAATTTGCCCCGGCAACGCTGATTACGGGATTGCATCCGGAGATGAACAACAAAAAAAACCAGCAGACCAGGCGTGGAAATCGCAAGCTCATCGGTCCCGATAGCGCCACTTGCCAGGAAGCATGAGTCGGCTTGGTTACGGCGCGAACCAACAGGTCCTTTTCTCCGCGAAGGCGATCTACCAGATCCACAAATCTTCTGTCACGTCTCTCTCGCTGAGGGTTAATGTTGTGGCGCATTGGAGGCCAGGTTTGTCCCCACAGCGTGGACAAGGGCGGACGATGAAATCAGGAGGTTTGCCTGGCTCTGAACCATCGTATACCGCGCCCCCATCAGATCGCGCTCCGCACCAAGCAAGTCGGTGATCGTCGCGAGCCCGTGCCGGTGGCTTTCAAGGTTGGCGTCGTACGATTCCTGTGACGCCGCGAGCAGCGCCTCAGCGGCGTCGTACTTCTTTTGGGCTGATGCGAAATCGTAATAAGCCCTCGATACCGTCGCTACTACATTGAGCTCCAGCGATCTTAGCTCGGAGCGGGCCAGGTTGCGTTTCGCTGTGGCTCCTCGCAGGCCGTAGTAGCGATCGAATCCGGTAAATAGATTCCATCGGAGCGTAAGCAAGGCTCCATAGAACGGCTGGTTCAGATTCTGTGTGCCGCCGCCATTCACGGTGTAGCTCCAGATTACCTGCCCATAATTTCCACTTACTCCCACCTCGGGATAGAACTGCGACTCAGCTTCGTCGATGGCGGCGTCGCCGGCGCGGACCGTTGCGATCTGTGCCGCGATATCGGGTCTGTTCTTGAGCGCATCGTCTACGAGCTTGTCGACATCGTCACCTAGATTTTTCGGAACATTCTGGTTGTCGATGCTCTGAACCGCAATGGACACGTCGGGCGCGACTCCGACCGCCTCGCAGAGGACCGATTCCGCGCCGTGAACCATGGACTTGGCGTTCTCGAGATCGTAAACGGCCTGCGCCTGGAGTTGCTTGGCCATCAGGATTTGCGGCTTGGTTGCCAAACCCATCTGGTGGCGCTCCTGAACCGCATCCAAACTGGTGCGCGCGAGTTTGAGATTGGACTCAGCCGCGCTCACGCTTGCTCTGGCGGCGGAGAGGACGTAGTAGGCCCTCTCGACGTTGAAAACGACGTCCTGGATCGTGCGGTTAAAAGCGAAGTTCGCGGCGATTAACTGCTCGCGGGAGCCGTGTTCTGCGGCACGGGTCCTTCCGAAGTCGAGCAGGTCGTAGCTGACCTTGAGCTGTGGCAGAAATGCCTCATTGCGGATGACCAGCGTCTGCCCCGGAAACTCAAGCGGCAACTTTAGATAGCCGCCATCGGCATCAACCTCAATTTTCGGGTAGTTGGGAGCTTGCGATTCGCCCAGTTGCGCATTTGCGGCTTGCGCGGCGTACCAGGCGTGCCGTGTCTGAGGATTGGTCCTGAGCGCAAGGTCGACCAGCGCGGGCAGGTCGTATCCGCCGTATTCAGCGCTTGGAGCGCGTTGTTCTCGTCGATGGTTCGGAGTTCCGCGAGGTTTGGCGCGGCCTGATTGGCGACGGTGATTGACCCGGGCGGGGTCCACGTGCGGGCGGAATCTCCGGATGGCGCAATCTCGGGATCTGGATTGAGACGAACCGAACTGCAGCTTCCAAGCAAAGCCAGAATTGCGAGAGGCACGAGTGTCCGGGATGAAAATCGCAGGAGATTTCGGATCCTGCGGATCTTCCCGAGCCTACGCGTCCTTGTTCTTTCTCTTCTGCGGAGGATCGCCGCTTCCAACTCTTGACTACTGTTATCAGCTTGATTCACCCGAACTCTCCCAGATGCGGAGGCTCGGACTCTCGCCGGCGTCCGCGGCTACGATCCTGTCGACCAGCCTGTCAAACGACGAACGCCGGAACTGTCTAGGCGTCATGCCGACGATTCCCCGGTAAACAGTAATGAAGTGCGCTTGACCGTGGAACCCAACCACCGGCGCGACGTCGACAATCTTTGTCTTTCTTTGTCGCAGAAGTTCCTTCGAAAGATTGATGCGATCACAGTATGAAAGGGCAGAGTATCGAAGTGCCGAGGAGGGTTGGACCGGATCGAGATTCAGCGCGCCAAGTCTTGAGCCGCAATGTGGTTGAGAATCGCCGCCAATTCCTTCGGATGAGTAAGCGGCGCCATGTGTCCGAAATCCAGAGTAACGACCGCGGCCCCGATGTTAGCGGCGGCCTGGTCCTGGCAACTGGGTGGCAACGCGTTGTCCCGCAGCAGCTTTATGCGCGCGGCGCGATTGGACGATCGCGGATGCCCATCGCCCGAACTCGCCGGATGTACACCGGCCCGAGCGCGGCGTCCGGTCGGGAACCAGATGACGCCGCGCTTCGCTCCATGGAAATGCTTCGGTCACTCGACCTGCGGTCCAGTCAAGCCGGGGACTGTCTAGCACCGGGGGGTGCGCAGCAAGCTGGGGGGCGACGACTAACCGTCGCGTTCAGCTTCCCGATAAAGTCATACACCCTGGACGATGAAGGCCCGATAGTTAGCACCTTTGAAACGATGCTCGCGCGCCTCGCGGTAGGCGGGGCTGTCGTACCATGCCTTGGCTGCCTCAAAGGTCGGAAACTCGAGCACGACCGCTCCTTCGATTTCCGGACCTTCCAGGA
>JBKQNE010000059.1:0-38437 GCA_052146355.1 Binataceae bacterium (SeqCode) | reverse complement strand
CTGCGCCACGAGGATTTCGTTGGGTTTGGTAATGTCCTGGCTGACAATGTTTCCACGGCTGGGTACTGTGATGATTCATCACGCGATTTAGACGGCTTAGGCGCCGGCGGCGCGGCACGAGAGCCGTCCGGGTCGAGAAAACGAAAGTCAGAGAAGGAGAGAGTCATGTTTGATCACATCATGCTTAAGGTGAAGGACCTCAACTCGAGCAAGCGCTTCTACAGCGCCGCGCTGGCGCCGCTTGGCTTCAGCGTGCAGTACGACGCGGACGGAATAGTGGTCTTTGGCCCCAAGGACGCGCCCGCCTTGTGTTTGGCCAAGGGCGAACCGACTGGACCTGTCCATGTTGCATTCGTGGCCAAGAACCGCGCTGCCGTGAAGGCGTTCTACGATGCCGCTCTGCCCGCCGGCGGCAAGGACAACGGCAAGCCCGGTCTCCGTCCCCAATATTCCGCCAACTACTACGGCGGCTTCGTGAAGGATCCCGACGGCAACAACATAGAAGCCGTTTGCCATCAGGAAGAATAGCGAGGCTTATGGCCGAGCATCGTCGAGTCTCGACGCGAGCGCTGTCGGGCGAATGAGTTATGCGATCGAAGTTAAGGGCACCCGTGTAGAGCGAAAGCGATAGTTGCTGCAGTGCTAGTTATTGCGTACTGAGCAACATGCCTGTCGACCGAACGAACTCCGCAGCCGCCCCCGTGGGCGGAGCTAAGACGGTTCCGGATCGTCGCAATCAAGAAGAGCGACTGCTCAAAGAAAGCATCGAGCGTGGTTCGGGAGAGCACGGTGTGCAGAAGCGGTGACATCGCATCGGTCGAACCTGACTTCCATCTGTTTCGCTTGCATCGGTCTAGTCCTACGCCATCTCGAGCAGTCGCAGGTTGCCGAGTCTGTACGACATGGCTTGGGTACTGACTTCAAATTTCGTGGCGAGTGTTCGGAGGCCCTCATCATCCGTGAGATCAAAAGGCTGAGCGAGAAACGCTTCGCGGATCCAAGAGGAGGGCATAAGCAGCGCTGCCGAAAATTGATTGGCTTCGCGCTCTTCTATTTTGCTGCCCGAACCTGACGATGAGTCTCTGAACTGCACGATATACTGGCCACGATCTACGTAAGTGTCGCCACCATGCAGATCGTAGTGAGCTAGTTCGTGCGCAATCGTGAATCGTTGTCGTACGGGAGGATCCGTCCAATTGACTCCGATCACAGCGCGTCCGTCTTTTCGCACTAAAACGCCGGAACAATCTGCGCCGAAATCAGTCATTTCGACACGAATTCCTTTCTCCTTCGCGATCAAGAGCACGTCAACCGGAGGTCGAGTGAGACCGAACTTTCTCAGAAGTTCGAAGGTTCGTCGCTCGATCTCGGTTTGGGGAATCGGATGTCTGCCCATTTGTTACTTCCTCTTTCTTCGCTTCGATGAATTGGCTCACTCTTGGCAGGCTCGCGCCGGCAACCCGCGCAACCCGCGCTGAAGGAGCCTTAGCTGGGGGCGAGCCAGTGTTCTCGATCCTCAGTTCCTGGGGATCCGGGAGAAGCATGCGCGGGTCGATCTCCAGCTTGGAGGCCAGCTGCCAGATGGTATGTAGCGGAGCGTGTTGGCGACCTAGTTCGATATTCGCAATCGAACCGCGGGTTAGTCCAGTGAGCCGCCCCAGTTTCGTCTGGCTTATGTTGATGCGGCGGCGGGCTTGTGCGATCCGCTTGCCAATAAGTCGAGGGGAGACATTGTACGCACTAGGAAAGGTGGAGCCCGGTATGGAGCTTTTCCGCGAGGTCACTGGCGACCGGGAGGACCCGGAAGTGCCGAACGGACCCGAGCTCATCCACCTAAGGCCGGATGAGCACTTCCATACGGGCAAGCCGAAAACCTATCGGATTATCGTCAACGGCCAAGCAAAGGTGGTGACCACGAAGCGGGTGACATACGAAGAGGTTGTAAAGCTTGCCTATCCTAATCCACCCACTGGTCCGAACGTCATTTACACGGTCGGGTATGAGGATGGACCGCCCAAGAATCCTTCGGGGAGCCTGATGCCGGGTGGGAGCGTTCGAGTGAAGGACGGGATGATCTTCGATGTCACACCCACTGATAAGTCATAGTTCAGACCTTCAGAAGTTGCAGAACGAGGGCTACGAACTGCACATCAGATCCGGATTTCTTTTGGTGACGGGCGTTCCCTATTTGAATCTTCGCCGGGAAGTTAAGCGCGGAACGCTTGTCTTCAAGTTGGTTCTCGCCGGCGACAAGACGGCACGGCCAGACGATCATGTTGCTTTTTTCGCGGGTGAACATCCCTGCAATGCAGACGGTACGGAAATTGCCAAAATAAAGCACTCAAGCAATCACCAAGCTCTAGCGGAAGGCGTAGTAATTGAGCACTTGTTTTCGGCAAAGCCGTTACCGGACGGCCTCTATGCCGACTATCACGCAAAGGTCGCCACCTATGCGGCTATCTTGGCCGGTCCGGCCCAGCAAATCGATCCCGCCGCGAAGCCGCAAACTTTTAAAGTCGTCGAAGCCGACCAGGAAAAGCGCGAAACGCCCTTCAATTACATCGACACCGCTTCCAGCCGCGCTGAGATCGAAGTCATAACGGCCAAGTTAAAGAGCGTGAAACGGATCGCGATAGTTGGAGTGGGCGGTACGGGCTCGTACGTCCTGGATCTCGTTGCGAAGACGCCCGTGTGGGAAATTCACCTCTACGATGGAGACGACTTCCTGCAGCACAACGCCTTCAGGGCGCCTGGCGCGCCGACGAAGCTAGAGCTGGAGACCCCAACCAAAAAGGCAACTTGGTTCAAGAGCATCTATTCCCAGATGCATTCCGGCATCGTCGATCGCCCGGTTTATATAGATGAGAGCAACGTCGAAGAGCTTCGTGGCATGGACTTCGTCTTCCTTTGTTTGGACGACGGCGAATCCAAGGAACTGATCGTGCGGAAGCTGGAGGAGTTCGGCGTATCATTCACAGATGTCGGCATCGGCGTGCGAATAGCTGACGACGACATGCTCGCAGGCGCCTTAAGGGTGACTACCAGCACGCCGAGTAAGCGCGAGCACTTCCGCAGCCGAGTCTCCTTTGAGGATCTCGGCGACAACGAGTACAACCGCAATATCCAGGTCGCAGATCTGAACGCGTTGAACGCCGCTTTGGCGGTCATCAAGTGGAAGAAGTTGTCCGGTTTCTACCAGGATATGAAATCGGAGCATCACAGCCAGTTCCACACTGCGACCAATAACCTGATTAACGAGGACAAACTGGAGTGAAACCGGAAATCGTCCTCCAGCATGAGTTCGTTGAGTTCATCCCAGCGGAGCTGAAGGAGGGCATTCTCTATATCTCCATACGCTTTGCCACGGTCTCGCACCTGTGCCCTTGCGGGTGCCGAAACAAAGTAGTAACGCCACTAAAGCCTACCGACTGGATGCTCATCTTCGACGGGAAGACCATTTCGCTGCGTCCCTCGATCGGGAATTGGAGTTTTCCATGCAGGTCTCACTATTGGGTCAGAAGGAACAAGGTTCGATGGGCAGGGGATTGGTCTGAGGAGAAGATAGAGGCCGCCAGGGGACACTACCGCAGGTTGAAGGAACGCTATTGGGAAGCCCAAGCGCCGCAGTCCGTGCCGGGTGAACCGGATCAGAAGCCAGCGCGGACCAAGAAGACAAAGAGGAAGGCCCGCGCAAAGCGTTAAGGGTAGGAACCTCGTTAGGGTAGAGAGAGGCTACTCTGCAAGGAACAGATAGCGTCGGCACGTTGAGCTAAAAGGATGAGGACTCTTCACTAGAGATGTCAGATCCTAAAAATCAGCACATCGTGCCCGAGTGCTACCTTAAGCAGTTTGTCGATTCTAATACACCGAATGGTCATGAGCCTTATGTCTGGATCTTCGATCGAGGAAGCAAGGCGGGGAAGAAGCGGGCGCCGAAAAATACCCTCACCGAGACGGACCTCTACACGTTCAAAAGCAATGACGGCATTAAAGATTATTCGCTGGAAAAGAGTCTAGGCCAAATTGAAGGCGACTACGCGGTAGTGTTCCGACGAAAGATTGCCGGGCGGTTGCCATTGGATCGGTCCGAGCACCTTGCCCTATGCGCTTTCATAGCGGCAATGCTGCAAAGGACTCTTAAGCAGAAGCGTCACATAGAGGGCTTTTACGATCAATTGATCTCGATCACCGAGCGTATGGAACAAGCTCACGGGCTTCACGCGAAAACCTCTCTCGAACTGAAGCGGGCAAAGCAGGACGCCCACAGAATCAACATTGTCCAGAACGTTCCCGAAATGGTGAACATTCTCCAAAAGATGAATCTTGCATTCTTGTGTGCAGGTGCGAGTACCTCATTTATTACTTCTGACGCCCCATGCTTCCTGTTCAACTCGGACCTACAATGGCAGCGATTTTACGGACCTGGACTGGGGCAGAAAAATGTAGAGGTCAGGATGCCTCTCTCACCGAAGGTGTCGGTTACGTTCACTTGGGCGAACAACCTGCGAGGCTATCTTGGCATTTCGGACGACTGGGTTCACGAACACAATCGTATGGTGTTTGGATATTCAGATGCACACTTCATCGCGAACTCGCCGCGAGTAAAGCGAGGATGGTTTAGCCGGTTTCCGCTCGACCCCATCTTTATCGGTCGCATTCTCAAGAACGAGGCACAGCGGAAAATTTGGGGCTTTGGTTCTAAGACTCATGGCCGAAGCCGATGAACTGAAACTCGCCCAGGCACTCGTGGGAGCGGGAAGGAAGAAGGAGGCCTTCCCGCATCTTGAGAAACTGTACGCGTCGAAGGACCCGAAGATAAAACTCTATGCGGGGCTGGCATTGCTAGTGGCCCTAGATCGCCTTACCCAGCTCGATACGCTGCTTCAAGTCGTAGACGAGACACTTCCCACCGCCACTGCGCTAGGAGAGGGCGATATACGCGCGTATCTTCTGAGCAAGAGAGCGGAGTTCCTCGCCAACAAGCTATCGTTTGTACACTATCAACAACGGAACCTTACTTTAGCGGCCGGAGTGTTTGCTTGGATTGGTTTCTCGCTTGATGAGGATAAGGCCGAGTTTGACCGACTGGCAGCTGAACGAGCAACGCTGGAAGAGACAATCGCGTCACTCGAAGCAGAGACTAAGCTCGCGGTGGAATCCAGCAGTAACCAGAATATGCGCGGACACATCTTCGCTTCCCTCGGCGAGTTGGCCTTCAGTCGCCATCTTGGCCTACAGCTTGACCTTGCTGCTTTTGGCCGAATGAGAAGCAGACTCATGAACATCTATTGGGTCAGACGCTTAAATCTCGAAAAGCTCATTGGGTACAATCGGAGCAATAGGCGCAAACTGAAGACGCTTATGGACGAATGTGTCTCGTACTACGAGCGAGCAATCGCAGAATTCGAGGCAGAAGGGCGAAAAGGAGAGCAAGCTTTCGCCATGTATATGCTCGCGGTAAAGTTTACGATGACGTATCGATTCCTTTCTGCGAAGAGATATCTGAAGGCAGCGAAATCTCTGGCGCTCGACCGCGAGGAAAAGCCACTGATCGAGGCAATCGAAGAACTCGAGAAAGACGTAAGAGACAAGTACAGGCACCCGAGGAACTGGATGCAGGAGTTTGGAATGGATCTACCGAGGTCCGTCCGCGGCAAATTTCCGGGGATTTGAGGATTTACCTTAAGAAGTTACCTTGCGCCTCGAAGGGGATTCGGCGATCAGAGGAACAGAAGCGAATCGCGCAACAAAATCCTCTGCGAGGCCACCCACAAGCCTTTGAGCGATTCCCGCTTCGATACTTGGCGGTTCTCTGGTGCAAACAATTAATGAGAATTTCCGAGAGTTGTTTGATCGTGTACAGCGGTTAGAATCTCGCCCTGAGTAACTTCCAAATCGCGTGCCTGAGGAGTTATGGTTCACGGCGTGAGCGAACTAGCCCGCGTAGCATGAGCACCGCCCTAGAGGGATCTTTCGGTGAGCAGTGGCGGATTAAGTTCGATTCTTTCGGTTCGAAGATTTGCGGAGCGGTTTTCTTTTGCCCTTCTCTGTGTTGACCGATGGCCCATCAGGATCCTGAGAGGGGAGGGCATGCGACGCCGCTAGCTGATCGCGAATCTCTGAAAAGTTGTGGAAGAATTGGACCCATTTGGTGAAACCTCCGGTCTCACCAACGGCGCGAATCATCGCTATGTGTGAAGCAGTCAGTTGAGCGACTTGGCGTTCTAATTCGACGATGCGAAGGTCCTTTTTGGATAGGGCTTCAGCAGTCTTGTGCTTCGACTGTTTCGATATTCTCCCTTGCCACCCTCGAAACTGCCGCTGCTGTTCCTGATATTTCGCCAGGAGACTTTTACGCGATTCGCTTCGCGTTATTGACGACGCTGCCTTTATTGAAGGGTGATGTCGCGCCACGGCGCGTGCGGTTATTGTTTCGTTGCGAGCCACCAGGTCTTCCAAGACCGCGACCATGCTGGCGTCGTCATCGTCGCGGCCATGGTCAGCAATGGGTAGGTCAGGTGTCAAGAACGGTTCTCCCATGAGGGCGGGACAAATCGGGGCCTTCGGGAAAGACGCTCTCGCCAGTGGGTGTAGATAGCAGCTTACGAACGCCGACGAGACGTACCTCGGCATGCTTGATCTGGTTTTCACGCCCGGTGCTCGTAGACGGGCGTGCACGCGCGGCCTCGAGAGCCACTACAAGTTGTCGCTCAAGCTTAAGCAGCTGCGCTCGATTTTCAGGCAGATTGGTAGCGGATAAGTGACGACACCCCGCAAAGCACTCCAGATTATTGGGGCAAGGATCCACAGTGAAGCTGTTGAGACAGTGCCCGTATGGGGTTGCATGAAATCCATCGGCTTCAGCTTTCAGGAACTCGAGAGCAGCGTCGTCGCCCTTTAGGTTCTGAATACGCCTGAATGCGTCGACGATCGGTCCATTTGCCTTACCAGCCTTAATCATCTTGGCCACAGTCGCTGCTTTCTCACCAAGCGCACTTTCGACGCGGTCGGGAAGTTCAATATGTTCCAATTCTTCAGCCAGGCTACGATGATCGTACTCGTAGCTCTGTACGATGCTCCTACGGTTGAAGCGTTTAGAGATAATCGTGTCGGCAACTCCAAGCCGAAAGAGTTCACTGGTCTGAAGATGGCGGAGCGAATGCGAAATGAGGATCAGACTCCTATCCTCGTCAGTTTCACCGTAGCGTTCGAATATCGTCTCTCTACCCTTTGAGTCGCCGAGTGAGAGGTTCAGTAAAGTTGGATCCGGCCGACCGACCGAAAAATAGCGGGTGACGTCACAGAGGCCGTTGTCACGTTCTTCTGCTAGGGATCTTTTTGGCCCAAGAAACATGAACTCCCAAGCTTGGATTTGCCCAGACGCCGATTTTGTCGGCTCAATGTCTGATATCTTCGTTGGCAGCTGTCGTTGGATATAGTCCTCCAACTCTCCAATGTTAAGAAATACCTTGTTCCATTTGATTCGAACGATTGGCGTCATCGGTGCGCCGTCCGGCCCTCGGTATCGAAAGGAGTCTTGTCCGCGGGACATTTGCCTTCGCAGTCTATTAAAGTAGGTATAAAGAGCTGGATTCAGCCTTTGAATTTTGCCTGATTTGAGCTTTCGCTCTTGGAGCTCGTAGAGCCCTTCGAGCACAGTCGGTTCGAAATGGTACCTATACCGTTCGACGAACTCTTCTGAGAGGGTGGTTGGCAAGCCCAACCACAGTGGGTTTCCCGACAGTCGAGGATAAAGTTCCACCGCCGGCACGAGCGCATCCCGTTCGTAGCACGGAAACAACCGTCCTGTTTGGACTTGAGCCTTTAGTGTATCTCGCAACGGTTGCGTGACTTGAGCCAGATGGTCCAGAGTCTCAGTCAATACATCTTGGAACATCTCTGGAATATGTTGACCAGCCTCGACGAGAACACGCCCCTCGGTGTGTTCAGCCCGTTGTTTCTCGGCAAAATGACGCAGCACCGTCGATCGCGCATAGCCTCCCAATTCACCCGCCGAGCGCCCCGAAGGGTCAACGAAGTTTCGAGTTCGTTTCCAATCGAACGGCAGTAAGACGGCTTCGCCAATACGAAGGCCGGAGATGAGCATGACCTTAACCACTCCAAAGCGAAGCGCATCTGCGAAGGTCAGCGGTCGTTCTGTGAAAACAATTCGAACGAGCTCCCAGAAGGCGCGCTTTTCGGGAAGCAATTCGGCGCGCTTCCGCGCGACTAAAGCAGCCTGCATTTCATCCGGAGATTTCAAGAACTTGGCCTGTCTGTTCTTTGCAATCTGGATTCGAGGGAAGTGTAGGGCAGGGGAGAGAGGACAGAAGTCGGAAATGTGGTTGCCGTCGATGACTGTCTTGACGACGCCGACGATTAGGTCGCCCAGTTTTCCCGACGCGTAGATAAGGTTCGCTATGGCGATCGCGCGAGTCACATCATCTGCGCAGAGTTCTGAGGGTTCAAGGCCGAGTGCACAAGTGGCTAACACACGAAGCGGCACGACGATGTTGTTAGCCACATGCCCAGGAGAATTACGTTTGAAGAAGAGTTGCTCGGAAACCGTTGCCTTAATTAAATCCTGCCATGCACCCGAAAGAGCCTTTTCCTGCAGAGGCGGTTGATCGTGTTTCATACGATCAGCATTGATAATTCGAAGCGCCTCTTTGTGTGTGCCGAAATTACGGAGGTAGTGTGTGGGAGGAGGGGTGTCACCTACCAATGCGGTCAGATTCCAACCTTCGCCGTGCAGTCCCATTCCGAGCGAATCTACAGGAAGAGTCCAAGATATACCTCGAGAAAGAGCGAGCGCTCGTCCATGCTCGATAAATGAGCCGTAGCTGGCGCTCAAGAGGCCGGCTCCTCGAGGTCCGCGATCACGGACTGAATCTGCGACAGCGTTCGCTTCAGTTGAAGGTAGGCGGGGGAATTCTGGTCATCACGTGATGCCTGCCGAAACAGAGATACAACCTGCTGGAATTCTTCGAGAACTCGCTTGTGCATTTGTACATCCGCTATCGGCATGAACCTGCGGCATCCGTAGCAAGACGTGATCGGGTTGTATGGGCACGCTGGTTGGCCAGAGGAACAACCACCTATTCCTGTAATTGGGATACCATGGGGCACACCTGCGATTTGCTGCTCAGCCTTGAGTTCGGCGAGTTCCCTGGCATCGATGAATCGGTCGTGCGCAATTTGTGCGACACGGCGATAAATCGCCGAGTTGCCAAGTGCACGATTCACTCGCTCCGCCTGGCTAGCCGATGCCTCGAAATAGACGTCTCCGCTCTCCAGATCGGAATGACCCATAAATTCTGCCAATTCTTCCCGGCTGGCACCTGCGTCAACCAATCTTTGCGCGGCTGTGTGCCTGAAATGCGTTGCGGAACACGGTCGACCACAAACCTTCGAAGCCAATTCACCGATCGCATCTCTAACGGCTAAACTCGAGTCCGCAAACAAACGAACGTCAGCAGACAAGCGATTAATTCTGACACGATCATACAGATTCGACAAAATCGGTGCCCATTCCAGTTTGATTCGTCGAGTTAGGGGCATCGAGCGCGATCGCCGGTGTTGCTTGACCATCTTAAAGGTGAGATGAACCGCAGGCGCTTCGTCTGATGCCTCCTGCCAAGTGCGTACATCTCGAAGGGTTATCATTGCAATTTGGACCGGCCGCATACCAAACTGATAAGCGCAAAGCAGCATTCCAGCGGTACGTAGACTAGCGTCATCCATGCTTTTGGCTTGGAGGCTGCACTCGTCCAAATAGTGGACCAGGGCAGCTTCCTCTTCGACGGTCAGGAACACGTCACCCGTACGGGCCACTGCATATTTGTCGCGAGTAGGAAGCGGCAGGTGTGCAGCGAGAAAGTCGAGATATTCGGGCGTCCACCCGTTCAAACGATACGCGCAAAAAAGACGTAGAATAGCTTTGAGCGCTTGGTACGTGTCACGATTCCAATCAAGCGATCGGAGGCTCGCCCATTCCTGTTTGACACCGGTAGGACCCGAGGTGAGCAACGGGAGAATGCGTGGAGGCTCGATGTGCGCAAGCGCGCTTAGGTAGTTGTAAATGGTGCCGATCGAAGACCCTTCTGACAATAGGAACACCAACAAATGTTTAAGAAGAAGAGAATGGCGGCGATCAACCCTGCCGAGATCGAGCTTGGTTTTAGTTCCGAGCAAGAAAATCTCAAAACTGTCCTCGCGGTCCAAGTTCTCAAGAGCACGGCGTAAGCCCGCAAAGTCGTCGTAATATGTAATTGTCTGCGGCAAGCTCGGCAGATCGCTGACCAATTCCGTCAGTGGATCCCTGACCGGGTAGTCGCCTACGTTAGGAATACGATTTGGCCGAATATTTTTCATAAGCGCGTTTTCGGGAGCGCTCTCAGCGTTTCGACTCGACTATCAAAGACCTTTGACCACACATTCGCGTAGCGGTCCTCGAAGACCGCCCTTGCATACTTCCGAGGCATATCCGAATTACGCGACCAGCCAAAAAAGGCGCGTAGTTTCTGCAGAGCCTCGTCCATCGAATCGCCCCTATTTAGGAGTTCATTCAAACGTACAACACAACAGGTGTGGCGGAGGTCGTGGGGCGTGATACTAGTCTTGCCTGTTCGGTCTTTGAGTTCCTGCATCGCATCGCTCGGCATTAGCTTTGAGATCTTTTCGAAGAGCTTGGTCAAAGCCTCGTGGGAAAGGGGCAGATCGAACTGCGAATTGAGCAGAAACGAATGTGACGGACGGCCCCGGTAGTTTGCAGCATATTTCTCGATGACGATGGCGGTGGACTCATTTAACGGAATTCGCCGAATCGAATTGGTATTTTTGATGCTCGGCTTATAGTAGCGAGGATCATGAGGTTCGTATTGGTTTTCTTCGACGTTCATCCAATACCTCACTCTCTGTTGCGTGGAGTCGAAACCACTCTTAACAGCGTCGGCTGGTAACAAGAGCATCTCGCCACGGCGAAGTCCTTGACGGAGAAGAATCAAAAAGATCACGAACGCGCGCCAGCGGGTCTGGTCATTTCTGAAGGGGTTATGGAGAGATTCGGGATCCAGTAATTCGTGGAGAGCCTCGACTACACCAGCCGGCAAAGAGCGGAGCGCATCAGAAGACTTTCCTTGATGGAGACGTAAGCGCCGGTACTTCGTTTCAAACTGCCTCAGCAAATTGGCAATATCAGCCCGCTCCGACGGCTTCAGGCGTTGTGAATCTGCCGTCCAGATCAGAATCTTTCTGAGAAACTCTAAAGCCGTGCGCCATTGCAGTTCAGACGCTGCACTCATCCGCGGACGATTTGCGATGCTCACAAAGTACGCCTCGAGTATCCGAGCAACAGCTCTGTGGTCGCAACGGGAGAGGGCCCGGTCAAAGCCTCCTTCGCCGACGATGTGATCTGCGAAAACGTAAAGGCTCTCGATACGGCGCAGTTGCGTGACAGCTGTCGCCGTCTGGACGCCTTGTGTCCAGAGCGTTGCCCAGATCGCCGCCCAATAACGCGGGAGCCCAAGCCTATCGACCAGGGTGACTCCCCTGAGACTCGGGGGCAGGGAACTATCGGTAAGAAACTTGAGCAAGATGCCACCAAGCAGGCAGCATCGATTGAGTCATCTGCTGGCCTGTTGCGGCATTTTTAGTAGTTTTGCCGGTTCTTGCGCAACAGATTTGAAATGACGATTCATTCGCATAAGAAGTATTATGACAACTAGTAATATGCGCACGAAAATAGCGAATTCCACGGCAAAGTCGTCGGTTTCCGAGCCATATATACCCGGGCCGGGCTGGTGCTGCGTCAGATTACGTGATGCTCTTCTGCGATGAAGAATGCGGTGCGCGAATGGTCTATGAACTTGCGTTCGTCCTCGATCGCTGCGGCTACTTCCCTGGTGCCCATCGCGGCTTCGAGCGCTTGCCAATCGTCGAACCATAGCTCCGCGACACCATCATAGGACGGTTGGCGATTGTCGAGCGCGCGATGGATCGCGTGGCTTTGGACGTACTTGCGGCAGCCCGGAATCTTGCCGGCTATCGGCCCGTGAGTCTCGCGCCAGTAGCGATGAAATTCGTCGTCGCTGAGATGCGGCAGTTTGCTGATGCAATAAACAACCTTGACCATGATGGCGGCCTCGCGTCTGAGGGCTGCGCACACTTGTAACTCTTCAGGATCACGCCGTACAGCACAATCAGCGCCGCGATGCGGGAGTTGCCGCGGTAAGCGACTTCATCGCGCGTCGCGCGGCCAGATTGCGCGGCTCCAGGCGCAGCGCTTCCTGCGCATACTGCGCAGCAGCGCCAAGACGCCCCAGCCTTATCGCACATTGCATCATCGCCAGCACTATATCGATGCCGCCGGCACCGAATTCACGCGCATGTTTGAGCGCATCGAGTGCTTCTTTGTCGTTTTCGAGCTGGGCAAGGATTATGCCCAAGCCCGCCATCGCATCGGCATTCAGCGAGTCCAGTTGCAGAGCCTCGCGATACATCGAGAGCGCGTTGCGCTTGGCGCCCTTTTCCTGCAAGTCACGCGCGGCGGCAGCCAGCCGTGCCGCCTCTTCGTGCCAACCGCGGGATTCGATTTCGACTTCGATCTTTTCGCGTGAAATCTCCGCCTTGGCAACGCGCACCCGGGGGCCCAGGTAGTCTCGCAAGCGGTCGACAATCGCGTCGCCGGCCGTTTCGGGCGACGCCAGCCATGCGATTCCGATCGGGTCGCCGATATGGTCGTCGCGCCAGATTACGATCGTCCGGCGGACCCGGTTTCGATCCCGCCGCTGGCTGTCGTCAGACTCGCTCATCGGGGTCGAACAGTTTGCGATATTCGTCCAGCGCGAACCGATCCGTCATTCCCGCGACGTAGTCCGCCACCACACGCGCGATAGGTTCATGGTCGCGTTCCGCCTGCGCCAGGATATGCTCGGGCATCTGTCGCGGCTCGGACATATAGGTTTCAAACAGGCGCGCGAGCACCCTGCCCGCCTTTTCGGTCATCCGGCTGACCCGATAATGGTGATACAGGCGCAGATGCATGATCTGCTTGAGCTCTTCCACGCGCGCGGCCATCGCTGGCGAGAACGATGCGAGCGCCCTGCCCGCCTGCCTGACATCCTCCACGCTGCGAATCGCGCTGCGATCAAGCTCTTCGGCGATATGGGCGACCAGGTCAGTCGACATCGCATCGATCATGCGGATCACTGTCTGATAGCGAATCAGGCGCGCATCGTCTGCAGGCACCGAAGCCGCCGCATGCGCGGCCGCTTCGCGGTACAGGTCCGATTTGTTCAGATCGGCAACGGTCAGCATTTGAGCCTTCAAACCGTCGTCGACGTCATGCGCGAGGTAGGCGATTTCGTCAGCAAGGTCGACAATCTGCGCCTCCAGGCAAGGCCACGTTGATGGATCGAATTCCTGGGCGGCAGGCCGCTCGTGAAAGTGGGAATGCTTGATGATCCCCTCGCGGACCTCGAAGCTCAGATTCAGGCCCCGGAAATTCGGGTATCGGACTTCGATCCAATCTACCGTGCGAAGACTCTGGGCGTTGTGGTCGAAGCCGCCATAGGGCTTCATCAACTCGTTTAGAGAGCGCTCCCCGGCGTGGCCGAACGGGGTATGGCCGAGATCGTGCGCGAGCGCGACCGCCTCCGCCAGCTCCGAGTTCAACCCGAGAGAACGAGCGACGGTACGGGTAATCTGCGCGGCCTCGATCGTATGCGTCAACCGGGTGCGGTAGTAATCGCCCTCATGATTGACGAAAACCTGAGTTTTGTATTCCAGCCTGCGGAAAGCGGCCGAATGGATCACCCGGTCGCGGTCGCGCTGAAAGACCGTGCGCATCGGATGCTCCGCCTCAGGGAATTTCCTTCCGCGGCTCCTGGTCGAGAGCATCGCGTACGGCGCGAGAACCCGCGCTTCAATTTCTTCCAACGCCTGTCTGTTACGGAGCATCGCGACGATCTGAGCAAGCAACTCAAGTCGAGATGCTACCATGGCACCGGGATCGGTCTAAGTACCCTCCGCCCTGCTCCATCAACAATCTCGGCTCCATCAACAACCTGAGCCGCTCGGGACCCCCCTTCCGCAGGGTGCCCCGCTCTCCTATATAATCTTCGCGGGGTTGGTGATGGTGGCGGGCGGATTACGCTTGGGCAGGCGCATTCTCTGCACGGGAGCGCTGATGGCGACAGCGATGACATTTGCCGCCTGCGCCGCTTCGCGGCCGCCTGTCCAACCGATCGCGCCGATCGCATCTGCTCCAACCGCCCCTGCACCAGCGACTTCACAATTCGGTGTCGCATCGTGGTACGGCCCGGGGTTCAACGGGCACGCCACGTCCAGCGGTGAAATCTACAATCAGGACGATCTCACGGCCGCTTCCACGAGCTGTCCGCTGGGCAGCCGCGTGATGGTGACCAATCTCGACAATGGCCGCTCCGTGGAAGTGCGAATCAACGACCATGGCCCGTTCGTGAAGGGGCGTAAGATCGATCTTTCCAAGAAGGCCGCGACCATCCTGGGTATGATGGGTCCGGGGACTGCGCGGGTTCGGCTCGTTGTGTTGAGCGTTCCCAGCGGCTCCGCGCCAATCGGATCGGCTTCACGCTACTTCGTGCAGGTGGGCTCGTTTGCGAATTCATCGCACGCGAACAGTCTGCGCTCGCAGCTCGCTGCATATTACTCCGACGTGAGAGTCGATCAGGTCGATGCGGGCAGCCATCGCTTTTACCGCGTTCGGATGGGTGCGTTCCCGACGCGGACCGAAGCCGAGGCGCGTGCGGAAAGGACCTCGCATTTGGGCTTGCCGATAATCATCCTAAGCGAATGACCTTCTCCCGCTATCGGATGGCGTTGCGCCGTGTCGTGGTGGCCGCGGGCGCGATGCTGCTGGCGGGATGCGCCTATTCGCTGGTTAGCGGCAACAACGTCAACCAGGCGAAGGTCGATCGGGTCGAGGAAGGTATCCAGAAGATCCGACAGCTCGATTTCACGAAACCCGTTCCTCTCGTCATCGAAGACCGCGATCAAGCGGAAAAACAAATGGAAGCCGACCTGATGCGCGACTATACGGACGATCAGATGCGCGCCGATGGAATGGCGGGCGCGATGGTCGGCCTTTATCCTGTCGGGTTCGATCTCAAGGCCGAATCTCTCAAGCTGCTTCGCAACCAGGTGGCTGGGTTCTACGACCCGCACGCCAAGCAAATGGTGATGGTCAGTGGTGCGGAAGACCTTGGCTTCCTGCTCAGCACTGTCGAGTTCGTCGCGCAGCGCGATGTGGCCGGCGAGATGGTGCTTGCGCACGAGCTCACGCATGCACTGCAGGACCAGCACTTCGATCTCGATAAGAAGCTCGATGAGGTCAAGAACAACGACGATCGCGGGCTGGCATTCAAATGCGTTGCCGAGGGCGATGCCACTATCGCCGGCTTCGCCTACGTAGCGGGCACGATGGATGATGCGACACTCGATAACCTTCTCGCGCATCTCGGGGATATTTCCGGAGCATTCGCAGCGGAAGCTCCGGGTACTCCCGAGGGCCTCGCCGTGCCGTTGATCTTCCAGTACTCCGACGGCGTCAAATTCGTCGCCGAAGCCTACCGGCGCGGAGGATGGAAAGCCGTCGATGCTCTATACAGCAATCCTCCCCTATCGACCCAGCAGATTATTCATCCCGCCGACTATTTCGAGCATCCCAAGCCGCCGGTCGACGTCCAAGTGCACGGCTACGAGCACGCCATGGCATCGTGGAAGAAAGTTGATGACGACACTTACGGAGAGCTGCTACTGAGGATCATCTTGCAGCGCAACCTGGGCAAGGATGCGCCTCAAGTCGTACTGGCGCAGCGATGGTCCGGCGACCAGATGATCATCCTGCAATCGGGACGCGAGATTTCGGTCATCTGGATGGTCGCCTTCGCCGAGGGCACGTCGGCTCGCGAGTTCGCCGCAACCTACACCTCAATGCTGGACAAGCTGCTCGGCAACACCCGGCACGCGATCGATTATCGCAACGACGCGGTCCTGATCGTCATAGGCAACGGCGCTCAGAATATGGCAACCATGTCTCCGGCGATCTGGGCGCAAAGCAAAGTCGGCGGGCATATGGAAGAAGTTTCGGCAGCATCGCCCTAGACCAGGCCGCTCTGGTCTCCGCAGTCGAAAGTATGGTTGCGCGGAAGAAACATCCGCGCATCGATCCATGGGCGTGGATGCCCGCGCCAGCTGTTGAAGAATTCGGATTATGGAATTCGGATTGACGATGGAAAAGGAGGGCTCGCCGAAAATGAAGACTCCAACGCTATCGGATGGCGCCGTCACTGGCGCTGTACGCACTTGGCTCAAGGCCGAAGCGCTGTCTGTCTTTATACTGAGCGTGCTGCTCTATTGGCATTCCGAATCCAGCTGGTGGATGTTTATGGGGCTGCTGCTAATCCCCGATCTTGCCATGCTTCCTTACCTGCTCAACCCGAGGGTTGGCGGCCTTTCCTACAACATCGTCCATAGTTACTTGTTGCCGCTGGGCCTGGCGATCGTCGCAATTGCCATTTACAGAGTCGGGATGCTCCCGTTTCTTTTTATCTGGACTGCCCATATCGGCATGGATCGCTTCCTCGGTTACGGTCTGAAGTATTCAACGTCATTCGGGAGGACGCACCTCGAGACGCTTCGAAACGGTCGTGAAAAACTCCCCAGTGCCGAGTGCTAGACCGAAGACGTCGGACGCGGGAATCCGTGTTCAGATCCCAGCTCTTCAAGAGATCGGTGCGGCGGGCATTCCTGCCCGCTAATCGATGCGTTCGTCCGCGGCGCGCCGACCGCGATCCCTCACGCGGCGTCTTTCGGGGACAGGATGTCGATAGCCTTTTCGATTAGTTTGCGCTCGTCGGCGTAAGTCGCGCGGTCGAGCGCTTCGCTTGCGGAAAGCCACGCGACCTCGTCGATTTCGTGGTCGTGGTCTACGTGGTCGCCCCCCGCGAATTCCATCAGGAAGAAGTGCACGCGCTTGGAGATTCGGGTCAGCGGTGCGCCCGGCGAGTCGCGCAAGGAAAAGATGTACGACACGTCGCCCAGCGGCTCGATTCGACCGACCGTCAGGCCGGTTTCCTCACGCACCTCGCGAACCGCGGCATCCTCGATACTTTCGCCCTTTTCCAGATGACCCTTCGGCATCGCCCACGTATCGGAGCCGCGCGGTCTTATAAGCACGAACTCGAACTCTTCCTGCGGGGTGCGACGCCATACCAGCCCACCGGCTGAGATTTCGCGGCGCACCGGAATTTTGGTGCGTGGCTGCTTTTTGGCCTCACGCGGCACCATCAGCCTACATCACCAAGACTGAAGCCGAGTGACAACATCCGGCGAATCGATTTGCGGGCTCCTGCCGACGCTTCGCTTCGAAGCCCCGCGTCGCGCTGGAGCCAATCTTCCGCGAGGCGCCGCGCACGCTCAATCAGGCGATAGTCGCGAACCAGATGAACGAAGCGCAGCGGCAGTGCGCCGGTCTGTCGCGCGCCCAGAAGATCGCCGGGGCCGCGCATCTCGAGGTCGGCCTCTGCCACTTTCGTCCCGGTCGTGCACTCGATCGTGACATCGAGCCGCGCGCGGGAGGCCTCATCCGCGTCGCGCGACGCGACCAGACAGCATCGCGATGCTTCCGTGCCCCGCCCTACTCTGCCTCGCAGCTGATGCAACTGCGCGAGACCGTAGCTTTCCGCCGCGATTACCACCATCACGGTAGCTTCGGGAACGTCGATGCCCACCTCTATCACCGTCGTCGAGACCAGCACCTGGATCGCTCCATCTCGAAACGCTGCCATCACGCGGTCCTTTTCGGTCGGACTCATTCTGCCGTGCATGATTCCGACGCGAAAATCCTTTAGGGCGTCGCGTTTGAGACGCTCCGCTGTGGCGGCCACCGATCGCTTCTCGTCATCGGACGCATCGATTCGCGGCAACACGTAATACGCGCGGTTGCCTTTGGCGAGTTCGCCGCGAACGATCGCATCCACTTGTTCGATGTTCTCTTCGCTGAAGGGCAACGTTTCGATCGGTGTACGGCCGGGCGGCAATTCGTCGAGAAATGACAGGTCAAGGTTGGCGAACAAGCTCAGGGCCAGGCTACGCGGGATTGGCGTCGCCGTCATCATCAGCAAGTTCGCCTCGGGGCCGAGAGCTTTCAGGCGGGCACGATCGAAAACGCCGAAACGATGCTGCTCGTCGATTATCCCCAAGCCGAGGCGGCGGATGCGAACCCGCTCCTGGATGATCGCGTGCGTTCCGAAGACGATGGGCAAAGCTCCCGAATTGAGGCTGCGAAGTATCGAGGCACGAGCGGCGCCCTGCACCTTGCCAGTAAGCAAAGCGGCGGGGATGCCGAGTTTGCCGCACAGGCGTTGAAAGCTCGTGTGATGCTGCTCCGCCAGGAGCTCTGTCGGTGCCATCATCGCGACCTGATAGCCGGCCTCCACCGCGCTCAGCGCCGCCCAGAAAGCGACCAGCGTTTTGCCGCTACCCACGTCGCCCAACAGCATCCGATTCATCTGAGTGGGCCGAGAGAGATCGGCGGCTATTTCATCGATAGCCTGCGTCTGCGCGCGCGTGAGTTGGAAGGGCAGCGTCTTTATCCATCCCGAGGTGATTGGCCCCGCGCCACCGATCGCTATTCCGCTGCGTGCCTCCGCGCGCTCCCGCTCGAGACACAACGCCAGTTCGAACGCGAACAGCTCGTCGAACGCCAGCGCGATATGGCCCGCCGACGTTCCCGAGTTTAGCGCTTTGACGTCGGCATCAGAGGACGGTGCGTGCAACGCCATCAACGCGTCGGCAATGGATTGGTATTCGTGGCGGACATCTGCCGGTATTGACGGTTCGAGATAACCACCGACTTCGCGCAGTACGCGGACGACGCTGGCAGAAAACAATCGTTGCCCGATCGCAGTCGGCAGATTGTAAAAGGGTCGCACCGGCGGCGGCTCACCAGCCGAAAGTGCGTGAAGCTCCGGCTGCACGATTTCGAGATTGCCGTCCGCGGTTTGAGTCACGCGGCCGTGAGCAAGGACCTTCTCGCCAGCGGGCATCTTCCCGCGCATGTACCCGGGCAGATTGAACCACACCAACCGCATCCGCGCGCCGTCACCACTCAGCCATCCGCTTGCAAGCCGTCGCCACGGCGCACCGCGCATCGGACGCTCAGAGACAGCTCCCAACTCACCCTCGACCGTTACCGTGGTTCCGGGCACGAGCTTCGCCAGCGAAGTCAGATTGCGCCAATCCTGGTAGCGGGAGGGAAGATGGAAGACGACATCGCGCAGGGTCGCGATTCCGCGATCGGTGAGCGCCGCCGCGCGTTTCGGCCCGATACCGGGGAGACCGGCTACGGAAGTCTCGGGAGTCAGCGCCCCGGTCGATGACGGCGCGACAGGTTGCGGCTTGAGCGGCTGCGCGCGCGTGCCACGCTTTTGTGAATCTGCGCGCATCGGCTCCACGAGCGGTCCAGTATCGATGCGATCAGCCGCGATGGTAGTCCTGCAGGGCGCGGACTTCAAAACGCTGGGTCTTGAGCGCGCGAATTCCTTCGACCGCGGCTTGCGCCCCCGCCATCGTGGTGAAGTAAGGCAACCGCTGTTCGAGCGCCGTGCGCCGGATCGAGAACGAATCCGCGGTGCCGCTCGCGTCAGGGGTGTTCATGACCAACGCGATTCGCCCCTCGCGCATCGCATCGACGACGTGCGGACTTCCTTCGAGAACCTTGTTTATGGTTTCGCAGGGATAACCGAGCCGGTGGATGTAAGCGGCCGTGCCGCGGGTCGCGACTAGCTCAAAGCCCATTGCGACCAGTCCGTTTGCGATCGGTTCGAGCACGGCCTTGTCCTCGTCGCGCACGCTGATGAAGACCCGCCCGGTCAGCGGAAGCTCAGAGGAGGCCGCAAGTTCAGCTTTGGCGAAGGCCATCGGGAACGATGAATCGATTCCCATCACCTCGCCGGTCGACTTCATTTCCGGGCCGAGAATAGTGTCGACGCCCGAGAAACGTGCGAACGGGAAGACCGACTCCTTGACTGCGACGTGAGCAGGCACGCGTTCGGTCGTGAAGCCAAGCTCGCCGAGCTTCTTGCCTGCCATCACCAGCGAAGCAAGCTTCGCCAGCGGCACGCCGATCGCTTTGCTGACAAAAGGAATAGTTCGCGAAGCGCGCGGGTTCACTTCTAGAATATAAATCTCGCCATCGAAGATCGCGTATTGAACGTTGATCAGGCCGACCACGCCGAGCTCGCGCGCCAGCAATTTGGTTTCTTCGATCAATGATCGCTGCAGTTCCGGCGAGAGGCTGCGTGGGGGAAGCACGCAAGCGCTGTCGCCTGAGTGGATTCCCGCGTGCTCGACGTGCTCCATGATACCGCCGACCACGACGGTCTCGCCGTCGCTGATCGCATCGACGTCCACCTCGATAGCGCCGCGCAGGTAACGATCGATGAGCAACGGATGGCGCTCGGAGGCTTCGAAAGCCTGCGTCACGTACCGCCGCAGGGAAGCTTCATCGGCGATCACTTCCATCGCGCGGCCTCCAAGAACATACGAGGGCCGTATCAGGACCGGGTAGCCGACTCGATTCGCGCCCGCAATCGCTTCTTCAAGGCCGCGAGCAAGCACCCCGCGAGGCTGCTTAAGCCCCAGCTTCTCGACCATCACGTTAAATCGCTCGCGATCTTCGGCGCGGTCGATCGCATCGGGGGACGTGCCGAGAATCCGAACTCCGGCGCGCGCGAGTGGCACCGCCAGCTTCAGCGGCGTCTGGCCGCCGAACTGCACGATCACACCCATCGGCTTTTCGCGCTCGGCGATCGCGATCACGTCTTCGAAGGTGAGCGGTTCGAAATAGAGACGATCGGAAATGTCGTAGTCGGTTGAGACGGTTTCCGGATTGCAGTTGACCATGATCGTCTCGAACCCGGCTTCCTTGAGCGCGAGACTGGCGTGCACGCAGCAATAGTCGAACTCGATCCCCTGCCCTATCCGGTTCGGCCCGCCACCCAGAATCATCACCTTGCGGCGGTCGTCCGGCGCGGCTTCATCTTCGCCTTCGTAGGTCGAATACAAGTATGGCGTGTAGGCCTGGAACTCAGCGCCGCAGGTGTCTACCGCTTTGAATACAGGAGCAACGCCGAACTGACGCCGCTGGTCGGCCACCTCTGCCTCGCTGGTACTGCGCAAGTCGGCGATGCGGCGGTCGGAGAATCCCATCGCTTTAAACTCGCGGAAATAACCTTCGCTGAATGCTTCGCGCGCGACGCGCCCTTCCGATTCGATCACATCGGCAACGGCGTCGATGAACCACGGGTCTATTTTGCTTAGCTGGAACACCTCGTCGCGCGAAATCCCGATCCGCAGTGCGTCCGCGAGATGGTAAAGGCGAAAGCTGCTTGCCTTGCGGACCTGCTCGCGAAGTTCCGCCATCACCTGGTCGCCGCCCTGCTCTTTGAGGCGCGATTCCAGACCGAACGATCCGATTTCGAGCGAGCGAAGCGCTTTCTGAAGTGATTCTTTAAATGTCCGTCCAATCGCCATCGCCTCGCCGACCGACTTCATCTGCGGTCCCAATTCGTCAGCGGCGCCGCGAAACTTCTCGAACGTGAAGCGCGGAATTTTGGTCACCACGTAGTCGATGGTGGGTTCGAAGCACGCGGGCGTCTTTTTCGTGATGTCGTTGGCGATTTCATCGAGCCGGTAGCCGACCGCGAGCCGGGCTGCAATCTTCGCGATCGGGAAGCCGGTTGCCTTGGATGCGAGCGCAGAGCTGCGCGACACGCGCGGGTTCATTTCGATTACGATCATGCGTCCGGTCGTCGGTTCGATCGCGAACTGGATGTTGGATCCCCCGGTGTCGACGCCGATCTCGCGGATGATCCGCAACGCGGCATCGCGCATGATCTGGTATTCCTTATCGGTCAGCGTCTGGGCGGGTGCGACGGTAATGGAATCGCCGGTATGCACGCCCATCGGGTCGAGGTTTTCGATCGAGCAGATGATGACGACGTTGTCGGCGCCATCGCGCATCACTTCCAGCTCGAATTCTTTCCATCCCTCGACCGACTCCTCAATCAGGACCTCATGAATCGGCGACATTTCCAGGCCCCACGCGGCTTTGGCGCGAAATTCATCGAGTTCACGCGCGATCGAGCCTCCGGTGCCGCCGAGTGTGCGCGATGGCCGGATGATCAACGGCAATCCCAGCTCGCGGCTGACACGCTCGGCATCTTCCATCGAGTGCGCGATCGCGGAACGCGGCACTTCCAGGCCGATATCGATCATTGCCCGTTTGAAGAGATCGCGGTCCTCCGCCTTCTTGATCGCATGCAGCTTCGCGCCGATCAGTTCGCAGTTGAATCGTTCCAGGACCCCCGATTCCGCAAGCTCGATCGCGAGGTTCAAGGCGGTCTGGCCGCCGACGGTCGGCAGCAGCGCATCGGGCCGTTCGAGCTCGATAATCTGCGCGATGGTCGCGGCGGTCATCGGCTCGATGTAAGTCCGGTCGGCCAACTCGGGGTCGGTCATTATCGTCGCCGGGTTGGAGTTGACGAGGATGATTCGCAGCCCTTCCTCGCGCAGGGCTTTGATGGCCTGCGTGCCCGAATAATCGAACTCGCATGCCTGGCCGATGACGATAGGTCCGGAGCCGATCAGAAGGACCGATTTCAGGTCTTTGCGAAGTGGCACTTTAAGAATCCAGTCTCGCCAGCGTGATCATTCGGTCGCGTTGGCCGCTTCCTCGGCGGCGATTCGTTCGAGCGTGTCCGCACCATGCCGGGGAAACAGCTCGACCATCCGCTTGAAACGCCGGAACAGATAGCTCGAATCGTGAGGGCCGGGCGAAGCCTCGGGATGATATTGCACGGAGAAAAACTGAACGCCCTGCCCGCGCATGCCTTCGACCGTCCGGTCGTTGAGATTCAGATGCGAAAGCTCGGCGCGCCCCTTCACGGAATCGGTATCGACCGCGAATCCATGATTCTGCGAAGTGATCTCCACGCGCTGCGTGCGGAGATCCATCACCGGATGGTTCGCGCCATGATGTCCGAAGTCGAGCTTGTAGGTTTGCCCGCCAAGCGCCAGGCCGAGGATTTGATGTCCCAGGCAGATTCCAAAAATCGGTTTCTTGCCGAGAACGCCGGCTACCGCTTTGTAAGTGTACGGCAGAGCGGCGGGATCGCCGGGGCCATTGGAGAGAAAAACTCCATCGGGGTTGTGCGCAAGAATCTGCTCCGCGGTCGAATGCGCCGGCAGCACTCGCACGCGAAACCCGGTCGCGACCAGCCGTCGCAGAATGTTGAGTTTGATTCCGTAGTCCAGCGCGACAACGAATGGAGCGTCGCGCAGTTGCTCGTTCGTCTGCGTCCGATACCCATGGCCCAGTTCCCAGTCCGCCAGCGCCCAATCGTAGGGTTCCGTGCAGGCGACTTCCTTCACGAGGTCACGCCCCACCAACCCGGGGGAAGCTTTCGCTTTGCGGACGAGAGACTCGGGATCCAAATCCACGGTCGAAAGAACCGACTCTTGCGCGCCGTGGGTGCGGATGTGGCGGACAAGTGCGCGCGTGTCGATGCCCTCAATTCCTACGACGCCGGCTTGCGCCAGATATTCGTCGAGCGAGACTTCCGAGCGCCAGTTGGATGGCCGCTCGCAGCATTGTTTGACAATGAAGCCCTGCACGTAGACGCGCCGCGACTCGATGTCCTCCCGATTGGCGCCAACGTTGCCGATTTCCGGGTAGGTCATGCACACAAGCTGGCCCATGTACGACGGATCAGTGAGCACTTCCTGATAGCCGGTCATGGCGGTGTTAAACACAACCTCACCCACGGCCTCGCCTTCCGCGCCGAACGCACGCCCGCGGAAAACCCGACCATCCGCGAGTGCCAGAAGCGCTTCACGATTTCGGCGCGATGCCATCATTGCTCTCCGCTGCGTCCGTCATAGACGATTTCACCACCTACAATCGTCAGTATCGCCTTGCCTTGGAAGTGCATTCCTACAAACGGAGTGTTACGGCTCTTTGAACGAAAGCGCTCCGGCTCCACAGTCCAGTCGCGATTCGGATCGATCACCGTAATGTCCGCTACCGTTCCGATTCCCAGCGCACCCGCATCGAGCCGGAGTAACCGCGCAGGATTCAGGGCCATCATCTCAACCAATCGCGACGCGCCAATCAGTGAGCGATGCACCTGATCCATCGCGAGTCCTAATGATGTTTCCAAGCCGACGATGCCGTTTGCGCAATGACCAAACAGATCCGCTGAGTGTGCGGGCAACCGTCCCGCTTCGTGATCGGGGTTGAAGAAGCCGGCGAGTTCGTCGAGATGTTTGGATGCAGGATCGTGCGGCGCGTGATCGCTCGCGATCATGTCGATGGTGCCGTCGGCCATGCCCTCGCGAATCGCGTCCACATCGCCATGAGCGCGCAGAGGAGGATTCATCTTGGCGTTGGGTCCCCATTTGAGGGCAGCGTGTTCATCGAGCGCGAAATGATGGGGCGTGACTTCGCAGGTCACGCGGGCGCCGCGCGCCCGCGCCTCTCGAACGAGATCCAACGATTCGCGCGTAGACACATGCGCGATGTGTATGGGCGCTCCCGTCTCCATTGCCAGCGCCAGGTCTCTGCGCACGCGTTTCGCCTCGGCCGAATTGGGATAACCCTTGACGCCGAGCCGCCTGGAAACGTCGCCCGCGTTCACAGCACCGTCGCTGGAGAGAGCGCGGTCTTCCTCATGCAGCGAAATGACGTATCCAAGCTCGCCGACTTCGCGCATCGCGCGGGTCAGAAGAGCTTCGTCGTCAACCGGCATGCCGTCATCGGAAAAGAGTCGCGCCCCCGCCTTTGCCATCGCGGCGTAGTCGATATTTTCGCGTCCCAGAAGACCACGGGAGACGGCGGACACGGGTATCAGGCGCGTACTATGCGTCTCGCGGGCGCGATCGAGCATGTAGCCCGCGATCTCAGGGGTATCGTCGACAGGCTTGGTATTGGCCATTGCCGCGACAGTCGTGAACCCGCCGGCGGCAGCGGCACGCAAGCCGCTCTGAATGGTTTCTTTTTCCGGAAAGCCCGGGTCGCGAAGATGAACGTGTACGTCGATCAAACCCGGTACCACCCAGAAACCCGATACTTCGACGACGGGCGTATGCTCGGGCGCGACGAGCTTGCCGGGTGGCGCTATCGAGTCGATGCGGCCGTCAATCGCGAGTAGATCGAAGATTCCGTCGACGCGATTGGCGGGATCGATGACGCGGCCGCCGCGAAGCAGAATCGATTTCATTCCGCGTTCTCCGGCGACTTCATCTGCTCGACCATCGAATAGATCATCGCGCGGTCGTGAGTCTTGTGCTTGCCGTTGCTGCCTGCGGGCGCAAGGCGCACCTGAACCCGCTCCGAAGGCGCGGTGGGAATATTCTTGCCGACATAGTTGGGGCGGATCGGGACCGCGCGATGGCCGCGATCGATGAGGACCGCCAGCTTCACCGCCGCGGGCCGGCCGTGCTGCCAGAGCATCGTCATGGCGCGCTGCACCGTCCATCCGCTGTTGATCACGTCGTCCACCAGCACGATGGTTCGCGCCTCGGCTGTGAACGGCGTCGCCGCGTCGAACATCTGTATGGCGCCGTCGGACGCGTAGACATCGATCGCAGCGCACGGTGGCCGCGTTCCCGTTTTGGCCTCGAGCGCATCGCGCACCCGGGTCGCCAGCACCGCGCCATGACTCACCACGCCGACAATGGAGATGCTGGAGGGATCGCCGACATCCGCGGCGACCTGGCTGGCCAACGATTCCACCGCTGTTGCGATTTCGGCTGAATTCATGACCTCGCGCTGCGGTCCGCGCCGGTACGGTTCGTAGCCATGTTCTTCGGCCTGCTTGACCGTCTCGAACACCGCGATCGAATGGTCTTCGATCCACTGGCGAACGTAGCCGTAAAGATTTTCGTCGTAACGGTAATAGCGATGCGACCGGGCGTGACCCACGAACTCGACGTGCAACTCGCGTTCGCAGTAGTCGCATCGAAGCGGCAACACAGTGCGATCGACCCTACGCGCCAGCCTGAACCGGGGCCGCAGGTGTGCGCCTTCAAAGCGGGTGATGCAATTCGCGTTGGCGCAGCGCGGAAAGGGCTCCGCTTTGAAGCGAATCGTTTCGGACTCCGATTCAACGCTGACGCGCTTTTCGCGGTTCTGCTCGATGAGCCATGCGATCAAAGCCATCCGGACCGGCACGCCGACGGCGGCCTGCTCGAAGTACACCGCGCGCGGGTCCGCATCCAGTTCATAGGCAAGCTCGTCCGTGCGCGGCAGCGGATGCATGACGACCGCTTCCTGGGTGCGATGGGTTTTGAGCGCACGCGCATCAAAGCGCACGTACTCGCCCGGTTTGATCTCCTTGCCTGCAAGGCGCTCCTTCTGCAGCCGCGTCACGTAGAAGGCATCGAGCGATGTGGGAGGTTCCTTCGCCGGAGCCTTGTCGAGCGGAACATCACCGGTGAAGAGCGCCATCTGATGGGGAGCATTGGGCGTCAAATAGAGCGCATCGAGGCCGCCCGCCAGCGATTTCAATTCATCCATCGTGACGGTGGAAAAACTGTAGTTCCGCTCCGCCGCCAGGCGGTCAAGCACGTATCCGGGTACATCCATGCCGCCAGTGGGAACGGCGACGATATTGGCGCCGAAGCGCGCCAGCGCGTAGATCAGCGAATGGACGGTGCGGCCGAATTTCAAATCACCGCACAGCGCGACGGTCAGTCCTTTGAGCTTGCCTTTCTTGCGCCGCAGGATGAACAGGTCGCACAGCGTCTGCGTCGGATGCTCGCGGCTGCCGTCGCCCGCGTTCAGGACCGGACATGGCGCATATTCCGCGGCCACGCGGGCAGCGCCGTCATGCGGATGCCGCAGCACGATCAAATCGGCATAGCCGCTCACGATTCGAACCGTATCCGCCAGACTCTCCCCTTTTGCGGCGGAACTGCTGTTCATATCGGCGGAGCTGATGACCGCGCCGCCCAGACGATGCATCGCGGACTCGAAGCTGAGCCGGGTTCTGGTCGATGGCTCGTAGAACAGCGTGGCCATGATCAGGCCGTTGGCGACCGACAGCGGCGCGCCCGACGCGAGCGCATCGGCAAAGCCGTCGGCCAGCGTGAAGACGCGCTCGATCTCAGGGAGCGTGAGATCGTCTATCGATACAACGTCGGTTTTATACAGCCGGGCCATCGCGTTACGGTGCCTTACCGATCACTTTCCGTTGCCGATCACGACCATGTCGGAGCCATCTACTTCGCTCAGTCGCACGTACACCCGCTGACCCTCGGGTGCCTGAATATTTTTGCCCACGTAATCCGCGCGAATCGGCAATTCGCGCTCGCCGCGATCCACCAGCACCGCCAATTGGATCGATTCGGGGCGGCCCAGGTCCGTGAGCGCATCGAGGGCCGCTCGCACGGTACGCCCGGTATAGAGGACATCATCCACCAGCACGACGCGTTTGCCGTCGAGCGAAAACGGAATGTCGCGTCCGAGAAGTCGCGGGTCGCCGGGCGCACCCTTGCCATCGTCGCGATAGGAAGAGATATCGAGAGTGCCGACCGGAATCGTGCGGGCGCCGCTGCCATGAAGTTCCGCCGCAACGCGTTCCGCGAGGCTGGCGCCGCGGCGAATCACGCCGATGAGCACGAGGTTGTCGGCGCCGCCGTTGCGTTCCGCTATTTCGTGCGCGATGCGTCGGACAGAGCGCGCTACGGCAGAAGCATCGAGCGCAACTTGAGGTTTGGTGTTCATGATTGCGCGCGAAAAAAAACCCGACTGCGGACGCAGCCAGGCTCAATGCTAAGGTAATTCATGTTGTCACCTTCTCGCTATCGCAGTAGCGAATTAAAGGTACTTCATTTTTATCGGCGCGCGATTCGCACGTCAAGCGGGGGCACGATTACTCATCATCAGGCGCTCTTCTTGCGCTCCAGCTTCTTCAGCCGCTGGTCCTGATCCTTGGTCTGAATGGTTATGCGATCGTCGAATCGATCGAACTTGTGCGCCAGATTCTGGAGCGCCTTGTTGGTCTTGTTGAGCTCGACGCTCAGCTTCCTGGCTGTAGTCTCGGCAGATACGGCAAGCTCGCGCTTCAGCGCCCTGGCCGTTTCTGTCATCTCGCGCACCAGTTCGTCCTGCACGGCGACAACACCGCGATGGAGTTCTTCCTGCGCGGCGGTTGCACCGGCAGCGAGCCGGGTAGCCGTGGTATCGATAGCGCGGGTTGCTTCGGAGCCCAGTTGCTCGCGGAATTCGACCCGTGTGCGTCCGAGAGTTTCACCCAGGCGAATCATCTCGGCTCCCAGGTCGGACCGCAGCGCAGTTATGCCACGCCGGTTCTCGGCGATCTGATCCGACAGGAAGCGGATCTGGCTTCCAACTTCGGCGAACTGGCCGAACAGTTCCTGGCGAAGCCCATCGAGCCGGCCTCCAAAGCCGGAAACCGCTTCGATGACGAGTTCGAACCGCGCCCCCAGTTCTTCGAGTATTGTGCCTATTCGGTTAACCGCGTCGTCCGCCACTCGACTCTCCTTTTGTCAATGGATGATCATGCCGAAACGCGACCATCTCACGGGCAGCCAGCCATCGTGATCGGCATCCCACGACCAATAGATCACCATCGCCTTGCCCTCAACGTCGTCGTCATCCACGAAGCCCCAAAAACGGCTGTCGTAGCTTTTATCGCGATTGTCGCCCATCGCGAAGATCTTCCCGGGTGGAATCTGCACAGGCCCGAAATTGTCGCGCGGCGAAATGGGAGAACGGTCCTGATCCGCCACTTCGAAGTGCGCGTGCGGGTCATCCATCACGGCGCCGTTGAGCCAGACGTGGCCGTTCTTGACCTGGATGGTGTCGCCGGCCAGACCGATGACACGTTTGATAAAATCCTTGGAGCGATCGGGCGGAAACACAAAGACGACCACATCGCCACGATGGATCGGTTCAAAATGGAGCAGATAGCGGCCAAATGGAGGTCCCGCTATTTCGAGTCCGAAGATCGAGTCGGGCATCCGCAAGCCGTAGATGAGCTTGTTGACCAGGATATGATCCCCGATGAGCAGCGTCGGCTCCATCGAACCGGAAGGAATCTTGTAGGCCTGGACAAAGAAGGTGCGGATGAAGATCGCCAGGACCAGAGCGATGATCAGCGCCTCCGCATATTCCCGGGCGACGGACTTTTGCCGCTTGTTCCCAAGACGAGAGCCGATGCCCGCCAGTGGCGGAGCAGACTTCTGGCTTCTCAATGGTTCTCCCACCGGCGCTCTACTTTCCTGCCCTTATCGATGAATAAGCTTGCCGAACCGCGACCATCGGACTGGCAGCAAGCCCTCGTTGTCGGCGTCCCATGACCAGTATATGGCCAATGCGCGGCCTTCTACATCCTTTTCGTCGGCGAAACCCCAGTAACGGCTGTCATCGCTATGGTCGCGGTTATCGCCCATCACGAAGAGTCGTCCGGGCGGTACTTCGATCGGGCCGACAATCGCGCTGGTGGAATCGAAGAAGCCGTAGTTGTCACGCGGCAAATCCGGCAGGCGCTCAGCATCGGGAACATCGAGATGCGCGTGGGGATCATCCATCGGCCTGCCATTGAGCCACACGCGGCCGTTCTTGACTTGCACCTTGTCACCCGGAAGTCCGATAACGCGCTTGATAAAGTCCTTGTCTCGATCCTGCGGAGGCACAAACACCACGACGTCGCCTCGCTGTATCTCACCGAAGTGGACGAGATAGCGGCCAAGCGGCAGCCCCGGGATTTGGAGGCCGAAAATCGAATCGGGCATCCTGAACCCGTAGGACATTTTGCTGACCAGGATGTGGTCGCCGACCAGCAGCGTCGGCTCCATCGAGCCCGACGGAATCATGTAAGCCTGAATGAAAAAAGTGCGGACCACGAGCGCCAGCACGACCGCGATGACGAGAGCCTCGACATACTCGCGCGCGGCCGACTTTCGCTGCTCGGCTGCCGTGCCGATGCTGCCGTCCGAGGGAGGCGGTTGCGGCGACTCGAGAGTCCTCGCCGGTGGTTCCAGGGGCGGGGTCACTCTCCGACCTTTAACAGCGCCAGAAAGGCTTCCTGTGGAATCTCGACCTTTCCGACCTGCTTCATCCGCTTTTTTCCTTCTTTCTGTTTTTCCAGCAGCTTGCGCTTGCGCGTGATGTCACCACCATAACATTTCGCGGTGACGTTCTTGCGCAGCGCCTTGACCGACTCGCGCGCGATTATTTTCGCGCCGATAGCGGCCTGAATAGCCACTTCGAACATCTGGCGCGGGATCAATTCGCGCATCTTCTCGCACAGTGCGCGGCCTCGATCGTAGGCCTTGTCGCGATGCACGATTATTGAGAGCGCGTCCACCACCTCGCCGTTAATCCGAACATCCAATTTAACCAGAGGCCCGGCACGGAAGTCCAGAAACTCATAATCGAGCGATGCATAGCCCCGGCTGACGGACTTGAGACGGTCATAGAAGTCGAACACGATTTCCGCCAGCGGCAGCTCGTAGTGCAGGATCACGCGCTTGTCGCCCAGAAAACGCATGTCGCGCTGGACGCCGCGCCGGTCTTCGCAGATTTTCATCACCACGCCGAGAAATTCCTCGGGCATATGAATTGAGGACAGGATGAACGGTTCTTCGATCGCCTCGATGCTGTTTTCCGGGGGCAGCAAGGCGGGATTGTCCACCATTACGGTTTCGCCCGCGGTGGTCCGCACCTGATACGCGACGGTGGGCGCCGTCACGATAAGGTTAATTCCGAATTCGCGTTCCAGACGCTCCTGGGCGATCTCCATATGGAGCAGTCCGAGGAATCCGGCACGGAATCCGAACCCCAGCGCCTGCGACGATTCCGGCTCGCAAATCAGGCTGGCATCGTTCAGTCGCAACTTCTCGATCGCATCGCGGAGCGCACCGTACTGATTCGCCTCCGTCGGGTACAACCCCGCAAAGACCATCGGCTTCAACTCTTTGAAACCCGGCAGCGGCTCGGTGGCAGGATTGGCCGCCTCGGTCACGGTATCGCCGACGCGCATGTCGGCGACATCCTTGATGCCCGCCACTATGAAGCCTACCTCACCGGGCCCGAGCGATTCGGCTTCGCGCTCGTGGGGCGTGAAGTGTCCGAGGCGCATCACCTCGCCGCTCTTGGCGGTCGCCATCAGGCGAACGCCCATGCCGCGCCGCAGCTCTCCGCCAAACACACGCACGAGGCCGATTACGCCCTCATAGCTGTCGTACCAACTGTCAAAAATGAGAGCGCGCAAAGGTTCGCCGGGAACCACCTTGGGAGGCGAAATCTGAGTGATGATCGCTTCCAGCACATCGTCGATACCGATGCCTTCTTTGGCGCTGGCCAGGACCGCCTCGGAAGCGGGAAGGCCGATTATCTGCTCGATCTGTTCCTTGGTGCGTTCGATGTCCGCGCCCGGGAGATCGATTTTGTTGATAACCGGAATGATATCGAGGCCGTGGTCAATCGCCAGATAGACGTTCGCGAGCGTCTGCGCTTCCACGCCCTGGCTCGCGTCAACGACCAGCAGCGCGCCTTCGCATGCCGCCAGGCTGCGTGAGACTTCGTACGCGAAATCGACATGGCCGGGAGTATCGATGAGGTTGAGGACGAACTTCCGTCCATCCTTTGCAATATAGTTCAAGCGAACGGAACGGGCCTTGATGGTGATGCCGCGTTCACGCTCCAAATCCATCGAGTCGAGGAATTGCTCTTTGAGCTCGCGCTTGGCGAGCGCTCCCGTTCGCTCCAGGAGCCGATCTGCGAGCGTCGACTTGCCATGATCGATGTGAGCGATGATCGAGAAATTACGAATCGAAGCCGGGTCCGTCATTTCATCGCACGGATCCGCGCCGATCCCGAAAGAATTTGAAAGTGCGCTCCAGCCCGTCGGCGAGTTGGATCTGCGGGTTCCAGCCGAGAAGTTCTTCCGCCCGTGCCGCGGAGATAACCGATCGAAGCTGTTCACCCGGGCGCTGCGGGCCGTAATCGGCCGGGCGGGCTTCTCCTGCCACTCCGGCGAGCGCGGTGTAAAGCGAGTTCACACTGGTCTCGAGACCGGTGCCGATATTGAGAGCCATGCCGGATGCCTTGGAAGTGAGAGCGAAAAGATTCGCGCGCACTATGTCTCCGACATAGGTGTAGTCGCGGGTCTGCTTGCCCTCGCCGAAGATCGTGCAGCACTTGCCAGCGAGGATTCGCCCGCAGAAGATCGCGACCACGCCGGCCTCACCGTGCGGGTCCTGCCGGGGTCCGTAGACGTTCGCATAGCGTAGCGCCAGATAGTCGATTCCGTACTGGGCAGAATAGAAAAACAGGTACGACTCGGTCGCCAGCTTGGCGATGCCGTAGGGGCTTAGCGGCCGGCACGGATGATCCTCATCGCAGGGAAACTGTTCCTGTTCTCCGTAGATAGCTCCGCCGGTCGACGCGAACACGACTCGCTTGAGTCCGTTTTGCCGGGCCGCTTCCATTAAGTTGAGAAAGCCGACCAGGTTCACCTGCGCATCGAACGCAGGATTGGCGACCGAGCGGCGTACATCCATTTGAGCCGCGAAGTGATAGATGACTTCCGGCTTCTCGCGCGCGATCACATCCGCAACGGCGGGCTGATCGCACAAATCGACCTGATAGAAGTGCGCTTTCGGATTCAACTGATCGCGCTTGCCGGCGGAGAGATTGTCCAGCACCGCGATCGGGCCGGCATCGACGTCCGCGAGCGCATCGACGGTGTGGGAGCCGATGAATCCGGCGCCGCCCGTTACCAGAATTCGCATCGTCGTTTTCAGCTCAGACCGCAGGGCGTCCAACCGAGTAATATTTGAAACCGAGTGCTTTCATCAGATCAGGATCATACAGGTTACGTCCATCGAATATGACAGGTTGCTTCAGTTCGGTCTTGATTCGCTGAAAATTCGGATGCCGGAACTCGTTCCATTCCGTGCAAATCAGCAGCGCATCGGCGCCCGCGAGCGCTTCGTAATTGGTCTTATGGTAGAAAACCTGCGCGCCAAGAATTTTGCGCGCGTTCTCCAGGGCCTCCGGATCGTGAACGCGAAGTTTTGCGCCCGCCTTGAGCAACTCTTCGATTATCACCAACGAGGGCGCCTCGCGCATGTCGTCGGTGCGCGGCTTGAAGGCGAGCCCCCACAGCGCGAAGGTGCGGCCGGTCAGATCGTCGCCGAAATGTTGCTTGACGCGGGCCGGTAGCAACCGCTTTTGTTCGTTGTTAACCGTCTCCGCGGCCTTGAGCAGCGAGAAGTCGAGCCGGTTTTCTCCGGCGGTATGAATCAGCGCCTGAACGTCCTTGGGAAAGCACGACCCGCCGTAGCCGACGCCGGGAAAGAGGAACTGCGACCCGATCCTGCGATCCGCTCCCATGCCGCGGCGCACGGCGCCGATGTCCGCGCCAACCGCCTCGCACAGATTGGCGATCTGATTAACGAAGGAGACCCTGAGCGCGAGCATCGAGTTGGAGGCATACTTGGACAACTCCGCCGACCTCGGGTCCATCACGAGAATCGGATTGTCGGTGCGCACGAACGACGCGTGGATATCGCGCAGGATCGTGGTGGCGCGATCGGAGAGGCTGCCGATGATCACCCGGTCGGGCCGCATGAAGTCCTCAATTGCGGATCCTTCTTTCAGGAACTCGGGAACCGAGCAGACATCGATTTCATGCTTCGCATGCCGTGCGGCGATCTCCCGTACCTTGTCGTTGGTGCCGACCGGCACCGTGCTCTTGACGACGATGATGTGATAGCCGGTTGCGCTCTTCGCGATATTTTCCGCGGCGCTGAACACCGCCGAAAGGTCAGCCGCTCCAGTGGCGCTCATCGGCGTGCCGACCGCGATGAACGATACCATCGATTGTGCGACGGCCTCGGCGGCGTTCACTGAGAACCTGAGCCGTCCTTCCTTCAGGTTGCGCCGGACCAGCTCCTCAAGACCCGGCTCGTAGATCGGAACCTTGCCCTCATTGAGGGCGGCAATTCGTTGCGTATCGATATCGACGCAGACGACTTCGTTGCCGCTCTCCGCGTAACAGGTCCCACTCACCAGGCCGACATAGCCGGTGCCCACCACGGCGATATTCATGCGTCTAGAATTCCTCTTTGATCACGTAGATCTGCTTGCCCTGCGACTCGTGGTAGGTCCGCGCGAGCATTTCTCCCAACAGCCCGATACTGACGAACTGCACTCCGACGACGACCAACAGGACAGCCAGCAACAGCGCGGGGCGGTCGGCCAGCGAATAGCCGAGTATGATTTTCTCGAACACCAGCATCGCGGTCCATAGCGATCCAAGCACGCCGAGCACAACGCCTATCGTACCAAAGACCTGGATGGGCCGGGTCGAGTAGCCCGATAGAAACTTGACCGTCACCAAATCGAGAAGCGTGCGCAGAATACGGCCGGGACCGTACTTGGACGCTCCCGAGGTTCGCGGCCGGAAATTCACTTCGACCTCGCCGATCCTGGCACCCTGCTCCGCCGCGATCGCGGGGACGAAGCGATGCATCTCACCATACAGGCGCAATCCGCGCACGAGATCGCCCCGATAGGCCTTGAGAGTGCATCCGTAGTCGTGAAGCCGCACACCGGTAATGCGCGAGATCAGCGAGTTGGCCGCGACGGAAGGCAGCCGCCGCGAGAACGTGGCGCCCTGCCAGCGCTGGGTGCGCCATCCGCTGACCAGATCGTAACCGCCGGCCAGGAGGTCCAGCAGCTTAGGAATATCCGCGGGGTCGTTTTCGCCGTCACCATCGATAGCCACGACGACGTCGCCGCAGGTGCCGGCGAACCCGCACGCAAGCGCAGCGGTCTGGCCGGAATTGCGGGCGAGCCTGATCACGCGCACGTGCGAATCGCTTTCGCGAATTTTGTGCAGAACGTCCACACTCCCGTCCGTGGAGCCATCGTCGACAAACAGCACCTCGTAGGATCGACCCAGCGGCTCCAACACTCGCGTCAGTTCCGCGTGCAGTGGAGCAAGGCTGTCGCGCTCATTGTAGAGCGGGACGACTATTGAGAGGTCCATCGTGAGTGATGAGAGTCCGTGAGTTCGATGAAGGCTCGATAGCGATTTTCGATTTCCTCCCACGTCAGGTCGAGCAGCCGGTCGAGCGAGAAGCGCTCCACTACGAATGAAGCCAGCACGGTGCCGTAGACCGCGGCGGTCCGCAGGGTCGATTCGGTCACGCGCCCGTTGCGAGCGATATAGCCCATGAATGCGCCCGCAAAAGTATCGCCCGCTCCCGTCGGATCGATCACTTCTTCGAGCGGATAAGCGGGCACGGCGAACATGCCTTCGCTGCTGAACTGGATCACTCCGTATTCGCCGCGCTTCACGAGCGCGGTGCGGGGTCCCATCTTCAGGATCGCGCGGCCGGCCTTGACCAGGTTGTGCTCGCCGGAAAGCATCCGCGCTTCTTCGTCGTTGAGCGTGAGGATGTCGATACGCGAGAGAAGTTTGCGCAACTCCGGTCCCCGCTCCTGAATCCAATGATTCATCGTGTCGCCGACCACCAGTTTGGGACTGGCGACCTGGGACAGCACCCGCTCCTGGAGCTCCGGAGAGATATTTCCAAGGAACAGATAATCGCAGCGCCGCTGATCGGGCAGGAGGTCGGGAGAAAAATCCTCAAACACGTTGAGCGCGAGCTGCAAGGTGTCGCGCCGGTTCATGTCCTCGTGATAACGGCCGTGCCATCGGAAGGTTTTACCGGGGCGTTGCTCCAAGCCGCGGATGTCGATTCCGCGATCGGACAGGACCTGACGCGATTCGGGTCTGAAGTCCGAGCCTACAATTCCGACCACGCTGACCGGCGCGAAAAAGCGCGCCGCGACTGAAAAATAGATCGCCGATCCGCCCAAAGCCTCGGTTACGCTGCCAGTGGTCGTCTCCACGCTGTCGTAGGCGACCGAACCAACCACCACGATGCTCATCTAGTGCTCCTGAACACAGTCATTGGACAATGCTAACGCAAGTATTTTCCGATTAGCGGACGAAGTTCCTCGACGAGTTTCGGCGGTATTACCGAGCGGTCGGTGATGATGGTGCCCTTGAGCGCCTGCCCGCAGCCGCAGGTTCGATCGCGGTTCGCCAATGCATTCGTCAGGCGTGCCGCGGTCTTTTGCGCAGTCGCCACGTTCGCGGCCATCACGCGCATGATCTCGCCGATATCCACCGCCGCCACGCTTTGGTGCCAGCAATCGTAGTCAGTCACCAAAGTGAGCATCGCGTAGCAGAGTTCCGCTTCGCGGGCGAGCCGCGCTTCCTGTATCGCGGTCATGCTGATCACGTCGACGCCCCAGCTTCGATACAGGTGCGACTCGGCGCGCGACGAGAATTGCGGACCCTCGATACACAGGTAGGTGCCGCCCTCGTGAATCGTTGCGCCCTCGGCACGGCCGGCGGCGGCGAGGTCGGCGGCAAGATGCGGACAGACCGGATCGGCCAGTGAGACGTGGACCACGATCCCGTTGCCGAAGAAGGTCGACGGCCGCTTGAAGGTGCGATCGACGAACTGGTTCGGCACCACCATCTCGCCGGGCTTGATATGATCCTTCATGCTGCCTGCGGTGCTCACCGAGACAAGGTATTCGACGCCGAGTTGCTTCATGCCGAAGATGTTGGCGCGGAAGTTTATCTCGCTGGGGAGGAGGCGATGGCCTCGTCCGTGGCGCGACAGAAACACCACTTCGACGCCGCCAATCCGTCCGCGAAAGAAGGAGTCCGATGGCTTACCGAAGGGCGTATTGATTTCGACCGGCTGGACATTTTCCAGCCCAGGCATCTGGTAGAATCCGCTCCCTCCGATTACGCCGAGTGTCTTTGTCGCCATCTATGCTCCAGTCTGCGGCCGAGGCCGAGCGTGACTCGAACGCCCCGTTCACGAATTTGCGCTATTGCTCCCGGGATGCCGAGCGATGCTCGGCGTAGAGTTGGCCGCACGCCGCCGCGATGTCGAGCCCCCTGCTCTCGCGCACGGTAGCGGTCAAGTTACCGCGATGGAGGATCGCTTGAAAGGCCTCCACCGCCGCGCGCGAGCTGCCCGCCAGACCCGAACCCTCGAATGGATTGAAAAAGATCAGGTTAACTTTCGCGCGCAGCGGCGCGAGCAGTTTGGTGAGCCGGCGCGCATCGGCGGGCGAATCGTTCACGCCGGCCAGCATCACGTACTCGAAGGTAATGCGGCTGCGAGGCTTCAGAGGCAGTCGCGCACAAGTCTCGAGCAACTGCGCAAGCGGATAGCGGCGGTTTATCGGCGCGATACGATCGCGAACCTCGTCGGTGGTGGCATGCAGAGACACCGCGAGGTTCACGGAAGTATCGGCGAGCAGTCGTTCCATCATCGGGAGCAGTCCCACGGTGGAAACCGTAATTCGCCGCGGTGAAATGGCCATCCCCCACGGGGCGGTCATGATGCGCAGCGTATGGATGAGCCGTGGATAATTCGCGAGCGGCTCGCCCATGCCCATGAAGACGTAGTTGGTCAGTTGCTCGTCGGCGCTTAGTTCGCGGCGCGCGGCGACAATCTGCTCGAGAATTTCGGCGCTGGTGAGATTGCGATGGAGCCCCATTTTCGCGGTCGCGCAAAACTCACAGCCCATCGCACAGCCCGCCTGCGAGGACATGCACAGGGTCACGCGGTCGGCGGCGGGGATGATGACGGTTTCGATTTGCTCGTGATCGGCGAGTTGAAGGAGCAGCTTTCGGGTTCCGTCGCTCGAGCGGCGGACCAGCGTTGTGGTGGCGGAGCAGATCGTGAAGCGGCTCTTCAGGAATTCCCGCAACGGCGCGGGCAAGTCGCGCATCGCATCGATTGAATCGACGCCCTTTTGATGGAGCCAATGCGCTATCTGCCGCGCGCGATAGGGAGGCTCCCCAGATTCCTCGATGACCTGTTCGATCTCCTCGAGTCCGAGGTCGCGCAAGTCACGGAGCGCCGAAGCCTCCACAGGCTTATTGGCGAGATGTTCAGCCGCTTCGATCACAAACATGGATTGTAACGGAAAAACGGCCGCGAATGCAGGACGCTCTGAAGCTGAGGCGATCGGCATGGGATCTTGTGAACCTGAAGGTGGCTTGAGCCCGCGTGAGCCGACGCAATCCGAGATATGGCAGCGCTCATGTCATCCCGACGCGGCATCTTGACGGATTATGACCGCCTTCATGCGATCCGAAACCGCATCTTACGGGGATTTGATACCTCTTTGTGGTGGTGCAGCGAAGCTAGCTTTCGTTCTAACAGGTGAAAGTCCTGTCGGTGGAGGTGCCCAGATGCCACCGTAGATATATCCGACGGCGAGGAGGGTGACCGACTCGGCCGAAAGCTCGGAGGT
>JBKQNE010000058.1:0-5650 GCA_052146355.1 Binataceae bacterium (SeqCode) | reverse complement strand
GGCTCTTTCCCCATTGGCGGCTTCTCTATGCGAACGCTCGGATGCTGGGAGCCGTATGAGTCGAGAGACTCACGTACGGTTCTGGGAGCGCGCGGCGGTGCAACTCCGCCGCGCGACTCGACTCATTGTCTTCAACGAACGCCATTTTGCGGCGCGTCCTTTCGTCTTACGTGCGTGCTCTATCAGCCGCACCCTTGAGAGAGGGTGCGATTTCTGCGTGCGGCAGTTCTCCAGCAATTCGTCTATCCATCCATCTTGTTCCTTTTAGCGGTTCGTTTCAGCTCAGCTGGTACACGCGCCATCGGCCGGTGGCTTTACAATAGTTTCAGTAGCTCCGTCCGGACTCCGCAACAAAACCATTGGCCTGCCCTGTCGATGTTGGCGATGGAATATGAGGCCGGCATTCTTGCAGCATCTGCTGGACCTCGCATATAAAATGAATGCAGTTGCACAACAGACGAGCGGTGATAAGACCGCTATCCGTCCGTTTCAGGTGAATGTTCCGGAAGCCAAAATTGCCAAATTGCGCAGCCGCATAGACGCGACAGAGTGGCCTGACCGGGAAAGGGTCGCGGATGAATCGCAAGGCGTGCAGTTGGCAACGATGCAGGAGCTCGCGCGCTATTGGGCGACAGATTACGACTGGCGCAGGTGCGAGGCGAAACTAAACTTCTTGCCGAATTTCATGACCGAGATCGATGGGCTGGACATTCATTTCATTCACGTTCGTTCGAAACATGAAAATGCGTTGCCGCTCATCGTCACGCACGGGTGGCCGGGCTCGGTCATCGAGCAGCTGAAGATCATCGATCCACTCTAGATCCCGATGTCTCGTTCTACGCGAATAAGACGGGTAAATTCGCCGTTTGTTTTCCTTGCTGCGGTCAGTCTGGCTGTCGTTGTTTCTTTCGGCGTGGCAGCCGTGTTCCCGCGCGAAACGCGATGGACGGATGCGATCTACCTGCGCCAATGGCACCTCCTGCATGCAATGTTCGGGGATCGCCAACGAGGACGAGTCGCCGTGGTTTTGCTCGACGATCCCGCAACTGCCGCCGCAGATCCGATGGATTGGCCAGCAGAACACTATCGCGCGCTCATCGATGCGCTTGCGGCGGAGGGTGCGTCGCTCATCGGATTTGATGGAGTCCTTCAAGAAATTACCCAAGGTCCGGTGGTGGACGATCATCGATCTCTATGGTTGCCTCCGACACGACTTCATCAGGGACCCTCTCAGACCAGCTCTTCGATTCAACCTCCTTTAGTGTTCGCCTATGAATTCGTTCAGAGAGATTTCGGTCGAGTTATCCTCGGAACCCCGGAAACCGCACGTCTTCTTCACTATCCGTATAACGTTAGTCTGCGTAATGTGCCCCCCAAGCCCTGGTGGCGCGTTCTCCAGGAGGTCGAGACGAACACCCGGGACTACGGGAGCGTTAGTCAATCTTCGGAGTACTTCGAGCCGCTGAAAGAGGTCGGCAACCCAATCGCCGAAGGGTGGCGAATTCACTACCGACAGGCGGGTGCCGGCGACAATAAAGCGTTTCGTGATGAGATGCCTTCGGTGATCGAATACCAGGGTGACTATTACCCGTGCTTGCCGATGGTATTGGCGAGTCTCGGGCTGGGCAAACGGCCCGAACTTGCGCTGTCCGGCTCAGGGGTTGAGTCAGTAAGAATCGGCGAAAGTGTTCTTCCCGCGCAACGCTCCGGCTGGATGATCGTTTCACCAAAGATCTCCAGCATTCGGACTTATCCGGCGCTCGAAGTTTTGCAACACAAGCTGCCCAAAGATTCTCTTCGGGGCGCGGTCGTCATCGCGGGTCGAGTGGAAAGACCATTCGACGATCCCAATCGCAGCCACACCATATCGCCGGTCGTCCTCGACGCTGAATTCACAGAAGCGATATCGGACGGCACCCTACAGCGGATCGCTTCACCTTCGGAACTGTCGTGGCTCGCGTTCATGCTGATAGCGGGCACATTGACGACGCTTTGGGTTGCGTCGCGCTATCGGCCGTCGACCGGGATTCTATTGTCCGGCGCTGGTTTGCTTTCTTTGTTGATCCTCACGATCGCCTGGGAGACCTACGATGAAGTCATTCGTAACGTGTTCTTCTCCTGGCCGGAGATTTGGCCGAACATTGTGGTCGTTTACGGCACGTCATTTTCGATCTTGACCTGGCGTAGCATTTCTGTTCGCCGCAAGTTCCGCAGCGCGTTCGAGCATTACGTCGATCCGAAAATCATTGAACAAGTATTAGCCGACCCGGATGGTCTGGAGCTTGGAGGCGAATTGAGACACGTTACCGTCTTATTCGCCGACATTGTCGACTTTACCAAACGTACTGAGCACACGCCTCCGAGGGAGATGGTGTCTCTGCTCAATATATACATGGGTGCGATGATCGAGGTGGTTATTCGACACGGAGGAGTGGTGGACAAGTTGATCGGCGACGCGATTATGGCGTTCTGGGGCGCCCCGTTGCGCACGAGCCGCGGAGCATGGAGCGCTATTACTTGCGCCGTGGCGATGCTTGATGCCCTTGATGGGCTGCGCCGGTCAGATTCCCGATTCGCCAATTTCGACATTGGAATCGGCATCGCAACCGGCGACGTTGTAGCCGGCAACATTGGCGGCCAACGGCGATTCGATTACTCGATTATCGGAGACACGGTCAACCTGGCTTCGCGGCTGGAGAGTCTCACACGCCAACTGAGTGTCCACATCCTGGTCGATCGCTCCACCCTTGAAGAAGCCGAGCAAAACTTTGTATTTCGAGATATCGGCTTCGTCCGCGTGAAAGGGAAGGACGATCCGGTCGAGACTTCGGAAGTCATCAGACCGCCGCAGCCGGACGAGCAGTTTTGCACGCTATTCTCGACCGCCGTCCGGCAGGCCAGGGAGGGGCATTTTGATGAAGCCCGCGGCCTGCTCCAAAAGCTGGCTCTTACGCATCCGGATGATCCCGCGGTGCGCCTTTACCTTTCGCATCCAATCATGCAGAGGGGAGCTGCCGGCGAGAGAGTGATCCTTGAATTTACTTCGAAATGACCGGGCTCGTGGCGAGAAGAATTTCCGTGAGTCCGAGTCCGCGGGTCCTACTGAACGGCGTTGCGCCATAAAATGCGTGGCATCGGACGGCCCATCCCCACAGGGTACGACGATCGCTATCTCCCCTCTATGACCTGAGCCTTCTGTCGCGCAGCCGACATAAGGCCAGTCCTCGTGGCGTTGGCAGCAATATCGCTTCGAGAAGACCTTCCGACGTCAATGCATTGACCGTGTCGCGTACTACCCCGTGGGCAGTATTGGAATCGTGAAAAAGAATTATGGCCTCCGACGCGAAAGCAGGGAGGAAGTGCGTAAACTCTTTTCCTCTGATTGGAAGCTCGGAGTCGAATAGGGCAAGTTCAATCTTTTCCGGCGGAGTGTAGTCGAGACTTGAGCTGTGAACCGCATGGACAAAGGCCTGCAGATCCATCTCACGGATCCGCTCCGCGGTAGTCCGAAAGCTCTCGGGATCGAGCTCGATCGTCACCAGAAGCCCGCGATCGTTGTCGCGCAGCGCGCGGCCTATTGCGGCCGCAAAACCTTTGAACTGGTTAGAGAACCCATTGAGCCGATGATCGGTTTCGAACCGACGACCTTGTGCTTGCATACGCAAAGTTTTAACAGGGATTTGAGTCCAGAGACTGGTCCAGGGCACCGCAACTAGCGCGTTCTCCTCGCCCTTGGTGCAGAAATACAGAAAGACTGACTCTTGAGAGCATCAGACACTCCTCCTGCGCCCAAGTGTCATCATCGAAATTTGCTCCGCTCATCGCTCGCCTTGTCCCGCTAGAGGACTTTAACTTCTCGGTGCGAAGCCGCAAACCCTTTGATACACGCCGAGGGTTGCCTCTGCCGTGGCCCGCCAGGTGAACTGACTCGCGTGAAGAAGGCCGGCGTCGACCAATTGTTCGCGGAGCTGCCCGTTCTCGATGATCCGCAACGCCTGACTTGCAAACTCCGGGGGGTTGCGAGGGTCTGCGTACAGCGCTGCGGTTCCCCCGACTTCCGGCATGCACGACAAGCCTGAAGCGACCACAGGCGTTCCGCACGCCATTGCCTCAAGCATCGGGAGCCCGAACCCCTCGTACAATGACGGATACGCGAACACGTCGGCTCGGTTGTAAAACTCCACGAGATCGCAATCCGGTACGTCGTGGAAAATTCTCACCCAAGGGCGGAGATCCCGATACTGGGGCAATGCGAGCGGATCGGTCCAGCGCCATCCTGGGCGCCCAACGATGATAAGCTCGAGATTGCGGTGCTTACGGCGCAGTTCCCGGAGAACATCCAGCAAGACCGTATGGTTCTTTCGCGGCTCCAAAACCCCTACGGTCAGGATGAACGGATGATCCGTACGGTAGCAGCTCTTGGTTCGCTGTACTGCTCGAGGAAGGTTCGAAGTCAATACCGCTCTGTAAAGTCGTTGATCCCAGGTTGTGGTGTCCGCTGTTTGGCGATGGGCGGCCGGTCCTGGGGACGTAGATGCCATTTCGTTCCAGACATCGTTCGTTCTCTGTGATCAGAGTTTAGGGAAGTGGTCCAGTCTTGTGAAGCCCAATATGAAGGAAGCAGGTCGCCTGCATCGGCTCTCCTGCGAATGAGAACATCACGCCGGTTCGCACAGAAGCGTGTCTTGGTTTGGCAGGGAACCACGCGGCGCCTTACCTGCTACGGAGAGCAACCGCCACCCACTACGTGCAGCTATCTCTTTTAGAAATTCAAGAGAGTAGGCACTATGGGCGGTTGGCCGTTCGGGTACCATTTCTTGATATCCCTGATCGATTTCCCGCAAGTCCGCGGAGAAGAAAATATGCCCCTTTGGCCTTATACAACATCTCAAAAGTCGAAGCAGCATTTCGGTATCCTTCGGTAACTGGTGTGTTATAACCGAGTACATAACTATCAAGTCGAAGGTTTCTTCTCCTGTAGGCAACAACGAATCGGCAGTTATCGAGGTCCCAGTCGGGTTATAAGCAGGGTTGTATGCGTTCCAATGATGGAACTTGAACCGCCGTTCATCAATGTGATCGTTGAGGAATCGAATCAATTCGTGGTCAACATCTATTCCTGTATAGGATTTTACGGGCAGATTCCCATTAACAATCGCATCAATGAAACGACAGCCGCAACCCAGGTCCAGCGTGTCGAGCTCGCCGAGATCCAGAACGCCGAGCCGCTCACACATGTATTGGATGAGCCAAGCTCCAGTTTCGGCGGAGGTGCCGATCGCACGGACGTCCGGAGCGTTTTTGTTGAACTTCTCCGGAATCGCGAGCATAGTTCTGGGCTTTCCTGTCATGGCCGAACGCCAGTCTGAATCGCGTGGTTCTGGGTAAGAGGTGGCCTGGGAAAAGCATCGACTCCGAACGGCCGTTTCATTCTAATACCTTCGCCATGAAAAGACACAACCCGGTGTGGGTACGCCAACCTTTGGCCGCGGTCGCTCACTTTGGCAGAGTCTCTTTGCTTGTTGAGATCAGGTTTGGGGATAAAGAGAAGTGGTCGCGCGTGAAAGGCACCAATGACAGCTAGTACTACTGTGTCATAAAGTGGCGCGACCGTCAGTGCCGCACCAGGGGCAGCGCGGCAGACGCGCGG
>JBKQNE010000057.1:0-3004 GCA_052146355.1 Binataceae bacterium (SeqCode) | reverse complement strand
AGTTCGTCGATGGAGTCGGCGAGGATCGACTGAAAACCTTTACTCACTCACCTGACAGTCAACCTAGGGAAGCCGCCTGATCATGACCGGCCGATCCACAACATTTGACAATTACTCCCGAGTATCGCCTTTGGCGGCAAAACACCGGCAGGACGAAAGCTTCGGCCAACTGGCACTTACAAAATCTTTGAGGGTCTCTGGGACTTGCTGCAACAGGCGATCAGAGAACGGTCCGAACTTAAGGACGAGACTACAACTGACAATCCACGCCGCAAACCAAAGTAAGCCACTTCGCTTATCAAAAGACGCCACTCGCGCCTGATCAGGCTGAAATGACGCCAGTACCCGCCGAGGGTACTGGCTGTTCAAAACGCCAGGTAGGCGTTAAGCTCCCAGATCAGAACTCTTGCGCAGAACGTGAAAGTTACATCGGCAATGTTAAGGCGGCAGGCGAAGAGATATGGTAGTAATAGCGGGAAGTGGAACAACTAGGAACACAACCCGCCCGCGCAAAGATAAGCCTCACGGAAGCTACTGAACGCCGGGAACAGACTAAGAAACGGATTGAGGATTTGAGTCATTAAGCCCCGCCCCATCACTGTGCATAGCCCGATCATGACGGCCAGGGAAGTAGGCCAGTATCTGCACTGTCATCCTTCGACGATCTCCAGGCTGATTCGCAAAGGCGAGCTACCCGCCTTCAAGATGCTCGGCGCTGGTTACCGTTTTAACCGAGAGCACATCGACAAATGGATCGCCGACAGAGAGCGCTCGCGAGACTGGTTAAGATAAGCGCTCGGATGGCAGCTTAATTTCACTGGAGGTGTGGATCGTCGCGAGAGTCCCCGCATAAGGGAGGACCGGCCCATAGAGTTTAGATAAAGGCGTTCCATTACCCGCCGCGACGACGGAACCGCGTGAGCCTATCGCTCGGAAGCACTGGGGTCACGCCCAAGTTGGTCGTCGCTACTGTCCACCCGGTAACCTCTCAAGGGAAGGAGCCGGCTCCAAATGAGGAGGGCATTGCCCTTGGCGCTGAATCGTAGGCGCAAGGGATCTGTTCCGTTTTGGTTCATTTTCCGGCCCGTTAGGACGCGGCAAACACTTAGCTAAGTCGCTGCGCGAGTTCGGCGGCATGCCTCAGCGCCTCCGTCTCGCGATGCCGGCCGACGAACTTCGTCAGCCCCCGTCCCACTGCGCGCTGCAATCGCGTCCGCAGCGCACCCAATCCCGTCACTTCGTAAAGTTGACCGGCTCGCTGACGCCTTTGATTCGCGCCGGCCCCAGCGGCTTCAACAGGAAATATCCCTCCACCAGCTTACGCACCGCCTCACTGATGGCGATCGAGCCGGGGTTTGCGAGGGTCTGCAGCCGCGACGCCAAGCTCATCGAATGCCCGACCGTCAGGTATTCCGATTGATCGTCGCCGGTCTGGACGGATCGCACTACCACCTCGCCGGTATTGGCTCCCACCCGGATCGAAACCGGCGCCTTGCCTTCGACTCTCAGGCGATCCGAATAACGACGAAGATCCTCCTGCGTCCTAAGCGCTCCATAGAGCGCGCGCAGCGGATGGTCTTCGTGCGCGATGGGCGCGCCGAACAGGGCGAAGATGCCGTCTCCGATCGATTGCGCAACGTAGCCCCCGTAGCGATCGACCGCATCCATCATCAGCCGGAAGGCCGGATCAACGATGGCGCGCGCCTCTTTGGGGTCGAGGTCCTCGACAACTCCATCGAGGCCTTGCTGTCGGCAAACAGCGCCGTGACCGTCTTGCGCTCGCCATCAGCGTATGGCGCACCTTGATCGGATGAGACTAGGATTGCTACGCCATCGTTGACAGCCCGTCGCGCGAGATTCGGGCACGTCCATTAGATACGTTCCGCACTCTTTGCAGAATCTGGCGGCGATCGGATTTTCGCGGTTGCACTTCCGGCACCGGATAGTGAAAGCTTGACCGCACTCGGTGCAGAATTTCGCGTCGGCGGGATTTTCCGAACCGCACCCTGAGCATCGCATCGGCGGCCTCTCCCGGAAACGGCAGGCCTGCGCGAGCCTAACCTGGCCTCGCTCGAATCGCAAAACGGGGTAGCTCCAGTTGATTGACGCGGTCCGGACTGCGGATGCCGCAGTGCATCAGCGCAGGTGCGGTCGGAGGGCGCCGAGAGGTCCTGGAAGTCCGCCGACGACATCGCTCGCACCCTTCGAACTCGGCTCGAATTGTGAGAACATCTCTTGGCTTAGTAAATCTCCATCAGGGCTGAAAATTGCCGCTTCTGTTTGCCGAGGTGGCGCCTACTGTTGGCCGGGCTGTTGAGCCTGGAGGGAATCGGCAAAACTCGAGAGGGAGACGGAGATGAAAAGAACGAGACTTCTTGTCGCGGCATTCGCAGCCGCGGTCCTTGTCTGGAGTATCGCACCGCGGTCCTGTGTCGCCGCCGACCCGAAAGGCGAGATCGAGGGACTGGAACACAAATGCGCTGAGGCTACCAGCGTCGAGCAGCTGATGACCTGCTACGAATCCAGTGATGATCTGGTGGTCTATGATATCGGCACGCCGCGCGAGTTCGATGGACAACAGGCGGTGCGCGGCGACTTCCAGAATTTCTTCGATACGATCAAAAATCCGAAAGTCGAGTTCGTTTCGTTACATGTCGTCACGGACGGCAGGATGGGACTAGCCAACAGCGTCCAGCGTTTCACGGGCACGGACAAAAGCGGCAAGCCCGTTGACATGACATTTCGCGTGACCGACGTTTGGCAAAAGCAAAAGCGCCAGTGGAAGATCATCCACACACATGTGTCATTTCCGACTGACATGGCGACCGGTAAGGCCGATATGCAGTCGAAGATGTAAGTGACTCGCTCTAAGATGAATCGCTAGTGTCGTGTCTCGTAAATAAGTGCAGCGTTACGGATGCTGCGTCTGAGCTGGTCGGTGGTTTTGGTCCAGCGGAAGGGTTGGGCGTGGTCGTTCCAGTTGGCCAGGAAGCGGGTGATGGCC
>JBKQNE010000056.1:0-69025 GCA_052146355.1 Binataceae bacterium (SeqCode) | reverse complement strand
CCGCGGGAGAGGGATAAAGTCGACAGTTTCAGAAGGGGCAGGATTGGCTGGGATTTCGTTGGGCTCGCTACCGGGCGACCTTCCACTGGACTAGCGTGGCGCCTTCGTGGTCTTCGAATACGGCTTCTACTTCGGCGTCGAATTTTACTTCCTGCATCGGATCGCCTAGCAGGTTGCCGACCATTCTGACGTTGCCCGCATCGGGCAGCTCCACGACCACCACCAGATAGGGACAGGCATTCTTCAAGGCGGGATGGGCGGGATGCCAGACGCGCTCCCAACTGTAGATTCGCCCGCGCGACGACACGCGCTCCCAGCCGGGCTCGAGGGTCTGGCACTTGTGGCAGATCCATTCGGCGGGAAACTGAAACGTTCCGCATTTGGCGCATCGCTGCACGACCAGCTCGTGGCGGCGCGTGGCTTCATAGAACTCGCGATCGACGCCGTCGTGCGCGGGAACCGGAATCGGTATTCCGGCAGGCAGATAGGTCTTCGAGGCGGCGTTCTGTTCGCTCATCGCACTTCTCTTTATCGATGCAGGATCAAGTCGCTGACGGGAGCGACCATCGGTCCCGACACCACCAGCGATATCTCCGCGTCCTTCACCTGGCAGGTGGAGGTACCGCGCACCTGGCGGGCAGCTTCGATGATCAGTTCGAGACCGTGCATGTAGCATTCGGCGAGATTGCCGCCGCTGGTGTTGATGGGGAGACGGCCGTTCGGCCAGGTGAGGTTTTCCACCGTGCAGAAGTCCATCACTCCATCGGGAGTGCAGAACCCGTGCTCGACCAGGCTGGTCATCACGGCGCCGGTGAAATTTTCGTAGACTTGCGCGACGTCGACGTCTTTCGCCTCGATTCCCGCCATCGCATACAAACGCGGGGCGAGCGTCTTGAAATTCGAGGTCTCGTAGTCGGGATTGTTCTCGGCCGCCGCGCCTTGCCGGAAATCGGAGCCTTGCGCCGACGCCATCACCCACGCCGGGCGCTGCTTCATATCGCGGGCGCGATCGCGGCTGGTAAGGATAACGGCGGCGGCACCGTCGTTTTCCATGCAGCAGTCGTAGAGATGAAACGGCTCGACAATCCATCGCGAGTCGTCATACATCTGGCGCGTCAGCGGACGGCCATACATGATCGCGCGCGGATTGAATTGCGCATGGTGATAGCAGGCCAGCGCGATCGCCGCGATCGCATCCTGGGTGACGTTATGCTCGTGCATGAAGCGGCGGGTGCGCAGCGCGATCCATTGCGCGGGCGTCGACATGCCGTAAGGCCAGGTGTAGGCGGGCGGTCCCGAGATGGTCTTGAGCGCAGGAGTTTGCCCGAAGCGGCCGAATTGTCCCTGTGCGAGGGCGCGGTACACGACCACGTAGTTCGCGTAGCCGGCCGCGATGGCGGCTGCGGCGTTGCCGATCGCGCCGGAACCCCCGCCGCCGCCGCCGCCCCAGAACATGTTGGAGAAGCGCAGCTCGGGTAATCCCAGAGCGGTCGCGACGCGCACCGAATCGTTGCGGTCATTGCTGTACGATGCGATTCCGTCAATCTCGGTCGGCCGGATTCCCGCGTCGTCGCAGGCGCGCAGGATCGCTTCCAGCGCCAGCCGGAATTCGCTGACCGGCGCGCCGCCGCGCTTGTAATACTTCGTTTCGCCGAGTCCGACGATCGCCGCTTTGTCTTTGACCGTAAATTCGCTCATCGCCAGCCTCTCGCATAGCGTAAGGCACGCGACGATAACAAGGGCGCGCGATGGTAGCAGGATCAGGTAATGGGAAGATCCGACGATCCGGGCGGCTTGAACTCATCGACAGCTGGGACGTTGAGAGGTTCGGCGGCGAGCCGCTGGATGACGTCGAGCAGCATCGAGCGTTTGACCGGCTTGCCGATATGCTCGTCGCAACCCGCGGCCAGGCTCTGCGCAACCGATTCGGAAAACACCGCCGCCGACAACGCTACAATCGGCGTTCGCGGCCGGAGAGTTTCATGCTCGAAGCGCCGAATCTCGCGGGTTGCCTCATCCCCGTCCATCAGCGGCATCTGGAGATCCATCAACACCAGGTCGTAGCTTTCGCTTTTGAAGCGCTCGACGGCGCGCACGCCATTCTCTACGCCCTCAACGGTGTGCGGGGTGTCTTTCAGAAAGGCGGCGATAAGCGCCCGATTGTCGCCGGAGTCGTCGGCGAGCAAAATTTTAAGCGGCCGCGAATAGCCGGGGACGCCGTTTCTGACCATGGCGCCTCTGGGCGCAGCGTCCGGCGGCGCTATGGTGCGCGCGATCGCGTTCATCACCTCCGTGCGCTTTATCGGCTTCACGAGGTGATGACGCAAGCCGGCTTCGCGCAGCCGCTGAAGCTGACTGGTCAGGTCACCGGAAGTCAGCATCAGGATTACGTGGGCGTCGTAGCCCGCGAGAGAAGCAGCCTCGCGCGCGAGCTGAAACCCGTCGGACTCCCGCAAGTGTGCGGCGATCAATATGAGGCGATAAGGATCGCGTAGCTGCCGGGATCGCTCGATCTCGGCGATGACAGCCTCGCCCGAGCTCACCTCGGTCACGCGGGCGCCACAGTCGGTAAGTATCTCGTTCAGGAGAGCGAGATTCATCGCGGACCCATCGGCAACCAGCGCGCGCAAGCCCGCGATTGCCGACGGCGCCGCGACGGCCTGATGCCGGCCGGGCTCGACCTTGAAGCGGGAAGTGAAGTAGAAGGTGCTGCCGCGTCCGGGTTCGCTATCCACCCAGATCCGTCCGCCCATCAACTCCACAAGCCGTTTCGTGATCGCCAGCCCGAGACCCGTTCCGCCGTACTTGCGCGTGGTCGATGAATCGGCCTGCGAGAAATTTCCAAAGATACGATCGAGCTGCGGCTTTGAGATTCCGATGCCCGTGTCCTTTACCGCAAAACGAATCATCGCTTCGTTCGGCGCGAGGTCGGCGGATGGTTCATACGGCTCTACGGTCAGGATGATCTCGCCGCGATCGGTGAACTTGGTCGCGTTGCCCACCAGATTGAGGAGCATCTGCCGGAGTCTCAGGGGATCGCCGACCAGCATCGCCGGAACCCCGGGCGCGATGCGCGCCGCGAGCTCGAGACCTTTTTCGTGCGCGCGGACGCCCAGGGTATCGAGCACGCGGTCCACGAGCGCTTCGAGATCGAACGCCACGTTTTCTAACACCATCCGGCCGCTCTCGACCCGCGCGAGATCGAGGATGCCGTTGATCAACTCGAGCAGCGTGTTGCCGTTGTCCGCCATGGTGACCAGGTAGCGGCGCTGTTCGTCGTTGAGAGGAGTCTCGAGCAGCAGATCGGCCATCCCGAGAATCGCGTTGAGCGGGGTGCGTATCTCATGGGACATGCTGCTCAGAAATTCAGACTTCGCGCGCGATGCCGCCAGCGCATCTTCACGCGCCGCCACCAGTTCCTGCTCGACGCGCTTGAGACGCTGGATTGCGTGCGTGATGCTGACGAGACAGGGTTCGCCCTCGATCTCGACCTGTACGGCGGAAACGAGCGTTGGGACTACGCTGCCGTCGCGCAACCGAAACTCGGCCTCGAAGCTGTGAACCTCGCCGCGCTGCCATAGCAACTCATAGAAACGTGCGCGCGCGGCGAGATCGGCCCACAAATTCAGATCCAGATCGGTTTTGCCTATCGTTTCTTCGCGCGGATACCCCGTGCCCTGTTCGAAGGTCCGATTCACCACCAGGTAACGGCCGTCTGACTTTCGGGCCACCGCGATCGAGTCGGGACTCGCTTCGTAGACCTTGCGCAAGTTGGTTTCGCTCTCGCGAATTCTGCGGTTCGATTCCTCCTGCGCCGCCGTTTGACGCTGGTGCAGGAGCACGATCATCTGGGCGAGGCCCGCGGCGGCCATGATCGCAACCCATCTCGGCAGATCGTCGACATCGTGATGATGCGTCAGCAACCCGGCCGCGCCCCACAGCACAACGCAAAGAGCGCTGAAGGACCCCTGCCATAGCGCCGACCACGGAAGGGCCGCGCTTGCCCCGACCATCGCGAGGAGCAGCCAGATATGGAGAACCTCCAGCCTGCCGGTTGCGATCGCGAACCGAGCCATCGCCAGGGCGAGGAGCGCGCCTATCGCCAAAGTCAGCTCCCGCCAATAGCGCATGAACCAGCGAGCGTATGAGGCTGCGAAGGTCGCGCTGGCCAGGAGGATAACGAAGATGAGGCTGGCGACAGTAGATGGGCTCCGCGGTATGTTCGCGGCGCCCAATTCGAAAAACATGAAGGTGCGCGACACGATGGCGACCAGAGCTATCGCCCGGACCGCGCGCCGCGTCCATACGTCGGCATCCGCCGCGTTGTCGGCACCGCTGGTTTGTGAAAGTCCCCCGGAGAGAAGTTGCGTCAAAGCCGCCACCTCGCGCTTGCCAGAGGACATGGTAGGCATGACGATGGCCCTGAGTAGTGCCTACGCGAGCGCGGTGGGCTTCGGTCCCGAAGTCGAAGGGGTGTCTGCGAGGCGATGAATCATCTGTACGAGGGCTGCTTTCTTGACGGGCTTGCCGACGTGCGCGTCGCATCCAGCGGCCAGGCTTTTCGCAACTGATTCCGAAAGCACCGAGGCCGACAGCGCAACGATCGGCGTGTGGGAGCGGCGGGTCTCCCGCTCGAAGCGGCGGATTTCGCGGGTCGCCTCGTCTCCGTCCATTACCGGCATCTGCAGGTCCATCAGGACCAGGTCGTAGGTTTCCCGCTTGAAGCGCTCCACCACGCGGGCGCCGTCCTCGACAGTATCGACCTGGCAGGGCGTGTCCTTCAGGAACGCGACAATCAGCGCGCGATTGTCCGCGGAATCGTCGGCGAGCAGAATCCTGAGCGGCCGCGAGATATCGACCGCGCCGTTGCGGCTCCCGTTGGTTGCATTCACCGCTGCCGGCGGCGCCATCGCATGCGCGATTGCGTTCATCAGTTCGACGCGCCTGATCGGCTTCACCAGATGATAGGTGATTCCGCTTTGGTGCAGGCGCTGGAGTTGGCTGGTGAGATCGTCCGAGGTCAACATCAGCACTACGCGCGCATCGGGACCCGCGATCGAACGTGCCTTGCGCGCCAGCTGGAATCCGTCGGTCTCCGGCATCCGCGAAGCGATCATCAGCAACGTGTAAGGCTCGCCCTCGGCCGCAGCTTGCTCAATGGCGCCGACGACCGACGCGCAGGAACTCGCCTCCGTGACCCGGGCGCCGCGCGCGGTAAGCATCTGATTCAGCAGAGAACGATTGATGGCGGAAGCATCTCCAACCAGCGCCCGCATGCCGGCCAGATCCGGAGACGCCACCGTGACGTCGGTGCCGGCGGCGGCCGCATCGAGCCTGAACCGCGAGGTAAAGGAGAAGGTGCTGCCGCGGCCGAGCTCGCTTTCGACCCGTATTTCGCCGCCCATCAATTCGACCAATCGCTTCGCGATTGCCAGTCCGAGGCCGGTCCCGCCGTACTTGCGCGTGGTGGACGAATCGGCCTGGGAGAAGTTCGCAAATATGCGATCGAGATGGAGCTTCGAAATGCCGATTCCGGTGTCGGTGACCGCGAACCGGATCATCACCTCTTCCTGCGCCAGTTTTGCGGGCGGCTCACAGCGCTCGACGGTCAGCGTCACGTCGCCGCGTTCGGTAAATTTGGTCGCATTGCCAATCAAGTTGAGCAGTATCTGGCGGAGCCGCAGCGGATCGCCGATGAGCGCGAGGGGAACTCCGGGCGCAATCCGCGCGGCCAGTTCCAGCCCCTTCTCGTGCGCGCGTACGCCTAGTGTGTCGAACACGCGGCCTACCAGCGCCTCGGGATCGAAGCTGACGTTTTCGAGAACCAGGTGCCCGCTCTCCACCCGCGCGAGATCCAGGATGCCGTTGATCAACTCGAGCAGCGTGTTCCCGTTGTCGGCCATCGTCGCCAGGTAACGCTGCTGGTCGTCGTTGAGTGGAGTCTCCAGCAACAGATCCGCCATCCCGAGGATCGCGTGTAGGGGAGTGCGGATTTCGTGCGACATGCTGCTCAGAAATTCCGATTTCGCGCGCGACGCCGCCAGCGCTTCCTCGCGCGCCGCCACCAGTTCCTGCTCGGCGCGCTTGAGGCGCAGAATGCCGTGCGTAACGGAGATGAAGCAGGGCTCGTCGTCGAGATCGATCGGCACAGCAGAGACCAGGCACGGCACAGTTGTGCCATCGCGCAGCCGGAACTGGGCTTCCAGGCTTTGCACGCCACCCCGGCGCCGGAGGAGATCGTAAAAGCGATCGCGCACCTTGTGATCCGTCCAGAGGCCCAGCTCCAAATCGGTCCGGCCGACTGTCTCTTCGCGGGAATAACCCGTCGTTTCGTGGAAGGCGTGATTGACGTCGAGGTAGCAGCCGTCGGCGATCCGATTGAGGGTGATAGTATCGGGACTCGCCTCGAAGAGCTTACGCAGCTTGGTCTCGCTCTCGCGAATTCTGCGATTCGATTCCGCTTGCGCCTCCAATTGCCACGTGCGGAAAATTACCGCGAGCTGCGCGAGCAGCGCCCCGGCCCCGATGCCGACCCATCGAAATGGCGCATCGAGGTCCCGATGGCGCGCAACGAGGATGCCCGCGCCCCACGCGGCCAGACAGAATGCGCTGAACGAGGCCTGCCAGGCGGGTGACCATGGCAGCAGCATGCTGGACCCGACGACCATCAGGAGCAGCGGAATATACAGCAGCTCCATCCTGTCGGCGGAGATTCCAACCGCAGTCAGCCCCAGAACCGCCGAAGCGGCCATCACCCAAGCCAGCTCCCGCCAGCGACGATTGAACCAGGAGGCGTAGGTGGCGGCAGCGGCAGCGAGGCTGACGACAAAGTTAAACAGCACACACGAGATTGACACCGGGTTGTATGGGAGCAGCCCGGAGCGCATCTGGAGGAGATTCACGATTCCCGCAACGACGATGAGCGCCGATCCGGTTCGAATCGCGCCGCGGGTCCATTGGTCAAGCCCTGTGCCGGAAGCGTCCGTCGATGCCCGCAAATCCTGATCGATAGAGATGATTTGGGTCAGGCTGCCAGCTATGCGGGACTGATCGGTTGGCATATTGATAGGCCAGAGCGGTACAAAGGCCTGCAATGAAAATGCCGCTCATTGTGTCGACTATTGCGTGCTTAGTGAGGCGCAGTCCGCGTCTGAGATAAATATGTGCCGAGTGCGTCATATTTTTGGCGCTATCCGGCGGTTTTCAATGCCAACGCACGCGCCGAACCCTGCCGAAGGAGAACTCCGTTGATGAGTCTCGTTGAGTTTGAAACCGACCAAACCGTGGCGATTGTCACGATCAATCGGCCCGAAGCGCGCAACGCGGTCGACCGGCCGACGGCTGCGGCGCTCGCCGAGTCGTTTCGCCGCTTCGACTCGGACCCATCGCTCTCGGTCGCGATTCTCACCGGAGCGGACGGGTTCTTCTGCGCCGGCGCCGACCTGAAGGCGGTCTCCAGCGATCGCGGCAATCGCGTGACCGAGACCGGCGACGGACCGTTGGGATGTACGCGGATGCTGCTCAGCAAGCCCGTCATCGCCGCGGTCGAAGGCTACGCCGTCGCGGGCGGGCTCGAACTCGCGCTGTGGTGCGATATGCGCGTGGCCGCGCGCGACGCGGTTTTCGGGGTGTTCTGCAGGCGATGGGGGGTACCGCTCGTCGATGGGGGGACGGTGCGGTTACCGCGCCTGATCGGCACGAGCAACGCGATGGACATGATCCTGACGGGACGCGGAGTCTCAGGCGACGAAGCGCTGCGGATGGGACTTGCCAACCGCCTGACCGAGACGGGCAACGCGCTCAGCACAGCGCGCGAGATCGCGGCGCAGCTCGCGGCGTTTCCGCAGCGATGTTTGCGATCAGACCGGATGTCCGCATACGAAGCGTGGACGATGCCCTTGCCTGAGGCGCTCACGCACGAATATCGCCTTGGAGTCGCGACAATCAACTCGGGCGAAACGCGCGAAGGGGCGCAGCGATTCGCCTCCGGAGCCGGGCGCCACGGGAAGTTTTGATCCAGTCTGACTTTTTCTGCACCTCGCCCGTTCTTTCACGCGAGAGTCCGCAACGCATCGTGCTTTCGTTTTTTTGCACCGCGTCGCGTCTCCCTCCTCCCGTTGTTTGTGCTCGATGCACCCGGTATTGTCATTTTCAAGTATCTGAAGCATCAATTGCTGTTCTCCGAATTCCATCTAGCGCCCGAAATTCAGCGCGCAATCTCCGACCGCGGACATCATGAGCCCACTCCGGTTCAGATGGAGACTATTCCGGTCGCGCTGGAGGGCCGCGATGTCGTAGCCACGGCCGAAACCGGCAGCGGCAAGACCTGCGCGTTCCTGGCCCCGACTCTCGACCGGTTGCATCGCAAGCATACGGCTCATCTGGCGGCTCTCGTAATCGCTCCCACCCGGGAGCTGGCGACCCAGGTTGCGCGCGAATTTGCGTTGCTCGCGCGGCATACGCGGTTGCGCGCCGCGGTCGTGATGGGTGGTGAGTCGGAAAAGCGCCAGATCGACGAGATTCGCGCCGGCGCGCAGGTTCTGGTCGCGTGTCCCGGCCGGCTCATCGACTATCTGGAGCGCCATATCGTCAAGCTCGATCGAATCGAGGTCGTCGTCATCGACGAAGCCGACCGTCTGCTCGACATGGGCTTCCTGCCGCAATTGAAACGGATCATGCGGATGGTGCCGAAGCAGCGGCAGACGATGATGTTCTCGGCGACGATGGCGAGCGGGCCGGAGATGCTCGCGCGGGAGTTCCTGCACGAACCGGCGCGCGTGACGGTCGGCCTGAAGAGCACGCCGCCCTCGACCATTAGGCAATCGATCTACCCGGTGACGGGTGAAGACAAGAGCAAGATGCTGCTCGAAATCCTGAAACGTCCTGAAATAGAGAGCGCCATCGTCTTCACGCGGACCAAGAGCCGCGCGGATCGCATCGCAAAGATGCTCCAACGCGCGCACATCCACGCCGTGCAAATCCACGGCGACCGCTCCCAGGGCCAGCGCAACGCAGCGCTGGCGGGCTTCCGCGCGCGTCGCTACCGCGTAATGGTCGCAACCGACCTGGCAGCGCGCGGCCTTGATATCACCGACGTGTCACACGTCATCAACTTCGATCTTCCCGATGAAGCTGAGAACTACATTCATCGCGTGGGCCGTACCGCCCGGATGGGCAAGTCGGGCGAGGCTATCAGCCTGGTCACGCCGGAAGAGCGCGTCGCACTGGCTCGGCTGGAACGGACGCTCGGCGGAGAACTCGATCGCGAGCATGTCGAGGGATTCGACGAAATCGAGATAACCGCGCCCAAGCCGGTCAAGCTGTTTTCATCGGGCGGCACGCGCCAGCGTTCCTCACGCAATCGCCCGCGCTCGCGCTGGGTGTAGTTTCCGCGGCGATCCAAAGAATCCGCAGATTTCGCAGTCAGATTTCCGAATCCGTGAAATCTGTGCAATCTGCGGCTTCCTGCCTGAGTCTCCGACGAACTGATGACTATCCCGGCAGGGCGCCGGTCAGCGATGCGCGCTGCGAAATCTCTATCCAGTTGCCATCGGGATCGCGGATGAACGAAATCCGCGCGACCTTGCCCAGCGTCACCGGCGGTGCGCCTTCCCATACGCCCATCGAGAGAAATCGCTTGTGCTCAGCGTCGCAATCCTTCACCTGCGCGGTGATGTACCTGAATCCGACCGCGCGCATCGACGCGATTACTTCCGCCGCGGGCGCCGATGCGGACTTGTCCGCTCGCCGCGCAGCGGGGTCGTGCGCAAAGCTGATAATCGTCTCGCCGATTTTGAAACGCCGATCATCCAGGCGCTCGCCCCCGAGCGCATCGCCATAGAACTTCGCGAAGTCCGCCTCGTTGGTGACGCCGATCCTGATTTCGATCTGCTTGATGCCGCGCTGGCCGGATGGAACCAATTCGATCGCGTTGCCATCGGGATCGGAGAATTCGAACGGCATTGGGGTGCGCGGATCTGAAATCGTGATGCGCTGGTAGCCGCCCGCGACGCGCGGCGGCAGCGTATCGCGCGAATGATTGATCTTGAGGACCGACCCAAGCAGGCCGTAGCGATGCTGCTGCATACCGCCGCCGAGCGGCAGCAGTTCTTCGTAGGGCAGGCGCAGGCGCTCGCCGTAGAAGGCCTTCATTTCGTCGAGGCGGTTGGTGAACAACCCCACATCGATGCATTTCTTGGCAAGTTCCATTTGCTCTCGCGGGCGCGACGGACGCGCCTGGTCAGAACCGTTCCTTGAACGGACGCACTTCCAGTTCCATCGTCCACGCGCTGCGGTCCTGGTGGGCAAGGTTCCAGTACGTCTCCGCAATCGCGTCGGGCTTGAGCATGTCTTCTTCCTTGAAACCGGGAATCTGGCGTCCGGGAATGTCGATACTGCCATCGACGTTGATCCACGCGACGTGAATTCCCTTCGGTCCCAGGTCGCGCGCGAGAGATTGGGCGAGTCCGCGCATCGCAAACTTCGCCGGGCCAAACGCAACCGATTTCGCACCCGCTTTCACTCCCGCCGTCGCGCCGGTGAAGAGCATCACACCGCGTCCGCTTGCGATCATGCCCGGCGCGACCGCCTTCGCCGCCACAAACGCGCCGTACGCGTTCGTGCGCCACGAGTTCTCATACTGCTCGGGCGTAACCTCGGTGACATTACCGAAGGTGCCGCTGCCGGCGTTGTAGATCAGCGCCGCCGGCGGGCCGAGCCGTTCGTGAATCAGCTTGAAGGCCGCCTCGACTTGCGCGCGATCTCCTATGTCCGCGGGCACTTCGAGCACGGTGCCACCCGCCGCGCGAATTTCGCCTGCCAGCGATGCGAGGTATTCCGCCCTGCGCGCGTTGATGGCGACGGCATAGCCGCGGGCAAATCGCCGCGCGAGCGCCGCGCCCAATCCGGGTCCAACCCCGGTAATGACCGCAACCGGCTGTTGCTCTGATTTTCCCAACTTGGATTCGCCTCTGCGTTAATGCTGCACCCGCGGCTGCGATTCGGAACCGCGCTGCGGATGCGGATTTGCGAAATTGAAAATGTATGCTCGCCGCCGCCGATTGGCAGTGCGGTTGCCCGACGTGAAATGCGGCGTCGCGAAGCCATGCACCGTCGCTCCTCCGACACGAAGCGGGCAGGCGACCGTCTTTGAAAGATCGAGCGCCGCCTCCGGGTCCTTGATCGCGAGCATCCGCGACTGATCGGCCGGATCTCCGGATGCCACGTAATGCTCGAGCAGTGGCTTGAGGTGCTGGCCGGGCACGAAGTGCATACAGCCGCTGTCCTCGTCGACGTCATCAAGCGCGACCCAGAACTGGAGAAACGTGCCCGAGCCTGTGGTGGAAGTCCCCGGCCGCGTGAACGGGATGTGCGCGTAGGCCAAATCCTGATGCCACGGCGTGGTCGCGGTGTGCCCGGGCGGTTTGTAGATCAGCATGTCGTAGACGAATGCCGGGTCGGACACTCCCAGCAGCTCTTTGGCGACTTCGCGGGCTGCGTCAATGGCGGCATTCGCGCGAAACAGCGGATGATGCTGGGAAGGATGCATTATCTGGCGGGTTACTTCGCCCAGGTTCCGATCGGTCACACCGCAATCGACCTCGCGAGAAAGCATCTTGTCGTAGACTGACGCGATCTCAGCCGCGGCCTGCTCGTCGATCAAGCGATCGATCGCGAGAAATCCGTCGGCCTGAAATTTTGCCGCGTCTGGCGACTTCACTATCAACCTTTGGGTAGGCCCAGCACGCGCTCGCCGATGATGTTGTGCTGGATCTGATTGGTCCCCGCGAAAATCGTGGGACCGCGCGCCGCCAGCATCCGGAACGACCACTTGCCCTTGTCGATCGCAAACGGCGCCCCGTACTCGAACTGGCTATAGGGGCCCAGCAGTTCCATCGCATACAGCGCGATTTTGAGGGCAAGCTCCGTGCTGCAGAGCTTCATCATCGAGCCTTCCGGGCCGGGCGGCAGTCCCTTGAGCTGGCGGGTGAGCTGCCGATAGCCGGTGTACTTGAGCGCGGTCGCATCGGCCGCGAACTCCGCAACCTTCTGGCGCACGCTGGGGTCGTCCCACGCTGTTTTGCCATCGACGGGCAGACGCTTGGCGAGATCGGCGAGGTCGCGCACTTCCTGCATCGGACCGCCCGCGCCCGCGCCGCCCCCGCGCTCGAACATCAAGGTGGTCATCGCGACCTGCCATCCGTTGTTCTTCTCGCCGACGACGTTCTTGCGGGGAACGCGCACGTCTTCGAAGAACACTTCGTTGAAGCCTTTTCCGCCAGTCATCTGCACCAGAGGGCGCACGGTGATGCCGGGACTGTGCATGTCGACCAGCAGATAGCTGATCCCTTTATGCTTGGGCGCGTCGGGATCAGTGCGGACGAGCGCGAAAATCCAGTCCGCATGCTGCGCCATCGAGGTCCACACCTTCTGCCCGTTCACGACAAAGTAGTCACCGTCCTCGACCGCACGCGTCCGGATTGAAGCGAGGTCGGAGCCCGAGCCGGGCTCGCTATAGCCCTGGCACCAGATCTCTTCGCCGCGCAGGATCGCAGGGAGATGCTTGTGCTTTTGTTCCTCCGTGCCCCAGTGCATCAGGGTGGGCCCCAACAGGCCGATTCCCATCCCGATGGTGGGCTCGCTGAGATTCAGGCGCGAGAGCTCCTCGCGGAAAATAAGGCGCTGCATGACGTTGGCGCCGCGGCCACCGTATTCTTTGGGCCAGTTGACGGCGACCCATCCGCCTTCGTTGAGCTTCATATGCCATCGAACGCGCCGGCTCCAAAGGTCGTCGGCTTCGCCCGCCAGATTGCTGACGCCGGGCATCGCGAATTCCTTGTTGGCTTCGAGCCATTGGCGCAGCTCTGAGCGGAACGATTCGTCTTCGGGTGAGTAATTGAAATCCATGCGTGGTCCTCGTCGATATGAAATTCGATCGCGGCCTGATCCGACTTTATTTACGCAAAACTAACATGACTGTGAAGCCGCCAATAAGCCAGCAGCGCTTGTCCTTCACACAGCCCGGTGGCATAGCGTGCGACCGCTGATTCGGGATTCCTCAACAAAAGTTTTCGGAATGACACGCACTACGACAAGAATTCGGCGAGGGCGGCCGGGAGATTGTGGCTGGGCCTTTCGACGTCGCCGAGTTTGATCAGCGCGTAGCGCTCGTCATCATCAAGCGAGTTCCATTTGTCCTGCGTGAGGCTCGTGCCCAGTGCGCGGGCGTTTGCGATCAGCCGCTCGGGGGGAGATTTCGGCGGCTCCGCGCCGCGCCGCACTTCTTCGGGCAGTATTTTGGGCGCGCTGCCCGCGCGGGCCAGCGTCGCTTCTTCGATAAACACCTTCAGGGCAGCGCACTCGTCCGGGGAATTCGCGGGCGCGTGACAGATCATCAGCCGCTCACCGCGGCCGAGCTGCTGCCATTGCGCAAGGCCGATCTTGATTCCGACCGCATCGAGCTTGCGCCGCGCCTGCATCGGCACGCAGCTGAGCGACTCGTAGATTTCCGCCTCGAATCGAAACTGACGAATCATGAGGATTACTACCTGGCTGACCCGGCCGAAGCCACGGATGGCTTCTCCGGCCGTTTCCTCAATGCCGGCCCCGGCCGCGCCGCCATCGTACGCGCACTGACTTCTTCTTTGCACGCCGGGCAGGTAAGCGTGGGCATTACGTGATTGCCGCAGCTTCGATGGACCAGCTCGACCGGGGCTCCATCCGCGCCCGCCATCCATCGATCACCCCATCCGAGCAGCGAAACCACCACCGGATAGAGGTCGATGCCCTTCTCGGTTAGCCGGTATTCGAAGCGCCGCGGGCGATCCTGATATTGCACGCGAGCGAGAATGCCTTCTTCGACCAGCTTGGAAAGGCGCGCCGCCAGGCGATGGCGTGTCATGCGCAGGTCCTTCTGAAAATCCGCGAACCGGCGAATGCCCAGAAACGTGTCGCGAATAATCAGCAGGGTCCAGCGATCGCCGACGACCGACAGCGTTCGCGCGACGGAGCACTTCATCTCGTTTATTTCGGTCCAGCGCACGGTGTTCCTTCAGGAAGGCTCGTAAGCCTTGACTCAATACTAAGTTCCAAAATAGAACTTAGTCAATACGCAACGCCCGCCGATGCCCGCGAACGGCCGGCCAGCCTCGTCTGGAGTAGTCTCATGGCTGACGAATGGCAGAAAACGGCATGCATCCTCTGTTCGGTGAACTGCGGAATCGAGGTGAAGCTCGAAGGCCGCCACATCACCCGCGTGCATGGAGATCGCGCCCACGTCGCCTCGCACGGCTACGCGTGCGAAAAGGCACAGCGCATCGACTATTATCAGAACGGGCGCGATCGCTTGACCACGCCGTTGCGACGCAGGCCTGACGGCACATTTGAGGAGATCGACTGGGACACGGCGATTGCGGAAGTCGCGGCCGGATTCACCAAGGTGCGCGACACCTGGGGCGGCGCGAGCATCTTCTATTATGGGGGCGGCGGCCAGGGGAATCATCTGGTCGGCAGCTATGGAGCGTCGACGCGGCGGGCGCTGGGTTGCGTCTTCAGCTCCAATGCCCTGGCGCAGGAAAAGACCGGCGAGTTCTGGGTCGAGCATCAGCTTTTCGGAGCGGCGGTTCGCGGAGGATTTGAGCAGGCTGAGGTCGCGGTATTCGTCGGCAAGAACCCCTGGCAGTCTCATGGCTTCCAGCGCGCGCGTCCGATCCTGCGCGAGATCGCATCGGACCCAAACCGGGCGCTGGTAGTGATCGACCCCCGCCGCACGGAGACGGCGGAGATGGCGGACTATCATCTGCAAGTGCGCCCCGGCACCGACGCCTTTTGCCTCGCGGCGCTGCTTGGCGTCTTGGTGCAGGAAGATCTGGTCGACCACGACTTCATTCAAGATCGCGCCGAAAACGGCGCTGAACTGTTTGCCGCGCTGAACGAGGTACCGATCGCTGATTACTGCGGCCGCGCGGGTCTGACCGAAGAGCTGGTACGCGAGGTGGCGCGTCGAATCGCGCGCGCCGAGAGCGTTTCGCTATACGAAGATCTCGGAATCGAGCAGTCGCTCCATAGCACGCTCAATTCCTATCTGGAAAAGCTTCTCTACACCGTGACCGGCAACGTCGGGAAGCGCGGAACCATGAACGCGGGAACGAACCTGACCGGGCTGTTCAGCGGCGCGCTTTCGGACCAGACCAGTCCGGTTGGCGGCCATCGCATAATCGGCAACCTTATCCCCGCCAACGTAATCCCCGACGAAATTCTGACCGACCATCCCAAGCGTTTTCGCGCGATGCTTATAGAAAGCGAAAATCCTGCGCACTCGGTGGCGGACAGCGCGCGGATGCGCGAAGCGCTGCGCACGCTTGAATTCGTCGTAGTAGTCGATGTTGCGATGACCGAGAGCGCGCGCGAAGCTCACTATGTGCTGCCCGCCTGCTCGCAGTACGAGAAGTGGGAGGCGACCTTCTTCGGCGCGCCATTCAACACCGACAAGGAGTTCGCCAACACTTTCACGCTTCGTGCTCCGATTCTCGATCCACTACCGGGAACGCTGCCCGAGGGCGAGATTCATCGCCGGCTGGTTCGTGCGATCGGCGCGATGACGGATGAAGACGTCGCACCATTGCACGCGGCCGCGGCCAAGGGACGGGCCGCTTTCGCGATGGAGTTGGGGCAAGTTCTTTCCGAGCGGCCCCGTCTGGCCGGGGTGATGACCGTGCTCTTATACGAGACCCTGGGCCCCGCGCTTGGGGCGGGCAACGAGAACGCCGCCTCGGTCTGGGGTATCGCGCACGAATTCGCGCGCAGATATCCGGAGTCGGTGCGCCGGGCAGGCTTCAGCGGCGAAGGTCCTATGCTCGGCGAGGCGCTGTTCGACGCCATACTGAAGAATCGCTCGGGCGTCGTGGTCAGCGTCGATCCATATGAAGAGACGTGGCAGAGAATTCATAAGGGACGGATTAACCTCACCATCTCGGAATTGATTCCCGAATTACGGTCGCTTCGCGATGAGCATCCATCCTCGAATCCGGAGTTCCCTTTCGTGCTGTCGGCGGGCCAGCGCCGCTCCTCCACCGCCAACACTATCGTGCGCGATCCGAATTGGCGGCCGAAAGATCCGGCCGGCGCGCTCTGGATGAATCCTGCGGACGCATCCCGGCTGGGAGTAAAGAGCGGCGGACGTGTGCGCGTGATCACCAAACGTGGCAACGCGGAGACTGTGGTCGAGCTGACCGACACGATGCAGCCCGGTCACGTCGCGCTGCCGAACGGTACGGGGCTTTGGTATCCAGATCGCGAAGGCCAGGAATTCCAGCACGGTGTCGCACCGAACGAACTGACGACGACCGAGGATCGCGACTGGTTTGCGGGCACTCCGTTCCACAAGCACGTACCTGCGCGAATCGAGGCGCTGGCGAGCTAGGGATTAGGTGGGCGCGGCGCGGACGCCGCGCGTCGATGGCGGGCGGGACGCCCGCCCCACACTATTTTCTGGTTTTCATCTCCCAGTCCTAAAAATTAGTGGCGCGGGCGTCTCGCCCGTGGATCGATGCGCGTACTCTTTTCCGCGCCATCAGACTTGGGTGACGTAAGGTTCGGCGTGCGGTAAACAAGAGCCATGAAATTTCCCGACGGATTTCTCTGGGGGACTGCCACCGCCGCGCATCAGGTCGAAGGCGGTAACGTAAACACCGACTCGTGGGTGCTCGAACACATCAAGAGCACGCGCTTTGCGGAGCCGTCCGGCGACGCGTGCGATCAATATCATCGCTATGCCGATGACATCGCGATGGTCGCGCGGCTAGGCTTCAACGCGTACCGGTTCGGAATCGAATGGGCGCGGGTCGAGCCCGAGGATGGCGAATTCTCGGCCGCCGAGATCGAGCACTATCGCCGCGTTCTCGCCGCGTGCCACGAAAACGGCATCAAGCCGTTCGTCACGATGCATCATTTCACCAGCCCGCGATGGATCGCCGCACGCGGCGGATGGGAAGCGAACGAAACGGCGGAGCGGTTCGCACGCTACTGCGAGCGCATCGGCCGCGACCTGGGCGATCTCATCGGCGGCGCGTGTCCGATCAACGAACTGAACGCCGTACAGATGTTCCAGAGCATGGGTGCGATGCCCCCGGACGAGAAGATGCTGCGGGCGCGCACGCGGCGCGAAGCCGCGCTGGCGCTGGGAGTGCCGCCCGAATCCTTCTCTGCGTTTCCGTTCTGCTCGCGCGGCATCTGCCGCGATGTCATCCTGCGCGGCCATCGGCTTGGCGGCGATGCGCTCCGGGCGGGACGCGGCAAGTTTCCGGTCGGGATGTCGGTGACGATGGGCGAAGCGCATGCCGAGCCGGGCGGCCAGGCGCTGCGCGATCGCGTGTTGGCGGAAAGCGACACGATCTTCCTGGAGGCCGCACGCAAAGACGACTTCGTGGGCGTACAGACCTACACTCGCCAGCGTTTCGGACCGGACCGCCCGCTCGGACCTGAAAAAGGTGTCGAGCTGACGACGATGGGCTACGAATTTCGGCCGCAGGCGCTGGAAGCCACCATCCGGCGCGCATCCAGGGTGGCGGGCGTGCCGATATATGTCACCGAAAGCGGAATCGCGACTGAGGACGATTCACGCCGCGTCGAATTCATTAAAGGTGCGCTCGCCTCGGTGGTGCATTGCCTGGGCGACGGTATCGACGTGCGCGGATACTTCTACTGGTCGATGCTCGACAACTACGAATGGCTGCTCGGCTACAAGCAGCGCTTCGGCCTCATCGCAGTCGACCGCACGACGCAGCAGCGGACGGTGAAACCGAGCGCGGAATTTCTGGGCGCAATCGCCCGCTCCAACGGCGCCGGGCTGTCGGCCTGAGTCAGGCCGCGCCCGAAGGTGGCGGCGGGAGGGCGATGGCGTCCTCTCACCGCCGGCGGATCACGATTGCGGCGTGCCGCCTTTGTCTTTGCATTCCTTCTCGGTGGCCGTGAGCGTGAAGCCCTTTCCTGCGCAGGAATTCTGGCCCGGACCCGGGCTGGTGGCGCTCTTGCACGCGCTCGAACCGTTACAACTATTCAAGCCGACGCATTTCACTTTACCCTGCTGATCGGGCGGCGGAGGCGTCGTCGGGTTCGACGAATTTTGCGCAAGCGCGGTGCCGCTCAGAAACAAGGCTCCAACTGCGGTCGCCAGCAGCGACCCTCGTGAAATTGATTTCCTCACGCTTATCTCCTTTTGACCTGTCGCGCGTCGACGCGACAACTACCATCAGAATAAGCACATGGATGGCGAGTGACCATCCCCAAAACTACAGACACCACGACCGCTTTCTGGTCGTCCAGGCGCGCGCATGACGCTTCTATTTATTTTTGAAGTGGGTTATGACTTGGCAGATACATCATTCGATTTGAGAGGATCCCGATGGATTTTTCGCTGAGCCCGAAAAGTGAAGAGTTGCGCAAACGCGTCGGCGCATTCATGGACCAATACGTCATGCCCGCCGAGAAAGTGGTCCTGTCGCACGAGCGCGCCGATTCAAACGAAGAACATCCGATCATGAAAGACATCCGGAAGAAGGCCAAGGCCGAAGGGCTTTGGAACCTGTTTCTTCCAGACGAGAAATACGGCGCCGGGCTCACCAACCACGAATACGCTCCGCTATGCGAGCTGATGGGCCGAAGCCCGCTGGGCGCGCGCGCGTTCAACTGCATGGCGCCCGATACCGGGAACATGGAGATTCTCGCCGAGTTCGGCGGCGAAGACCTGAAAAAGCGCTGGCTGAAGCCGTGCCTTGATGGCGAGGTTCGCACCTGCTTTTCGATGACCGAGCCCGATACCGCGGGCTCCGATCCGACCCTGCTCAAGACGCGCGCCGTTCGCGAGGGCGACTACTACGTAATCAACGGACACAAGTGGTTCACATCGGGCGCAATCGGCGCTGCGTTTGCGATCACGATGGTGGTGACGGACCCCGATGCGGAGCCGCATCGCCGCGCCAGCCAGATTGTCGTTCCGACCGACACGCCCGGTTTCAATCTGATTCGGCCCGTGCCGGTTATGGGCCATACCGGTGGCGGCGGGCACTGCGAGATTATCTACAAGGACTGCAAGGTGCCGGTGACCAACATCCTGGGCCGCGAGGGCGATGGCTTCGCGATCTCGCAGGCGCGCCTCGGTCCCGGCCGGATCCATCACTGCATGCGCACCATCGGTATCGCGGAGCGCGCGATCGAACTGATGTGCAAGCGCGCCAATACGCGATGGACGCATGGCAGCCTGCTCGCGGACAAATCGAACATCCAGGAATGGATCGCCGATTCGCGAATCGAAGTCGACTCGACACGCCTGATGGTAATGAACGCGGCGTGGAAGATGGACACCGCCGGCAAGAAAGAAGCGCGCGGTGAAATCTCGATGATCAAGGTGATGGCGGCCAACATGGTCATGCGCGTGCTCGACCGCGCGATCCAGCTCTACGGCGCGGCGGGAGTCAGCGACGATTTCCCGATCGCGCGCGCATGGCGCGAGAGCCGCGCATTGCGTATCGCCGACGGCCCCGACGAAGTGCATCGCCAGACCATCGCGCGCCGCGAACTGCGCAAATGGAAATGACCGCGGCTCTTAGTGCACCTCGCCCGTTCTTTTGCGGGAGAGGTCGCGCGGCGCGGTCCTTGTTCTTTCTTAAAAGGACCGTGATGCGCGGGTGAGGGCGCTGCCGCTCGCACTCGCCTCAAAGCAATGGCAGCAGCAGTCGAAATAACTCCGGAGTTTGGCGACGTCCGCGCCGAGGAGCAGCTCGATTGGGCGAAGCTTGCCGCCTATCTGCGCGACAAGCTGCCCGATGCCGACCAGCCGCTGTCAGTCCTGCAGTTCCGCGGCGGGCATTCGAACCTCACCTACCTGCTCCGCTTCGGCGATCGGGAATGGGTGATGCGCCGGCCGCCGTTCGGGCCGCTGCCCGTCGGCGGACACGACATGGGACGCGAATATCGCGTCCTGTCCCGCGCCTGGCAGGCATTCAAGCCGGCGCCACGCGGGATGGTGTATTGCGAGGACACCTCGATAGTCGGCGCGCCGTTTTTCGTGATGGAGCGCCGCAAAGGCATTCTGATCAGGATGCGCCAGGCGCTGCCGCCTGAGCTGCCGACTGACCCGGAATCGTTGCGCCGCCTGTCAGAGGGTTTTGTCGACACGCTGGCTGACCTTCATGCTGTCGATTACAAGGCCATCGGCCTGGGCGAGTTCGGCAAGCCCGACGGATTTCTCAAGCGGCAGATCACGGGATGGATGTCGCGATGGGAAAAAGCGAAGACTCGTGAAGTGCCGCTGATGGAAAAGCTCGGCGCATGGTTCCTCGACAACATGCCCGCCTCGCCGCCGCCCGCGCTGATCCACAACGATTTCTACCTGCACAACCTGATGATCGACTTCGCCAACCCCGGACACGTGGTGGGAGTGTTCGACTGGGAGATGTCGACGATCGGCGATCCGCTCGTCGACTTCGGCACCTCACTTCGCTATTGGCGCGAGACAAGTGATCCGGAAGATCTGCTCGCCACGGGCGAAGGCGAAGTGCATACGATTCGGCCCGGTTTCATGACGCGCGACGAGCTGACGCATCGCTATGCGACGCGCACCGGCCGCGACCTGAGCAATGTGTCCTTCTACTGGGCATGGGCGCATTGGAAGAATGCGACCGTCGTCGAGCAGATTTACGTCCGCTATGTGCGCGGACAAACCACGGATCCGCGTTTCGCGGGGATGGGAACGCACGCCCCCGCCCTGGCCTCCGCCGCCGCCCGCATCGCAAGAAGGCTGGGCTTCAAGGACTAGCTGCGCGGCGCATCGGCAAAGGCCGCGAGCGCACGGTCGATGGCTTGGGGGGACGTCTCAATCACTTTCAGCAGAATGCGGGCGGGCCGATCCGGAATCGATCTGCCCTGCTCCCATTGCTGAACAGTTCTGACACTGAAACCAAAGCGTCTGGCGAAGAGCGCCTGCGAAAGCCCCAGTTTTCTGCGAATCGCTCTTAGGTCCGGCATCGGGGGATTGAAGACAGGCTTCAACTCGTGCGCATCAGACAGCTCAGGCGCGGTATCGGGATCCGAAGCTATTTGAGCGGCAATTTCCCGCTCCGTCGTTCCGCGAACGCGCTCCCAATCGACGCGCCCGCCACGCTTACGAATTTCCTTTGCCGAACGCCTGACGATAGGCATCGCGTTCTCTCCTGTCGGCGTGGCGCGCGGAGATTATACGGCGATACTCACCGCGCCACGTGTACACAATCACGAATACCTCACCTTCGATCTCTCCGATGCTGACGACGCGCCGCTCACCGTATTCCCGGCGGGTGTCGTCATACTCCAGCGTATCGCCGTCGAAGATCTGTGCCGCGAATTCGAAGTCGAAACCTCGCTGAACGAAATTCCGGCGACTCTTCGCTTCATCCCATTCAAACACTAAAAGGACCCTATACGCAACTAGCGTACTACGTTAATAGCGTAGTTATTCCTTGACCAGTGTGCCCATGATGCCTTCCTGGCCCGTTTGTTGAAGCGTGTCCGAGCTCACCCAATCGGAATTCACGCGCAGTCCCCTGGAGACAAACTGAGCACTCATGGCGTCGCGAACTTGAAGCGTAAAAGCGTCGTCATTGATGACACCGTCCTTTGATTTGGTCGTTAACGTGAGCACGCCATTTCCCTCGGAGTCCACGTGATAACTCCCGTTCAATTCCTGCGGAAAGAGTTGAGCCCAGCACGTCTGTGTGCCGGAAAATTTGCCTTTACCGTCGAAGACGACTTTGCCGGAACAAAGCTGTGGCCCTCCCGCAAATTTCGCGTAGGGCTTAAACGTCGATGTAATCCGGTAAGCGCCATTCAATGTGGCGTCTGAAAGTGCCGGTGGCGGACGCTCGACCGATGAACATCCCAGAGCCGGGACCAGGAAAATCATTGCCAGAAATCGATGCATCGCTCGCGATAGATCGGCGCGTATCATCGAGGCTGGCTAAGCACAAATTGCGGGGAGGCTCGTCGATGGTTGCAATTCGCGACTTGCGCGGGCTTTTCGGAACGGGGGAAACTGCGCTATCTAAAGAGATCGTAGGGCCGCTCGGGCCCGACCGGAGGAACTTCTCGCTTGCACGCTTTCAATTACGAATCTCCTTCCACGCTCGACGACGCCCTCAAGCTGATGAAGGCGCACGGGGAGAAGGCGCGACCCATCTGCGGCGGCACTGATCTGCTGATCCAAATGCGCGCCGGAGTCCGGCTGCCCGAGTTCGTCGTCGATATCAAGAAAATCAAGGAATTGCGCGAACTCAAGTTCAGCGCAAAGGGCGGACTGCGCCTGGGCGGGGCCGTGTCGTGCATCGATGTCGCCGAGAATGCCGACATGCGCCGGCATTACCCCGGCCTCACCGAGGCTGCCCACCTGATCGGTTCGCTGCAAATTCAGAACCGCGCATCGGTCGGCGGCAATCTGTGCAATGGATCGCCCGCCGCCGATACCACCCCGGCGCTGATCGCGCTCAATGCGCGCGCGCGAATTGCGGGACCGCGCAGCGAGCGCGAAGTACCAGTCGAGGAATTCGTGGTTTCCCCCGGGCGAACGGTGTTGAAGCCGGGCGAACTGCTCGTCCAGCTTCTAATTCCGGCACCGGCACATCATTCGAGCGATGCCTACCTGCGCTTTATTCCGCGCAATGAGATGGATATCGCTGTGGTGGGCGTGGGAGTCTCGGTCACGCTCGATGGCGACAAGATCAAAGCCGCGCGGATCGGGCTGGGCGCCGTGGCGGCAACTCCTCTGTTTGCCGCCAAGGCCTCCGAATCGCTGATCGGCAAAAAGCTTGACGAGACCGCACTGGCGACCGCCGCGCGTCTGGCCAGCGAGGCCGCATCGCCGATAGATGACATGCGCGGGACTGCCGAGTTCCGTCGACATATAACCGGTGTGCTGACACGGCGCGCGTTGACTATCGCAGCCGAACGCGCCCGCAAACACTGAATCTGAAAGAGACAGAAGAATGTCCAAGAAGACACTGGTAGAAACCACGATTAACGGCGAGAGCGTCGAATTCCTCTGCGAGCCGCGCCAGAGCCTGCTCGAATGCCTGCGCGATGTGCTGGAAATGACCGGCAGCAAAGAGGGATGCCTGACGGGAGATTGCGGCGCTTGCAGCGTGCTCGTTGATGGGCGCGCGGTATGCTCGTGCCTGGTACTCGGCGTCGAGGCCGAGGGCAAAAGCATCCGCACCATCGAAGGCCTGGCAGGCAGCACCGCGCTGCATCCGTTGCAGCAGAAATTCCTGGAGCACGCGAGTCTGCAATGCGGCATCTGCACGCCGGGATTCCTGATGTCGGCGGCGGCGCTGCTGGAGCGCAATGCGAATCCGACCGAGCCGGAGGTGCGCTACGCGCTGGCCGGTAATCTCTGTCGATGCACCGGTTACGACAAAATCGTTCGCGCCGTCCTCGATGCGGCCAAGGTAATGAAGGGCGCCACCAGCCGCGCCGCGTGAGGCGACTCGCACACTCGCGAAAAGCAAAAGAGGTCACACCATGGAAGCGACCACTTCTAACGGCAAATTCAAGGTAATCGGAACGCGGCCGATCCGTCACGACGGAGTCGACAAGGTAATCGGCCGCGCCAAGTACGGCGCCGACTACGCCTTCCCGGGGATGTTGCATGGCAAGGTACTGCGAAGCCCGCATGCGCACGCGAAGATTAAGTCGATCAAAATCGACAAGGCACTAAAGTTGCCTGGCGTAAAAGCGATCGTGACCTCTGCCGATCTTCCCGAAGCCGCCAACAAGCTCGAACAAGCGGGCGAGATGGCGATTAATCCGCACTATCTTTCGATGAACATCCTGGCGCGCGACAAAGTGCTGTACGACGGGCACGCGATCGCCGCGGTCGCCGCCACCAGTCCGCATATCGCCGAAGAGGCGGTCAAGCTCATCCAGGTGGAGTACGAAGTGCTTCCGCCGGTGATGACCGTGGACGTCGCGATGAAGCCGGGCGCGGCTATCCTGCTCTCCGACCTGCGCAACCGCGAGGAAGGCGCCGACAAGCAGACCAACGTCGCGCAGCACTATCAGTTCAAGCGCGGCGATCTCGCGGCGGGTTTCAGGGCGGCTGATTTCATAGTCGAGCGCGAATTCACCACCGCGATGGTCCATCAGGGGTATATCGAGCCGCACAACGCAGTCGGCATCTACAACGCAGACGGCCAGGGGATCATTTACTGCTCGACGCAGGGCGCATTCGATGTGCGATCGCTCAGCGCCCAGGTGCTGGGCGTTCCAGTCGGCAAGATCAAAGTCGTCCCCGCGGAGATCGGCGGCGGCTTCGGCGGCAAGACCACCGTCTACCTCGAACCGCTGTCCTTGCTGCTTTCCAAGAGGACCGGGCATCCGGTGAAGCTCGTGATGAGCCGCGGCGAAGTGCTGCGCGCCTCCGGTCCGACCTCCGGATCGAAAATGAAGATCAAGATGGGCGCAACGCGGGACGGCACGATTGTCGCCGCGGAAGTCTGGATGGCATATGAGGCCGGCGCGTTTCCCGGCTCGCCGGTCGGCGCGGGCGCGATGACGATCCTTGCGCCGTACACGATCGAAAACCTGCAGATCGACGCCTACGATGTGGTCGTCAACCGCCCCAAAACCGCGGCCTACCGCGCACCGGGCGCCAGCAACGCGGCGCTGGCAAGCGAAACACTAGTCGACGAGCTTGCGGAGAAATGCGGCCTCGACCCACTGGAGATGAGAATCAAAAACGGAGTCCACGAAGGCTCGCCGCAGGTCGTCGGACCTCCATTCAAGCGCATCGGATACATCGAGACCTGCGAAGCGATCAAGAACAGCGACCATTACAAGTCGAAACTGACAGGGCCCTATCGGGGACGCGGCGTTGCCACGGGGTTCTGGTTCAACGCCGGCATGCAGTCGTCGGCATCTGTAAATCTCCATACCGATGGCACCGCAAGTGTAGTAACCGGATCGCCCGATATCGGTGGCTCGCGCGCATCGATGGCGATGATCACGGCGGAAGTGCTCGGGCTCGCGGTGACTGACGTGCGTCCGCTGGTGGCGGATACCGATTCGATCGGCCATACGGACGTGACCGGCGGAAGCCGCGTGACCTTCGCGACCGGCATGGCGGTGTATGAAGCCGCTCAGGATGCCGCCAAGCAGCTTCGCGAACGCGCCGCGAAGTTATGGGAGGTCAAGCCGGACGACGTCCAACTGCAGGACGGCGTGCTGAGCCTGAAAGACTCCTCGACGTTCGAAAAGGGCGAAGGCAAACCACCGATTTCGATCAAGGAGATCGCGACCAAGCTGGCAAGGACCGGCGGCCCGATAAGCGGACGAGCGAGTGTGAACGCGCGCGGCGTGGGACCCGCCTTCGCGGCCACCTGCGTCGATGTCGAAGTCGATCCCGATACCGGCAAGGTGCAGATTCTGCGCTGCACCATCGCGCAGGACGTGGGTAAGGCGATTCATCCTAGCTATGTCGAGGGCCAGATGCAGGGCGGCACCGCACAGGGACTCGGCTGGGGCCTCAACGAGGAATACTTCTACGACGACAAAGGCACTCTGCGTAACACAGGACTGCTCGACTACCGGATGCCGACCTGCCTGGACTTGCCGATGATCGAGACACTCATCGTCGAAGTGCCGAACCCCGGCCACCCGCTGGGCGTTCGCGGCGTTGGCGAAGTATCGATCGTGCCGCCGCCGGCGGCGCTGGCCAACGCGATTTATCGCGCGACCGGCGTACGGATGACGGAGACTCCGATGTCGCCGCCGCGGCTGCTGAAGGAAATCCTGAAGAAGCGCGCTGCCGACGAAACGCAATCGGCCGCTGCCGACTGATTCATCATCGAAAGGCGGAAGAGCCGGGTCGTCACGGCCCGGCTCTTCCGTTTCAACATGGCTACCGCCGTCATTCCCGCGCTGCTGCGCAAATTCACCAACGGTCATGAGCGCGTGACGGTCCGCGGGCACAATGTCCGCGAGCTGATCGCCGACCTCAATCGCCAATTCCCTGGCATCGAGGACCATCTGCTCGAAGGCGATGACCTGAAGCCGTCCATCGCGGTTTCGATAGACGGGGAGATTGGACCGGGGGGAATTATTGAGCCGGTGAGCGAGGCCAGCGAGGTTCATTTTCTGCCTGCGATCGGGGGCGGCAGCTGAAAAACGGGCCAAAAACCTGTCGTTTCGGCTCTCAATTGAACGAATGGAATGTTGGCGGGCCTCAATTTACCGTTGCAAGCCGTCCGAAGTTGGGTACAATCAGATCGCTGGCCGGGGTTTGCCCCCCTTTTCCCGGTTGGCGGACGGGCCGGGCGGAGCAATTCGCTTGGCCCCTTTTTATTCCCCCAATTGATGCTTTGCCGATCCTGAACGGGTGGCACTCAGCAGCACACGATCTCGGACTCGCGTCGTAGAGAGAGGGCGAGATACTACTCGTGACTCTGGGGCGGATTGCCCTTGAGATGGTAGACGATTCCGGTCTTGGTCGTTCCCAGCGAGATCCAATCCGCGGCCTTATTCTGGAGCCCGATGAAGAATCGTTTGACGCGTTCGAGCGCCTTCTCATGAAGATCGCTGCGCCGTTTAAACTTGCATTCGAAAGAAAATTCCCCCACCAGGAGATGATGGTCGCCGCGTTCGCGCCATAGCGCCGCGTTACACTTGGCGATCACTCCTTTGCCGAAGTCCAGCACGCCGAGGTCCTGGAGTACTTCCTCGACGATGGTGTGATTCACCAGGGTGATCTTCTTGGCGGACTTGCTGAGCTTCGCCAGGGCCGGAAAATATCCGGCAAGGGCCGCTACCGAAACGCTTTGCATCTGCCTTTGCAGGCTGAATTCCACGTTGTGAGAAAACAACAGCCGGTAGCCGCCGAGCTTTTCTTTCAGCGGTAGGGCCTCGGTCTTGAACTTGATTCGGTAGTCGCCAAAGATGTGCGGCCGCACGTCCATCTCGGCGGCGGTCTGCAGGTCTGGGTGGCGAAATTTGAAGACGATCTCGGGATCCCCCACCGGAAATCCGTCCTGGTAGGTGATGCGCCGGCGCAGGATGAAGGCGTTGTTGTAGAGACTGAAATCCTTGGTGTCGAGAAAAATCACTTCGCGGATTCGCGGCCGCAGATCTTTGACACCCTTGTCCGAGAACCCGACATCCTCTTCATCGGCCATGCGAGCTACGATCTTGCCGAATTCGCGGAAAGTCGGCGGCGAAACGAAGCGGTCCGGCTTCAGAATCAGCTTGCACTCAACGTAGTGAACGGTGTCGAGCGGATGACCGTCGCTATAGACGCCCGGCTTGACGATCGGGATAGGGTCTTGCTGAACCTGTTCGGATGCCATCGCGTTCCGGGGCGGCTTCAGCGCAGACTTGGGCAGCCGCTACGGGAAGAGAAGCATACCACGCGACCGGGTGTGCCGTTAGCTGTTGCCGGGAGCGTTCGGCCACCGCAGATCTCAAGCGTCAAGCCGCGCACCGCGAGGACAACGATCAACTGAAGAAGACCTCGCGAACGTGGTTCACGTCGTTGTACTCGCGGACCTGCCCGATGCGATCGCCGTCGAACCGGAAATAGAAATGATAGCGATTCGCGTACTTCTTGCCGTTCGCGGCGGTCGTATCCGATTCCGCCTGGATCGCTACGTGGGGACCCTCGGCGATAATCGTGTGGAACTTCAAGTTGAGGCCGTTGGGGAACATCATCTTCAGCGTCGCGGGCATCGCCTTGAGAAACGCCTCTTTGCCTCTCATCGGCGCAACGCCGGGCAGCCGGCCCATCATCTCGAATTCGAAATCGTCAGCGATAAGACCTTCGTATACCTTCGCGTCCGGCTTCTCGAAATTCTTCAGGAACGTGAGTGCACGCTCCTTTTGCTCCTGGACATTCATCTCGATTTTCTCCTTCGACGAAAACGTGCGCTCCTGACTCGATCGAGATTCAGGCGCGGCGCAATACCAGCACCGAGCAAGGGGCCTGGCGTACCAGCTTTTCGGTTACACCACCGATCAGCACGAACTCCGCTCCGGTATGGCCATGCGATGGCAGCACGATCAAGTCGATATTGTTTTCCTTCGCGTACTCGACCAGTTTCGGCGCGGGAGGCCCAACCAGGACGGCCGTGGTAACCTTGACCGAGTCGTCGGTCAGCTCTTTCTTGAACCGGGTAAGTTCCTCTTCGGCCTGCTCCTGCATCGCGTTTTCCCGCATCAGCTCGCGGGTCTGCTCGACGATGGTGAAGATGGGCGCCACGACATGAACGATATGCAATTCACCGTTCACGTCTTTGGTCAGTTCCCATGCATCGCGGAGCGCCTCGGCTGAATGCTGTGAGAAATCGAGAGGCGCAAGAACCTTTTTTACATTTTGAATCATCGAACCCTCCGGAAGTCCTGCAATTAACACGGGATTCGCGGCGGCTGCAATCCCGAACAGATCTGTGCAATTATCCCGCCGCTAAGGATGCGCGGCCAGGCTGATCGCCGCGCTCGAGAGGCTCGCCCGATGAAAGCAACGGTTTTTCATGGTCCACGCGACGTTCGCATAGAAAAAGTACCCGATCCGGTCATCAAATCGCCCACCGACGCGATAGTCCGGATCACCCGGGCCGCGATTTGCGGCTCCGACCTTCATTCCTATCACGGCAATCAACAGGTCATGCCTGGCTTCGTGCTCGGGCATGAAGGCGTCGGCGTAATCGAAGAGATCGGCGCGGGCGTCTCACATCTGAAAAAGGGCCAGCGCGTGGTGGTCGCCGGCGCGGTCGCGTGCGGGGAATGCTTTTTTTGCCGCCGCGGTCAGGTCGCGCAATGTTCGGTCAGCGGCGCGGCAGTATTTGGCTACGGAAAGAACTTCGCTGGAACCTTCGGCGATATCGGCGGCGAGCAGGCCGAAGCCGTTACCGTACCGCTGGCCGATTACACCTGCTATGCGCTGCCGGATTCGGTCACCGACGATGCGGCGATATTTCTGGCCGACATCCTTCCCACCGGCTATTTCGGCGCGATCAACGGCGATATCCACCCGGGCGATACCGTGGCCATCTTCGGATGCGGTCCCGTCGGTCTGTGCGCGATTATCGCCGCACAGCTTTTCGGCCCCGCCGAAGTTATCGCGGTGGATAATTTTCCCTATCGCCTCGAACTCGCGCGCAAGCTCGGCGCGACTCCTGTCACGATCGCCGAAGCGCAGAAGACAATCCTCGACCACACCGATGGACGCGGCGCCGACGTGACGATCGAGGCGGTCGGTCATGTCTCCGCGCTTGAAGCGGCGTTCACCGCGGTTCGCGGCGGCGGTGCGTTGTCGATGGTCGGCGTGATAAGCGACCCGTCAATCAGCTTCCCGATGATGATGGCGTTTATGAAGGACCTGACCTTTCGCACCGGTCTGGCCAACATCCGCAGCAACATCCCGCATCTCGCAAAGCTCATCGAGCGCGGCAAAATCGACCCGCGGCCGATAATCAGCCATACGCTGTCGCTCGATGAGACTCCGTACGGCTATAAGATCTTCGACGCGCGCACCGAGGGTGCGCTCAAAGTGCTGCTGAAACCCTGACCGATCAGGTGGACGTGAATTTCAATTTTCAGAGATGAGGAACCGTCAATGGCGGAAGAAATAATCAAATCCAGAATCGAAGGCGAACTCGCGTACATCGGGCTCAATCGGCCTGACAAACGCAATGCCGTGAGCGGAGCGATGCTCGGAGCGTTGCCGCGGGTATTGATGGAAGTGTGCCGGCCCGAAGTCCGCGCGATTATCTTGTACGGCGAAGGCCAGGTGTTTTCGGCCGGAATCGACTTCACTTCGCTTTCGAACGACACCGGCGCAACGTCGGGACAGGGTGGCGGCCCCGACCTCGCCCGCTTTCGCCATTTCGTCGGCGAATCGCAGGCCGCGCTCAATCGTATCGAAGCGATCGAAAAGCCGGTCATCGGCGCGATTCACGGCTACGCGGGCGGTCTGGGCCTGGAAATCGCCCTGGCTTGTGACGCGCGCATCGTGGCTAAGGGAACCCGCCTCGGCATGCCCGAGGTACGCATCGGCCTGGTCCCCGATGTGGGCGGGACCACCCGCCTCACGCGCACGGTAGGCTATGCGCGCGCCAAGGAACTGATCATGACCGCGCGGCTAATCGATGCGGATGAGGGTGAACGAATCGGCCTGGTCAATCGCGTCGTCGCGCCCGGCGCGCATATCGCAGCGGCGGAAGAACTCGCGCGCGAAATGGCGCGTAATGCGCCGGTCGCGGTAGGACTCGCCAAGCGCATCATCGATCGCGGTCACAGTCTCGACAAGATGACCTTCATGGAGTTGGAGATGCTGGCGCAGAGTTCCCTGCTGATGACCGAAGACTTTCGCGAAGGCGCCCGCGCGCTGGCGGAGCGCCGCGACCCGAAGTTCAAGGGGCGCTGAGTCGTATCTCGAATCCGGTCTCGAATGACTCACCAGGCTTGAGCACGCGGACGCCGGATGCGATGCCGCGCGCGGCAAGATTGAAAGCGTCCGGGGCGCACGTGTACGGCTCCATCGCAACCACGGTTCGATCCGGCGGCGCGTAAGCCACAAACTCGCCGAAGTCGGCTTCGGCGCGCACCTCGATCGCGATCTTTGCCGCGGCGTTCACGAGCCGCCCGCAGGGATCCGCGGGATTGCGCGCGGGGTCGAGATGAAACGCATCGTCGTAGCTCTCGGTTCCCAGCTTGCGCGGGGTACGAAGATCGCATTTACCTGCCAGCGCAACAGGTGGGCCTGTCGGTATCATCCTGTCGTCCAACGGCCATTGCGAGACCGCCGCCGGAACCTGCAGCAGCAGGTCTTCGCGCTTTCCCGCGCCCCCGATCGGAGCGTGAAAATACGGATGCGCCCCGAGGCCGAAGGGCATCGGCTCGCTTCCGGTGTTTCTGACCTCGGCACGAACGCGAAGTCCGTTGCCAACTTCATAGTCAATCTGAAGCAGGAACGGATATGGCCACAGGCGCTGAAGTTCCGCGTTGGAAGATGAGTCGAGCGCCGTGTGCACATAGTACGGTCCGCGGCGCGTGACCTGGAACGCGCAATTCCACGAGAGTCCGTGGATCGCATGGCCGTGGGCCGGCTCGTTGAGCGGCAAGCGAATTTCGCGTCCGCCGAAGTGGAAGACTCCATTGGCCACGCGGCCGGGCCATGGGAACAGCAGGGGAATGCCGCTGCGAAACGGATGCTCGCGCCACACATCGAGGGTGGCCGGACCTGCTACGACATCGAGCGATCCGACCCGGTACTCGAAGCATTGGCATCCTGCTTCCGGGACGATGGTCGCCCGCTCGCTCTGTGCTTCAATCGTGATGAAATCCACGCCCCTAACCTAACCAATAGGATCGAAACGCTCTACCCGGCACCGTCGAGTGACCTAACGTCGGGTCCGGCGAGACAATCATTCCTATGGGAATTGTTAAGCAGAGTTGTCTGGAATTCAGCGTGCAGTCTTCTGTTATGTGCTCTGGAGCCGGGAGGACGATTGGAAGAGAAGAGAGCCCGCAGTGCTGCGTCGGGGCGGATTCTCGCGATCAATCCGTTCCCGACCAACACCGCGAGATAAGGTCAGCGATCGCGCGGTCCCGACGCGCGCCGGTCATTGCTGCGAGCCTGCGCCTCGTTGACGCGGATCGGACGACCTTTGATGTCCCTGCCGTTGAGCTTCTTAATGGCGGCCTCCGCCGCCTCATCGGAGGCCATCTCCACGAAGCCGAACCCTCTCGAGCGATTTGTCGCTCGGTCGATTATGACTTGCGAGCTGTCGACTTTCCCCGCTTCCGAAAATACGTCCTGCAGGTCCTGATCAGTCACAGTCCAAGCCAGATTCCCAACGTACAATCTGCGACCCATTAACTTCTCCCCGGTGCCCCCAAACTCTTCGCCCCCACTTCCGTGGTCGGCACGTTCCCGTATCGCGAATCTGGAAATGTGTCGGCAATCAATCAGTCGCTGAGGCAAGATCCACGGCGCGCACCTTTCGAAAGTTGGCCCTTTTATACCACCGTGACTCTTACAAACATAGGCAACATCGCTCGTGATTAGCGATCATTTGCGTGACTAAGAGTTGCTAATCGTAAGGGGATGTCTGCGGCGTCACCGATCCGATCCGAATTGAAATTCGAACGTTCTGAAAATTGCGTGTAAGTCGCTATTTAAGTCTTATAGACGAATACGCTCCATCGAACGAACGATGTTTTACGAAAACAAAACCCATAGGTGGAAAACAAAACCATGCGTAAAAATGCGTATCCTGCCGATTTCTCGTTTTCCTCGGCTGTCGTCTCCGGACCAGGACGCGACAGGCACAATCGATGGCGCTAAGGCAGTACATAGGCTAGCAAGGTGAACATTCGCGGCCGCGGCAGTGCCGCAGTCGCAAGAAAGTCGATGCGGACTCAACCGAACGCTGGATGATCGAACACGGAGGATACGATGCTGCTCAAAGGAAAAGTCGCTCTTGTCACCGCTGGTGCCGGCGCGGGAATCGGCCATGCGGTCGCGAGCAAGTTCCTGGAAGAAGGTGCGGAAGTCGTCGTCACCGATGCGCATCCGCGCCGCACTTTGGATGTCGCGGCGGAGCTATCCAGCCAATTCAAGCGCGAGGTGACGGGTATCGTGGTCGACGTGACTCGCCGCGAGCAGATCGATGAAGCGGTCCGCAAGACCATCGCGAGGCATGGCCGTATCGATATCCTGTTCAACAATGCGGGCATCAACAAGCTCGAACCGATCTGGGAGATAAAGGACGAGACCTGGGATCTGGTTATCAATGTATGCTTGCGCGGAACGTTCTGGACGATGCGCGCCGTGCTGCCGCACATGATCAAGCAGGGTGCGGGAGCGATCGTGAATATGGCATCCGCCGCCGGATGGATCGCGGCGGGCGATGGCGAAGCGCCGTATTGCGCGGCCAAGGCGGGCGTCATGGGACTGACGCGGGCCGCATCGGCGGAGGTGGCGGGCAAGGGAATTCGGGTCAATGCGATTGCGCCGGGCGTTATCTACAACCAGTTCCTCGAACGCATTTATCCCAGCGGCATGTTCGAAGCGGCCAAGCGTCGCAATCCGATGGGAAGACTGGGAGAACCCAACGACGTGGCGAATCTTGCATTGTTCCTCGCCAGCGACATGTCATCGTACATTACGGGCGAAGTTGTCAGCATCAGTGGCGGCTCGGTGGTCGTTCCATGAGCAGCTGGATGGCGACTTGATAGGAAGTCCAGTCTCCTTTTCCGGTAGCTACTGACGGGTCAAATGATTGCTTGTAGTTGACTGCGATATTATGTAGGTTGAAGTTTAATCTTCCGCTTTTCGCGTTACGCAAGGAGCTAGTCAAATGCCACGTAGCAGTTTAGGCGGAGTTACTTCCGCTTTTCAGCGAGTCCAGCGTCAGGCTCGTACTTTGTTGGGAAACCTCAGAACCCAGATTCGTACCAAGGAAAGCGAGCTCGCGCGACTCAAGGAAGAAGAGATGCGGCTTAGCCAACTGCTGGGCGGTTCCGGAAAGACTACCGCTGCACCCGCATCCGGGGGCGCATCACGCGGCCGTATCAACTGGAGCGTCGTTCTCAAGCAGATGCCCAAGCAGTTCAAGGCCTCCGACGTGCGCAAAGTCCGCGGCCTGAAGCAAAAGCGCCCATCAGAGATCTTCGCGGCGATAACGCGATGGATTGATGCCGGTACTGCCAAGCGCAAGACTCGCGGAAGTTACGAGCGCGTCTGACTTTTCACCGAACATTCTGATTTCCGCGGCCTGAGTATTTTATAGGTACTCAGGCCGAAGGTGCGGGCCGTTAGACACCTGCAATGGTGTCACGGCTCGCATTCTGACAGACTAAGTTTATCTATCCGCCAGATATTCTCGCATGGCAATTAAAACTATTGAGTGGCGCACCGATGCCGTCCGGATGATCGATCAACGGCTGCTACCGAACCGCGAAGTGGTGCGTACCTATCGCGACTATCGGGGCGTCGCCGAAGCTATCCGCACGATGGTCATCCGAGGCGCTCCCGCAATCGGAGTCGCCGCCGCGATGGGCGTGGCGCTGGGTATCAAGGGGACGAGCGGCGAAAAAGCGCGCAAGCGCTTTGAGACCGTGGCGAAAACGCTACGCGCTACGCGCCCTACTGCCGTCAACCTGGCGTGGGCGGTCGAGCGGATGGGCCGCGTGCTCGCGGAAAACCTCCATCAAGACGCCGCCGGCTTGTTCCGCACGATGCGCGGGGAAGCAATTGCGATCTACGAAGAAGACCTGGCCGTCAATCGTTCGATGGGCCGGTACGGAGCGGAGCTGCTCGACAATCCTTCCGTAGTGCTCACGCATTGCAACGCGGGTGCGCTCGCCACGGCAGGATACGGTACGGCGCTCGGCATTATTCGCGCGGCGCGCGAAGCAGGCAAGAAAGTTGAAGTGTTCGCGGACGAGACGCGCCCCTTCCTGCAGGGCTCGCGCCTGACCGCCTGGGAACTCCGCAAGGATCACATTCCCGTTACCGTCATAGCCGACAATATGGCGGCCACGGTCCTGTCCAAGGGGCGCATCAGTTGCGTGATCGTCGGAACGGACAGGACGGCAGCCAACGGGGATGTCGCGAACAAGATTGGCACCTATCCGCTCGCGGTAATGGCGCGCCGCCATGGCGTGCCGTTCTATGTGGCTGCGCCGCTGTCTTCGATCGATTTGAATTGCGCGTCGGGCGAGGCTATTCCGATCGAAGAGCGTGCCGCGAAAGAGATCGTGGAATTCGCGGGCAAGCAGGTCGCGCCGAAAGGCGTAGCCGTTTTCAATCCGGCGTTCGACGTGACTCCGGCCGAACTCGTGACCGCGATTATCACGGAGCGCGGCGTTGCCCGCGCACCGTATCTGGAAAGCCTCCGCGCGCTAAAAGAGAAGTCGTAAGTTTTACCACTAAGGCACCAAGACACTGGAAAGGAGATTCCGACTTGGTGCCTTTGTGCCTTGGTGGTTAAGTTTCCCGCTCTTTATTCCTCGATGTGATCCAGGTACTCAGCAAGGCCGTAGCCAACCTTGTCGCCCCATCGCCACTCGGTCATTCCTTCGGCGATTCTGGTCACCATCCCGGCACGGCGGTTTCTCAGCGGAATCATCGAGATCACCTTGCCGGTGATTACGATCGGCTCGGCGCTCGATTCGGTGTGAACGGTCGCTTTGATTCGATCGTGCAGTTTCTGCTCACCGGTAAATTCGGTCTCGATCTCGACTTTGCGAATATTCACCGTCGGCTGGCCTTTGCGCGCGATAAATCCGCCCGGATGCTCACTTCCGTCGCGGTTGACGGTAACTGTCGCCATTCCGCCCAACCCTTCGTCAAAGTTCATCGTCAGCCATCGATAGTACTTTGGCGCCTGCCAATAGCGGGGACCCCAGCTATGATCGCGCAATCCCAGTCCGTCGAATTTGTATTCCTGCTCGCCGATCTTGATAGTCCCGGTCGCGTGTCCTAGCTGTTCGAAATGGCCCTTTGCGAATTGCGCACTGGGGTCGCCATCGTTCTTCGGCGAGACCCATTGGTCGCCGCTCCTTTCGCGCAGCTCACCACCCCATCCGGGCGCAGTCGCGCGATAGTCCAGCTCGAGATTAACTCGCGCATAGGGATTGCTCTTGAAGGCCTTGGCCGGGTCCGCCATTTCCAGGGGATTCTTGAGCGTACAGATTTTTCCCGAGTAGCTAACGCGATGATGCTCGAACGGCTTGACTACCTGAAACTTCAGTCCTCCGGCGTCATGCGCGTCGTTGTTCTTGATTTCGGGACGCTGGAACATGAAGCCCACCGTCGCATCCGGCTGGTAAAGGCATATCGTCATCTCGGCGTTGCCTTCGTTGGGCCGATTGCCCATCCGCACGAAGCCGCCCAGCCGCTGACTGCGATCGAAGAAATTGTAGTAGGCGCTCTCGTTGAAATTCGTTTCGCCCGTGTTCGGATGCATCAGATCGTCCTGCTCGAGCAGGACCACTTTGCGCTCGGCCATCGTTCACTCCTTTAACCGCGTCGAATGTTCGTTGTGAAACGTCTACCACATCGCGCGGCATCGCGCCTAACCGCTGTTAGGCTCCGCCGCCGGCCTTGGTACGCGTTTTGATATCCCCTTCCACGTAACGCGGATTGGCAATTCTGAGCTTGTCCTCGACGGCCTGGCGCACCAGTTTCAGCACCTCTCCGCGCCACGGCCCGCTGTCGGCCTCACCGCTCTGAATCTTCGCGCTCAACTGCTCGTTCAGCTTGAAGGCGGCCTTGCGCAAGTCATCGAGTCCGTGAACGTGCGGCTCCTTTTCGCCGAGCAGGGCGGCGAGAGCCCGTGCCTCGGTGCGCACGAACGGATCTTCCAACTGGATTTCGCGCGCCACGATTCACATTACATTGGCTACGACGCGGCTCTGAAACTGCATGCGGCCTTCCGTGGCGGGAACGATCTCCCGGTCGACGAAGTCGGCCGCCGCTTCGAGTAATTCGATTGCACTGGGTCGGTCTTGCATATTGGTTTCCGCGCGCGTGCGGCGCGCTACTCAATCAGATTCAACAGTTCCAGTTCGGTTTCCGCCGTGCGCCGTCCGATACTGGCGAGCTCGACGCTCTTCACGTAGCCGTCGAGATGGGTCCGCGCCTGGCTGATAGTAATGATTCCCCATCGCAGGTTGCCGAACACTTCCCAAAATCTCACCGCCTCCGGATCGACGGAGATTCCACTCGCCTTCTCGTAGGCACGAAAGAAATCCTCGCGTGTTCCGAGTCCACCCACGGGCTTCACGTCATTGCCGAAGCGCCATGCGCGCACGCACATCCAGCCCACGTCTTCCATCGGATCGCCGATATGCGCGAGTTCCCAGTCGAGAATCGACCGGACGCCTTCCAGCCCGAAGATCACGTTACCGATTCGGTAGTCGCCGTGGACTATCGTCTTGCGCGGAGTTTTCGGAATGCGCCCGAGCAGCCACCTGAACGCCAGCTCGAAGGCGGGATGCGGCTCCAGCGCGAGCTTGCGAAAATTGTCTTCGTAACGCCGGACTTCGGTCAGGGCCGCGTTCTCGGCGGGTTCGGTCAGGAAATCGAGCTTGTGCTTTTTCGGATCGATACGATGGATTTGCGCAAGGATTTCCGCGAGCTGTCCGGGCATGACTTCACGCGCACGCGCATATTCGTCGTCGCGCAGCAGGCGGCGCGCAAGCGTTTCGCCGTCGACCCTCGCCATGACGAAGAAGCTGGCGCCTAGCACCGCTGCATCTTCAGAAAGCCAGAAAACCTCGGGAACGGGTACGCCTTCCTCGAAGGCTGCACGAAGCACCATGAACTCGTGGCTGCGGCTGGTGTCGATTCGATGCTCACCCGGGTCACGCCGCAGCACCAGCGCGCGCCGCGTCGTCGCGCCGTTTTCCTCAATCGCAGCGTCGAAGGACCATATTTCGCGCGACGCGCCACCCGGCATCCGGCGCAGGTTTTCCATTTTTACGGTGGCGAAGCCGCCGTCACCCGCGATGAAGCGTGCGAGCCGCTCCGTGAGTTCCTTCACGTCCATTCGGGAAAAAGACCTCGAACGCAAAGCTGTAGCATGAACTTCGCCGGTGGCGCACACCGTTCACGATCGCGTGCCCGCGAGTTGAGCGAGCCCATCGCCGAGCAGATTGAAGCCGAGAATCGTGACGCCGATTGCAATACCGGGTGCCATCGTCAGATTCGGCGCTACTAACAGGAACGCACGGCCGGCATCGAGCATGTTCCCCCAGCTTGGTGTGGGTGGCAGCGCGCCCAGACCCAGAAATGAAAGCGCGGCTTCCGCGGCGACAATCCCGCCCACGCCGAAGGTCGCCTGGACCGCGACCGGACCGGCCATCGCAGGCAGCAAATGGCGAATCAGCACGCGCGCTGGCCGCGCGCCAAGCGTCTCGGCCGCATGTACGTATTCACGCTCGCGGAGCGAGAGCACTTCGCCGCGCACCAGACGCGCGTAGGTCGTCCACCCCATGGCGGTAAGCGCGATAACCAGGTCGACGATTCCCGGGCCGAGGATCGCGGCCAGCGCGATTGCGAGCAGTATGCCGGGAAAAGCGAGCACGATATCGACCGCGCGCATAACTGTCTCGTCGATCCATCCCCCCAAAAGCCCGGCCGTTCCCCCGATCAGGCTCCCAACGATCAATGAGAACGCCACCACCGAAAGCGCCACGCTCAAAGACAACCTCGCTCCGGACATCACACGCGCAAACACATCGCGGCCGAGCACATCGCAGCCGAAGGGATGCGCCGTGCTCAGCCCCGCCAGCGAATTGCTGAGATTAATCGCAAACGGATCCGCGCGCGCGATCAGCGGCCCGATCGCGGCCGTCACAATGACGATCACAACGATAGCCACGCCGGCCGCCAGCGAAGGATTGAGGGCGAGCCGCTTCAATCGAGCCTCACGCGCGGATCGATCATCGCATACGCAAGGTCAGTCGCCATGTTAATGACGACATAGGTCAGCGCGAAAGTCAGGACGCATCCCTGGACCAACGGATAATCGCGCGCGCTTATCGCACTGATTAACAGCCGCCCGATACCGGGCCACGAAAAAATGACTTCAATGATCAAGGCGCCGGTCAGAAGAGCTCCCGCCTGTAATCCGATCAGTGTGACGACCGGCGTCATCGCGTTGCGCAGTCCGTGACGTATCATCGCGGTCATCGGGCTCAGTCCCTTGCTGCGCGCGGTGCGAATGTAGTCACTCTCGCGCACGACGATCAGACTCTGGCGCAGCATCCTCGCGAGAACCGCGGCGAGCGCAGTACCAAGTGTCACGGCAGGCAATATCAAGTGCGAAAGCCCGCCGCGCCCCGTCAGCGGCAACCAGCGCAGATCAAGCGAAAACAGAATCATCAGGAGAGGGCCCAGATAGATGTGCGGAATAGAGATGCCCATAATCGCAAATCCCATGGCCCCCACGTCTCCCACGCCGCCGGGCCTGGCACCCGAGATGATTCCGAGCGGAAACGCGATCAGCAATCCCACTATGAGACCAGCAACGGTCAGTTCGAGAGTTGCGGGAAACCGCTCGGCGATCAGGCTCGCCACCGACCGCCGGTAGGAAATCGACTCGCCCAGGTCGCCCCGGGCCAGCCCGCCGACGAAACCGAGGCACTGCTTACCGAGCGGACGGTCCAAACCCAGGCGATGACGCATCTCGACGACATCACTGGGCGCCGCAGTCTCGCCGAGCATCGCAACGATCGGATCGCCCGGCACCAGATGAATCATCGCGAAGGTCAGCGTCGCGACTCCGATCGCCACCGGTATCAATGCCAGGAGCCGGCGCAGGAAGTAGCGCGTCACTCCGAGGCCTCCGAACCGTTGGGGCCGACCAGCTTGACCGTCGCAAGCGACCGAAGGCTTCCGTTGGGGTACGGGTCGAATCCTGCCACCTCGCGGTTCAGCACCGCCACGTTCTGAAGCCACCACAACGAGATGTACGGCAGGTCCTGGGCAGCTAGTTCCTGCACGCGCGCATAGATAGCGCGGCGCTTCGCCGGATCGATCGTACGCGCGCCCTCCTCGACCAGCGTGTCCATCTCCGGATTCGCGTATGCGCCCCGATTGAGACCGGGCGGACGGATCATCTTCGAATCGAAACCCAGGGAATATTGATAGGGATCGTTGATTCCGATCCATCTGCTCGAGGCGAGGTCGAAATTACCGCTCTGAAGGTCGCTGTAGAAGGTTGCAAATTCGTTGCTCCGAATTTCCACTCGAATCCCGACCTGGCGGAGCATCGCCTGCATCACTTCCGCCAACCGACTACCCTCCGGCGTCGTCTTGTAGAGAAATCTCAGATCACGCATCCCATCCGCGCCAGTATGATATCCCGCATCATCGAGGAGTTGCCGTGCTTTGGCCGGGTCGTAGCTATATTTCGTCACGCTGCCATCGTATGCCCAGTTCTCGGGCGCAAGCATTCCGCTCGCCACGCGGGCGGTTCCGCGCAGGAATGAATTCGCAATCGCATCCCGATCGATCGCATACGCGATCGCACGGCGCACGCGTACGTCGCGAAGCTGCGGATTGCGAAAGTTCAGAATCAGGTATTGATACGTGGTACCGGGAGATTCGTTCACCAGAACGTTGGGCTGCGCGCCGAGATACGGCAGGACGTCCGCCTCAATGTTGTTTTCGGACAGATCGCACACGCCTTCGGTCAGCTCCAGCGCGCGCACCGTCGGATCGGGCACGATCTTGAACACGATCCCCAGCGGCTCGCCGGCCTGTGCGGGCCGGTACGGATTGCGATCGAGCCACGCCGCGTCGTCGCGCACGTAGCGCACCATTTTGAAGGCCCCGGTACCTGGGGGTCCGGGCGCGGTGCTGGTGCGTGGAAGGGGCGACCCCGCAGGTACGATTTCCTGCATCGCCATTTCGATCGCGGGCGCGAATGGGTGTGCCGTGGTCATCACTATCGTGTAGTCGTCCGCGGCTTCGATCGACTTCAGTTCCACAAACCCCGCTCGTTTCAGCGACATCGAAGACGGATCGAGAATCGCGTCATAGGTGAACTTGACGTCGCGCGCGGTCAGCTCGCGTCCGTCGCTGAAGCGGATGCCCGACTTGAGGTGGAATATGATCGTGGTGTCGTCCGGACGCTCGATGCTCTGGGCGAGGTCGCCGACGAATTGGCCGCTGGGGTCGATCCTGACCAGCGAGTCGAAGACCAATTCGTTGACCCGCGACGAAATTGCGTCGATCGCGAAGCGCGGATCAGTGGAAGTTGGCGAGGTCTCGATGTCGACCTGGATATATCCGGCCGGATGATTCGGCGTGCGGCCGCACCCGAAGATGAACGCCGCGCATATCGCGATCGCCGCGGTAGCGCCCTGCCCTCTCCCCATCCTCATCGCCACGAGTCCTTGGATCATCGCGGACAGGTCAGATAATAGCAGATGAATCGGGCGGACGCGTTCCGCCGGGGAGCATGCGATGACAGGCGGATGGCGTAACAAAATCATCATCAGCCAGGGCGATCTTACCGAGGCGGCGACCGATGCGATCGTCAATGCCGCGAACAATGATTTGCAGCTCGGCGGCGGCGTGGCGGGAGCCATCCGAAGAAAAGGCGGCCCGTCCATCCAGGCGGAGTGCGACCGTATCGGTTCGGTTGCGCTGGGCGAGGCCGCGATCACCGGCGGCGGAAACCTTCGGGCGCGGCACGTAATCCATGCCGCGAGCATGCAACTGGGCGGCCGCACCACGGAAGAGAATCTGCGCGCCTCGACCCGCAACTCAATGCTGCGTGCAAAAGAAAAAGGGCTCAGGTCGGTAGCGTTCCCGGCGATCGGCACCGGCATAGCCGGCTTCCCGATGAATCGATGCGCCGAAGTGATGCTGGAGGAAGTCCGCGCTCACCTTGGCGGCGCAACTTCAGTGGAGCGCGTCGAGTTCATCCTCTTCGACGCACCTGCGCTGGATGCATTTCAGCGCTCGCTCGTTGCGATGCCGGATTAGCCTCCGGGCTGATTCCGCTGTACCCGCCCAGATCTGGGTTAATGCGCCATTTCGCTGCCGCCTTGCGCGCGGCGCAGCAGGATGAAGCTCGGGATCAGAATGATCATCACGAACGCGAGCGTCCGGTAGATGTCGTTGAACGACAGCATCGCCGCCTGCGCCTGGATCATCCCGTAAACGCCGCCGATTCCCTGCTTCTGCCCTGTGATGAGCTCCGGCAGGTATTGGAAAGTGTGCGCGCCCGGAGCATGCGCGCCAACGGCGCTCATTTTCCATGCGTCGAACACCGAGAAGTGCTCGACCAGGTACGACTGATGGATCTGTTCGTGATCGACGAGCGCGGTTGTCATGTAGGAGATGCCAATCGCCGCTCCCGCGTTGCGCGTCATGTTGTACAGGCTCGCCGCATAGCCCATCCGCTCGCGTTTGACGCATGAGAGAGTCGTCGCCGACAGCGTCGGGAAGATCATCCCCATCCCGAACCCCATCACGATGCTTGGCCATACCACCACCCATGTACTGACCTGCATGTCCCAGCGCGACATGGTCCACAAGGCCGTAGCCATCATCACGAACCCCAACCCTATCAACGGCCGCGTATCGAAACGGGCACGCGCAAGCTGCCCCACTAGCAGCATCGCCACCATCGTGCCGAGTCCGCGGGGCGCGAGTACGAGGCCTGCTCTCCACGCGCTATAGCCGAGCAGCTCCTGAAGAAAGATGGGGTTGAGTAACCCGGTCCCATAGAGTGCGAAGCTCATCGCGACGATCAGCGAGACCGAAAAACTGAAGACCGGAATCTTGAGGATGCGCAGATCCAGAATTGGCTCTGAGTACTTGAGTTCGTGGAAGACCAGCCAGATGAACAACCCCGCCGAGGCGGCAGTGAAGTACACGACCCATGGCGATGAGAACCAATCGGCGCGCTGGCCTCGGTCGAGCACGATCTCCATCAGGCCGAGACTCAGCGCCAGCAGAGCCATCCCGAGGTAGTCCACCTTGCCGCCGCGCGCGCGATGGGCTCGCAAGTAGGCGGGGTCGTGCACGAATGTGTAGACCATCAGGAACGCGAGCGCGCCGACCGGCAGATTGATGTAGAAATTCCAGCGCCAGTTCCAGTTGTCGGTGATCCATCCGCCCTGGGTCGGCCCCATGATTGGCGCCACCATCAGGCCCATCCCCCAGGTCGCCATCGCGAGTTGTTGCTCGTTGGGCGGAAATGTCTCCATCAGGATCGCCTGGGAGGAAGGAATCATCGCAGCGCCGGCCGCACCCTGAATCAGCCGGAACACCACCATCTGATCGAGAGATTGCGCGGCGCCGCACAGCCCCGATGCGGCCACGAATACGCCGACTGAGGTCAGGAAGTAGCGTTTACGGCCGAAGCGGGCGGAAATCCATCCCGTCATTGGGATCATGATCCCGTTGGCCACCAGGTAGCTCGTCAACACCCATGCGATCTCGTCAACGCTCGCGGAGAAGGTGCCCTGCATGTGCGGCAACGCGACGTTGACGATCGACGTATCGAGCACTTCGAGCGTGGTGCCGAGCATGACCGCAATCGCGATCAGCCACTTATGCGTCGGCACGGAGTGCTCAAAAGGCTCGAGCGGTGCTTTGGTCGCAACTCCCACTAAACCTGCCCAATTGCTCCAGGGATCATACTATCCAAGGCGCTCCGCTGAGGCACCGCTGCCTTTCACCGCTCGATGCGCTCGCGGAAGAAAATTCGAAGCGTAACCTGCGCGTAATGATCGCAAGCCAGATCACTCGCGATGTTGAAACGTGGTCCCTGATGGTGACAACGGGAATCTAAGCCGCTACTCTCCTTGCATGCGGCTTGCCGCAATTGACGTCGGATCCAATTCCGTACACATGATCGTCGCTGACGCCACCCGCGACGGCCACCTCGAGGTGGTCGATCGCGTCAAAGAGATGGTGCGGCTCGGGCGGCGTTCCTTTATGACCGGCCGGCTGACCGACGAGGCGATGGATCTCGCGATCGGCGCGCTTACCAATTTCGGGCGGCTGGCCCGTGTCCGAAAAGTCGGCAAACTTCGCGCGGTAGCGACCAGCGCTGTGCGCGAGGCCAAGAATCGGACTGCGTTCATCAGGAGAATCCGCCGCGAAACCGGCATCGCAGTAGAAGTCATTTCCGGCGTCGAGGAAGCCCGGCTCATTTTTCAAGCTGCCCAACACGCTTTCGGTCTCGATGGCGGACCTCATCTCCTGGTCGATGTGGGGGGAGGCAGCGTCGAATTGGTTCTCGTTCGCGATGGCCGCCCGCTCTGGATGCACAGCGCGAAACTCGGTGTGGCGAGACTGGCAGAGCGCTTCCTGGTCGACGACCCTCCGACCCAGGCGCAACTGCGCAAGCTCGAAGCGCACTTGGAGAACAAGATTGGCGCGCTTCTGCGCAGGGTTCGCAAGGCCGGAGCCGTAGACGCCATCGGCACTTCGGGCACGATCAATACCCTGGTCGCGATGGCGCGATCGCTGCGCGGCGAAGAGCTGGGTCGCCTGCACGGGGCGAGCGCTTCGGCGGTGGAAATCTCCAAGCTCTCACGTGACCTCGTCACCGCCAATGCCGCGCTGCGCGCGGAACTGCCCGGAATGGACGCCAAGCGGGTCGACCTGATGCCCGCGGCGGGTGCGCTCGTCGACTTCATCCTCAAGGGCTCCGGGGTACCTAAGCTGGTTGCATGCTCGTGGGCGCTGCGCGAAGGGCTGATCCTAAGCCTGCTGAAGGCCGCACGCGGCGACAGCGCGGCCGATGCGCGCCGCAGATCGGTCAACGCGCTGGCCGCACGTTTCGTCGGCACCAACGAACATGGCCGTCACGTCGCCAAACTTGCGCTAAGGCTCTTCGATGCGACCGCGCCGGTGCTGGGCCTGCCCAAGCCCTCGCGTGAGCTGCTGGAGTATGCGGCCCTGCTGCATGACGTCGGACACGCCATCGATCACGACCGTCATAATCGGCACTCGTATTATCTCATCAAAAATGCTGAACTGTTTGGCTTCGAGCCCGACGAGATCGAGATAATCGCCCAGGCGGCGCGCGGCCACCGCAAGCAGGCGCCCAAGGTAGACTCGCCGGAGTTGAGCGCGTTGCCCGGACCGAAGCGCCGCTGGGTACGCGGGTTCGCCGCGATTCTTCGAATCGCCGATGCGCTGGACCGGACTCACTTTGGTGTGGTTAAGAATATCGAAGTAAGCTACTCGCCCGGACGGCTGATTATCGGGGTCGACTCAAACAAGGAAAAAGCTGACCTCGAACTATGGACATGCGAGAGAAGGACCGACCTCCTATCACGACTGCTGGAACGCCAGGTGACGCTGGCTCGATAAGTGTCCTTAACGCGAACCCAAGCCCCAACGGGCGCGTAGATGCGTCAACCGGCAAGCCGGCAACGAGGGGACTGCTCGCTTCGCCGCATCCTTACCCGGGGCGGCTCATCGCCGTCGAGGGCATCGATGGTTCCGGCAAATCGACTCAGTTGATGCTGCTGGAGCGATGGCTCCGGTCGCGCGGCTACCCGGTCATTTTTACCGAGTGGAATTCGTCGCGGCTGGTGCGGCGATCGATGAGCCGGGGCAAGAAGAAAAACCTGCTGACGCCGACCACCTTCAGCCTGCTGCACGCCGTCGACTTCGCGGACCGGCTCACCTACCAGATTCTTCCGCCGCTTCAGGCCGGGATGATCGTGCTGGCCGACCGGTACGTGTTTACCGCCTTCGCGCGCGATGTCGCCCGCGGCGTCCATCCTGAATGGGTGCGCGCGGTTTACAGCTTTGCGCTGCGTCCGGACCTGACCCTTTATTTCCGCGTGCCCATCGAGGTGTCGCTCGAACGCCTGCTGGCGGGGCGCGCGAAGCTGAAGTATCACGAGGCCGGCATGGACGTGGGGCTGTCCGCCGACCCGGCAGAAAGCTTCCGTATTTTCCAGAGCCGGGTGCTGGAAATTTATGACGAACTCACGCGCGAGTTCGGCTTGCGCACGATAGATGCGACCGGGGAGATACCGGAGCAGCAACGGATGTTCCGAAGTATCGTTCAGGACGTGCTGCGCGACTATGACAGCAACCGCGCCAAAGGAAACCATGTCACGACCCAGTCGCGGTAAAAGCTGGTCCGGACACGGCCTTCCGTACCTCTCCGAGAAGCGGCTGCCCGGTCATCTGATCGCAATTGAGGGTACCGACGGCGTCGGCCGTTCCACCCAGATCGATCTCCTGCGCCCGTGGCTGGAACTCGAAGGCTACGCCGTAAGCAACACCGGATGGACCCGGTCACCCCTGCTGTCCGAAACGATCAACGAGGCCAAGGCCGGCCATCAGCTCACCGTCACAACTTTCAGCCTGCTCTATGCCGCAGATTTTGCCGATCGGCTCGAACACGAAATTCTCCCCGCGCTGCAGGCGGGGTTCATCGTCATTGCCGACCGGTATATGTACACCGCATTCGCAAGAAACATGGTGATGGGCGCCGACCCAGGGTGGACGCGCGATGTGTTTGGCGTCGGGCTGGTGCCCGACCTCGTCATCTACCTCGACATCGACGTGGCCACGCTCATTCCCCGAGTGGTGCAGGGCAAGGGTATGGACCATTGGGAGTCCGGGATGCATCTGGCGCTCGGCACCGACCTGTTCGAATCATTTCAGCGCTATCAGACCCGGCTCATCGAGGAGTATCGTCACCTTGCTTCCGAGTTCGGATTCATCACGATCGACGCACGGGCGCCGATCGAGGAACTGCAATCCCAGCTTCGATCGCACATCATGAACTATCTACGAAATGCCGATCCCGCCAGGAACGGCAGCAACGGCGAGGAGAAATTGCCGGCTTCGACGCGCAAGGAGTAGGCCGTGGAAGCCGAAACGCCACCGATTGAGGCGCCTGAGGCTCCGGTCGAAGCGCCTGAAACATCCGCGGTCGCGCCCGCGCCGGAGCCCGCGCCCAGACCTGCGCCGCCGCCCAAGCTGGTCCTCACTCCGGAAGAGACTCTTGCCGCAAGCGCGACCTCGGCGATCGCATACGGACGTTTCGCGCTCGAACGCCATCACCCCGCAGCCGCCGCAGGCGAAACTGAACCGATTCACCAGCTTCGCGTTGCGACACGCCGCCTGCGGGCTACGCTTCAGCTCTTCGCCAGCATCACCCACGCGGGCTACGTGAATACAATCGAACGCGACCTGACCTGGATGGCGCAAGCGGCGGGCGCCGCGCGCGAGCGCGAGATCACTGCGGGCGCATTGCGCGAACGAGCGGCAAAGCTCGATCCCGCGGTGGCAGAATCGCTGGCGACCATCTACGCGACGCTGGACCGCGAACGCTCCGAGAAACTCGCCCAACTCCGCAAAGTGCTGGCATCCAGACACTATCGCACGATGCTCGCACGGCTCGACCGGCCGCGGCTCCGCAAAACGGGCCCCGACGCGATTCTGGGTGTGAATGCCTTCTCGATGCTCCGGCCGATCGCGCGAGCCGCCGCGCACGCCGGCGCAGAACTAAATGCGAGCTCGCCGCCCGCAACGATCCATCGCCTGCGCGTGCGCGTAAAACGGCTTCGGTACGCAATCGAAATGCTGTCCGCGCTTGGCGGCAAGCGCTGCCGCCGGCTTTTGGCCCGGCTCGAAGAGCTGCAGGAACTGTTGGGCAGCCTTAATGACGTTTCCGTCGCGATCGTCTGGTTGATCGGGTTTCCTCACACTGCGGGCGTCGCCCCGGGAGCGGTGCTCGCGGCGGGCGCGATGGCGCAATCGCTAAGGAACCGCTCCGCCAAGCTCGCCCGGCGATGCATCAAAGCGTGGCGTAAGCTCGAGAAGAGCGGCGCAATAGCGGACGCTCTCGATGAAATCCGCCGCCAGGGCAAAGAAACTCCTGTGAGCAAACCTTTGCATGAGGAACCGGCCACGGTGAACGCAGCATGATTCTCTACATCCTTCGCCACGGAATCGCAGAGGAAGCGCTGTCGGGCGGTGACGACGGCGCCCGCAAGCTGACGGCCAAAGGTCGCGACAAAATGCGCGATACCGCCGAGGGGATGCGCGAGTATGGCCTCCGGTTCGATGCGATTCTGACCAGTCCGCTGGCGCGCGCCACCGAGACCGCCGAGATAGTCGCTTCGGCCTATGCCAACACTCCTCCGCCCCAGGTTCTTCCCGCTCTCGCCACGGGAGTTCCCGCGGATGAGGCTGCGGCTGCGCTGCGATCATTCGCCAAGCAGAAGCACATGATGATCGTTGGACACGAGCCGCAACTTAGCGCGCTGGCCGCACTGCTGATGACGGGCTCGACCGATACACCCAAACTCGACCTCAAGAAAGGCGGATGTATCGCACTGCAAGTGCCGTCGCGCCTCGAACGCGGCGGCGCCGAACTGCTCTGGATGCTGACCTCGCGGCAGTTGAGAAAACTGCGCAAGTGACTCCGATCAATTCGTAGCCGCGTCCGAACTACTGCCACACCTTCACGACCGGAACGATCTGCGCCTCGACCTTGCGCCTTTCGGTCGCCGGATTTCCCATCGACACTGCCGATTCCGCAAAGCGTTCCACGGTCCACGGCGTGCCCTGATTCACCTTGGTCACGAGAGAATTCGTGCGAGGACTCGGCTCGACTCCGGGCTTGATGCAGAACCACGGCGCCGGTTCGCCATTGATTGGCGGCCGCGTGCCGGTAAAGGGCTCGCATACGGACCCATCTGCAAGCTGCATGATCCATGGCGCAGGCGACCCCGAGGGCGGCGGCACGTCGGTGGGAAATGGCTTGGTCAGCTTCATTACGAATCCGGTTTTGCCGAGGGCAGGGTCCGCGCCGCAAACGACTTCATCCTGATGCGGGGGAACTTGGAAGCACGGATCGTGGATCGCGTTACCGACCATGCATCGCCATGCCCCCGGCCGATCGAGCGCAATCGATCGCGTCCAGCACGATCCTTCCTGCGCCGCACCAGCCGGAACCGCCGGAGTGTAGAACACGACCTGGGTTTCTATTCGCGAAGGGCCCTGCGCCAGAGCGATCGCCGCGAAACTCAGAGCGATCGAAGCCACGATGATGATGACTGCCGCGATAGATGAGTTGGATCGCATGCGAAGGAACATAGCAAATCACTGTCTGAGTAGCGGCGGGCGGCCCGCCCGCCCCAGCTGGAGCCTGCAAGTCCACCGACGGTCGCCCTCGAATCTTCGTGGCAGGCCGGCGAGACGACGGCCCTACTCAAATTGGAATTTCTTCTCGCGGAGCGGCGCGGCCATCAGAACATCGGCAGCCGCACTCCCGCCGTGACCAGAGCGCCCGTCGCGACGCCCATCAACGCCTCGCCCGCGACCATCCCGGCCGCGAACAACAACCCGCGCCCCGCCTCATCACCTTCCTTCGCGCCGAACCATCGACGAATCAGCGCACCGATGAAAATCGTGACGCTCAAGCCAAACGGCAAATAGAGCCCAATCGCCACCGGCATTATGGGCGTCCGCCACGACGAGCCCGCCCGTTCCAAAACCCCATCGCCGATGGCGAGCAGAGCGGCGAGCGTCGCGCCTGCGCCGATCGTCCCCCACGGAAGGCCGCCGCTGAACACGCCTTGCGTCACCTTGGCCATCAGAAAGGCCTGTGGCGCCGCTAGTGCACCAGCGCGCGCCGTCGCAGTCCCCGTGATGCCGTAACCGGCGATTAGCAGGTTCAGAATCGGCGCCATCGCGAACGATGCGGCGATCGCGCCCACCAGCACCCCTATCTCCAATGATCGCGGCGTTGCGCCGACGAAATATCCGGTCGCCAGGTCGTGCAGTGAATCTCCCGCCATGGCAGCCGCGGTGCACACGACGGCGCCCGCCAGTATTGCAAGCCGCGGCCCCACCCCGACGCCATCCACACCCGCCAGCTTGAGAAAAATCGCGATCGCCAGCAGAACGATAACCGTAACGCCGGAAACCGGATTATTCGATGCGCCCACGAGCCCGGTCAGATAGCCGGCGATCGCGGCGGCAAAGAAGCCGATTATCGCGAGCACGAAGGCCAGCGCGACACTGAGTAACATGCTGGCGCCGAGCATCAGGCACAGCGCGAAGATCACCGGAATCGTAAGGCCCACCGCCGTTACGATCACGTGCGGCGAAAGATCGGTCTCCTCGCGCGACTGCGCAGGTTGATGCCCCCCTAGAATAACGCGGATGCTGTCGCGCAGTGCGGCGAGAATACGCGTGCGCAATCGCCATAGCGTCACGATTCCTCCGGTCAGCATCGCGCCGACTCCGAGATAGCGAACCTGCGTGCTCCAAAGGGTCGCGGCCAGCCGCGTCGCATCGCCGGAGTGCGCACCTCCGCGCATCAGAGCCAGAACCGGTATCGCGACCAGCCACGCGAACGCACCACCCGCGAAAACCAGCGTCGCGATACGGAGTCCCACGATATAGCCGATACCGACCAGCGCAGCGGAAATGTCTATCGAGCCGCCAATCACTGCGCCGCCGACCCATCGCGCTCCCGTGAGCATCCCCGGGATAACGCCCACGATGTCCTGCGCGGCCTTGAGCGCGGCTGCCATCAAACCGCCCCAGGCAAGCGGCGCCATCTGCGCGCTGTTCTCTCCCGCCCGCAGCACCTGCGCGCAGGCCAGGCCTTCAGGAAACGGAAGCTTCTCTTCGACGATGTACGCACGGCGCAGAAACACCACCAGCAATGCGCCCATCGTGCCGCCGGCCGCGCTCAGCGCAGTGACTTGCAAATAAGGCAACGGCCCCGTGTGGCCGAGGATCACGAGCGCAGGAAACGTGAAGATAGCGCCTGCGGCGACAGCTTCTCCTGCCGAGGCGATCGTCTGTACGAAATTATTTTCAAGAATCGTGGCGCCGCCGAGAATGCGCAGAATTGCCATCGAGATCACGGCGGCAGGAATGCTCGCCGATACCGTAAGGCCCGCATACAGGCCCAGATACGCATTGGCAGCGCCGAGAATCAGCGCGAGCGCGATGCCGAGGACGACACCGCGCGCAGTCAGCTCGCGCACTGGCGCAGCAGATGTAGAGGAAGTTTGCTGCGTCGGCTCGGTACGCACCGCGCAACTATATGCCATCGCGCAGGCGCGATCGCGAGCAGTTCATCCCAGGTTGAGGAATCGCGCGAGAGACTGGGATCAGGAGCCTGACGTAGCTGCCGCGCCCTCGGGCGTTTGCACCGGCTTGCCCGCGGCGCGCCATCCTGTAATTCCATCCGCCATCACGCTCACATCTGTATAACCCGCCTGGACCGCCCGACGGGCGGCCTCGTGCGAAGCCATTCAATGCAGGTTATGGCAGTAGAATACGATCTTGGCGTTCTTGTTCGACGGCAATACCTGCGCAACGTCGTAATGACCGGCCGAGGTCAGCGGACGCGCGCCTGGAATCATGCCTTCACTTTTGCGCACGTCCGGCGGATTCGCGTCATAGATGTACAGATGCGAATCCGGAGTCGCTATCAGCTTTGCGAGCTGATTGATCCCGATGATCTGGAAGCTGTCCTTTTCAGGCGGATTGTTGACGACGGAACCGATATCGGCGGCAAATGCCGACGCCGCGATCATCAGGATCGACGCTGCAAACCCGGAAGAAAGTCTTGCGCGGCGCATGATACAAATGCTCCTGCTCGTTTTCGTTTTGAAGAATCTACGACCCCGAGCCCGCGGAAGATCCGTCGGGCATTTCGACCGGCTTGCCCGCCGCGCGCCATCCGGCGATTCCGTCCGCCATCACGCTCACGTTGTCATACCCCGCATCGACGGCGCGTTCCGCCGCTTGGTGCGAAGCCATGCACTGCGTATTGGCGCAATAGAAGACAAGGTCCGCCTGCTTATTGGAAGGCAGTTCGGTGGCGATGTTGTAATTGTCGTCGGAGGTCAGGGCGCGCGCGCCGGGAATCATCCCCTGGCTGTCACGCGTAGCTTGCACGTTCGCGTCGTAGATTCTCACGTGCGAACTCGGGTTCGCCATCAGGCTCGCGAGGTCGTTGACGTGAATCAGCGAGAACTTCGGCGTTGCCGGCGGATTGTTAACCACCGAAGCGATGTCCGCCGCGAAGGCAACCTGCGCGATTATCGCGAACGCGGCCACGGATCCGATCAACAAGCTTGTACGGCGCATATGCTGATACCTCTCAGGCGATTAGCTCAACGGTATCAAACTCCCCGATGCGGGAAAATGCACTATCTCTCAGACCTTCTCGAACAGCGTGGCCCATCGCTCCAGCGCCGATTCATGGCCGGGTACCAGTTGGATCGTGAACTGATCGTAACCGGCATCGTGCAGCGCGCTGATTCGATCGCGCAGCTCCGGCGCGGGCGCCGTAAAAGTCGTCATCCGCAGGACGTCCTCGGTCAAAAAGCGCTCTTCTTCGGGCCGCACGCCGATCAGATGCAGCTTGTGCATCTGTAGATATTTCGCGTCCGCGGGCTGATAGCCGGCGTGCTGCCGCCGATATTCCTCCATCAGCGGCGCGATTTGCGGCGGAAGCTGAAGCGCGATCGTCGCCTCGACTAGCCCGTGGAAAAAGACCGTCGCGAGCGGTCCGGCCTCCGCGCGGGCACGCGCACTCGCCGGCGATTCGCCTTCGTCGAGCACACATCCGAGCGTGAACACCGTTCGATACATCGTCTTCGGATCGCGCCCTACCTCGCGGCAGCTCGCCGCGATCTGGTCCGCCTCGTTTATCGCGCGCGGCGCGGTCGACATGAAAGTCATCCATCCGTCCGCGATCTCCGCGGTCATTTTGCGGGCCTTGGGTGCGAACGCGGAAATATGAAGCGGGATGCGATCCTTGATATTGATCATCCCGAACTCAGGGTTGAGGAAGCGAACCTTGTGGCGCGCGCCCTCGCATTCCCAATCCACCATCTCGCCCTTAAGCAGCGCCTGAACGACACGCAGATATTCGCGGAAATCGCTGAGCTTCATCGGCCCCAGGCCCATCGTGTTGCGCGCGGTGAATCCCGTCCCCGCGCCGAAGATGATCCTGCCCGGCGCGAGCTTGTTCAGCGTCGCAAGGCCATTGGCTGTCACCGGCGCGATCCGATTGGTCGGCACCAGTACGCCCATCCCGAGCTTGATTTTTGAGGTATGCTCCGCAGCCAGCGCCATCGTGGCGAAAATTTCCGGCGCCAGCATCTGTGAATCGTAAAACCACGCGTGCGTGAACCCGAGTTCCTCTGCGCGCTTGACTGTTTTCCACGCGTCCACGTTCGACGCGACTGCGATTCCAAAATCCATCTCATACCCTCCGAAAGCCGACGGCGCGTCGTCGCGCCGCAAATCGTCCGAGCAGTATCACTATTTGCCCGCGCCGCAAATCGGGTTAGGGTAGGTGCCGTTCAAAGCCCAACCGAAGAGGAAAATCGCATCATGCTCAAACTTTACGAGCATCCGTTTTCGCCATACGTGCAGAAGGTCAAGATCTCGCTCTACGAGAAGAACATCCCGTTCGAAGCGGAAATGCCCGACGCTTTCAGCGGCGCAGCGACCAAATACGGCGCCTTCAATCCGCGCCTCGAGGTGCCCGCGCTCGTCGACGAGGGATTCGCGATCTTCGATTCCACCATCATTCTCGAATACATCGAGGACAAATGGCCAAAGCCCGCGATGATGCCGGCGGCGCCGCGCGAGCGCGCTCGCGTCCGGATGATCGAAGACGTATGCGACACCTACTACGAGGCGATCAACTGGGGGCTGATGGAAGTGCGCGCGTGGCGGCGCGTGACGGGTGACAAGGCCGCATCGATTGAAAAGCGCGCGAACGAACAGACCGCGGGCGTACTCGGATGGCTCGAGCGTGAACTCGGCAAAAATCAATGGTTCAACGGCGCGGCGTTCGGCCACGGCGATTTGAGCGTGTATCCGTACCTGCACGGTTCCGTCGTGTGGGGCTCGGGTCCTAAGGCCGCCTCGCCGCTGGCGGGGTGGCTCGCGCGGATGGATGAGCGCGAGAGCGTGCGCAAGACCATCGCCGCGACCGAGCAGTTCGCGGGTTCGATGGATGCGCTGCCGGCGATGCTCGAATCGGGGATGTTCAAACGCCAGTATCGCGACCATCGCCTGGAATGGATGATGCGCAGCGGCGGCGTCGAAGTCGTTATCGAAGGACTGCGAAAAGGAACGATCCGCTTCTCCGAGGAAGTGTCCTGATTTAACAGCGCGCGCAGAACGCAGACCGGAAGCCTGTGTGGCTTCTACATTCCTCAGATCGCCGGCGTTCCTTCCGGCTCCGCGATCACCCGGTTCTCGAGCTTGCCGATTTTCTCGATCTCGATCCTGACCACGTCTCCCGCCACCAGCCACTTCGGCGGTTTCATCGCTGCCGCGACTCCGCCGGGCGTTCCAGTGGATACGATCGTCCCAGGCAGGAGAGTGAACACGGTCGAAAGCGTCTCCACCTGAGCGAAGCAGTCGAAGATCAAGTTCTTCGTGTTCGAATGCTGCCGCAGTTCGCCGTTGACGAAGGTCTTGAGGTCCAGCGCATGCGGATCGCCGATCTCATCCGGCGTGACGATCCACGGCCCAATCGGACCGTGCGTGTCGAATGATTTGCCGAGCGTCATCGTCTGCGCCTTCATCTGCCAGTCGCGCACGCTGACGTCATCGACGATCATATATCCCGCGATGACTTCGTGCGCGCGGGCGCGCGGCACGTGGCGGCATCGCCGTCCGATCACGAATCCCAGCTCGCCTTCGTAGTCGAGCGCCTTCGAGACACGCGGCAGATGGATCGGATCGTTGGGTCCGGTCACGCAGGTCGCCTGCTTGTTGAAGAACATCGGGAAGGCGGGCTTTTCACGGCCCGACTCAGCGACGTGATCGCCGTAGTTCAGGCCGATTGCGAGAAACTCCGGCGGACGCGCAATCGGCGCTTCGAGCTTCACTGCCGAAAGCGGCAGCCTGCCCGCTTTTCCTGCCACCGCGTTGCGTGCAAGATCGAGCGCCTCGCGGCCGGCGCTCAGAAACGCGATCATTTCGCGCGGCAGTTCCGGCGCCGTGGCGGCAAGATCGATTATGGAGTCGTCGGCGACGACGCCGATTCCCGTCTTTCCCTGATAAGTGAACGTCGCGAGTTTCATTTGATGCCTCGCCGCGTCACGCGGCTACGAATTTGAATGAGCTGCCGCTCTTCACGATTTTGCCTGCCGAAGGAGTCGCGAAGTGAGTGCCGAATACCAGCACTCCCGAGTCCGCGTACTTCTCGCAGAACGCGCGGCGCGTCTTCTTGGCCATCGGGCCGTCACTGTCGAACGAATCGTCCCATTCCGGATACCTGCATTGAACCGGATGATGCATCAGGTCGCCGGTGATCACGGCGTCCTGCCCCTTCGATGAAATGCGGACGCTGTGATGTCCCGGAGTGTGTCCCGGCGTGGGTTCGAGCCAGACCTCGTCGGTGATGCGATAGTTCGAGTCGACCAGTGAGGCTCGCCCCGCTTCGACCACCGGCCGCACCGAGTCCTCGACCGGGGCGCGCGAGTCGGCGTCCTCGGACTTCGACCAGTAGTCCCATTCCGTACCGCCGATAATGTAGCGGGCGTTCGGGAATGTCGCGACCCACTTGCCATCCTGCAGCATGGTGTTCCAGCCGACGTGGTCGACGTGGAGATGCGTGCAGACGACGTGATCGATCTGCTCGCGCGAATGCCCCGCCTTTTTCAGATCGTCAAGGAACGGCAGCTTCAGCTTGCTCCACGCCGGATTGCTGCGCACCTTGTCGTTGCCGATGCAGGTGTCGACTACGATTCGCTTGCCCTGCGATTCCAGGACGAGCGCGTGAATGCTCATCCGCAGCTTGCCCTTCTCATCCGTGAACGTCGGATACAGCCAGTCCGCTTCCTTCTTCATGTTTTCGAGCGTCGCATCCGGCAACAGCCAGGTGCCCGGCCATGGCGCTTCGCTTTCGATGATGCGGCTGATCTTGACGTCTCCGATTTGCCAGGTGCTCATGCATTCAACCTCCCTGCTCGCCCGCAACTTAACCCGATTTGCCGCTTACCGCCAAACCGCCGGGCATTCCACGGTGGCCGCTGCCTACTTGCCTCGACAAGCGTGCACTCGACGCTGCATTTCAGCTACAAGAGGTTCTGCGACAGCAACTAAACGCGCTCTGCGCGCCGCGGCCATTTCGCAGTGGCGCCCTTTCCGCGGAGGAATGAGAATGCCGACCCAGCCGCCCACCGCCGACGAAATCAAAGGACTCGCTCGCCTTCACCACATCGAGCTCACGCCCGCCGAGGTCGAATCACTCCTGGCAGCAATCGGCGCGCAAATTCCGGTGCTCGAACGCGCCGATGCGTTCAAGGCCGACCCACAGCCTTCCGTCACGCGTTACCCGAATCGCGATCCCGGCTCGCGGCCCGATCGCAAAGAAGATCCGCTCAACGCCATCGTACGCAAATGCCGCGTCACCGGCGCGCCTTCGGGCAAGCTCAAAGGCAAACGAATCGGGCTGAAGGACAGCGTCTGTGTGGCCGGCCTTCCGGCCAGCGGCGGTTCACATGTGTTGCAGGGATACACGGCGGACATGGATGCGACCATCGTCTCCCGCATGCTCGATGAAGGCGCGGAGATCGTCGCGACCCTCAACATGGACGACTTTGCGCTCTCCGGCGACGGCCGCACCAGCGCCTACGGTCCGACCCTGAATCCGAACAATCCGGAATACTGCTCCGGCGGATCCTCCAGCGGCTCCGGCGCCGCGCTCTACTACGATTGGATCGACATCACGATCGGCACCGACCAGGGCGGATCGATCCGCATTCCCGCATCGTGGTCGGGCACGGCCGGGATTAAACCAACGTACACGCTCGTTCCCTACACTGGCGTGATGAGCATCGACCCGTCGCTCGATCATGTGGGCCCGATGGCCCGCAGCGTGCGCGACGTCGCGCTGATGCTGGAAGTGATCGCCGGCAAGGACCCGCTCGACCCGCGCCAGCAGGAGGTGCCAGTCGAGCACTATACCGAATCGCTCGACAAAGGTGTGCGCGGTTTGCGCCTCGGCATTCTGCGCGAGGGCTTCAATCACCCCGGCGCGGAATCTGACGTCAACGATACCGTCCGCGCCGGCGTCGCAAGGCTGGAGAAACTGGGCGCGATAGTCGAGGAAGTTTCCATTCCGGGGCATCGCGATGCCGCCGATCTTCTTTTTGCGATCGTGCCGGAGGGGATGATGCGGCTGGCGGACTCCGCGCTGCAGAGCACGCACTTCAACGGCCGCTACAATCCGAGCCTGGCCGACTTTTTCTCGGCGAATCTTCCTTCGCGCGCGAGCAAAGAGGCGATGACGGTGAAGTTCATGTTCCTCCTCGGCGAGTTCACGGCGCGCCGTTTCAACGGACGCGTGTACGCCAAGGCGCAGAACTATCGCCCGAAGCTGCGCGCGATTTATGACGACGCGCTCAAGCGATGCGATGCGCTCGTGATGCCGACCACGCCGATGAAAGCATCGCGCCAGGATTCGCAGTCGCCATACTCGATGATCACCAACACCGCGCCCTTCGATATGACGGGCCATCCGGGACTCAGCGTGCCTTGTGCGTTGTCCAGGGGGCTGCCTGTCGGCTTGATGCTCATCGGACGTCACTTCCAGGACGCGACTCTGCTTCGAATCGGCTCCGCGCTCGAGCAGAGCGTCGATTGGCGCAAAGCGTGAGGTCGCTCCATCTAAAGCTTTCCCATTCGATGTGGGAGGCGATCGAGAAAAGGCATCGCACGACCGGCGAGCCCGTCAATCACATCGTCCGCGCCGCCTTGGCCGAATATCTGCAAGTCGATCATGCCACGCTGTTTCAGGTCTCGACTTCGACCGCGCTCGTCGAAGGAATCTACAAGGGCGCGGTCAATATCGCGCAGCTTCGGCAGCACGGAGATTTCGGCCTCGGCACGTTCGAGGGACTCGATGGTGAAATGGTTGCACTCGATGGGCACTTCTATCAGGTCCGTTCCGATGGAAAGGCGCGCGAGGCTGCGGATTCAGACCTGAGCCCGTTCGCCGTCGTGACCCGTTTTCAGGCTGACAAATCGATCGAGATTCCATCCTGTCCCGATTTCGGTTTTCTGACGGCGCAGTTGGACAAGCTCCGCACCTCGAGCAACGTCTTCTATGCGATTCGTGTGGATGGTGTGTTCGACTTCGTTCACACTCGCGCGATGTGCAAATCAGAGGAAGGCACGCCGCTCGTCGTCGCGGCGGCTCATCAGCCCGAGTTCCGAATGCACACGGTAACGGGAACGATGGTCGGTTTCTGGTCCCCCGAATATACCAAGACGATCGAAGTGCCCGGCTATCATTTGCACTTCATCACCGATGATCGCTCCTCCGGCGGCCATCTGCTCGAGCTTTCGGGCTCGAATCTGAGCGTCAGGATTGAGCAAGTGAGCGATCTGCAGATCGCCCTGCCCGAGAACGAGGAATTTCTGCGCGCCGATCTGACTCGCGACCCCGCCAAAGACCTCGACAACGCCGAGCGCGCGCACGCCAAAGGAGAAACGCAATGAGCTCGCAGATCGGCGCCGAGTTGGTCGTCAGAAACCTCGAAGCACAAGGCGTCGAATACGTCTTCGGCATTCCGGGCGCAAAGATCGATCGGGTGTTCGACGCGCTGGTCGATTCCAAAATCAAAACTGTCGTGTGCCGGCATGAGCAGAATGCGGCCTTCATCGCCGGCGGCATCGGACGGATGACCGGAAAGGCCGGCGTCGTGCTCGTCACCTCCGGGCCCGGATGTTCCAATCTCGTGACCGGTCTGGCGACGGCCACTTCCGAGGGCGACCCGGTAGTGGCGCTCGGAGGAGCGGTTCCGGTCTCCGAACGGCTCAAACAGACCCATCAGACGCTCGATACTGTGAGCCTCTTCCGCCCGGTTACCAAATTCAGCGCCGAGGTCGACTCACCCGAGGCGATCTCGGAAGCGATGGCAAATGCATTCCGTGCCGCCGAATCAGATCGTCCGGGCGCGTCTTTCATAAGCCTGCCGGCAGACATCATGAATGGCCCGGCCGATGCTCGAGTTCTGACCCCGGTCTCGATTCCTCATCACGGCGCCGCCGATGCGAACGCGATCTCGGCGGCGGCAGCTCTCATCAATCGCGCGAAGTGCCCGGTGCTGATACTCGGGTTTGGCGCGGGCGTGCCGCGAAATGCGGACGCGGTGCGGCGTCTGCTCGGCCGCGCGAAATTGCCCGTGGTCAGCACCTATCAGGCGGCGGGTGTGGTGCCGCGCAGTCTCTTGTCACTATTCGGCGGGCGAATCGGTATCTTTCAAAATCAGCCCGCCGATGAACTGCTCGAAGCGGCCGACCTGATCGTCACGGTCGGCTACGATCCCATCGAATACGGGCCGGGAAGTTGGAACCGCGGCAAGACTCGCGATCTCATCCATATCGATGCGACTCCCACCGACATCGACAATGACTACAAGCCCACTATCGAGTTGATCGGCAATATCGCCGCGACGCTCGATGCGCTCGCGCCGCAGCTCGCGCCCGTGGTTCGCACGGAGGAAATCGAGCTACTGAGTAAAGTACGGCTGGACCTGGAGTCGCTGCGAAACCAGGGTGCCTCCCGGCGCCAACGGCCTATTCATCCCCTGCGGATAGTCTATGAACTGCAGCAGATTCTCACCGATGATGTGACGCTGTGCTCGGACATGGGGTCTTTTCACATCTGGCTGCTGCGCTACCTATACAGCTTCAGGCCCCGGCAATTGCTGACGAGCAACGGCCAACAGACCCTCGGTGTCGGCCTGCCCTGGGCAATCGCAGCGTGCCTGGCCCGGCCCTCCGAAAAAGTCATTTCTATTTCCGGCGACGGTGGCTTTCTCTTCTCCGCGATGGAACTGGAGACCGCTGTGCGCCTGGGGTGCCATTTCGTGCATCTGATCTGGACCGATGGCTTCTACGACATGGTGCGAGTGCAAGAGAAGTTGAAATACGGTCGCGACGCCGGCGTCGCCTTCGGCCCGGTCGATGCGGTTGGATATGCGCGGGCTTTCGGCGCCTCCGGCTTTCGAATCGAAGACCCTGATCAAATCGCGCCGACCCTCAAGACCGCGATGGATACTCCCGGCCCCGTTATCTTGGAGATCCCGGTCGACTATTCCGATAACCATCTCCTCTTCGAGCAGGTACGGCCCGGGGTTTTGCATTAGTCAATCGCGATTCATCCGATGATGTGTGTATATCAATTCCGGAGTGAACAATGACCAGTACTCTTCGCGGCGCGGCTCTTTTGCACCATCCCCGCTTCAACAAATCGACTGCGTTCAGTGAAGCGGAACGTGAAGCGCTCGGACTCGTCGGACTCGTTCCGGAAGGCATCGACACCGAAGAGATCCAGATTCAGCGCGTCATGCTGCAACTGGCGCAAAAGCCTTCGGCGCTGGAAAAATACATCTATCTGTCGAGCCTGCAGGACACCGACGAGACGCTCTTTTACAAAGTGCTGATGTCCGATCCTGCCCGCTTCCTGCCGCTCGTCTATACGCCCACGGTCGGTGATGCGTGCCTGCAATTCGGACACATCCTGCGCCGTCCGCGCGGACTCTACGTATCGATCAAGCGCCGCGGCTGCGTGCGCGAGGTCCTTCGCAATTGGCCCGACGACGATGTGCGCTTCATCGTGGTGACCAGCGGCCAGCGCATCCTCGGTCTGGGCGACCTGGGCGCCAATGGCATGGGCATCCCGATCGGCAAGCTCGCCCTCTATACCGCTTGCGCCGGAGTGCCGCCGCAGTTCACGCTGCCCGTGCTGATGGATTGCGGAACCAACAACGACACGCTGCTCAGAGATCCGCTGTACCTGGGTCTCCGCCAGACGCGCCCTTCCGAAAGCGAGCTGGACGAATTCGTCGAGGAATTCATGACCGCGGTGCACGAAGTGTTTCCGCATTGCTGCGTTCAGTTCGAAGATTGGGCGGGCGTCGACGCGGTCCGATTGCTGGCTCGCTATCGAAACCGCTTCTGCTGCTTCAACGACGATATTCAGGGAACGGCTGCTGTAGCGCTGGCCGGGATTCTGGCCGCGCTGCGAATCACGGGCGGCAAGCTGGTCGACCAGCGATTTCTGTTCCTGGGCGCGGGCTCGGCTGGCACCGGCATCGCGGACCTGCTGGTCCATGCGATGAGCGAGGATGGCCTTCCGCCCGATGAGGCGCGCGCACGGAACTGGATGTTCGATGTCAACGGATTGCTGGAATCCTCGCGCACCGACCTGGAGGAATTCCAGAAGCCCTATGCGCACCCTCATGCGCCGACGCGCGATTTCGTCGCCGCCATCGAGTCGATCCGGCCGACCGCGATCATCGGCGTCAGCACCGTCGCGAAGGCTTTCAATCAGAACGTCATCGAGACGATGGCCAGGCTCAACTATCGCCCGATCATCTTCGCCTGCTCCAACCCGACCTCACATTCCGAGTGCACCGCCGAGGAAGCTTACAAGTGGTCGGAAGGACGCGCCGTCTTCGCCAGCGGCAGCCCGTTTCCTCCCGTGAACTACAACGGCAAAACCTTCGCGCCGGGACAGGGCAACAACGTCTACATCTTCCCGGCGGTCGGCCTTGCGGTGTACGCCACCAAGGCGACGCGCGTCACGGACGAGATGTTCGTCACGGCGGCGCGGGCGGTGGCGGAGCGAGTGACACAAGCCGACCTCGATGTCGGATTGATCTATCCGCCGCAAGCCGAGATTTTCGAAACCGAACTGTACGCCGCCAGAAAAATCGCCGAAGTAATCTTCAAGCGCGGCCTGACCGAAATGAACGATCCCGGCGACCTCGACGCGTTCATCCGCAGCCAGGTCTACGTTCCCGAATACAAAAGCCTGATCGAGGAGAAACCTTAATCCCCTCTGAATCTTGATCTCCCTTTTGTGGAATATGAGGAACGCTGACTCCTTCTTCAGTAGGGCCGGCGTCCCGCCGGCCTGACACCGAAAAGGCGCACGTCACCGGAGGGGGCGTCTCGGTTCAGGAGCAGCAGAGGCGATCGATCACTTTCAAAATCGTCGCCGGTGTACGTTCGAACGCATCACGGCGGATGAACTCGTCGGGCTGATGCGCCTGGTCGAAGTCGCCCGGTCCGCAGATTATCGAACTGATCTCCGAACGCTCGAACCATCCGCCGTCCGTTCCAAACAACACGCCCCCGGAATCTCTGGCACCGGTCGCTTCGAACAGCGCCGTCTCCAACGGAGTCCCACGCGGAGAATTCAGCGGCGGCATGATCATCGGCGGCTTAAGCTCGATCTTCGCGCGATGCCCACCCGCCGCATAGTCGTGCAGGTCGATCGCCGCGATCCGCCGCTCGATTTCGCGATACAGCGCCATCGGATCCACGTCGGGCATCGTTCGATAGCTGGCCTTGAGCAGACATTCCTCGGCGATCATGTTGACCGCCATCCCGCCGTGGATAGTGCCGAAGTTGAGCACGTCGTAGGGCGCATCCGGAAAAATCGCGGTGTATTCCACGCGCGGCGCTTGTTGCCGCTCTTTCTGGATCGCGCCGATCGCCTCGATGACCTTGCCCATCACCGCGATCGCGTTCACGCCCGCAGCCGGCGCCCCGCTGTGACCACCGATGCCGCGCACCACGATGTCGAACAGTACGATGCTCTTATGAACGTGACTGACCAGCCACGATGTGGGCTCGCCGATCCATGCCAGCCGTGGCACCGGCGTATCACCGAGCATCTGCTTCAGCGCCGGCCCGATTTTCTCGGCGCCGAGACACCCGACTTCCTCATCTGCGGTGAACACGAACACCAGCGGATGCTTGAGACGGGCGAGGTCGAGTTGCGCAGCGGCGGCGAGGCATCCGGCGATGAACCCCTTCATGTCGGTGGTTCCCCGCCCATAGAGCCTGTCTCTCTCCGCCTCCAGCCTCAGCGCCTCGCGCGTCCACCCGGACTGGCCCTCGAATGGAACCGTATCGACGTGGCCGGAGATAATTAGTCCGTCGGCGCGCGGCGGTCCCGCCCATGCGACCAGATTGGATTGAGTGACGCCAGCAATTTCGAGCGTCTGCGACGCGACCTTGAAGTTTCGCGCGCCAAGTTCGGCCGCAAGATATTCCATCGCAGCCACATCGCTCTTCGCGCTTACCGTGTCGAATGCGATCAACCGCCGCACGGCTTCGTAAAGATACTCAGTCATCGCCAGACATGCCCTGAATCATTTTCGCGCCTATCATTTGGAAGATGACGAGCACTCCGAACGTTTCGTGATTTCTTCACCTTGGGATAAAAAGCTCGTGATTTCGCCTTCGTACTGTAAAATATGATGATTATTCATCGTGAAATTGTGCGTATTGCGAATGATAAGGGCGGATTAACGAACCGCGACTTCACACGATTGTGGGGTTCGCACGATCCCGATAAGCCATACGACGCTCGATAGGGTAGACTGTAGCGCTGAGGATTGGCAATGCCGAAGCAGGCCGCAACGACCACTCAGACCGACAGTTCGCGATTGCAGGAAGTTCCGCCGCCACAGGAGAACGGCGCGGTGGTTTCGATCGCTCCGGCGAAGGACGGTGCTTCACCGGCGGCGCCGAAGAGCGCAGCGCCGGCCCCGGAAGCTGCGGACCTTTCCTCGCCCGATCTCTTTCTCAACCGCGAGCTCACCTGGATAGCCTTCAATCGCCGGGTGTTCGATGAAGCCCTGGATGAGCGCAATCCGCTGCTCGAGCGGCTCAAGTTCCTCGCCATAACCGCCTCGAACCTCGACGAGTTCTTTATGAAGCGCATCGGCGGCTTGAAGCAGCAAGTCGCCGCCGGGATGCACGAACTGACCGTCGATGGGCGCACGCCGCAGCAGCAGATCGCGGAGTGCCTCGCCGCGATTCGCGACTTCGAACCCCGCCAGCGCGCGTTGCTGCCGATGTTGCTCGAGAAACTGCGCGCCTACGGGATTGAGGTGCTTGGTTTCGATAAACTCAGCGGCGAGGAGCAGGCCGCGATCCGCGACAACTATTTCCGCAACATCTTCCCGCTCATGACGCCGCAGGCCCTCGACCCTGCGCATCCTTTCCCCTTCATCTCGAATCTCTCGCTCAACTTGCTGGTCACGCTGCACGCGCCCGATGAGACCGAGCCGTCGCTCGCTCGCGTCAAGGTGCCTGTGGGTTTCGGCATCCCGCGCCTCCTGCGCGTGGAAGGCACCAACCGCTTTATTCCGCTCGAAGACGTGGTCGCGCACACCCTCGATTTGCTGTTTCCCGGGATGGTCGTCGATTCGTACGAATTCTTCCGGGTCACGCGTAACGCCAACACCGAGCGCGACGAAGACGAAGCGGACGATCTGCTCGCCCTTATCGAATCCGAGCTGCGCGATCGCCGCTTCGCGCCGATCGTGCGGATGGAAGTGGTGCAGGGCATCAATCCCGTCCATCGCGGGATGCTCGCCGCGGAACTGGGACTGCACGAATTGCACGACGTTTTCGAAGTGGACGGGATGCTCGCGATTCGCGATCTGATGGAACTGGTCGCGGTCGATAATTCGGAGCTTCACGACCCGCCTCACCATCCCGTCGACCATCCGCGCCTGACCCCGACCCGCAACATCTTTCACGTTCTGCGCGAAGCGGGCTCGGTCCTGCTGATGCATCCGTACGAGTCGTTTACGACCTCGGTCGCGCGCTTCCTGCGCGAAGCGAGTGAAGACCCCAAGGTCCGCGCCATCAAGATGACGCTGTACCGGACCTCGCGCGACTCCGAAATTATCAGCTACCTGTGTGATGCGGCGCGCAACGGCAAACAAGTCGCCGTGGCAGTCGAACTGAAGGCGCGCTTTGATGAGGCCGCCAACATCCAGTTCGCGACCCAGCTCGAAGAGTTCGGAATTCACGTCACCTATGGCGTGGTCGGATTCAAAACGCACAGCAAAGTAATTCTGGTGGTGCGCCAGGACTACAACGGATTGCGCCGCTATGCGCATATCGGCACCGGCAATTACCATTCCGGTACCGCGCGTCTCTACGCCGACTTTGGCTTGCTGACTTGCGACAACGCGATCGGCCAGGACCTGACCCAGCTCTTCAACTACCTGACGACCGGCTACTATGGTGCTCGTTCGTACAAGAAAATTCTGCCGGCGCCCTACGCACTTAAGAAGGCGCTGCTCGATCGAATCGATCGCGAAGCAAAGCTCCATTCGTCCGCGTCGCCCGGCCTCATTCAAATGAAGATGAACGCGCTCGAAGACGTCGACATCACGCGCGCGTTCTACCGGGCGTCCCGCGCGGGCGTGAAGATCGAACTCATCGTGCGCGACACCTGCCGCCTGCGCCCCGGCATTCCGGGCATCTCGGAAAACGTCCGGGTAATCAGCATCGTGGGCCGTTTCCTCGAACACGGCCGCATCTACTACTTCCGCAACGGCGGCGCGGAGGAATATTTCATCGGCTCCGCCGATTGCATGACGCGCAACCTCGAGAGCCGCGTCGAGGTGGTAACGCCGATCGAGGATCCTGCACTGCGCAAAGAGCTGCGCACCGTGCTCGATCTGCAGTTGAAGCCGAATCACGCCGCGTGGGAAATGCATTCCGACGGCAGCTACACGCGCCTCGTCCTCGACGATCGAGCGCACAACTGCCAGCAGGCGCTAATCGATCTCTTCGAAAATCGCGAGAAGGAAGAGATCAAGACCAAGCGGCGCCGCCGCAACCGTGGCTTCGCGCGCCGCGCAATCGATCGCTAACCGCGCCTCTTCGCTTTCTATTTCTTCAGGAAGGCCCGCAGGCGTTCCGCCAAATCGGCGGGCTTTTCTTCCGGGATGAAATGGCCGCAATCCGCGATCGCGCCGCCTTCAGCGTGCTTCGCGACCCGCCGCAGCGACTCCACCACCAGCTCGCCACGGCCGCGCGAACCGCCGCCGCCTAATCCAAGGGTCGGCATCGGCAGCTTGAACCCGGTTGCGAAAGTCGCGCGATTGTCTTCAACGTCGCGCGTCAGCGCACGATAGAAGTTGAACCCCGCGCGCATCGCGCCCGGCTGCGAGTACGTCCGCACGTACTCCGCAATATCGGCATCGCTGAACGTGCCCGCCTGGTCGATTCCATTCATGAAGAAAAATTCCAGGTAGGTTCGCTCGCGGCCTGCCGTCAGAGCCTCCGGCAGATCGGGCACCTGGTGAAACATGTGATGCCAGCGGACCGCACCGAGCGGATTCGCAGGCCCCGTCTCACCAGCCGGACGATCACCCGGCACCGGGACATCGAGCATCACCAGATGCGTGACCGCATCGGGATGATCTGCCGCGAGCCGGAACGCGGTCGGCGCACCCCAGTCGTGGCCCACGACGATGAACTTCTCGTGCCCAAGATGATTGCGCATCAGCTCCCATACGTCGTTGGCGACCGTTTTCTTGTCATAGCCGGTCGATGGACGCGACGAATCGCCAAGTCCGCGCAGGTCCGGCGCGACCATCGCGTAGCTGTCCGCCAAAAGCGGCATCAGGCGGCGCCACTCGTACCAGGTCTGGGGCCATCCATGCAGCAGCACCATCGGAGTACCGCGGCCCGCCGTCACGTAGTGAATACGGACGCCTTTGAGGTTCGCGTAGTGATGCACGAAATCGCATTCCGCCATGATCTGTCCTCGCCGCCTATGAAATCGCGGCGGAAGCGATTCTAGTCGCAAGCTCTGTTCAGATCACATGCTCAGTCGCTAGGGAACATCTTCATCACTTCGGCGTGTGAAATCGTGATCGAGGAACGGATCGTATCGTAGGTTCCCTTATTCAGCAGTTTCTCTGCGATTTTCTTGGTCAGCGACATCGCGGCGAAGGTCGCCGCTCCGCCGATACTGACGCGTGCGACACCCTGCGCCTGCAATTCCGGCACCGGAGCCTGGCCGGGAGAAAACATCACGTTAAGCGGTAACGCCGATGCTTTCGCGATCCTGCCGATTGTCGCAATGTCCGTAAGACCGGGAACAAAAGCGCCGCTGGCTCCCGCGGCCGCATACATGGCGATGCGCCGCATCGTCTCGTCAAAACGGCTATCGGGCTCGCCGATTGCGCGCAGAAAAACATCAGTCCGCGCGTTGATAAACAGCGGCAGCCCGATTTGATCGGCAAATTCGCGAATCCCTTTTATCTTGTCCGCCAACACCGACGGCGGCTCCAGGCCATCTTCAATATTGATGCCGATCGCGCCCGCATCGATGATGGCGCGAATCGCCGCGCAAACTTCGGCAACGGTTTTTCCATAGCCGGCTTCGCTATCAACCGTGACCGGGACTTTGACGACACGGGTAATCTTCCGCACCGCGTCGACCAGCCGCTCGCGAGGAATCTTTTGCCCATCGGGATACCCGTTCGATGCCGCCAGGCCCGAGCTGGTAGTAGCGACCGCCGGCGCACCGGCCAGTTCAAACACGCGCGCACTGGCAGCGTCCCACGCGTTGAGCAACACGAGCGTCTTGCCGCCATGATGGAGCTTGCCAAATGCCACCGCCCTTTCGACCTGATCTTTGTTCATGAAGATCTCCGAAGAAACGAATTGCGAGTTTCACGATCTGCCTTCGGTACATTGAACACCTTGCGGGCAGTTTCGTGAAAACAAGCGCGACACTCGGCGAGAGGAATTTGTCTTCAACTTCCGTCGCAAAAGTGGTGTCATTCCGAGGCTCTTTTCCGAGGAATCCCGTGAGTGTGAGAACCTTTGAACTCGATCGCCGAGACAGCCTCTTTGGGTTGCGGGCGCAGCCCGCGCTGAGGAGCGCAGCGACGAATGGGGAAGACTCTCTCAGCCAGCAGCGAGTCCTTACCGCGTTTGGCGCGACATAGCCTCCGTTTTGACCCTACGCAGCCCGTTCCAATGCGCCGCCGCAATTCGGACACACGTGATTCATGCCGCCGGCGCAATCCGCGCAGAACGTGCACTGAAAAGAACACACGTGCGCATCGGTTCGTACCGGTAGCGGTTTGCTGCACTTCTCGCAGCCCGCTTTGGCCGTCGTCATCAATCGCAGCAGTCCTCCGTTCTCTTCCTCACGGCCCGCCGCCTTGAGCAGCGCCTCGCGCACCTTCACGTTGTTTTCCTCGGCCGCCAATGCGCGATAAATGCCCGCGCCCGCTGACTCCAGCCGCCCGAGCAGCGCCATCTGCTCGTGCCGCGAGAGCCCAACGAACAACGATGCCATGATCTGTTGTGGCGATGCGTCCTGCTTGCTCATCGATCTTTTCCCTCGCTTACGCTCTTGCTTCGAGCACCATCTGCGTCGGAGTCACGATTGCGATCAGGCGGCCCTCGGCCGAGGTGATGCGCGTCTGCCAGACCATCGTGCGTCTCCCGCGATGGATAGCGGCGCACTCCGCTTTCACGGTCGTCCCGACCGGAGCCGGCGCGATAAAATTGGTCTTCGACTCGATCGTCGTCGTGCCCGCCCCATCACGCAGATTGATCAGCGTTGCATAAGCGCCGAGCGTATCCGCCAGCGCCATGATCGCTCCGCCATGGAGCACCGCCGGATGCGTACACAAATCCTCTCGCACCACCATCTCGGCAGTAACGCGTTCAGGCGCCGCACTCAAAAACTTGATCCCAAGCAAATTCGAAAACGGCAACGGATTTTGTTTGATCCTCTCGAGTTCGTCCATATCATCGCCCTCCGTCCGCACTCAGCCTGCCAAAGCGAACGTCCAAACGGAAACACCGTTGTTCGCCTTCAAGTGTCGTCGTCCGTCCGTGGCACATCTCTCCCGCAAAATCACTCAACCAATATACGACGCACAACGGAAATCCTGGCCGATTGCCCTTTTAGGCGGTCTTTATATACTTGGACTGTCCTCTTCCCGCGCAACTCGAAAGCGTCGGCAGATGAACGATCGCCGCCGCTGACTGGAGCCGTTATGCTGACCAGATGGGTGGCGGTCGGTATCGTTTTGGCGGGTATCGTCGGCGCCTTTGCCTACACTGGCGGCTGGTTCTCGCCACATCAGCTGACTCCTGCGCGGTTCATCGACACCTTCGAGAAGGTCAACGGGCTCCATCCCGGCTTCCGCCGCAATCACGCCAAAGGCGTGTGCGTCACCGGTCTTTTCGAGAGCAATGGCAACGGCGTTCGGCTCTCGAAAGCAGTCATTTTTCGGCCGGGTCGCATGCAAGTGATCGGTCGTTTCGCTTTGGCCGGCGGAAATCCCTACGCTCCCGATGCATCCGGAACGCCGCGCAGCATGGCGATCCTCTTCATGCTGCCCGATGGCGAACAATGGAGGACCGGAATGAATAACATTCCGGTCTTCGCGGTAAACACGCCCCAGGCCTTCCGCGATCAGTTGGTCGCCTTTCAGGCTGACCCAGCGACGGGCAAACCTGATCCGGTCAAAGTGAAAGAGTTTCTTGCGCTGCATCCCGAATCCGCACGCGCGCTAGTGTCGTGTCTCGTAAATAAGTGCAGCGTTACGGATGCTGCGTCTGAGCTGGTCGGTGGTTTTGGTCCAGCGGAAGGGTTGGGCGTGGTCGTTCCAGTTGGCCAGGAAGCGGGTGATGGCC
>JBKQNE010000055.1:0-43366 GCA_052146355.1 Binataceae bacterium (SeqCode) | reverse complement strand
CAAAGCTGCCGAACGGCGCCGGATGCCACACGGTGTCATCCTGAGCGAAGTGAGCTGCCGACGAGCTAGCGAGGAGTCCTGAGGAACGCACGTGACGAAGGAGCTTCTGTACGAAGTCGACATGGCTTCTGGCCTCCGGACAGGTTCGCGCAAGCGAACCCGGTACCGGTTCCCCGTTCGCGAAGCGCCTCTGTTTTGCGAGGCTCTCCTGACGAGGAGACGACGACTTGCCTGGCAAACCTACTTCTTCAGTCCGGGCACCATGCCCTCGACCTTAATTGGTATCTCAAACGCCACTTCCTGCGGGATTTTGCAGATCGTGTCGCTGCACTCCTGGAATTTGAGCGTGCCGCCCAGCTTGTAGTCGCCCGGCTTGAGCTTGGACTTGATTAGGATCGTGCCCGTGGCGCGCAACGATCCTTCATATACCGGCAACGTCTCGCCGAGCGCCTTGAGTTCCATCGGTACCGCTGGCGGGAAATCCAGCGCCTGTTTCGCCACGATCTCGTCGCTGAACGTGACGCTGGTCGCCACGTAGTTTTCCGGTAGCGGTTGCCCGTAGATGTGCCATCCAGGAGCAATCGCAATCTCCACCGCGACACCCAATTCGTGTCCGAGCGCCGTCTTGTCGCTCGACAGCGCAATCCTCGCCTGCACGTCTTCGGCCCGCACCGTCGCCGATGCTTTCCCGCTGACGACGTTGAAGTCCGTCAGCAAAATTCCAGACGCGGTCGGACGGACCTCATAATTCGCGAGAAAATGTTTGTCCTTGACCGTTCCGTCCGGCGCAAGCACGTAATCGCCCGGGAACGGTATTCCATAGAACATGTTGCCCGATGGCATGTTTTCGTTGAGAATTCCGTACTTCCGGATGACCCCGCTGCCCTGATCGGAAAGGAGCGGATACGCGATTTGGTGGGCGTCGGCGAAGCGTTTGAGGGTCGCCTCGGAATCGTAGCTGATCGCGGCCACTCCGAGTCCCGCCTTCTGCAACTCCGGCAGCGATTCTTGCAGCTCGACGAGCTGCGTGCGGCAGTACGGTCACCAATCGGCGCTGCGCGTAAAGACGAGCAGCATCCCCTTGGGACCCATTAGGTCGTGCAGCGTCCATTGCTTGCCGTTCTGATCGGGCAGCGCAAAGTCGGGAACCTTGGCGCCAATCGCGGGTCCTGTCTTCAGATCGGTGTTCTGTAGATCGACGAACCGCTGGAATTCGGCACGGTCGATTTTCTCACCGCTTCCCATCTTCCGCAGAATCCCGTTGATTAGCTCGGTATTGTCCATCTGCCTGTCCTTCTGAGTCGCAGCCGATTTACTCGCAGCGCTAGTGGGAACCGCCATGCAGATTCCAATCGCGGCGGCAGCTGTCAGAATCCTTATTACACTTCCAGCGCCAGGAATCATCGCCCTCCAACCCTCTTCGTTCGGTCCTGTCAAACCAGAATTGCTAACGAGTCTCGTAAAAGCAAAAGGGCCGTCCTTCGTGGACGGCCCTTCCTGTATCTCTGCGGTGGTGGTGCTTACGGAAGCATTCCGGCCTGGATGACCGTCGGCTCGGCGCTCTTGGGAATCTGTGGTTCCTTTTTGCGCTTCATCGCTTTTTCCAGAATCGGGGCGATGCGCTCGGCCTTGGCTTTGGCGCGCTTTTCCTCGCGGACCTTGAACTCCGGCAGCACCTTCTCCGCGAACAGGTTCAGCGATGAGCAGATGTCTTCGTGCTTGTTGTTGCCAGCCTGCGAGATGAATACCACCTGGTCGACGCCGGCTTCCTCGAATTCCCCAAGCCGCTTGCGGATCAAATCCGGCGTGCCGATGCACGCGTTGTCGCCGCCCGCGCCCGGGATGTTGATCGGGCTGCCCTTGTAGTTCTGCCAGATATTGGTTTTGCCCGGCTCGTGCTTGCCGAACACATAATGATGGCCAAGCGCGTACGAGAAAAACTTCAACCCCTCTTCGCCCATCGCTTGCGCCCGCTGCTGCTCCGGATCGCACATGAAGCCGGTCACGATCGCGATGTTGGGATTGATTGCGTAGCCGATCGGCTCGCACTCGTTTTCGAGCGTGGTGTAGTAGTCGTTGACCCATTGCCGTGCTTCATCGGGTGTGACGAAAGCAAACGTCAGCGCGCCGATTCCGAGCTTCGCCGCCAGGTGGATCGTCTCGCGGCGCGAGCACGCGACCCACAGCGGCGGATGCGGCTTCTGCACCGGTTTGGGCACCACGTTGCGCACGGGCATCTTGAAGTACTTGCCTTCATGCCCGAGGAACGGGTCCTCGACGAACATCCGCGCGATCGCGCCGAGCGACTCCTGCCACATGTCGCGCTTGTCCGCGCGCGGAATCAAAAAGCCGCCCAGTTCCGCCTCGGCGGATGATTCTCCCGTGCCGAATTCGACGCGTCCGTTGCTTACCAGGTCAAGCGTGGCGATTCGTTCCGCGACGCGTGCGGGATGATTGTAGGCGGGGGGCAGCAGCACGATACCGTGGCCCAGCCGAATCTGCCTGGTGCGCTGGCTGCACGCAGCCAGAAAAATTTCAGGCGCCGATGAGTGCGCATACTCTTCAAGGAAGTGATGCTCCACTTCCCACATGTGGTCGATGCCGAGCTTGTCGGCAAGCTCGACCTGGTCCAGAGCATCCTGGAACAGCTTCAGTTCCGCCCCCGGCTTCCATGGACGGGGCAGTTGATGCTCATAAAAGGTGCCGAACTTCATAGGGCTCTCCTTGCGATAAATTTCCGGTGCAGCGTCAGGATTTCGCCGGGCCGCGCGCGGCGAACAGGGTCCGCTCAACCATGTCGATTACTTCGCCCTTGCGCCGTTCGATCGACGGGGCGTCGAGCATGTTGACATTCCACAGCCGCTTCACGACCGCTGCCGTGGTGAAGTAGCCGGTGGTGATTGAGTTGAGACTTTGGACGAAATGAAAGGGCTCGATCTCGGGACGAAAAGCGCCTTCGCGTTGTCCCCGGAAAATGAAGTTCACCGCGATCGCGTTGAGCGGCGGCAGCCGCCGCTTCATTACCTGCCGTCCCACTCCACTCTCGTCGGAAAGCTCCTTCCACAACAGCTTCATCGAGTCGGGACTGCGGGCGATGAAATCGATCGAGTCGGCGATCGCCTTGCGGATCTGATCGTGAAAGCCGCCGGGACTCAGCATGATGTTGTGCGCGGCATCTTCCATCCCGTTGAAAATGCCGTCGAGCACGGCGAGATAGAGCTGCTGCTTGGAAGGAAAATGATGGAGCAGCGACGGCGCCTTGATTCCGATGCGCCGCGCGATATCGCGCAGGCTGGTGCCGCGATAGCCGTGATCCGCGAACAGCGCCAGCGCGACCTGGAGCACCCGCTCGCGCGTGTCGATGCCGCGATTGAGCGGAACGACTTTGGCCGTGCGCGCACTTTTTGAGCTGTGTTTCATCTGCGTCCTTGCCGCTCCTGAAAATCGTATCTAACGACTGTTAGGCAGTCAAATGCGCCGCCGGGCCGGCGGCGGGCATTCCTTTTTTCGACTCAACCGTAGTAGAGATCGGCTTGGGAAAGCCACCAGGAGGTCTCCGCCGATGTCCGAGCTGTATTGGAAGCCTGCGTACGAGCTTGCCGCGATGATCCGCCGGCGCGAATTGAAGGCCGCCGAATTAATGACCGCTACCATCGCGCGCCTCGAGAAGGTCAATCCCAAGGTCAATGCGTTCGTGGCGCTGCGGGCCGACCAGGCGATGGACGAAGCCCGCGCCATCGACGAAAAGATCGCGCGCCGCGAAGAAGTCGGACCTCTCGCCGGTCTGCCGTTCGGAGTCAAAGACCTCGAAGACGCAGCCGGACTTCCAACCACCTTCGGCTCCAAACCGTTCAGGAACAACATTCCCGCGGCGGATTCGGTGCAGGTCTCGCGCCTCAAGGCGGCCGGCGCCATCGTGCTGGGCAAAACCAACGCGCCCGAGTTCGGCTACACCGCATTCACCAAGAACGTCCTGTTCGGCCCCACCCGAAATCCGTGGAATCTGGAGCGCACGCCCGGCGGATCATCGGGCGGCAGCTCGGCCGCAATCTCCAGCGGAATCGTGCCGCTCGCGACCGGTTCCGATGGGGGCGGCTCGGTGCGAATCCCCGCCTGTTACGTCGGATGCTTCGGGATCAAATCCTCCAATGGCCGAATTCCCAGCGAAGCGACACTCAGGATGCTGCAATGGAATGATACGTCGGTGCTCGGTCCGCTGACCCGTACTGTACGCGATGCCGCCACGTACCTCGATGCAGTGGTCGGCTACCATCCGGCTGATCCCAATTCGTTGCCGCATCCGGGTATCTCATACGCCGCGATGCTCGACCGGTTGCCGAAAAAATTGCGCATCGCGTTTCATCCCGACTTCGGCGCGATCGTGCAGAGTGACGTGGCGCGCGAAGTTGCGAAGGCCGTCGACGTCTTCAAGGGCCTCGGTCACGAGGTGACGGTGATCGAAGATCGCGTTCCCGACGTGGGGCGCGATTGGCAACGCGTGGGTGCCACGCAAGGCTACGCGATGCTGCACGATATGGTCGAAAAACATCGTGAGGATTTCGGCCGCGCGTACCTCTCAGGATTGGAAGCGGCCGCTCGTATCACCTGGAAGCACTACGGCGCCGCGTATCGACATCGCGAGGAGCTGAACGAATGGTGCCAGCGCATCTTCGAGCGTTACGACCTGCTGCTGACGCCCACTTTGCCCACCGAGGCGTTTCCGGCAAAGGGCCCGATGCCCACTGAGATTAATGGTAAGCCGCTGCGCGATCCGATGGATGCCGTCGCATTCACGTTCCCGTTCAACATGAGTGGGCATCCGGCGTCTTCTGTCCGCGCGGGACTAACCGATGCGGGCCTGCCTGCCGGATTGCAAATCGTCGCTGAGCGTTATCGCGAAGACCTGGTGCTCCAAGCCTCGTACGCATACGAGCAAGCGCGCCCATGGAACGATAAATGGCCTGAGATTTAGGCAGAAAAAGAAATCCGCAGATTACGGCGATTCTTCAGATTTTTTTGAATCTGCGTTAATCTGCGCGATCTGCGGATTCGTCAGATTTCTTCCTACGCGAACTGCTTCCTTACGACCGCGAACGCGCGCTCGGTCACATCGAGCGTTTGCTTGACGTCGTCTTCCGTATGCGCGGCCGAGATGAACCAGTTGTGCCGCGGCGCGAGGTAAACGCCGTTGCGTGAGCATTCGCCGGCGAAGACCTTCATCCGGTCGTGGCGGCCGAGGTCATTCTTGAAGCTCATGTACGGCATCGCGGGTGGCCCGGAATACGTCACCTCGAATCCGGCCGCGCGCGCCTGCGCGAGCAATCCGTCGCGCAGCTTCTCGCCGATTATCCGCATCTTCTCTATTCCACCCGCCGCTTGCAGCTCCTTCAGGCACGCCAGCGCTGCCGCCATCGGCACCGCGCTGGTGAAGTACGAACCGGTGAAAAAGACTTCCTGCGCGGCCTGCTTCAGGGTGTCGCGCCCCAAACACGCCGACAACGGATAGCCGTTCGCGATCGCCTTGCAGTAGGTGGTCAGGTCCGGACGCACGCCGAACAGCTCGCCCGACCCGCCCATGTGCAGGCGGAACCCGGCCCGGACGTCATCGAGGATGAACACGATCCCATTGCGATCGCACAGATCGCGCACGCCCGACAGAAATCCTTCGACGGGAAGCTCGGAGTCGTGACCGGCATCGTGCTTGAACGGCGACAGGATCAGGCCCGCGATTTCACCGTCGTTCTCGTCGACGATATTGCGCAAGCTTTCGAGATCGTTGAACTGGAAGTAGAGGATGTTGGCGCGATCTTCCGGCGTCACTCCGCCCGGCGCCGGCGTGCACCACGCGTGCGTGCCGTGATACGCGCCCGCACACATCGCGATTTTCCTGCGTCCGGTCGCATGCCGTGCGACCTCGGTCGCCCAGGTACAAACGTCGGATCCGTTTTTCGCAAACACGGTCCAGTCGGCGCACGGCGTAATCGAAACCAGGTACTCCGCCAGCTCGACCCAAAGCGGGCTCGGAGCATTGAAGCAGTTGCCCAGCTCCGATTGGCGCCGCGCCGCTTCCTCGACCTTGGGATGGCGATGGCCGAGCACGATGGGCCCGTAGGAGCACATGTAGTCGATATATTCATTGCCGTCGACGTCCCAGACGTGGGAGCCTTCACCACGCGCAAAGAACGAGGGAAACGCGCCCTTGGTCAGCACGATCGGATTCTGATGCCCATGGATGCCGCCGGGCACTACTTTGCGCGCGCGCTCCATCAGGGCATTGCTCTTGTCGAATGTGTACGGCTTCACTGAACGCTCCTTCCCGGCGGCGACGGCACCGCTGGGTCGAGAATCCTACGCGGAAACCCGCAAGGCAAGCGCGCCCATCGGACGTAGGCTGAAGCGTCTGCCACTAAATTCCAAAACCAGAAGGATGGTCGGACGAATCAGTGCCGGTAGGTCGTGGTCGAAGTTGAACTTGGCCGGATCGCGCCGATGCGGGCTAGTTCTTCGCGCAGCTTCGCGCGGGAGAGTGGTTTGGACAGCACTGCGGAGGCGCCTAATTCGTAGCTCTGCGCGATGTCGCGATCGTACATCGAGCTGGTGATCACGAACACTGGAATGCTGCCGCATACGTCGCTGCCGCGCACTGCCGCCAGCACCGAGAATCCCCCGTTGTCGGGCAGCCGTAGATCGACGAAAAACAGGTCCGGCCGATCGAACTCGGTGAAGCGCGGAATCATTTCCAGCGCTTCCTCCGCGCTCTGCGCGTGCAGCATCTCGATCGAGTCGCCCAGCACCTGGCGCATCACGGTCAGCGCGATGAATACGTGATCGGGATTGTCTTCGACCAGGAAAATCCGAACGCACTGGTCAGGCGTGACGGGACCTTTTTCGTCGTTCTCCATGATTCCTTGATTAGACGCTACGCCATCGGAGTTACTTCACTGAGATACAAAACTCCAGCCCCCACAATGTGAATTTCGATCAGATGAGTCTGGTTGCCGGCCGCAAATGCCGAAATAACTCGACGGCTACGATGGAGTAGTTGTGTTTAAGGACTGCTATCTGGTCAAATTTAGCTTCTAACTACAGGCCCCGATTAGTGAAAAAATTATTTATCTGGCGGGCCTTTTTTGCTTCCGGATCGACGTTGGATAGCGGTTCCAAGGGCCGATGAGGATGCTCGTTTGAGGTGATACAATTCGTCGACGGCTGACCCGCACGGGCACGCGAGATGATGCCTTAGCAGCCGATTATGGATGTTCCAACGACGCGGGAGAAAAGAGCGCGAGTGACATTGCTGGCACGAATCGCTGAGTCGAAGCTGTTCAAGCATCCGCTACTCCGGAAATACACGGCGCTTGTCCACGAGGACCTCGCCGCGACCTACACCCGCGATATCCAGAAATGGCTGCTCGTTGCGCCGATCATCGGCGTCGCGACCGGATTGCTGATCACGGGAATCACCGTACTGATTCTCGATACCATCTGGGCCGCAGTCCTGCCCGCGTACATGCGCAATCACTGGATGATTCTGGCGGGACTTCTGGTCGGCTTTCTGCTCACTGGGCTCATCATGCAGTTTCGCACGCCCGACCCCAACGAGCATTCGACCGAGGAGATAATCAGGTCGTACCACGACCATCAGGGCGACATCGACATGCACCCGTTCTGGTGGAAGCTGATGGCGGCCGTTACGACCGTCGCTTCCGGCGGGAGCGCGGCGATGGAAGGTCCCAGCATATACGGCGGCGGTGCGATCGGATCCTGGCTATGGACCAAACTTCGCCGCTTCGGGCTCGAGCCACGCGACCGGCGCATCATGTTGATCAGCGGTGCGGGCGCCGGCATGGCCGCGGTCTTCCGCGCGCCGCTGACCGGCCTCGTGTTCGCGCTCGAGATGCCGTACAAAGACGACCTCGCGCACGAAGCTCTGCTGCCCTCGCTCATCGCCTCGGTGGTTTCGTACGCCACGCTGGTGTCGATTCTGGGAACCGAGCCGCTGTTCAACTTTGTCGGCAGCAACTCGTTCGCGGCGATTGATCTGTTTTGGTCCGCGATTCTCGGCATCGTCATCGGCGGCGTCGCGATCGTTTTCGACATCACGTTTCGCCGCGTGCGCACTTTTTTCGTCGCGATGCGCGCGCCGCACGCGCTGAAATTGGTAATCGGCGGACTCGGGACGGCGCTATGCGGCATCGCGTTCGTCAGCGTCTACCATATCGGCCTGATCCCGATCGGCCCCAACTATGAAGCGGTGCGCGCGGTCCTGGTCTCCTCGTATCCGTCGCGAGTGCTGATCGTTTTCGCGATCCTGAAAATGGCGGCTACGATCTTCTCGCTCGGGTCGGGCGGCGTAAGCGCCGCGTTCGTGCCGCTGGTGCTGACCGGAGGATGTCTGGGCAGCGCGTTCGCGCAGTCCGTTGTCCATACCAGTACTGTCGACCTGTATGCGGCGGTCGGGATGGCCGCGTTCATCGCGGGCGGATACAAAACTCCGCTGACCGCGGTGGTGTTCATCGCCGAGACGACGGGAGGCCATTCGTTCATTATTCCGAGTCTCATCGGCGCCGCCGTCGCGTATGCGATTTCCGGTGAAGCATCGATATCGGGCGATCAGCATCTGCACGAAGTCGCGAAGATCGCCGGGCTCACCAACATCCGCGTGCGCGACGTCATGCAGAAGCAGGTCGTCTCGGTGCAGGCCGGCGCTTCTCTGGGTGACTTTGCGCGCAGCGTAGCCGCGCGGCACAAGCACTCGGTCTTTCCGGTGCACGACGACCGGAAAACTGTCGGGCTCGTTTCAGTCTCCGCGCTCGGGCGGATCGCGCCGGAAAAATGGGATGAGACCACGGTCGATGCGATCGCCGATCACGAAGTGACTCTGGTCGCCGAAGATTGCGATCTGATGGAGGCGTTGCGGCTGTTGGTGCGCGAGAAAGCCGATCAGATGCTGCTGGTAACTGATGCCGATGGGGCGCTAGCGGGAATTGTTACGAAGACCGATATTCTCCGCGCCGTAGGCAATGGCCGCGATGCTTACGGAGCCGATCCGCAGCGCATAATGGGCCATCTGACGTAGCCGGCCGTGGACCGCGGACACATCCAGATCGCGCGATGCTGGCACATCGACGATCTCCGGATGCGTATCGGTGATATCGCTCAGATGAGCCGCCTCGAAGACTGCCGTGGCGGTCTTTGATTCGGCGCCGTCATCGGTATCGACCATCAGCAAAACGCCGCCGTCTTCGATCTCATCTTCGTAGCGCCTGGCCTGGTCTTCGGTCATCCCCGCGCCGATCAGCGCCTCGGCGATTCCCCCGATAGGGCCGTCGCCCTCGGCGAGCGCCATCATCAGGGTTCCCGCCGGAATGACGACGCCGAGCCCTGGAACCGCGACGCTTCCCGAAATCTGCTGCCCGGTGAAGCCGGCCACCCTTAGCCGCTTGAGTGCATATGACGCCCGCTCCCGCCCATCCGCGATGCCTAGAATTTCCCTGGTCATGAATACTACCCCACGCAGAGCCAGAGTCGCCTTATTTACGCGAGCAACACGCATGCCGAGAGACTGATTCCGGCGGGCCTTTGCAGATCGGGCGGTTTTCCACATCGTGTGGAAAGTTTTCACAATTATGTGACAAAAAGCTGACGGACAAAAGGATAAAAATACCTACATTTTGGCGTATCAGCTCACGCGAAGTGAAGCAGCGCCTAGTCCAGAAGATGTAGGCGAGGTTCCGGCTGGTTACGGAATCTGGGCGCTGTAGTCGTCGATATTCTGGAAGGCGTAGGGCAGAAAACGCTTCGCATCCACCGTACCGATGCGCTTGGCCTGCGCGTAGATATCGCCTTCCATGTACACGGCGCCGCGAAATTCAAGAATCTCCAGCTCGGTCAGCGGATCGTGATGGGAAGGCTTGAAGGCCGCTTTGCCCTGGCCGCGCCTGAGGACCCGCAGCTTGGTGTCGAAATGCGCCTGCACGATGATGGGATCGAATTCCAGTCCGCGGCCGTCGGCGGAATGCATAAACTTGAAATGGAAACGGTCGCTCGTCGAGGAGCCGTTGATCGGAAGATCCTCGGTGAGGCGCGCTTCCACCGACAGGTACGGAATTCCGAAGCGCTCCACCACGCCGCGCGTCACGTCGCCATCGCTTTCCAGCCGGACGCGCCCTTGCTTCTTGGGCTCGCCGAACAGCTCGCGTCCGAAAATAATCGCGACGTCGGTCGACATCGGCATCGCCAGGCAGTAGCTCGCCTCGATATCCTTGTATCGCGCCCGCACGTCGACCCATCCTCCCGCGAAAGGCCCCACGCAGTTCGAACCGCCGAACGTGCCCACGCCAACAGATACCAGTGGTTCGCCGACCGGTTCGAGCGGAGGAGGCAACACGGCACGGATAATTTCCGGCCGTGTCAGATAGGTCACCGTCAACGTGCGCCCATCCAGGAACGCGGGCGCCGCAAGCGCATCTTCAATCTTCTTGATCTGATCGGGTGACTTGACCCAACTGCTGTTAGCCATGACGCACCTCCGTCGCTCCAAGCGCTCAATTCGCTACTAGCAGCATAGGGTGCCCGCCGCCAACCGCGTCGGACCGACTCAGATGCTCTCGGTTTGTGTGGAAGCGACTGTCCCCCTCGTACCAGGGGAACCGCTACTCCTTCAAGAAAGCGTCATCTCGATGAAGGCGCGATGTTTCCCGCGGCCCGACAAATCGGAAAAGAATCTGAAGATCGCCATTTGCCAGCCATACTTTTGCTGAAGAGCTTTGGTTGCGCTATCGATCACCGCTGGATCCTCCACCCGCTTCCCATGACCGTCGGCCCATTCACCGCGCACGTTGCCGCGCGCATCGCAGGCGGCCAGCCGGATTTTGTCGTTCGCTTTGAGCCGCTTCATTTTGACCGACGTGCCATTGGTGACCGCGTAGAGTTTGCCATCGGCCCCGACTACCCAGATTGGCGTGGGCACGCCATTGCCGTTGCGGCGGAACGTCACGAGGCTGACGTAACGCTCGGCAGCCAGTTGCTCAAGGGATGGTGCTGCCATGGCTAATCTCACTGAAACCGCGGCATGACGCGTTCGGCAAACAGGCGCATCGCGGCGATCACGTTCTCGTGCCCCGCAATGCCGCCGGTTTCGAACCAGCACACCAGCCGCGTAAAGCCGAAGCGCTCTTTCAGTTTCGCAATTTTGTCGGCGATATACTCCGGCTCGCCGAACGCACCCAAGGTCTCTTCGACCTGATCGTATTGGATCGTACGCAGCCGATCGCGGACCTTCTCGAATTCGGTCAGCACACCGGGTATGAGCGCTTCCGGTTCGATGATTTCGCTGACCGAATGGAAATAGTTGCGGAGACTCGGCTCCAGCGTGACGCGCACCGATGCGCGATCGCGGCCCGGAAAGGTCATCAGCAATCCCGCGAACCAGTCATCGGGCCGTTTGTGCCCTCCGTCGGCCAGCGCGCGCTCATAGATGGCGAGGCGGTCGGCGAGCACCGGAAACGGATTTACGGGACCGCCCGCGAAAATCGGATAACCGTTGGTGCCCGCATAGACGAACGTATCGGGACTGTTTGCGGCTAGACGAATGGGAGGATGAGGCCGCTGGATCGGCTTGGGCACCACCTCGATGTCCTCGACGTTGTAGTGCCTGCCGCGAAACGTCACGCGATCCTGCGTCCACGCCGCGCGAACCATCTCGAGTCCTTCCTCGAACAGGCCGCGGCTTTCCGCAACGGGCACGCCATAGCCTCGATAGTTCAAAGGAAACGCGCCGCGCCCGGCGCCGAACTCGACGCGCCCGCCCGAGAGCACGTCGAGCATCGCGGTCTCCTCCGCCAGGCGCATCGGATGATGCAGCGGCATCAGGTTCACGGCCAGCCCCAGCCGGAGGCGCTCGGTTCGTTCCGCGATCGCGGCATGCAGCATCATAGGCGCCGGCATCACGGAGAAGTGCGGCGCGAAATGGACCTCAGCCAGCCAGATCGTGTCGAAGCCGAGACGATCCGCCGCTACCGCTTCGGCGATGAGATCGCGATAGCGATCCGGGGTGTGCTGCGAGTCCGTCTGCGGAAGCTGGTAGAAAATATCGAACTTCAACGATCTAACCCCCGACCCCTTCCCGCGCGGGAGGGAGCACTAAGGAATAACGGCGACGGTACGGGGATTCCCACGCAACCGCATTCAGTAGCCGCCCAATTGGGCGACGCGCTCGCGATAGTACGCCGGAGAACCCAGATAGGACTCATTGAAGCGCGCGCGCTTGAACCACAGATGGATGTCGTGTTCCCAGGTGAAACCGATTCCGCCATGCATCAGGACCGCGCGATCTGTTCCGCGGCTGTAAATTTCGCAGAGTCGTGCCTTCGCCATCGCTGCCGCCCGCGGGGCTTCCTGCGGCAGCGCATCGAGTGCATAGGCCGCCTGCCATACCAGCGCGCGCGCCGGCTCCAGATCGGCGACGATCTCCGCGGCGGCGTGCTTGAGCGCCTGAAATGATCCAATCGGCTTGCCGAATTGCTCGCGGACCTTGGAGTAGTCGACCGCCATGTCGAGCGCGCGCTGCGTACCGCCCAGCGAATCGGCGGCAATCGCAACCGCGCCGACATCGAGCAGCCGATGATAAAGAGCAGGGCCGCCACCCAGCGCAACTCCCGCTGCGCCTTCAAACTCGACCGTGCCGACGCGCCGCGTTAAGTCCAGGTTCTTGAGCGCCTTGATGCGCACGCCGGTCGATTTCGCGTCGACCACGGCGAGCGCGACTTCGCCGCTGTCCGCGCGCGCCGCCACTACGATGAAGTCCGCGAGATTCGCATACGGCACGAACGTCTTCTGCCCACTCACGCGAAGTCCGACACCATCTTTTTTAGCGATGGTCGCGAAATCGCGGGGCGCGATGCTGTCATTCGCTTCCGCGATCGCCATCGTGCCGATCGCCTTGCCCTCGGCGATTGCGCGGAGCCACTTCGAGTTCAGCTCGTCGGAGCCGCCGCGTGCGAGCGCCTCAGCCGCAAGCACGGAGGAAAACAGGAACGGCCCCGGCATCGCGGCATAGCCCTGCTCTTCGAGCAGCACCGCCATGTCGAGCATCCCGAGGCCCGCACCGCCGAATTTCTCCGGTACGATAAGCCCGGTCCATCCGAGTTTGGCGATCTCGCGATACAAATCGGGCAGCGAGCCGTCGTCGCTCGCCATCGCCTTGCGCACCGCCGTGGTGGGGCATTCGCCCGTCAGAAGGTCGCGCGCGCTTTCCTTCAGTTGCTGCTGTTCTTCGCTAAGTCCGAAATCCATTTCGTTATGCCTGGCCTAGCGCGACTTCGGCATTTTCAGGCCGCGTTCGGCGATGATGTTCTTTTGGATGTGCGAGGTGCCGCCGCCGATTACGAGTCCCAGCGAGAACATCCATTCGTACGGCCAGTAACCGTTGTCGAGCGCGCTTTCCTCGTCGCGCGAGAGCATCGAGTAGTCGCCCATCGCTTCCATCGCGGCGGTCGCGAGGTCGTGATTGAGTTCGGTGCCGACCAGCTTGTTGATCATCGCCTCGATTCCGGGGTTCTTGCCGCGAATCTGATCGGTAAGCTGGCGCATCGCATGCAGGCGCATCGCCTCGACCCGAATTTCGAGGTCCGCGAGACGCTGGCGAAAAACCGGATCCTCGGTGAGCAAACGGCCATCACGCTTGATCGACTTGGCGAGCGTGAGCAGCCGGTTGAAGCGCTGTTCGCTGCCGCTCGCCGAGCCCAGCATGTTGCGCTCGTGGAACAGCGTCGCGTTGGCGACGATCCATCCTTCGTTGAGCTTGGCGACCAGGTTCTTGCGCGGCACGCGCACATTGTCGAAGAAGACTTCATTGAAGCCGCGGTCCCCGGTCATCTGCACCAGAGGGCGGACCGTGATGCCCGGCGAATGCATGTCGATCAGAATGTAAGAGATACCGCGATGCTTGGGCGCATCGGGATCGGTGCGCACCAGGCAGAACATCATGTCGGCGTGCTGCGCGCCCGACGTCCAGACCTTTTGTCCGTTGACCACGAACTCATCGCCGACAATTTCCGCGCGCGTGCGAAGCGATGCGAGGTCAGAGCCGGACCCGGGCTCGGAATAGCCCTGGCACCAGATCTCCTCGGCCGTGAGAATCTTGGGCAGATAGCGTTTGCGCTGGTCCTCGGTGCCCCATGAAATCAACGTCGGCCCCAGCATCCCCAGACCCGAGCCGCCGATCAGGTAAGGCGCCTTGGCGCGCACCAACTCGTCGTTGACGATCGACTGGCGCACCGGGTCCATCGCCTGGCCGCCATATTCTTTGGGCCATGCCAGTGCGACGTAGCCGGCCTCATAGAGTTTGCGCTGCCATGCCTTAGCGCGGTCGAGCCAGGCCTTGTCTTCGCGCCCTTCGCGGCCGGCGGTCAGTCCGCTCTTGGGAACACGTTCCTCCAGGAAGCGTCTGACCTTGAGCCGAAATTCCTCTTCATCGGGAGTGAAATTCAGGTCCATCGTAAAACTCCTACGGTACGAGTCCCGTGGCTTTCGCCGTCAGCATAGTCGAAAGCCCATCCACCCGAAAACCCGCGCGCCGCTGCTTGCTGGTGACCGCGCGAACCGTTTACTGCCCCGAATCAGTGTTGCTAAAGTCGAGATACCGAATATTGCTCTTTACCGGGCCGAGGCTGCGATAACGAATGTCGACGACAATAACGAGCGAGTGCATCAACTGCGGCGCGTGCGAGCCGGAATGCCCCAATACTGCGATATACGGCGGCGGAGTTGAATGGGAACTCAACGGGGCTGTCAGCCCCGCGATCGCGCAGGACATCTATTACATCGTTCCAGCTAAATGCACTGAATGCGTCGGCTTTCATGACCATGAAGCGTGCGCCGCAGTCTGCCCGGTGGATTGCTGCGTACCGGACCCTGCTAATCCCGAGACCGAATCGGTGCTGCTCGATCGCGCTCGCGTACTGCATCCGGAGTTGACGATCGCCGCCGACGCGCCATCGCGCTTCCGCAAGGAAGGCGGGGCGACCGAGGCACCCGCGGCTGGCGCCGAGGCGAATGGCGCAGCGGCACCTGCCGCGGCGGCGCCCGCACCCAAGCCCGCAGCTCCTGCGGCGGCGAAGCCCGCTGCCGCGGCTGTATCGCAGCCCACGGCCAGCGTCGGCGAGGAATTTGACCCGATCGCGTGGGAAGTGCCGGTCGTGTGCAAGGATTGCAACGAGCCATTCGGGATTCCCTATCGGCATTTCCAGGCCGGCGTCGTGTTCTATTGCCCGTCGTGCTCGGGATCGTACGTACCGAAGAGCACGATGGCGCGGGTGGTGCGCGAGACTTTCGAAAATTTCTATGCGCGCCGGCGCGCGGAGCGCGAAGCGCTCCAGCGGCGTCATCAGCGCGAGCGCGAGACGTTCGAGGCCAAACAAGCCGCGGAAATGGAAGCGTTCAACAAGCGCCTCGAAGAACTTGCGGTCGAAATGAAACCCGCGGGCAAGCTGGTCCGGCCCAAGGGCATCGCCGCGATGTTCACGTAAGAAATCCAGAAAAGAATAAATCCGCTCATTGCGCAGATTTCACACCTTCGGAAATCTGCCTGGTAGTCTGCGAAATCTGCGGATTTTCCCGCCTTAATTTTCTTCCGCTATTTCGTAGCCGCAGCGTCTCAAATGGGCGTGGATTTCCGCGACGTGGTCGGGGCCGCGGGTTTCGAGTTCGAGCACCACTCGCGCGGCGCCGATCGGTACGTCGCGTCGCGTCCGATTGTGATCGATCGACCGCACGTTGGCCCCCGTTTTCCCGATCGCATCCGTCAGCTTGCTCAGCTCGCCCGGCCGGTCGTGCAGGTTGATCGCGATTCGATAGAGCCGTCCCACTTTGGAAAGACCGTGACCGATAATTCGATCGAGCAGGTTGATATCGATATTTCCGCCGGAGATCACCACCACGATGCGCTTGCCGCGCAGCTCTGCGCCGATCTTTAGCGCACCCGCCAGCGCGGCCGCGCCGGCACCTTCGGCAAGCAGCTTCATCCGCTCGAGCATCAGCAGCACCGCCGCGCCGATTTCGAAATCATCGACGGTGACGACTCTCTTCACGCGCCCGCTAATCAGATCGAACGGAATCGCGCCGATTCTGCCGGTCGCGAGTCCGTCGGCGATCGTGTCGACTGGCAGCGCGATCGACGCGGGCGCATCGGCTGCAAAGCTGGCGCTCAATTGCGCCGAGCCCGCAGCTTCAACGCCGATTACTTCGCAGCCTGGCGATAGCGCCCCAAGAGCCACCGCGATTCCCGCGATCAATCCGCCTCCACCGACCGGTACGAGGACGGCATCGGGCTTTATCTCCTCGGCAATCTCAACGCCGACGGTTCCCTGTCCGGCGACTACCAAAGGGTCGTCGTACGCATCGACAAAGATCGCGCCCGACTCGGTGCAGATTCGCTGCGCCGCCGCGCGAGCCTGCTGGTAGTCGCCGCCCTCCAGCACCACGGTCTGCCCGTAGCTGCGCGTCGCGAGGATCTTTGCGATCGCCGCCGTCGTCGGCATCACGATTGTCGCCTTGACGCCCGCGCGCGATGCGGCCCAGGCGAGCGCCTGACCGTGATTTCCCGCCGATGCCGCGATCACGCCGCGCTTCTGCTCTTCGGCCGAGAGCGCGGCGAGACGGTTGTACGCGCCGCGAATCTTGAATGAACCGGTCTTCTGGAGATTTTCGGGCTTGATGAATACCTCGGCGCCGATCATCACGCTGAAGGTCTCGCTGCGGATGAGCGGCGTCGGCTTCGCGATTCCGGCCAGCCGCCGGCGCGCGAGTTCTATATCGTCGGGAGTTACCGTCATAGCGAGATGGACGATACGCCGGTGCGATCGTCACTTGCGCGCGTGAGCGCCGGGTGTGAGCCGATATTCGCGCGCGATACCCAGCGCATCGCCCTCGAATTCGATCGCAATACATTCTCCGCTGGCATAGTCGAGGTCGAAGAGGAGGTTCCGTATGGCGCGCGGCTTGACGCTCCGCACGAGCTCGGTCATCGCCTCAAGGTCATCAGCCGCGATCGCGGCTATTTCCGCGACTTCGAGCTTGCTCTGCCGCAAGAACCCGCGGGCGCGATCTTCACTCGAAAAAGCGAGCACGCTGGCCCACGGCGCACCGGTTTCCTGGAACACGATCAGCGCGCCCGCGGCATCGAGCAGAAAATGAAATTCCTCTGCGTGCGGTATGCTCAAGCGGTCTCGACCTTGAGCACGCCCTTGCGGATCGCCTCGGCACGCTCGCGAACCAGCGCGGGGTAGGTGTAGTAGTGCTCACCGCCCAGCCGCAGGAACGATTCGGTGTCGACGTCCTCGAGATCCAACGTCGCGATCGCTTTTTCCGCCGCCGCGCGGCTGGGCGCGCCCAGGATCGAATCGTAAATGATGCGGCCCTGCTCGGATTGAAAATCATCGCGCGGCGGAAGCAGAGCCGGGTCGAGTTTGCCGCCGTGGTAGTTGTCGAGAATGAAACGGAGCGCCTTGAGTTCATGTCTCAGGATATCGATAGGTTTGAGTGTTTCGCGTGGCATCGAGACTGAGCTTATCGCCGCAGTCCGCAGCGGTCCAATCTCCTACTTTTGAAGTTCTCCCCGGTTCGGCGGAGAGCCAGGCGTCGCCCGTTCGCTTGATTGCTCAAACGGGCGCATGCACCTATGAGATTTCAACGCATGAGCGCTTTTGCCGACTTTTGGTTCCCGCCGACTGCGACCGCCGACAGCAGGCGATTGCTCGCCACACGCGCTCTGCGCGGGTTCGCCGATGGCGCGGTTAGTGTTCTGTTGCCCGGTTATCTCACGGCGATCGGGTTCAGCTCGCTGCAGATAGCCACGCTCATCTTCGCGACGCTTTCCGGCTCCGCCGCGTTGACGCTGGGGATCGGACTAGCGGCGAACCGCCTTGGCCGCCGTCACGTGCTGCTTGGAGCATGCGCCTTGATGGCGGCCACCGGCATCGGCTTTGCGTCGGTGACGGCCTTCTGGCCGTTGTTTGTGGTCGCGTTCGTGGGGACGCTGAATCCTTCGTCGGGCGACGTAAGCCTGTTCCTGCCGGTCGAGCAGTCAGCCCTTGCGGAAACCGTGGCGACGCGCGATTTGACGGCGATCTTTTCGCGCTACAACGTCAGCGGTGCTTTTGCGGGCGCGCTGGGAGCACTCGCAAGTGGTCTTCCGGTCGCGGTCGCCGCGCGCTTTGACTGGAACATGGCGGGTGCGCTGCGATCCGGATTCATTGCGTATTCGCTCATCGCGGTCGTAGCCGCCTTCGTCTATTGGTCGCTGAGCGCCGCGGTCGAGACCGCGCCGCCTGCGCAAAAGACGGCGCCGCTCGCGAAGTCGCGCAAGATCGTGCTGCAACTCTCCGCGCTGTTCAGCCTCGATTCGTTCGGCGGCGGTTTCGTCGTTCAGTCTCTGCTGGCCCTATGGCTTTTCCGCCGCTTCAATCTATCGATCGCGGCCGCGGGCTCGTTCTTCTTTGTCGCCGGATTGCTTGGTGCTGCCTCGCAACTGGCGTCGTCGTGGCTGGCCGCGCGCGTCGGCAGGATCAACACGATGGTGTTCACGCATATTCCTGCCAACGCCTTTCTGGTGATTGCGGCGTTCATGCCCAATCTCCATTGGACGCTGGTATTTTTGTTGCTCAGGTTCGCGCTCTCCTCGATGGACGTCCCCGCGCGCCAATCCTTCGTGATGGCTGTCGTGCCGCCCGAAGAGCGCGCCGCGGCTGCGAGCGTGACCAACGTGCCCCGCAGCCTCGCGACCGCACTGGCGCCGCTGCCGGCCGGTGCGCTACTGGACTATTCGCTGTTCGGATGGCCGCTGGTCTGCGCGGGACTACTGAAGATTACCTACGATATTCTGCTGCTCGCACGGTTCCGCGCCGTTAAGCCGGACGACGAGCTGGAATGATCCAGGCGGGAATGAACCAGCAAGGCACCAAGGAATCCTGACTTGGTGCCTTGTGGTTAAGCCCCTCTTTGCTACTCGCCCTTGATCAATCGATGGATCGCGTTCAGATGCTTTTGCGCTTCGCGCTTTCGGCTCATCGCCTCGTATAGTTCGGCGGCGTTGCGATGGGCTTCGACGGAGGTGGGGTCGCATTCGATCGCGCGCAGAAAGCTCCTGAGTGAATGCTGGCTTTCCTCGCGTTTGCGATACAGAACGCCGAGCCTCACGTGCACCTCGGCGCTGGCGGGAACGATCGCGGCCGCTCCCAGTAGATGGCGCAACGCGCCCTGCAGGTCGCCCTCGCGTTCGAGCAGAGTTGCCAGACGCATGTGCGCCTCGAAGTTACCGGGTTCGCGACCGACCAACTCGCTATAGATCGTGAGCGCCTTCAGTGGATCTTCTTCGGCGATGCGCCGCGCTTCTTCGAACCGTTCGCGCACGCGCGCCGGACCGAAGCTGTCCTCGACCTTCCCCAACGGGCGCTCCTGGCGAAAGTCGAACATCAGCTGTCCGCTCTCCGCCTCGATCAACATTCCGTTGTCGCTGACTACTATTCGGCCGTCATCGTTGACGAGCTTGAGCGCGGTCACGGGGCGCTCGGGATCGACGAACTCACGCATGCGCTGGAGGCATCGCTGCAGCGGCTCGAGATGGCGGCGCGTGCGCAGGAGATCCTTGGCCAGGCGCATCACGAGCAGGTCGTTGAACGCGAACCGAAAATTGCGGCCGGCCGAACCCGTTGGATTAACGAGTTGCCGTCTGACCCAGTAACGAATTCTGTCCGGAGAGACCGCGAGGATTCTCGCGGCCGACCGCGTAGAGAACGTGTTACTCCCTCCTACCGCCTCACCCATCTTCACCGCCACCGCATCGAGTATAGGAACTCGAAGGCGCCACCTCAACGCCATCGAGAGGGTTTCTTAACACCTGTGGACGCATCCGCACTCTCCCGCAACAAAGCGGACGAGGCGGCAATCAGGTCCCCTGCCCCGGAGCTAAGCAGTTTGTCTTGGAGTCACGGAGAGGATGCGGCTTCAGCTGCCGATCTCCGGCAGTGTCTTCAGCATCTTTACCACCGCCTCGACTGCGTCCTTCGCGCGGTCGAGCCGTTCCATCGCTTGATCGTGCGTCATGCCGGGCCCGGTGATTCCGAGACCGACCGGCTTGTCGTATTTGAGCGCGAGCCGCAACGCGGCTTGTGCCGTCGCATGTGTGATTACTTCATCATGCAGCGTCTCGCCTTTGATCACCGCGCCCAGGATCACCACTCCATCGACGTCCTTGCGCTTGAGAAGACGCCTGATCGCGAGGCTCATGTCGAAGACGCCGGGGACGTGGACCTCGGCCGCCAACTGGGCCAGGTTGCGTTCGAGATGCGTCTTCGCTCGCTCGAGCATCAGCGAGGTCACGTCGTAGTTGAAGTCGGAAACAACGATCGCGATTCTCATCGGACCTCCAGGGTGACCGCGTCGCGCACCTCGACACCGGCGCCGCGCAGGTATCGCTTCAAGTCGGGAATCGGATGCTCACCGTAGTGGACGATCGATGCGACGATGGCCGCATCGGCGGCGCCCCGCGTGAATGCATCGCGCAGATGCTCCGGGGCGCCGGCTCCGCCCGATGCCACCACCGGAATCGAAACCGACTCGCTGATGCGCCGCGTGATTTCCAGATCGTAGCCGCTCTTGGTGCCGTCGCGATCGATCGAGTTGATGACCAATTCGCCGGCGCCGAGCCGCTCGCCTTCATGCGCCCATTCGACCGCGTCGCGCCCGGTGAACAAACGCCCGCCATCGATCACGACTTCATAGCCCGACGGCACCTGGGTGCGCTCCCCGGTTTGCTGCACCTGCATCGAGAGCACAATGCATTGGCTGCCGAAGGCGCGCGCGCCCTCCGAGATGATCGCCGGATTGCGGACCGCACCTGAGTCAATCGAGACTTTCTCCGCCCCCGCCAGCAGGACGGCGCGCATGTCCTCGAGCGTGCGCAATCCGCCGCCCACGCTAAAGGGAATGAAGATTTCGCGCGCGACGGCGTTTACCACGTCGAGCATGATGCCGCGGCGCTCGTTGGATGCCGTGATGTCGTAGAAGACCAGCTCGTCGGCGCCCTGCTCGTAGTAATAACGCGCCATCGCGACCGGATCGCCGACATCGACGTTCTCCAGAAACTTGATGCCCTTGGTTACCTTGCCGGCGCGAACGTCGAGGCAGGGGATGATTCGCTTCGCGAGCATACGACGTTCAGAAGCTCAGCCGGCAGAAGTTGTCGAGCAGCTTGAGGCCGGCAGCGCCGCTTTTCTCGAGATGGAACTGGGTAGCGATTACGTTGCCGCGCGCGACCGCCGCGGCGAAAGGTACGCCGTGATCCGAATCGGCGATGACCAGCGACGAATCGGCAGGAACCGGATAATACGAATTGACGAAATAGAAGTGCGTGCCATCCGGTACTCCCGCGAAAATCGGATGCGGTTGCGCCTGGCGCACGCGGTTCCATCCGATCTGCGGCACTTTGAGCTGGCGCCCATCGACCGAGTTTGGATATCGCCGCACCACACCGGGCAGGATTCCGAGGCAGTCGGCGGAGTCCTCTTCACTGCGATCGAACAGCACCTGGATACCGATGCAGATGCCGAGGAACGGCTTTCCCGCTGCCGCCACATCGCGTCTCAGGACCTCGGCCAGCCCCAATGCGTGGAGATTCTCCATCGTTGCGCCCGCGGCGCCCACGCCCGGCAGGATAACGCGGTCGGCGGCGCGGATCTTGTCCGCGCTGTCAGTGATTTCGCACGCGGGGTGACCGAGATGCTCCAGCGCACGCTTTACGCTGGTAAGATTCCCGGCCCGGTAGTCGACGATCGCGATCATTGAAGATCCGATTTTAGCCACATTTCCGCCGCCACCCAAGGCACAGCGTGAGCATCGTGGCCCTGTCTTCCGGTTGCATCGCCTTGGAGCGGGGTCGGAGATCTGAGGCTCGGCTGGTTCTCTTCGTAACGGATCGTCGCCGCAAAATGCCGCCCGTGATGACTGGAAGATAGGCCTATGCCCAGCGCGCGTGCATTGAGGGTTCATTTTTCGCAGCAGCGGCACGATTATCCGCGGCACCTAACTTGCGATGCCGGTATTTGGCAGTCGATGAAGAAAGTCGAAGCGATAATCAAGCCGTTCACGCTCGATGCGGTCCGCGCGGAGTTGGAACGGGTCGGAATCAGCGGTCTGACCACCTATGAAGTGAAAGGCTTCGGCCGGCAGAAGGGGCGCACGGAGCTCTATCGTGGCTCGGAGTACATCATCGACTTCAAACCGAAGATCAAACTCGAACTGATCATCCGTGACGAGCAGGCCGATGCGGTCGTGGAAGCGATCATGCGCCGAGCCCGAACCGGCAGAATCGGCGACGGCAAGATCTACGTCTCCGACATCCTCGACGTCATTCGTATCCGCACCGACGAACACGGCGAAGCCGCGATCTGAGTCACGCCACGCTTGCCGGCGCTACATCCGGCGCTGATCTTCGGCTACCTGCCTTGGGACTCCCGGCTCCAGCAGCCTGCGTTCGAGATGACAAATCAAATGTCAGGTGTCATTCCGAAACTCTTTCTTTAGAAATTCCGAATCAGCATCTATTTGCTTCCCATGCGCTGCCTTGGCTCCCCTGCCCAGAGCTCCACGGGTATTTCAAAACGGTGACCATGTGATGGGCGACTGCTTAGTCGGCGGGCAACTGTCGGTGCCAGCGAAACCTTGCAGGACCATTTCGTTTTGCATTTCGGTGCAATGTTCGTGGCATCCTTCTTGCGGTTGAGCCCGAGACGACCGCTTGTTCGGTCAGCGCTAGAACGATCGGGGGAGGAAAGACCGAGAAGGCGTCTAGCGGAGACCTAGGAGGAGAGATGGCAGAGAAATCCGAAGCGAAAATGTTACCGACGCTGGGTTTAACCGGCGTCACCGTAAACGCGATGGCGTTGATCGCACCGGGAGCATTCCTGTGGATCACGTTCGTCGTTCAAGCCGGTTATGCGTATCCGTCGGGCATGTCGATGTGGGCGGGAATTTTCGCCGCCTTAATGCTCGCGTACGCGACCGCAGTTTCATATTCCGAATTGGCCAAGCTCTATCCTGGAGCAGGCAGCTCGTATTTTTTCGCTGAGCAAGCCTTTCTGAGCAAGACCAAGGCTTATAAATTTGCGCGCATCGCCAAATTCGTAATCGGATGGGCGTCGCATCTTTACTATTGGGTCTATCCGGGCGCGATGGTCGCCACGATGGGAATCATGGTCGGTTACATCGTTGGCACTGTGTGGCCGGATTCGATGAACGCCGGAACTCCCGGGCCGGTTTTCATGGCGCTGATCGCGGTCATCTTTGCGTTCGTAGTCGCGTACATCGCGTATCGAGGTGTCAACGGATCGACGATGGTCAACATCGCGATCAACGGCATTCAGATTGTGGCGCTGTTGTTCTTCTCGGCGCTGGCGATCGCCTACCGGCTTGGCCATCCTGACGGGACGACCGGCATGGCGCTCGATGGCACCAGCAAAGTGCTGCATTACGCGTTCACCGGCGACACCCCTGCTCATCCGAGCGGGTTCTCGGTCATCGCTCCGCACAACTTCAGTAATGTGATGTTGCAGGCGACGATCGCGATCTTCCTGCTGGTCGGCTTCGAGTCGGTCACTTCACTCGGTGAAGAAGCAAAGAACCCGACCCGTGACATTCCCCGCGGCGTGCTGCTGTCGCTCACGATCCAGGGCTTGTTCTGCTACATGATCGAATACTTCGCCGCCAACTACTTCATGAGCAGCGCCTACAGCCTCGCTGACGCGAAGGGTTCTGCCGCACCAATCGGCGACATGATGACGATCATCGGCAACACGATGCTCGGTGGACACGGCCAGGCATTTATGTTGCTCGAGGCGCTGACCGTGTTCCTTGCGCTCATCGGTACCACGCTGAGCTGCATCAACACGGGAGCCCGCGTGACCTACGCGATGGGCCGTGACGAGGAGGTTCCGGAGCACTTCGGATTTCTGCACGGCGACAACCTGACGCCTCATCGCGCGATTTGGACGCTCGCAGTAATTTCGGCGGTGCTCGGCGCGTACGCGGCGATCTATTTCTTCGCCGGCGGTTCGGCGCCTGACGACAAGACCATCGCGACGCTGCCGCACAACATCTGGTATGCGGCGGGCATGAGTTCCAACGCGTACTTGTCAGCTTTGCCGAACGGACTGGCGCTGGTGACGCTGATCTCAAACTTTGGAACGTTCATGGTCTACGGACTGACCAACGTCATCTGTATGGTCGCTTACCGCGAACACCACATGTTCCACGGCATCAAGCACATGGCTATTCCGATTTTTGGCGCGGTTGCGAACGTAGCCTGTATGGCCTTCTACATCATCGGCCCAATCGAAGGCCTCGGCAGCGTGAAGGAGCCTCTGATCGCGGTCGGTGTCTCGGTGGTCTGGGGCATTTACGGAGCGATTTATTTCATCCGCAACTCCAAAAAGAAAGGAAAGGAGACAGTTTTGGTCGCCAAGCCGGCCTAACGGAGCCTGGCCGGCAAAATAACCCCCTGGGGGGCGAGCGGCGCTACCATGCCGTTCGCCCCCTGCCCGTTTCCGCTAATTTGATTATTGTCAGTCAGCCGTGAGTGCCAACGAACCTCGACCCACTTCTCCTGAGACAGCTCTGGCTGAGCTCGCGTTCGATATTGCCGCGCTTTCGGATGTCGGCACGCGCCGTTCGAACAACGAAGACTCGTGCGGTCATCTCGTCGATGGGCCTGACACGGCGGTCGCCGTCGTCGCCGACGGCGTCGGCGGCTACGAAGGCGGCGAGGTCGCCAGCGCGATGGCGGTGGAAGTTACGCTGGAGGCTTGGCGTGGCAGCCCAGCCGCGTGGGGCGCGGCCAAACGCCTGAATCGTGCGGTCCAGCGCGCGAACATCGAAATTCACAATCGCGCTTTAGCCGTACCGGAGCTGCGCGGGATGTGCACCACCGTCACCGCCGTGGCGGTCGAGCGCGGCATGCTCTCGGCCGCGCACGTCGGAGACTGCCGGCTATACCTCATGCGCGAGGGCAAGATACTCCAGCTCACCAAGGACCATACCGTGGTCGGAGAGCGACTGCGGATGGGGCTGCTCAGCGAAGAGGAGGCGCGCACTCATCCCGAGCGTTCCTCCTTGCAGCGAAGCCTCGGGCGTGACCTGATCGCGTCTGTCGACCGGATTACGATGCCGCTGATTCGTGATGATCGGCTGGTGTTGTGCAGCGACGGGCTGCACAACGTGTTGCGCGACACCGAGATCGAGCACCTCACCCGGCATACTGATTGTGTATCGGCCTGCCGCCAACTCATCGATGCCGCGAACGGACGGGGCACGCGCGACAACCTTACGGTCGCGATGTTCAAAATGATCGCAGATACGGGATTGACGCCCGCTCCTACGGGATGGCGCAGTCGCCTCGGTCGTTTGTTTGGCCGAAACACGTAACTTCGACTTTTTCGATCCGCATCGGTCGGGTGCCCAGGCATCGGAACCGACTTGCCGCTACTGCCTTAAGGCGCAGCAGATTGCATGAATTGTGGGCGTTAAAATGCCGTCCAGCGACATTGCATATTGCATTTTGAGCGGCACCCTTCTTGCCCTCGTATCAGTTCAAGAGACTAAAGAATTTGATGCGCGACTTCAGCGAAGTTCGGAAAGGAGACAGTTTTGGTAGCCTGGCCGGCATAGGAAACATTGCCGGTGAAATACCCCCTGGAGGGCGAGCGGCTTCGACGCGTCGCTCGCCCCCAGCCCTCTTGTTGGACCCGAACTCATCGATGGAGCCCGTGCCAGAGCGAGACCGTCAAACCGACACACCTGAAGGCACGCTTGAGGAGCGCGCATTCGATATCGCCGTGCTGTCCGACATCGGCATGGAGCGCGACAGCAACGAGGACTCGTGCGGCTACCTAATCGAAGGCAGCGATAGTGTGGTTTTTGCCGTTGCCGATGGAATCGGCGGTTATGAAGGCGGCGAAGTCGCCAGTGCGATGGCGGTGGAGAAGACTTTCCAAGCGTGGCGCGATAGCCCGGCGTCGTGGGGAGCGGGCAAGCGCCTCGCGCGCGCGGTACAGCGCGCCAATATCGAGATTCATAACCGCGCGCTGACGGTCCCCGAACTGCGGATGATGGGTACCACGCTGACGGCCGTCGCCATCGAGAGCGGAATGCTCTACGCGGCTCACGTTGGCGATTGCCGCCTGTACCTGTTTCGGGGCCATAAGGTGGTGCAGCTCAGCAAGGACCATTCGGTTACCGGCGAGCGGGTGAGGATGGGGATGATGAGCGAGGACCAGGCTCGGTTTCATCCCGAGCGTTCGATGCTGACGCGGACCGTCGGTCATGACCTGATTGCGTCGGTGGATCGGATCTCGATGCCACTGGTTCGCGGCGACCGCTTGGTGCTCTGTAGCGACGGACTCTACAACGTGCTGCGCCAAGCGGAGATCGAATACGTCACGCGCGACCAGGACGCCGCGTCGTCCTGCCGCAATCTAATCGACGCCGCCAACGAGCGCCGCACCGGAGACAATCTGACTGCCGCGGTCTTCCGGATGACCGCCAATACCGGATTGAAGGCAACGCCGATTGGATGGCGAGCGAAGCTGCTGGGATTGTTCAGGCGCTGAGCGCCGTCGCGCACTGCCGAAGGATCCATCTTTAGGTGGTAGTTGCCTCGTATCTACCGCTGATGTTAACGTCCGCCGCCAGACCGTAGCTCCTTCCAAAAACGGCACCCCCTCATGCGCGAGGTCAGCGTCGGCGAAAACCTCGATCAGTTTCGGCTCACCGAGGTGATCGCACGCAGCGGAATGGCGTCGATCTTCAAGGCGACCGATCTCATTTCGGGCCAGACCGTCGCGATCAAAGTCCCGTACATGCAGTTCGAGAGCGACGTAATCTTTTACGGCCGCTTCCAGCGCGAGGAAGAAGTCGTTCGCCGCCTCAACCATCCCAATATCATCAAGATCGTCACGCCGCGGAAGAAGACCCGGATGTACATCGCGATGGAGTTCATCGACGGTGTCTCGCTGCGCCAGATCATCCATGACGAACAGCCGATGGATCCCGAAAGAGCGCTGGGCTTCGCCCGCCAGATCTGCGAGGCGCTCGAATACATGCACGGCGAAGGAGTGGTCCATCGCGATCTCAAGCCCGAGAACATCCTGGTCACCGCCGATGGAACCGTCAAAATCATGGACTTCGGCATCGCGCTCGACGAACAGGCGCGGCGGCTAACCTGGTCGGGTTTGTCGTCGACCATCGGCACACCCGATTACATGGCGCCCGAGCAGGTCAGCGGACGCCGCGGCGACGCGCGCACCGACATCTATTCGTTCGGCGTGATCCTCTACGAGATGCTGACCGGCGGCCTGCCGTACACGGCCAACAACGTCTACAACGTCATGAAGGCCAAGACCAATGAAGACCCGCAGCCGCCCAGCAAGTACCGGCCTGACCTCGATCCCAAGCTCGAAGAGATAGTGCTGCACGCGATCGAGCGCATCCCGAAGAACCGTTACGAGAGCGCCCCCCAGATGCTGGAGGACCTGCGCGATCCAGCGCGGGTGGTCGTGCACGGCCGCGCCAAGGAGCTTCATCCCCGCAGTCTGCGCGCACAAAGAATCCGGCGTGGAGTCGGAATCGCCGCTTTTTTCGTCTCGCTCCTGGGATTTTTCGTATTCCTCATCTGGCTCGCCAATCGTTACCCGGCGGCGGTCGGCCCGCGGCACAAATCCTATCGAGGGGAGGTGAAATGATGCCCGTCAGGAGAAGCAGCGGAAAGCTCGTGGGAGCGGCCGCGATCGCGATGATGGCGATGCTCGTGGCCGCCGTGCCTGCCCGCGCGCAGCCATCGCCGCCTGCCACCTCCCTCGAGCAGTCGCTCAATCTCGCGTGGGTGTTGATCGCCGGGTTTCTCGTGATGTTCATGCAGGTCGGTTTCGCGATGCTGGAGACGGGTTTCACGCGCGCGAAGAACGCCACCAACACCATGGCGATGAACCTGATCATCTACCCGATCGGCGTCATCGGCTTCTGGCTCACCGGCTACGCATTCATGATGGGCGGGGTGCATCAATGGCCATCTCTGGGCGCGGCGGAAATCGGCCACTACGAATTGACCATCAACCTCGGGGGACATCCCTACGGCCTGATCGGTCTCGGCAAGTTTGCGCTGGCGAGCGTAAGCCACGACCCGGCGAGCCTCGCGATGTTCCTGTTCGCGGTGGTTTTCATGGACACCGCGGCTACCATCCCCACGGGTGCGATGGCGGAGCGGTGGAAATTCCGTGCGTTCTTCATCTACGGGTTCTTCATGTCGATGTTCCTCTACCCGCTGTTCGGCAACTGGGTGTGGGGCGGAGGATGGCTCTCACAGCTCGGGGTTAACCTTGGGCTGGGACACGGCGACGTCGATTTCGCGGGCTCCTCCGTCGTGCATATGACAGGGGGTGTCGTGGCGCTCGCGGGCGCGATGCGCCTTGGCCCACGAATCGGCAAGTTTCGCCGCGACGGCGCGATCGGTGCCCTGCCCGGGCACAACCTGCCGATGGCGATGGTTGGCACGCTGATCCTGGCGTTCGGATGGTTCGGCTTTAACGCCGGCTCATCGCTTGCCGCAACCGATTCGCGCATCGGCGTGATCGCCGCGAACACTATGCTCGCATCGTCGGCCGGCGCGCTCAGCTCGCTGCTCTATTTGTGGCATCGGTTCAAGAAGCCGGACATCGCGATGGCGTGCAACGGATTGCTGGGCGGGCTGGTCGCGATCACGGCGCCGTGCGCGTTCGTGGCGCCCGAAGCCGCCGTGCTCATCGGCACGGTCGCCGGGCTCATCGTCGTGTGGAGCGTGCTGATGCTTGAGCGCCGCTTTCGAATCGATGATCCGGTGGGAGCAATACCGGTGCACGGCGCGTGCGGTCTGTGGGGTGTGATTGCGCTCGGAATATTCGCCGACGGCAGCTACGGCGACGGATGGAACGGCATCGCCGGGCCGGTGCGTGGGCTCCTTTACGGAGATGCGGGCCAATTTGTCGCGCAGTTGATCGGGGCCGTGACGAATATCGTGGTGGTGTTTGGCCTTGCCTACCTCTTCTTCATGATCGTCGAACGCACCATAGGCAATCGCGTGCTGGCGGAAGTCGAGTGGTCCGGTCTCGATGCCCTTGAAATGGGAAGCGACGCATACCCACACGTCTGATCGGTGCGACCTTTTGGTCGCCTCTATTGATCGGTGTCGTGATTTTACGCAAAAGAGTTGGCACGATGACTCTGGGGCGGATATCAGCTTTTGCAGCGCTCTTCGGCATGCTTCTCCTGGCAAGCATTCCCAGCGTCGCGCGAGCCCAGGTTGGCGCCCGCAATTTCTACGATCCGCTTGTCACCTACGACGCAAACCCCTCGAACGAATTGACGCTGGACCCCGGATGGGTGAGGACCGCTTCGGGTGATCAGGCCGCTTTCAGCTTCTCGCTGGAAAAAGAAATCACCAACAATTTGAGCATCATGATGGGCGAATCGCTCAGCGACGTCACGCGCCGCCGCGTCCAGGGCAGCAGCGGAATCGACAACATGGAAGTATTGTTGAAATGGGCTTACTACATGAACGTCGAGCACGAGTTGCGCCTTGCCGTTGGATTGGACACGTTCGCGCCCGTCGGCAGCATCAACGCGGGTGCGGGCGGACATTGGCGGGGAGGGCCTATGCTCCTGATGTCCAAAGGCGCGGGCGACATTCCGGACCGCGGCTTTCTGCATTACCTCCGTCCGTTTGCACTGCAGATGGACGCTGCGTATCTGCCGCGATGGACCGGGACGCAGCTGGACATCACCGAGTTCGATGCGGCGATCAGCTATGAGCTTTATTACCTGGCCGCATCGGGTACGCACTTCCCGGGCGAATCGTTCCTGCGGCCGCTCGTCTTCTTCAACGAATTCAACTACGCACAGGTCCCGTGGGGATTCACCGGCACCACTCCGCCCGATTGGCGAGCCACGCCGGGAATCGCCTATCTGAACCGGTATTACGAAGTTGAGATCGGCACGCAGTTAGGCTTGAACAACCTTTCGATTGCCAGCACGCGTGCGTCGGTCTTGTTCGAGTTCGATTTCTACTACGATCAGGTCTGGCCGCAGCTCGGCCCGATGTTCCAATAACTTTCCGCCGAGCTGGACCTATACTCGGAGGCGTTTCCGACAACGAGCGCCCAGCACAGGATTGAATTAGAACATCGGGCCGAGCTGCGGCCAGATCTGGTCGTAGTAAATGTCCAACTCGAACAGCCCTTCGGACTGAAAACTCTTTTTCGCCGCGGTGCTGAGAGCAATCTGCGTTCCGAGATCTATTTCGTAGTACGGCGTCTGATAGGCGATTCCCGGCGTCGCCCGCCAATCGGGCAACTGCCCCTTCTTATTCCCAGCGACCTCGGCGAAGTAGTTGAATTCGGTGAAGAAGTCGATCGGCCGTAGAAAAGATTCGCCCGGAAAATGAACTCCCGATCCCGCGAGGTAGTCCAACTGGTAACTCACCGCCGAGTTGAACACAGCTTCTTGGAATTGCGCTCCGTTCCATCGAAACCTGTAAGTGGCATCGACCTGTAGCGCGAATGGCCGCAGATAACGAAGCCAGGCGATGTTTGGAATATCTCCTGCGCCCTTGGACATCAGCAGCATCGGACCACCGCGCCAGTAGGGAACCGCTCCCTGGCTGAAGTCACCCTTTGGGATATAGATATTCAAGGCCAGCGCAAGCCGCAACTCGTGCTCGACGTTCATGTAATAGGCCCACTTGATCAACAGTTGCTGGTCGTCCAGGCCGGCGCTGGCCTCGCTGTGGCGGCGCGCAATATCGTTGATCGCCTCTCCGAACAAGAAGTCGACGTTCTCGGTGATCTCTTTTTCGATCGAAAAACTGTATGCGACCTGGGTGCCGGTGGCCCTTGTCTTCGCCCATCCAGGAGAGTTGGTTATCTCGTTGGATGGATTAGCGTCCTGGGTGATTAGCGGATCGTAGAAGTTGCGCGCGCCGACCTGCGCAAACGCAGTTCGGGGCAATCCGGCAATCATTGCCAGCGTGATGGCAAACGCAACTACGACTCCAGGTAATCGCACAAGCCTCATTTTAGCGATTGTTGTCCAACAAATTCGCGCTCCAATCAATCGTGAGCAAAAGCGCCAACCTCTTCCTTGCGGCTCGCACCGGCTTCGATTCTTCCGCGGCCGATTCGCGCCCTTGACGCTGCTTTCCGCTTTTTGGGATAGCAATCGAAGCAGTGCGTGAGACAAGGAGCGCGAGCGATGGCTTATAGCGACATTTTCTACGACAAGCGCGATGCAGTCGCGACAGTGACGATCAATCGGCCGCAGGCGATGAACGCGGCGACGATCCAAACCTACCGCGAGATGACGGACGCGCTGCGCGACGCCGAGCGTGACGACTCCATCCGCGTGGTGGTCCTTACGGGAGCCGGCCGCGGCTTCTGCGCGGGCGACGACGTCAAGGCGATTTTCCTGAACCCGGAATTTCGCGAGGCGAAGCCGGAAAAGCGCCAGGAGGTTGAGGAGTGGCGCACCCACGAACCCGTCGGGCTCGACTTTCTAATCGAGTACCCAAAACCAACTATCGCGTCGGTGAATGGACCCGCCGTCGGCTACGGATGCGACATCGCGCTGATGTGCGACATGCGCATTTGCTCCGACCAGGCGCGCTTCGGCGAGGTGTTTATCCGCCGCGGGCTGATTCCCGAGGCAGGGGGATTGCTGGTCCTGCCGCGATTGGTCGGGCTGGCGCGCGCCTATGAGCTGATCCTGAGCGGCGACATCATCGATGCGGCCGAGGCTGAGCGTATCGGGATGGTCAACAAGGTTGTGCCGCATGCGCAACTCGGCGAGGCAACGGCGGCGTTCGCACACAAGATCACATCGCAGGCTCCCCTCGCACAGCGTCTCGCCAAAGCCGCGCTCCGCGTGGGCTTGAACCTCAACCTGCCGTATTTCTACGACTATCAGCGCCACGGACAGCATCTGATGCTCTCGTCGAAAGACCATCTCGAAGGCGCCAGGTCGTTCGTTGAAAAGCGGCCGGCGGAATTCAAGGGCGAGTAGCCGCGCGCGGAACCCGCGTGCGACATCGGTAAGTTGATCGCTAACAGGCTGGTCTTCGTTGTCTTCGCGCTGACGATTTTGAGCGCGGCCCCCGTGCATGCCGAAGACACCGCGCCCTTCGCGACGCGCGAGCAAATCGCCGAGCCCTGGTATGCCGCGGGATCGTTCCGCCATATGGCGGAACTGTTCCCGAGTCACGTGGTGAATCGCGGAGGGCCGGTTTCCGAGCTGCCGTACGCGGTGCAGTCGCTGGCCGATGTTCACTACACCTGGAAGGGCCAGTACCATACGGTCGCGACAATCCTCGCGCGTACTTACACGACCGGCTTTCTCGTCATCAAAGATGGCCGGATCGTTTACGAGTGGTATTTCGGCGGCGCGAAAGGGAATTCCTCTTTTACTTCCTGGTCGGTCGCAAAATCCTTTACTTCGACACTCGTCGGACTCGCCCTGGCGGAGGGGAAAATTGCGGGCCTCGATCATCCGGTCACCGAATATCTCCCCGAACTCAAAGGCTCCGGCTACGACGGCGTACCAATAAAAGATCTGCTGGAAATGTCGTCGGGCGTGAAGTTTACCGAGGAATACACAAATCCCGAATCTAGCGTCGAGGTTATGTGGTCGCGCACGATGGTTCAGGAGACCGAGCGCCTCAACGACTTCGCGAAGTCCGTCGGGCGCGCCGAGCCGCCGGGAACGAAGTTCGTCTATCGCAGCCTCGACTCTCAAGTGCTCGGATGGCTCGTGAAACAGGTCACGGGCGAATCGCTCGCGGATTATCTGTCGCAGAAGATCTGGCAGCCCTTGGGAATGGAACAAAACGCAACCTGGCTGACTGATCGGCCCGGACCCGATGGGATGGAGGCTGCATATTGCTGCTTGAACGCCACGCTGCGGGACTACGGGCGCTTCGGGCTCCTGTTCCTTAACAAGGGCAAATGGAACGGCAAGCAAATCGTTCCGGAAGAGTGGGTTGAGCAGGCCACCGTGCCGCACGGCTCGGAGGTCCAGGCCGGACATCTCTATCCTGGTTATCCGATGGGCTACGGCTATCAATGGTGGACCTTTCCGAACCATGCTTACAGTGCGGAGGGCGTGAACTTCCAGTTCATATACGTTAACCCCGCGGACAACATGGTCATCGTGAAGACCAGCGCCTTCCCCACTGTATGGAACAACAATCTGGAACTTGAGATTTACGCGGCGTTCGACGCGATCCGCGAAGCGCTAAGAAAGAATTGAGCGCCAGGACTACTATTCGTCGGTTTTCGAGCCATCATAAGCCTGACTAATGGCACCTAATAAAATTTGAAATCTTCGCGTCATGTCCGTGTAAACATCGACTGTTCTCCACTTCCGCCGAGTACATAATCGCTTGGGAGCAGTTTTTGTCTGAAACTCGGTGTTTGGCTGCGGCCAGCCCTAATATAATACCGTTATATCGTATTGTTTACCCAGTTATCCTTGACAGAAATTTCGTTTGCCATTATCTTCATCGAACCGAAACGAGGTTTTCCTTATGAAATTAGGCGGCGATTCTCCGGAACTCGACGCGATTGACCTGCAGATTCTCAATATTCTGCAGGTCAACGGCCGAATTCCGCATACGAAGCTCGCCGAACAGGTAGGGCTTTCCGCTCCTTCGGTTATCGAACGCGTCAAGAAGCTTGAAGACAGTGGCCTTATTGCCGGCTATTACGCGTCGCTCGATGCGCGCCGCCTGGGCAAAGACGTCACCGCATTTATCGGCGTCTCGATCGCTCATCCGAAAACCGTCGCTTTGTTCGAGCAGACGATCGAGCTGCTCGAAGATGTCCTCGAATGCCATCACGTCACCGGGCAGCACACCGTGCTGCTCAAGGTGAAGACCGAGAACACCGCATCGCTCGAGCGGCTCATCAGTGCGATCCGTTCGATCGAGGGGGTGGCGCGGACGGAAACGATGGTGGTGCTTTCGACTCACACCGAGCGCAACACGATCGCGGTGCACGCGAATGGCGAGAGCGTGGAGCTTCCCAATGGCCACGGCCGGCGCCATCGCCACGCATCCGCGCGCGGCGCGCTCACGGATTCGAGGCGGACATAGAGCCATGCATAACCACAACAGTATTCCAGGGCCGGAGGGACTGTACGATCCTGCGCACGAACACGATGCATGCGGCACCGGGTTCGTAGTGAATATCGCGGGCAAACGCTCGCACGCCATCGTGGAGAAGGCGCTGCAGGTTCTCGACAACCTCACGCATCGGGGCGCCTGCGGATGCGATCCGCGCTCGGGCGACGGTGCGGGAATACTGGTTCAGGTTCCGCACGAATTTCTCAAACGCGAAGCGCACAAGGCGGGCTTCGATCTTCCGGAGCCGGGTGCATACGGCGTCGGGCAGGTTTTTCTGCCGCTCGATCCCGACCGGCGTGCCGCGTGTGAAGCGGCTTTCGAACGGATTGTCAAAGAAGAAGGCCAGCGCGTGCTCGGATGGCGCACGGTCCCGGTCGTGGAGAGCGAATGCGGCGATATAGCGCGGCGGGGCATGCCCGCGATTCGCCAGGTATTCATCGCGCGCGGCAGCGACGTCGCCGATCAGGAAGCGCTGGAACTCAAGCTCTACGTAATTCGCAAGCGCGCCTTTAATGAAGTTCAGTCGCTCGGCCTCTACGCACCGGAGCTTTTCTACTTCTGCTCCCTGTCGACCTGGACCCTGGTTTACAAGGGCCAGCTCATCTCTCATCAGATTCCGCGGTTCTACCCGGACCTCGTCGACCCCGCCCTCGACACCGCGCTCGCGATGGTCCATCAGCGGTTTTCGACCAATACTTTCCCGAGCTGGGAACGGGCGCATCCGTACCGCTTCCTTTCCCACAACGGCGAGATTAATACGCTGCGCGGCAATGAGAACTGGATGCATGCGCGGCAGATGATGTTCGAGTCGCAGGTCTTCGGCGCCGACATCAAGAAGCTGCTTCCGATCATCGAGCCGACGCTGGCGGACTCCGGCAAGTTCGACAATTGCCTGGAGTTGCTCGTCCGCACCGGCAGATCGCTGCCGCACGCCGTCATGATGATGATTCCCGAGGCGTGGCAGAACGACCCGCAAATGTCGCCGGCCAAGCGCGCCTTCTATGAGTTCCATTCCTGCATGATGGAACCGTGGGACGGCCCCGCGTCGATCACGTTTACCGACGGCGTGCGTATCGGCGCCGTGCTCGATCGCAACGGGCTCCGGCCGTCACGCTATACGGTCACCAAGGACGGGATGGTTGTGATGGCGTCCGAAACGGGCGTGCTCGATATCCCGCCCGAGCAGGTCGCTTCGAAGGGGCGACTTCAGCCCGGAAAGATGTTTCTGGTCGACACCTCGCTGGGTCGAATCGTCCAGGACGAGGAGATCAAGCAAGGCTTCGCCGCGCGCAAGCCGTATCGCGAATGGCTCGATCAGAACCTGGTCAAGCTCGAAGAGCTTCCGGAGCCGCCGAGCGCGCCCGCGATCGCGGGCTTCGAGGGATGGGACCTGCTCAAGCAGCAGCAGGCTTTCGGCTATACGAACGAAGATCTGAAGCTGATTCTGGCGCCGATGGCCGTGAATGCGCAGGAGCCGGTCGGCTCGATGGGCACCGACACGCCGCTCGCGGTGCTGTCGGACCGTTCGCCGCTGCTGTTCAATTACTTCAAGCAGCTTTTCGCGCAGGTCACGAATCCGCCGATCGATCCGATTCGCGAGGAGATGGTCACCTCGGCCGAGACGACGATCGGCTCCGAACAGAATCTGTTCGAGGAGTCGCCGATTCACTGCCGCCAGCTCCGGCTCAAACAGCCGCTGATCACGAACGAGGAACTGGAGCGGATCAAGCGCCTTGCGATGCCCGGGCTGCGCGCCATCACGCTTTCTACGCTGTTTCGGGTTGCCGATGGTGAAGCGGGACTGCGGCGCGCGCTTGACGATCTGTGCGCCAAAGCCTCGGCCGCCATCGCGGACGGCTACACGATTATCGTTCTGTCCGACCGCGGCGTTAACGCTGAGCACGCTCCTATTCCCAGCCTGCTCGCGACCGCGGCCGTGCATCATCATTTGATTCGCGAGGGCACGCGCACCCGATGCGGCCTGGTGCTGGAGTCGGGCGAGCCGCGCGAGTCGATGCACTTCTGCGTGCTGGTCGGCTACGGCGCCTGCGCGGTGAATCCCTACCTCGCATACGCGACGCTGGCCGGAATGATCGAGGATGGGCGGCTCCGCGATATCGACGAAGACACCGCCGTCCACAATCTCATCAAGGCCGCCACCAAGAGCATGATCAAGGTGGCGTCCAAGATGGGCATTTCGACGATTCAGAGTTATCGCGGCGCGCAGATTTTCGAGGCGATCGGTCTCAACCATGATGTAATCGACAAGTATTTCACCTGGACCGCATCCCGAGTGGGCGGCGTGGGTCTCGATGCGATCGCGAAAGAGACCGCCAACCGCCATCGCCACGCGTTCGAGATAATGCCGAACCTTGACGGCGAGCTCGACGTGGGCGGCCAGTACCAATGGCGCCGCCGCGGCGAGTACCACATGTACAACCCGAACACGATCGCGAAGCTGCAGCATTCGGTGCGTTCGGGCAATTACCGGTTGTTCAAGGACTACAGCAAACTCATCGATGAGCAGAGCCGCTCGCTGTCGACGCTTAGAGGTCTGCTCAAGTTCCGCCACGATCGCACTCCGGTTCCGATCGAAGAAGTCGAGCCGGCCGTCGAGATCGTCAAGCGGTTCAAGACCGGCGCGATGTCGTTCGGATCGATCAGCAAGGAAGCGCACGAGAACCTTGCGATCGCGATGAACCGGATCGGCGGAAAGAGCAACACCGGCGAGGGCGGCGAGGACCCGGCGCGCTTTGTGCGCGACCCCAACGGCGATTGGCGGCGCAGCGCGATCAAGCAGGTCGCTTCCGCGCGTTTCGGCGTTACGAGCAATTACCTGGTCAATGCCGACGAATTGCAGATCAAGATGGCTCAGGGCGCCAAGCCGGGCGAGGGCGGCCAGCTTCCCGGCCACAAGGTCGACGACTTTATCGCCAAGATTCGGTATTCCACGCCCGGTGTCGGTCTAATCTCGCCGCCGCCGCATCACGATATCTATTCGATCGAAGACCTCGCGCAGCTCATCCACGACCTCAAGAACTCCAACAACCGGGCGCGTGTGAGCGTGAAACTGGTCGCCGAGGTGGGCGTGGGCACGATCGCCGCCGGAGTCGCGAAGGCGAAGGCGGATGTGGTGCTCATCAGCGGATACGACGGCGGCACCGGCGCCTCGCCGATTCAGTCGATCAAGCACGCAGGCGTTCCCTGGGAGCTGGGCCTTGCGGAGACACAGCAGATCCTGGTGATGAACGGGCTGCGCGGCCGAATCCGCGTCGAGACCGACGGCCAGCTCAAGACTGGCCGCGACGTCGCGATCGCGGCTCTCCTCGGCGCCGAGGAATTTGGTTTCGCGAGCGCCGCGCTGGTCGCATCGGGATGCATCATGATGCGCGTGTGCCATCTGAACACTTGCCCGGTCGGAATCGCGACGCAGGATCCCGAGTTGCGCAAGAAATTCGAAGGCAAGCCCGAGCACGTGGTGAACTTCATGATGTTCATCGCGGATGAGCTCCGCGAATATATGGCGGCGCTCGGCTTCCGCACGTTGAACCAGATGATCGGGCACGTCGAATGCCTCGATTCGAACGAGGCGATTCAGCATTGGAAGGCGCGCAACATCGATCTCAGCCAGATTCTCTATCGGTCCGAGGTCGGACCGGAGGAGCCGCTCCATTGCGTCGAGTCGCAGGATCACGGACTCGATGGCGCGCTGGATAATCAACTCATCGAGCTGGCGCAGGACGCGCTCAAGCATCGCAAGGCGGTCGACATTCGCCTGCCAATTCGCAACGTGAACCGCACCGTGGGCACTATGCTTTCGGCGGAGGTCTCACGCCACTTTGGCGCCGAGGGCCTGCCGCCATACACGATCCAGGTGCATCTGACTGGCTCCGCGGGCCAAAGCTTTGGTGCGTGGCTCGCACCGGGCGTCGCGCTCCATCTTGAAGGCGACGCGAACGATTATTGTGGCAAAGGCCTGTCCGGCGGGTTTATCGCCGTGCGGCCGCCGCAGGAAGCGACCTTTAAGGCGGAGGAAAACATCCTGATCGGGAACGTCGCTCTGTACGGCGCCACCGGGGGCGAAGCATTCTTCCGCGGCGTGGCCGGCGAACGGTTCGCGGTGCGCAACAGCGGTGCCCATGCGGTCGTCGAAGGAGTCGGCGACCACGGCTGCGAGTACATGACGCGCGGGCTGGTGGTGGTGCTCGGCAAGACCGGCCGCAACTTTGGCGCCGGCATGTCGGGCGGTATCGCCTACGTGCTCGACGAGGACGGCTCGTTCGCGGCGCGCTGCAACATGGGGATGGTCGAGTTGGGCGCGGTCAAGGACGCTGACGATCTGAATCAGCTTCACGCGCTCATCGTGCGCCATGGGCAATATACCGCCAGCACGGTGGCGGAACGCATTCTGAAGGACTGGGATGCATACGCGAAGAAATTCGTAAGGGTAATGCCGACCGAATATCGCGCCGTGCTGGAGCGCCAGCATTTGGGCGCCAACAACGACATGGCGCGGGTTGCCGCCATCTGAGCGAGGAGCGGAAAGAAGCGAGCGGTTAGATGGGAAAGATTACGGGCTTCATGGAGATCAAGCGCGAGACGCCGTCGCGGCGTCCCGTCGCCGAGCGCCTCAAGGACTGGCGTGAGTTCGATCTCAAGCTGCCCGAGGACAAGCTCAAGGCGCAGGGCGCGCGATGCATGGATTGCGGCATCCCGTTCTGCCACAAGGGTTGCCCGCTCGGAAACATCATTCCCGACTGGAACGACCTGCTCTACCGCGGGCGCTGGCGCGACGCGATCGATCGCCTGCACTCGACCAACAACTTTCCCGAATTCACCGGGCGCGTCTGCCCCGCGCCGTGCGAGGAAGCTTGCGTCCTCAACATCAACAACGACCCCGTCACCATCAAACTAATCGAGAAGAGCATCATCGATCACGCCTGGGGCGAGGGATGGGTAGCGCCGCAGCCACCCGCCCGCAAGACCGGCAAACGGGTCGCAGTCGTCGGGTCGGGACCTTCGGGACTGGCCTGCGCGCAGCAGCTCGCGCGCGCGGGACACGCCGTCACGCTCTACGAACGATCGGACCGGCTCGGCGGATTGCTGATGTACGGGATTCCCGACTTCAAGCTCGAAAAGCATTACATCACGCGCCGCCTGGAGCAGATGGGCGCCGAGGGCGTCGAATTTGTCACCAATTGCCGGGCCGGATTCGACATTCACGCCGACGAGATGCGCTCGAAGTACGATGCGATCTGCCTTACGATGGGCGCGACCAAGCCGCGCGATCTGCCGATTCCCGGGCGCGACCTCGAGGGCATCCACTACGCGATGGAGTTTCTCCCACAGCAGAACAAACGCAACTTCGGCGACATCATCGATCCTACCGTCTCAATCACGGCCGAAGGCAAGAAGGTCGTGATCCTGGGCGGCGGCGACACCGGATCGGACTGCCTGGGTACCTCGAATCGGCAGGGCGCTGCGAGCGTGCATCAGTTCGAACTGCTGCCAATGCCCCCCGACGGCCGTACCGCGGAGATGCCGTGGCCGGACTGGCCGATGATCATGCGGACGTCAAGTTCGCATGAAGAAGGCGTCATGCGCGACTGGAGCATCAATACCAAGCGCTTCATCGGGGAAAATGGCCAGGTGAAGAAACTCCACGGCGTGCGGCTCAATTGGAAGCGCGATGGCGCCCGGATGGTGATGGAAGAAGTGCCAGGCAGCGACTTCGAGCTCGATTGCGACCTCGTGCTGCTGGCGCTCGGCTTCCTCGGCCCGGAACCGGAAGGGATCATCACCGAACTCGGCCTCAAGCTCGATCCGAGAAGCAACATTCTGACCGACAACTATCATTCCAGCTTGCCGGGCGTCTTTGCCGCCGGCGACGCGCGGCGCGGCCAATCTCTGGTGGTGTGGGCAATCTGGGAAGGCCGCGAGTGCGCGCGCGCGTGCGACGCGTACCTGATGGGCGAGACGTTCCTGCCGGCAAGCCCCGAGTTGTAACTGAATACAGTAGCGAGGAGTGCCTCGCCCGCTTTTTTTGCGGGAGAGGTGGCGCGGCGCGGAGCTTGCGCTCTTTTGCAAGCGCCTTGACACGCGGGTGAGGGCGCTGCGTCAATCGAAGTGAAGCTGAACGATCATTCGCGACGATGTACACCAAATCGGCGGCATTCTACGACGCGATTTACAGCTTCAAGAACTATCCAGCCGAAGCTGCGCAGCTCCATTCGATAATCCGAAAGTACCAGCGGTCGCCGGGCAAACGCCTACTCGACGTGGCATGCGGCACGGGACAGCACATCCAGGCGCTTCGCGCGCATCAGTATGAACCGGAGGGCGTCGATCTGGACGAGAACCTGCTCGCGATCGCGCGGGAACGAAACCAGGGCGTCAGGTTTCATTGCGCGGACATGGTCGATTTCGATCTCGGCGCGACTTTCGACGTGGTCACTTGCCTGTTCAGCGCGATCGGCTATGTGAAGACGGTAGAAGCTATGAGGCGCGCGATCCAAAACATGGCTCGCCACGTTGCTCCGGGTGGGGTCCTGATTGTCGAACCGTGGTTTCCGCCGGGGATTCCACTGGAAGCTCTCGGCGCGCTGTCGGTCGACCGTCCTGATCTAAAGATCGCGAGAATCGTCAGCACGCAAATTGCGGGCAAAACCTACGTGGCGCACTTTCACTACCTGATCGGTAATCCGGGCGGAGTTGACTACCTGATCGAGCGCCACGAGCTGGGTCTCTTTTCGCTCAATGAACATAGAAGTGCGTTCGAGGACGCGGGACTCGAAACGAGCCACGGTCCGAAGGGACTGATTGGCCGTGGATTGTGGATTGGCGTGAAGCCGATGAATTGAGAGGAGCGCGATGATCCGATTGTACGACTACCTGCCCTCGGGCAACGGCTACAAGGTTCGGTTGCTGCTGACACAACTTCAAATTCCCTTTGAGCGTATCGAGTTGGATATCATTGAGGGCGGCACACGCACGCCCGAGTTCTTAAGCAAGTTTCCCAACGGCCGAATTCCGGCGGTGGAGCTGGAAGACGGCCGCCCGCTGTTCGAGTCGGGCGCAATCATCACTTACTTCGCCGAAGGCACTCCGTTTCTGCCGGCCGACCGTTATGAGCGCGCGCAAGCGTTGCAGTGGATGTTCTTCGAGCAGTACAGCCACGAACCATATATCGCGGTCGCGCGTTTTTTTGGAATTCATCCCGACCACGCCGACGAGCGCCGCGCCGGCCTGCCGCGGATAGTGAAGCTGGGCTACGACGCCCTGGACGTGATGGAAGCGCATCTGAAGGCGCGCGAATGGTTCGTCGGCACGCACTACTCAATCGCGGACATCGCGCTGATGCCTACACGCACGTGGCACACGAGGGCGGGTTCGATCTCACGAAATATCCTGCGATTCGCGGATGGCTCAGCCGCGTAAGATCGCAGCCACGCCACATCGCAATTACGCAAGGATGAGCGTTTGGCGGATTGAGTACTTTGCCCCGGGTGCTATAGTCATCGGTTAATCACTTAGTCCGGAGAAAATCGAAATGCCGCGAAAAAGCCTCAGCTACTTTTCCCAACTTCAGCAACACGCCCAAAAGCTTCTCACCGGGTTGACCAGCGAAATTCGTCTGAAGAAGTCGGAACTTACCCTGTTGGAACAGCAATTCGAAAGCCTTACCGGGCTGACGGGTCTGCGGGGCAAAGCCCCTGGCGCCAGGAGACCCCGTAAGGGTGGCGGCCGTATCAATTGGAGCGAAGTGCTCGCCAAGCTCCCGAAGGAATTCAAGGCTTCCGACATTCGCAACGTGAGAGGCCTCAGGAGCAAGCGCCCATCCGAGCTCTTTGCGGCCGTAACACGCTGGATCGACTCGGGGACCGTCAAGAAAAAGGCGCGCGGAGTCTATCTGCGGGTGAAGTGAGAGCGCGATTCACTCGTGCTCGATTTGATGACGAGTCCGACCGAGAGCATCCCGATAGTCGATATCACACCGCTTCGCCGCGGCTCCGGAGACGTGGCCCGCATCGGCGCGGTTCTCGACCGAGCGTGCCGCGAGTTCGGGTTTTTCTACGTTACAGGCCATGGGATCGACCTTGCTCTGCCTGCGCGGCTGATCGTGCTCGCACGCAAGTTCTTCGCCTTGCCGCTGGAACAGAAGCTTGCGATTGCAATGGCGCACGGCGGGCGGGCCTGGCGCGGGTATTTCCCCGTGGATGGCGAGTTAACCTCCGGCCGGCCCGATCGCAAGGAAGGAATCTACTTCGGAACCGAGTTGGGGCCGGACAACGCACGCGTTCGGGCGGGCGTGCCGCTGCATGGCATGAATCTCTACCCCGCGTTGGACGGATTCCGCGACGCTCTCCTGACCTATATGGACAGTGTCACGGCCGTCGGTCAGCTGCTGCTGCGCGGGATTGCCGTCGGTCTCGGACTCGGGCCGGACTACTTTTTCGAGCGCTACACGCACGACCCGACCGTGCTCTTCCGCATCTTCAACTATCCGCCTGCTACCGCGGGCGCCGACGAACTTGGCGTAGGTGAGCACACCGACTACGGACTCTTGACCCTTTTGCGGCAGGACGAGATCGGAGGCCTCGAAATCTGGCACCGGGACCGATGGTTGCCGGCACCGCCAGTAGCTGACTCGTTCGTCTGCAATGTCGGCGACATGCTCGAGCGGTTGACGGCCGGCCGGTACGTGTCGGCATTGCATCGCGCCCGCAACGTTTCGAAGCAGGATCGCATCTCGATGCCGCTCTTTCTGGACCCGGCCTTTGACGCGGTGCTGGCGCCGATCACGCCACTTCCCCCAGACCCCTCGGCCACCGGCCGCCAACGCCGCGCGCGTCTCTGGGACGGCACGGATCTGGCGACAGTCAGCGGGAGCTACGGCGATTACCTGCTAAACAAGGTTTCGAAAGTGTTCCCGCAACTACGATCGGAAGTGCTGTAGGCGTTATCAGGAAAAAGGCCTTCTCCTCGTTTGGGGAGAAGGTGGCGCGCGGTACGGACCGGCAAGATCGGTAACAAAATAGACCGGCAACATGGGTAACAGATTAGAAGTCATGGCAGGAGGAAGCAGCGGATGCCGTGGCGAGAGGTCTGTTCCAT
>JBKQNE010000054.1:0-3716 GCA_052146355.1 Binataceae bacterium (SeqCode) | reverse complement strand
CCCATAGGAACACAGGGTCCCCAGGTTGCCCTGTTCAGTCATAGAGAGGTTCGAATCGGCCAACGCGGTTTCGGTAACGAAAAACGGCCCCTTCTCCACGGCCTGCTTACCGGCAGCCAACGTGGTCGAGGTTGCCTGGATGTGCGTCATCCATCCCCGCAGTCCGGTCGACGGCCAGGGCGCGGTCGGGTCCCAAGTCGATGACGAAATGACCTTGATAACGCCACGGGTCATTTCCCCTCTGCCGGTGAATTCGTTAGACGTGAGCTCTTTATTCACGGATTCCGAAAGCAGACCGTCTGAGGTGATTACGCAGGCGCAGCACGACCTTAACTCCTGGCTGTCATCGAACACGTAGATCGCCGCCCACAGGGTTCCGTTTTCCACTCCCTCTGGAGCCATCGTTGCCTCGGCGCCATCGTTGACGACACGCAAGGTTCCATCCGGAGCACCGGAGGTATTTGCATTGGAATAGTAGGTGACGAAATAGACACTGCCGTCACCTGCTGGCGGTGGATATTGAGCGAAAGCATTTCCCCCCAGCATCAGGGTGATTGCCAGTATCGGAAGTAGCAACAATCCTAGCTTTTTCATTTTTTGGAGCCTCCATTTTTTTGTGTGGCGCACGGTGCGGGGGAGGAGGGTCAGCTATCGGCGCTGACGGAACTCTCAACCTTTTGTGAGTTCTTTACAAGTCCCCGCATGGCTTAGCCAAAACCACTAAGTTACGGAAACTACTGCTTATGGATAGTTCCGATCTAACCCCGCACATAAGGCAGAGTAACTTTGCCGGAGGACGCGCTCGGTTGTTAGAAACACCTATTAACCAGAGGCACGAAGGTGGTGTGGAGAAAATACACGGCCGCCGATCTGGCGGCGTTTGCTTAGTGGCCTTCCTGTTGTTGGATGACCCGCTTTCATCATAGCGAAAAGGACTCTTTCTTTCACAGGCGATGGATGCGCAAAGTAGGTCTCGATCGCAGAGAGAAGCAAAACAAGAGGAACAAAACGCGCATACCAAAGAAACGGGATAACTTCTATGCAGCAGGAAGCACTTACTTGCCGGAGGCGGTGCTCGCGGCCTGCGACATGGCCCTCAACTGGATCAGGCCGACTCCCAATCCGCCGACAGCGCCAGCGAGCAGCCCCAGCAGCACCAGGGCGGGCAGGCTCTCGAGAAGTGCATTTTTCTTCTTCGCTACATTCGCCATTCTGTATTCTCCAGTCGGAATTTGCCGCTGTAGTTATTTTAGCATTCGCGCTGCCATTCCCGGACCGAGCAAAGGGCCGCAAAAGGTTGCGGTAGCAAGAGATACCGGGTGAGGGTCCGCTCGCAAAGACGATTGTGCAGAGTTTTTCACCTAAAGAGAAGCTGTCGCAGCCAAATGGAACCGGGAGTTCTTACCGGAGTTTCTCAGCGGACTCTCGCAACAAACCCCGCCCGCTTCGACGAAAGCTCCCCTGCCTCCCGATTATTGCCACCCTATGATACAAAAGATCATTCGAGGTGCATCATGACAGAGCCAACTTACGAAGAATTAAAAGCGCGCCTTGCCGATCTGGAAAAACAGGTGGATACGAAGAAGAGAAGCGGCGCCATAGAGTTCCGCGTGAGCGAGAAGGGCGGCGTCAGCGTGTACGGACTCGGCCGCTTTCCGGTGACGCTCTACTACGAACAGTGGACGAAGCTGCTCGACGCTGTCCCCGATCTTAAGGTTTTCATTGAAGAAAATAAGAGCAAGCTGAAACTGAAACAGGGCTAGATTTGTGCGGGTAAAGATCGCTGTCCGTCGAAGACATCCTGCGCTGCGGGCCACTGCTTCCCGTCAGATCGACGGAAGCGCGGAAGCCTTATTCCAAGGTTATGGCTACTTGGTTTTCGGCGCGGCCTCTGTTTTTTGTTTCTGCTGCTTCTGGGCGTCTTCGGTCCACGGTGGAACTACTCCGATAAAACGCGCATAGGCGATCGACTGGCCGAGGTGTTCGGCAGCATGGCGGGTAACAAACAGAAGCACGCCACGTTCGGTGTTCTTGCCGCCGAACCAGTCCAGGCGCTTGTCGAGGTCCGCGTCGGGCATAGCCGTGATCGCCTTGCGGGCATGGGCGAATGAGTCCTTAAGCGTTGCGATCACTTTGGCCTTTTCCGTGGTCGATTTCTCGAACCCTTTCACCTCGAAGCCGGCCGGCGGAGGCGTTCCAACCAGCTTATAGAGGTTGTAGTTGGCCGCCGCCACATGCAGAAATACCTCGGCGAACGAGCGCACATCGGGCGCCGGACGCCAGGTGTATTTGTCCGCAGGCACAGCTTCCGCCAGGCGCGCGAACTTGTCTTCCTGAATCATCACCTCAGCCAGAACTTCCGATCGATACCCCGTAACCCCCGGTGTGCCGTCTTTATAGGGATTCACTTGGGCGTTGAGATCGGTTACTGGACGGAACATCGCCAGCAGACACACGGCCCAGAAAATGTTTTTCATATAGTTTCTCCTTCGATTCCGAAATAATAGGTGAGCACGGATCATAGCCCGCGTTACCTCGCGTAGCAAATTCTATGCGCCACCAGCTTCTGTTGCGACTTTAGACCGACGTGCGGACGAGCCTCTCCGATGGCACATAGTGTGGAGTGTGGACGAAGTGCGAGATTGCAGTTCGCGAGAGGATCGAGGGACCAGTTTGCTAGCTTTACGGCACGATGAAACGAATGGCGCCCGGAGAGAATCGAACTGGAGCCGTTTTGCGGGCGTGAGCGAAGCGCGAGCGCGCAGGCGAAATCCCGAGCGGAGCGAGGGATCCGGGGAATAGAGAAGCGTCGGGGAAAGAGTGGTGCGCCCGGAGAGAATCGAACTCCCAACCTCTTGGTTCGTAGCCAAGCACTCTATCCAATTGAGCTACGGGCGCATCGTGGAGAAATTACGTCTCTGAATTATAGCGGAAACAGAATCGCTTCGCCCAACCGGCCGCCCCTCCGTCATGCTGCGTCCTTCAGTTCTTCGACCACGGCGGCACCACTCCCGTCATGCGCGCATAAGCGATCAATTGACCCATGTGCTCGTTGGCATGAACGATGATCCGGAGATACATCCCATCCACCGTTGCATCTCTGTCCAAGATGTGGACTTTCCGCTCCAGGTCGCTGGGTTTTACAGCCAAGTGTGCGTCTCTGACTGCGTCCAGCGAACGTTTCAGCCAGCCGATCACTTCGGCCTTGGACGTAACCGTTTTTCCCGCATCTTCCTTGAGGTCCGCAGGCATCTTGGGACCGGTGACGCTCAACAGATAGAAATTGGCCATCACGATGTGCATGTACACTTCGCTGGTGGAACGGACCCCTGCGGCAGGGCGCCATGCGAATTTTTCCGCTGGCGTCGCCTCCGCCAGTGCGATCAACTGTTGTGAAACATGCTTCCACTCGCCGTCGTATCCCTGCCAGAGCCCCTCCGGATAAGTCTCGGCGAACAACACTGGCGCGCTACTCAACAAAAGCCACAGCAACAATGCCTTCGCGGTGCGAGTTTTCACGATGCAACCTCCTCTGGGTCAAATTGACTAAGATTAATGGCTCCAATTCAATGCCCCAGAAGTCTGCACGGCAAAACTGGGACGTTTTGCCCCAATCGGTGGTCGTCTGCCGACTGGTCGGCGTAGAGCCGGAGTTCGACTCGGATGGCAGCGATCTATTGTCGAGATTTGTAATTTTGAGTAAAAGTTTCCCCCCC
>JBKQNE010000053.1:0-7897 GCA_052146355.1 Binataceae bacterium (SeqCode) | reverse complement strand
TCAGGCGGCAATTGGGGTATGAAACAAGCCATTGCAGTGCTGGCGCCAGCGAAATGAGTCGAGGCGTGCGAACGGCGGTGCGGGTGCGCCATTCCTTTGCGCGGGCGTCACTCCGGCCAGTCCGGTGTGACAGCGATACTGGTTGTAAAACGCTTGGTAATCCTCGAGCTTCCGTTGGAGATCGCTCTGGTGCCAGAACCAGATCCGATCCAGATACTCGCGCCGAATGGTTCCGATCAGCCGCTCGACGAACGCATGCGAACGGGGTGTACCGGGAATGGTTTTGATTTCGTCGACTTCCAGCACCCGAAGGTTCGCGCGCCAGCGATGAAAGCGGAACAACGGATCGTGATCGGAAGAAAGGTGCCTGGGCAGAGTCTCTCTCGCGATCGCACGATTGAACATCCGGCCGACCCGGCTGCCGTCGAGGTTGGCGGCGGCGACCCCAAAGCCGATGATCCGGCGGGTGTAGACGTCCATCACCACCAAGATCCAGTAACTCTTGAGCAGGATTGATTCGGCGCGGAAGAGATCGACGCTCCACAAGCGGTCCTTGGTGTGCCCGATAGCCGCGAGCCAGGAGGGACCGCCGCCATCGGGTCGGGGTGGATAGTGCCGAGCCAGAATGCGCCGGACGACATCCTTGTTAAGTGCAATGCCGAAGGCGGTGAAGATTTGCTCGGCGATCTTGCGGCAGCCGAAGTACGGGTTGCGCCGTTTCATCTCGACCACCGCGTCGATCAGCTCTCTCGACGGGCCCTTGGGTCCTGGGCGCCGACGTGGCCCGGAGCTGTAAAGCAAACGATATTTTCGCTTCACCAAGGCTCGGTGAAGACGCAAAAGGGTCGAAGTCTTCAAGACCACAGCCATCCTGCCCAAGCGTCTGGGCGACACCAGGAGTGTGCAGAACCCGAGAATCACCCGATCCCATCGGGTCAGGTTCGGACTCCGACGCCGTGAACGCTTCATGATGAGCATCTGGTGTTTGACGGCCAGCGATTCAGCCGCCACCGCACGAACCCCGCCGGGACGGGCGAGCCGTGCGAGAGTGACCAACAGGTGGGCGAATAGAATGAACAGTAAACTCACGGGAGAGGAACTTTAACGCTCCCCGACCGATGGGCAAGTCTGTGCTACCGCGCGATCTTCTGACAGAATGAGTAATTCGCCACACACAGGTTCCGCAACCTATTTCGAGCACCTTGGCGCCCATCGGGTCTCTCTCGGCCAGCTCGAAGAGGTCGTTGAATAGTTGTTCCGGCCACTCGCGCCGCCCCTGGTCGTAGAGCTCAGCGATTTCATCGAAAGTGTTCGCTCTCCTAACTCGCTTCTCTTCGTTCATCCTCTCACCAATACCGACGGTCGGTGTACGGCCGAGTGATCGCCGGATCCCACGTTCGACCACCGTCGCCTTCGCAAAGTCGTTAAAGCGCTACGTTCATACGGTCGCGAGTTGTTTTAGAGATATCTTCTGATCAAACAATCGTCGGTAGTTTATAGCGTGGCCCACGACGTCTTCATCAGTTATTCCGCTCGAGACAAAACCGCTGCCGATGCGATCTGCGCAAAGCTCGAGACGTCCGGAATCCAGTGCTGGATAGCGCCGCGCGACATCAGGCCGGGAATGAGCTGGGGTGGCGCCATCGTCGAGGCGATCGACGGAGCGCGCGTGATGTTGCTGCTGTTTTCGTCGCACGCTAATAGTTCGCCGCAGATCCAGCGCGAAGTCGAGCGGGCGGTGCATAGGGAGCTGGTGATCGTTCCGATCAGGGTTGAGGATGTGCAGCCTAGCGGTGACTTCGAATATTTTCTTGGCACTCCTCACTGGCTCGATGCGATCACGCCGCCGTTCGAGCAGCACCTGGATGCTATCGCCGACTCGGCCAAATACTGGCTCGACCGGATTCGTAGCAACCAAGGTAAGGCGACGCCCGCAGAGATCAAGCCTGCGCCTGCAGGCCCAGGCCCCGGCGAGCGTACCTCTCCTTCCGATCGCCCCGTTCTGCCGCGAAAACGGTTTACAATCGTGATAACCGCCGCAGTTATCGTACTGGTGGGAATCGGAGGCTTCTTTACCAGCAGGATCGGAGAGTTCTTCGCTGCATATCACACGGCCCAAGAGCAGCGCGAGGACCCAGCGAGTCCTTTGCCTGTGAAAAAAGGCGTCGAGCAAAATCCTGAATCGTCAGCGACGGAAGGCGTCGCGCAGGCGCCGCGAGCGGACCCGCAACTGGCAGCGACACTCGCTGCGCTTCATTTGCGGTCGATGGCAAGTACTGTCCCCGCAACGATACGCTTTACCAATGAATTGACCTCGGGAGTCGTCGGCTACTGGATCGATTTCGACGGAACTGCGAGGCGGTACTTTGAACTGGGCACCGCTGAGTCGACTCTACAGCCAACGTTCCAAGACCACGTCTGGGTCGTTGTAGACGATCGCGGCAGACCCCTGCGGACATACACCGCGAAAGCCGGCGACCAAAGCGTGACGCTGACCGCCGCAGGTTTCGACTGCTCCAAAGCTATCTCATCAACGGAAAAGCGTATCTGCGGGGATCCGTCGCTGGCTAACATGGACCAAGAGATGGCAGCGGCCTACCGGAAAGTGATTCAGAACGCGAATAACGCGCAGGCATGGAAAGCCGATCAACTTGACTGGTTGGCCGAGCGTGATCGCTGCCAGGACGATGGTTGTTTGCGTTCTGAATACCAGGACCGGCTGGTGATATTGCGGGCTGCCGGATCAAGCGCTGAATGGGCCAGGCACTGGTGGCGTGTAGACTCGAGTGGACTGAACGGAGCGGAATTGGTCATCACGCAGGTGACTCCCACCGGGTTTGATTTCGACGTGAATGCATCAGCGGGCGCCAATTCCGGGGAATTGTCGGGCAAGGCAATCCTCGAGGCGTCAGAAAAGGCGCACTACCAGGGGACTGCAGAATCCGGGACACAAGGCTGTTCACTCATGTTTAGGCGCATGTTGAACCGGCTCAATATTGACCAGAAGGGGGACGACGCCACATGCGGTGCAGGCAAGGGAGTCTATTTGTCCGGCACGTACGTCGCCAGCGGGAAGGACCCGAACGCTCCGCCCGATTTAGTTTCGCTCGGCGTGTTGCAATCGCAAGCGCAGGACGGTGCTGCTCGCAAGCTGCTGGGCAACGACTATGAAACCATGGTCGCTACAGCCGACATGGTTGACAATCACTCGGACAACCTGGACGGCAACGGTGCGAATGTGGTCAGCATGTCGGTGCGCGGAGTTGCCTGTAACACCAAGTCCATCCTGATGTTTGACGATAAGGGGCATTTGTGGGCGGGAGTGTGGAAGCCTCTTTCCAACCCCGAGAACGTCGTTGAACTGCGCTATTACACGAACGTGAGCAACGATAAGAACACGCTTCCCAAGACCATATCCGCTTGGCGTGAAGCTTGTCCGGGCGACACTGTGCGCGTGATTCTGATGCCCTGAGATCGGCCAGCGTGAGACCTCGACCCGCGTCAGCACAAAGGCACCGGACATCAATATTGTATCAACCGTAAATCTTCTACTGGCTGTGTCTGCTGAAAATTCTGAATGCGGCGAAAAGACTGGCGATTTAACCTGGCGGGCCGTAGTGTCGCTCGACAATGTTCTCTTGGCTTGCTTGCTGTGTGTGGCGAATTGTTGATTTTGCTTGAAAATCAGCAATTCGCCACAGACAACCTCGACCTTGAGGCCTTTCATGACGGATTTCCGCGGACCGAGGAATATCTAGCGCACTTGCGCGCGCGCCCGAGCTACCGCGTGATCAATCCCGCGACCAAGGTGGCGGAAGCGTCATCGTCGGCGGCGCGTTGAGCATCGCCAAGTGCCGTCATCGGCACCATGATCATGGGAGGCCTTTCAGCGCCGCCTCACCGCGCTCGTCTCCTTTTCGGGACTCGAAGAATTTGCCACCGCCGTCGATCGGGTCCTCGCTTTCGGTCCGATCGTAAAGCGCCTGCTCAGAATCGTCATCGCCCGGGCGAGCTGCTGTCGTTTCACCAGCAGATAATCGGTGTCGTAAGTCGAGACGGCGAACACGCAAATTGATTTTCTGCCGAGCGGCGCGACGAGCGAGGACAGAATTCCGGTCGAGGCGAGGTCCAACGGTCCCTCGACCTTCACCGCCCGCCACCCGCGGTTCGCCTTTATCTTTGCGGGTACGCGGCGCGCGTCGCAGACAATCGAAAGTTCCTCGCTGGTCCGCGTGTAGCAGACAAGCGAGCCGGCGACCCAGATCGGAAGTTTTGCCGACGGCCGCAGACGACATATTGCCAGCGGTTCGTCCAGCAGCGTGAGTGTCAGAGTTCGCGCACGCGCGGCGGTCTTTCCGCGTCTCACGTCAAACGGCTACCAGACCGCGGCTGCATCGCCGCGACCTCGTGGGTGATCCGATCGGCGCTCGATTTCATCGCGTGGACGACGGCCTCTGACGATGGCGAAGTGTGCGCTTGCCACGATTGCCGCAGGGCCGGTTAGCCGGAATTTCCTTTTTGACTCTCAAGGCACCCGATTCGTAGCCCTCAGCGAACTCAGCGTCAAGTCACGGTCCGGATGACGATCGCGGCCGGCCCCGGCAACCGCGGATACATCTGGACTTTCGCAATGACAACGAGTGAACGAGGAGCCCCCGGGAGGCCCCCCAAATACGACCACTCGCGAGTATGATGATCTCTCCTTGCCGTCTGGTCCTGGCCGGCTTCAACCACAGTCGTTGTGCAGCGGGTTAGTCGGGTCCGTCGGGCCTTCGATACAGGGGATCGCGCTCAGATATTCGTAGATGGCATCGAGATCATGGTCGGTCATGTTCTGAAAAGTTGGCCATGGCATGACCTGGAGAAGGTCGCCATCGACAGGAGCGGGAATGCAATTTGGCGGTGTCGGCTCCGGTAGTAGTGCTGTACAGGTTGGATGGAGGTGATCGAAATCTATGCCAGTCCTGATGATCTGCTTAAACTCTGCAAGCGTGTGGCCTCCTTCCGGCAGCCCAGTCTTGTCCGGTGTCAAGTTGCGCGAGATGATGTCTGGACCTACGTATTGCCCGGGCTCGGTTGGAGGCACGGCTGGACCGAAGTCCTGGCCCCCACTCAGGTAGACGGTCGGATCGGTCTTCTGCGGCTGGCCAAAGTAGGGGTTTCCACCCGCGGCGTAATTGAAGTTTGGAGGCCCGCCGCCGGTGTGGCAACCGTTGCAGTCGGCCGTAACGTTAACGATAAAGCTGCCCAGTCCGACCAAATTCCGGTTTTTTCCGGCGAGATTCAGTGGGACGGGCGATATCTTGAGACCCATCTCGACCTTTGACGCCTCATCGGTGGGTAACGCCTCTTGGTTATCTTGCGCTTGTGCGGGCGAGGAACTGCTCAACATTGTCGCCAGAACAATCACACCCAGTGTTGCGACAGCTCTCGCTGCTGTTTCGACAAGTTGTCGGGATTTCATCAACTAACTCCTCCCTGTGCAGACGATTTGAATTTGGCGAACACAAGATGCCAACTTCATCAAAACGGACTGTCGGCTTTGCGCCCGTTGAGAGCAATGAAATCGGGATGAAACCTCGCTGATATGTGGCTGACACGAGAATCGGATCAGACTAAGATAAATTTCTGAATCTGCGCCCGAGTCGCGACGTTTTATAGAGCCAGAGTCACGCCAAGAGGGGTTTCCCCGGTGTCATCTTTGGATTCGTCACGGACAAAGATTCGTTTCGGTCAATTCGAGTTCGACCCTTCTGCGGCCGAGCTTCAGAAATCCGGGGTCAAAATCAAATTACAGGGCCAACCCGTAGAGATACTCAGACTCCTGCTTGAGCGGCCGGGCACGGTGGTTAAGCGCGGAGAGCTACAGCGCAAACTCTGGCCGGATAAAACATTTGTAGGGTTTGAGGACAGCTTGAACGCCGCCGTTAGGAGGCTTCGGGCAGCGCTTGGTGATTCTCCAGAGAAACCCCGGTTCGTAGAGACCCTCGCCCGCCGCGGATACCGTTTCATTGGTGCGGTTGAATTCGCGGAACGGACGGAAACAAGGCCGGCGATACAGTCACTCGCCGTGTTGCCGCTCGCCAACCTTTCCGGCGACCCGAAGCAAGATTACTTCGCCGATGGAATGACGGAAGCACTGGTCACGCAACTCGGCAGAATCAGCGCCTTGCGAGTGGTTTCGCGAACCTCATCGATGACCTACAAGACGACCGGCAAACAACTGCCGGAAATCGCGCGCGAACTGCGCGTGGACGGGATCGTGGAAGGAGCTGTGCTGCGTTCGGGAAATCGGGTGCGCATCACCGCACAGTTGATCGAAGCATCGACTGACCGCCATCTGTGGGCTCAGGACTATGAGGGGGATATGCGCGATGTGCTCTCTGTCCAGAGTCAAGTGGCAGTTTCGATTGCGCGGGAAATTCAGGCCCAGCTGACACCTGATGAGCAATTGCGCTTCGCCAGTACGCACCCCACGGATCCGGGGGCCTACGATGACTACTTGCGAGGCCGCTTCTTCTGGAACGCGCGCACCGAAGACAGCGTTGCCAAGGCCCAGAATTATTTTCAGCAGGCCATCGCAAAAGACCCGCTCTTCGCGCCCGCCTACTCCGGTCTCGCCGACTCTTACGTTTATCGAGGTGATCGCTGGGGCCACTTGCCGCCGCGCGAGGCGATGCCGCTGGCCAGAGCGGCGGCGCTAAAGGCGATCCAGTTGGACCAAGATTTGGCTGAGGGTCATACGTCCCTCGCGCTGGTCAAGTTCTGGTACGACTGGGATTTCAAGGGCGCTGAAGAGGAGTTCCAACGAGCGATCTTGCTAAACCCCAATTACGCGACGGCGCATCATTTCTATGCCATCGATTTGTCTGCTATGGGGCGCAACAACGAATCTATCGCGGAAGCGCGCAAGGCGGTCGAAGCGGATCCGCTCTCCATGCAGAACAACAACGGGCTCGGGATGGCGCTCCGTGTGGCGGGCCGTTATGGCGGAGCGATCGCGCAATTCCGCAAGACCCTGGAAATGTATCCCAACAACCCGACGCCCCACGACAATCTGAGTGCGTGCTACTATGCCAAGGGCCTCCCGGACGAGGCTTTCGAGGAATGTGCGAAGTCGTTAATCGCTTCGGGCGCAACAAATCCGACGGGCCTGGAAGCACTCCGCGGGATCTACAAATCCTCGGGTTGGCCCGGCGTGCACAAAGTCTTTCTGCGATTTCTCACTGCCAGCTGGGACAAGGATCATTGGCACTTCGACGCTTTTCTCATCGCGGCTTTTCATGCGGCGCTCGGGGAGAAAAACGAAGCTTTTGACTGGCTCGACAAGTGCGTTGAGCTTCGCTCCGGGACGATGACTTGGCTTTACCACAAGAATGATCGGCCAGCATTGCACTCTGATCCCACGTTCGCTGAAATCAAACGAAAGATGACGCTTCCGCCGTGAGGCGCCTTCTTTTGAGCATTGATCCCTTTTCTTTGGCGCTCATCAGGATCGGTGCTGCGGGGTTCTTGAAGTCGGATAACATTTTCACGCTCACGCGCTCGTCGGCGAGAAGTAGACGCGACTTTAATCCTGTGTATGGCGGTGCAGCGAAGCTAGCTTTCGTTCTAACAGGTGAAAGTCCTGTCGGTGGAGGTGCCCAGATGCCACCGTAGATATATCCGACGGCGTGGTGGGTGACCGACTCGGCCGAAAGCTCGGAGGTAAAAGCCCCTGTTGGGTGGGAGGGAAAGGCCCGGTCAGGTCCGCCAGAGGGGCGAGCAACTCAGCAGGTCGTAGCGAAACAGCGAACCGGGAGACCCCGAAATAACAGGTCCACATGAAAGCGGATTCGAGTGGAAAATCGAGAGTGCCGAGCCCGAACGCCACTGGGCGAAGGCGATTCCCGCTGGC
>JBKQNE010000052.1:0-5865 GCA_052146355.1 Binataceae bacterium (SeqCode) | reverse complement strand
CGCTGTCGCTGGCCTCCAGAGAGAGTCAGGCCTCGCTCCCCGACCACCGTGTCGTATCCGTGGGGCATGCGGGCGATAAATTCGTCGGCATTGGCAAGGTGGGCAGCCTCGACGATCTCGGCGTGAGTGGCTCTCGGCCGCCCGAACGCGATGTTCTCGAGAATGGTTCCACGAAACAAGACGGTATCCTGCAAGACATAGCCGATGTGATCACGCAGGGAGTGAAGTTTATATTCGCGCACGTCGTGCCCGTCGATGACCACTTTCCCGGCGATCACGTCGTAGAAACGCGGAATCAGGCTGACGATCGTAGACTTTCCGCCGCCGGTCGGCCCTACGATCCCCACTCGCTGTCCCGGCTTGACGAAGAAGCTGACATCTTTCAGTACCGAAGGATTGTCGGGATAGGCGAAGGCGACGTTCTGGAAGATGATTTCGCCCTTGATGTTCCGCGGTTCGATGGCATCTTCGCGCTCGGGGATGATGGCATCAGCCTCAAGAACCATACGGATGCGTTCCACTCCAACAGCCGCCTGAGCGATGGCGTTGGTCGTCGTAGCCAGATCTTTCACCGGCTTGAAAAACTTTGCGAGATAGGAGAGATAGACAGTCAGGGCGCCAATGGTCATGCCCCCCGCAAGAATCAGATACGACCCCTGCCACATGACAACGGCCGTGCAGAGTGCCACCGTGGCCGATACCATCGGCGCAAGCAGAGACTTGATGCGCCGTGCCGCCAGCGCCGCTCTTACAGTGGCGCTACTTACATGGATCAGTTGATCCTCCTCGATTTTTTGACCATCGAAGGCCTTGATCACCGGCATCGACTCCAGCGCCTGCTGAACCACGGTGACAATGTTGGCCTGCTCGCTGCGAACCGCGTGTGTCGCTCTTTTGATGGCCTTCTTGAAGCGGAACACGAAGAAGAGCAGAAACGGCGTGACACCCAGGACAACGACAGTGAACCGCCAATTCAGCCAGAACATGAGCGCCAGCATGCTCACCAGCGTCAGCGTGTCGACCAGGATGCCAAGCATCGAGGACGACGCGAAATTCTGAATCGTCTGAACGTCGGTGGTAATGGTGCTCAGCAGGTTGCCAATCTGATGCGTATCGTAATAACCGAGCGACAGCCGCTGAAGATGATGAAACGTCCGCACCCGGAGATCATGGGCAACGTACTGGCCAGCACTTTCCGTGAGGTAGCTGTCGATATATCCGGCGATGGCACCGATAGCAGCAATGAGAACTGCGGCGATCCCTGCCAGCAGAGCGATGTGCATCTTGCTCTCATTGCCGAGCGCAGCCCCCAGCACATCCCGCAGCCACAAGGGCAGCCGATGACCACCGGCAACGTTGTCGATGATGACCTTCAGCGGCCAGGGAGCCGCCAAGCTCATCGTGGTCTCGACGATCATGGCGATCAGAATGATGAAGAGCGTTCCGCGATACGGGCGGACGAGTTGTCGAATTAGGCTGAACATTTTCATGCCTTTCTGTCATGGCTCACTTGGTGGCTTCTGTCGCTGTGGTTGCTGGCTGCATTTCTGTCGAGCTTACCCCCAGCATTGCCTGGGCAATCTTGGTGCCGGTTGCTGACTGGGCCTTCGCAACGTCATCCAAATGAATGATGGTGGCGGCCGCTGCAAATCTCACTTCGCGCCGGGAGTCGGAAAGCCTGGGTTCGATTCCCTGCAGGAGAGCGGAATCGCCGCGCTTCGCGATGGCTTCCAACGCGGCGACGCGAAGCACCCAGTTCTTGTTCTGGCTGGTGGTTACCAGTAATTTGCCCGTACGCCTCTCAGGATCGGTTGCGAGAGCAGCGATCAAAGCAGCCTTGGCAGCCGTACCGCCCTTGCGATCTTTCATAATCGTCTGCATTGCTTCCCAAGGAATGCCGGCGAACGGCACGTAACCGATTCCTTCGTTGAATCCCATTTGCGCCAGCTGCTTCGGGTTGTGAACGATCTGCATCTCCTGCGCGATCATTCCTGAATTGTTTTTGCGTTCACCGGTGTAAACCTCGTAGTAGACGTCGTAGCAGACCGGGTCATTCAGCAAACGGAGCGCGTGGGCAGCCGCCATCACAACTGACAGGTTCTTGTCGTTGAGAGCCACTTTCAGGCTGGCGTTCGCCTCGGTCGCGTGCATCTGGCCCAGCGAGGTCGCAGCCGCCGTACGGACGGAGCTGTTCTTGTCTTTCAGAGCCGCCTCGGCGAGCTCAACCGCATGAGGATCGTCGGGAATGAGGCCAAGAACCCTGACCGCTACAAGCCTCTGGCTGATGCTGTTCTGTCCCAGACTCGTTTCCAGTACGGCCCAGCTAGAATTCGTCGCCGTCTGCGCGCAACATGCGGCAGTCAGGAAAGTGAAAACGAAAAGCGCGCGGCGAGCCGCTGGCATCGTCCACGTGTTATTTGAGGTCTTACGCATTTTTGAACTCCTTTGGATTGTCGTCATCTGTCACTATTGCTAATGGCAAACGCAGGGCCAAAGCTAAGTTGTTAAAGAAATTTGACTTAGGAGATACACAGGCAGGTTGCGACTCGGGAATTCACGAGAGTTCGCGAGACGAGCGGTTCCGGCAGGAGTCGCAATGGCAAGAAATGCGCACACGCCTTCTCAACGCTGGGTTGGCGGCGCTCAGCGGGTAACCTGCTCGCCTCGCGCGGCGACAGCCGCGGCGGCCGCCTCGCGCTTGAGTTCCTCCACGCTGACCGTGCCGATTGCGTTGGTGTGCGTCGCTTTAGCCGCATCACAGGCGTCGCTCGAAGCCGATCCGGTTTCCTCAAGATGATTGGCTCCTTGAAGCCGCGCATCGTAAACAGCCGCAGTTGCGTCCAGGCGAGAGATCATGTCCCGCGTGGCTGCAAGCTTCAACTTCTGTGCTTGTTGGGGCGTCAGCCTTCCAGTTTCCAAGCCTTCAGAAATTTTCTGCAGTCCGGCGTAGACATCACGAAGCAATCCGTCGACGCGGACAGCATAGTCCTGGGCCACGGCAGCCGCAGCTTCGGTATTCGCGGAACACTTCGGCCTGGTCTCCAGTTGCGCGGTCGCCGGGATTACGGCGAGAATGATGAGAGCGAGGAACGATACATTTTTCATTTTGTCCTTTCTATGAGTAACAACCTTCACACTGAGTTTTCTCCCGAGCCGAGTGGCTAGTAGGACGCCAGCGTTGTCACCGCTTCGACGCGTCCGCATTCGTAGTTGGACTCCGCCTCCGCAGCGGCAGCTTCATGAGCCAAAGACTGACGCGGCCGTTCCGCCTTTGGGCGGTAGGTCGAGACCAGCCGAGCGACCACAACCGCGACGAAAAAGATACCGGACATACTCTCCAGTGCGGCGACGATTCGCACATAAGGGTTCAGCGGCGCGATTCCGCCGTAGCCGACGCTGGTCAGGCTAACCATGCTGAAGTAGAGAAACGTTCCGGCCTGCGTGGACGGAATCGTCTGATTGAACGCGTGGTCCACGAAATGATTCAGTATCCAATAGAGCTGCGAATATGCCGTTGCGATTACCAGGTAGCTGATGAACGCTTCGGCGATCGCATTCCGAGGATTGTGGAAGTCGGAATGGAAATGATCGAACATGGCCCAAAGAATCGAACACGAGAACGCCAGGCCCACCACTGGAGACAAGTTGGCATAAGGCTCGTGGGGGTTTCCGACGGCTTCAATGATTCTCGTGATCATCCAGATCGCCGCAACCGGAAGCACAACCCGGCGCACGACTAATCGGTTGGCGAAGTGACCAATGCCGGCGAGCACCATCAACAGCACCGCGAACCCAAGCAGGGCGCCGATGCGAGGATGCGAATCGGCAAGCGGCGAGACCAGCATTTCGGCAACCAGCGCCCACATCACGATTTTGATTCGGTGCCGGGCGAAAAACCCCGAAGGCAACCATTTACTGTTCATAAGAGCTTTCATTTTGATTAACCTCCGGCTTGATCTCGAGGGCTTTCCCCTCACTCGACCGGCGACCAGTCGTCGGTCGGATTGAATTCGCGAATCGATGCCGCGATCTTCGCCGTGTCGGGACCGAGATCCCGCTCGTACACGACACCATCAACGCCGGTCATGAAAGTCATGATGCCGGTTTCGGCGTACTTGACGGGCGTCGCCAGGATGGCGTAACCGCCGGTCATCCTGCCGTTCACGATGTAGTTCCGGGACCCGCCGGGGGCATCGTCGCCCTGCGCCGTCAGGATGCGTAGCGAGTAACCGTCGAGGACCAGAGGCTGATCCGGCGAGAGCGAACTGAGCGATGACTTGGGCAGTTGGTTCAGGGTCGCAAGCGGACTCGCGTCCTGCTTGTCGGACGCAGGCCAGGACAGCCCGTCTTGCTTGCTTGGACTGCCGATTATGCGCTGCGCGAAACCTGCGTAGCCACTATCGGCGTAGTACATCTCCTGCGCGTCGGCGAGCGCGGAGCAGGCGTCGATCGTCAGCAGTTCGTTGCGGCCGATATCCCGCGCCCGGATTTCCTGCGCTCCCGCGACAGCGTCGAAGTACCACTGTCCCGAAGAGTCTCTCGCGAGAGGGACCGGGAACGCAAAGTTGTCGGCCCCGATGTAGAGCACACGGCTGCCGTCCGTCATGTCGACCCAGCGATTCATCTTCTCGTATTTGGAGGCGAAGGCGATCAGGGCCGTCGTATCAGCTTCTTTGTCTCCTGTCGTCAGAAGAGCATTAGTGTCGACGCCCAGAATTTTTGCAAGACCTAACTCATCGCCACTTTTGGCGGCCTTGGCCAGCGCCGAGCCGGCTGCGGCGGGCGATTGGAAGGTAATTTGATCGTCCTTAGCCAGAGCCGTGTTCCTTGTCTTCAGGTGCACAACCGCGATTGCCAGGACGGCGAGCGCTACTGCGGACAATCGCGCGATGTGCTTCCAGTTGTTCTTTTTTTTCGCGTTGGATTCCATTTCAATTTCCCTCGAATTAGGTTTTGATCTTTTGTTATCGCTGAACTTCCTTACCGACGGCGTCCGCCACCGCCGAAGGAGCGGTGCGGCGCCGGTGCGTGCATCCGGGCCATGTGCTGTTGTGGGCGACGCCCGGCCATGCTGGCGCGGCCGCGATTGCTTTCAGCGCGGTTAGCGGCGCCGTCTCCGCTGACGCGGGAGCGGTTCTGCTCCGCGCCCAGGGAATGGTTGTCTTCGCTGTGGCTTTGGCCAAGCACTTGGCCGCCGTTGTTCGTGGGTGTGCTCGCGTGCTGCACACCGCCGTTCCCGCCGATCAATCCGTGATTCCCGTTGGCTCCGCCATTGGGCGTGTTCGCGCCCGTTCCTTTGTCGGGATGAAAGCCGCCGTCAGGACCGAAGTATCCATTCGGGTGATAGCCGCCGTTGGGGCCATAATGCGTGTCTTCGCCCGGCTTGTAGTTACCGTCGGGGTGGAAGGTGCCATTGTTTCCATACCAGGCATGGTTTTGACTCCCGGCTGCTCCTCCGGCCCAAGGGTGGTAGCCGTTGTAGTTCGTGTTGTTCCAGGTGTGGTTGTTGATGTAGGTGTTGTGGTTGTAGATGATGGTTGTGTTGCCACCACCACCGCAGCAGCGCCAGTTGACATTCCACGCGTGCCATCCCCACCCGAAGCCTCCGCCCCAGCCTCCACCACCGAACCAAGCTCCGATTGCGATTGGCGCTCCGAAGTAGAGTCTCACTCCCACCGACACGGGCAGCGGCTGCGGCACATAGTACGGCACCACAATGGGTGCGCCGTAAACCACCGTCGGGTTGTATTGCGGAACGTAAACCACCTGCGGGTTCGCCGGCTGGATCACGATCGTGTTCGGCGATGGCGTGGTGATCGTGATCTGGGAGTTCGATTGTAGTGTGCCGGCCGCCTGCGCTTTGGC
>JBKQNE010000051.1:0-5646 GCA_052146355.1 Binataceae bacterium (SeqCode) | reverse complement strand
GTTACTGTGCATCCTGCAACAGGGTGCACGGATTTTTGCGCTTACCGGCAGTCGTGCCCCGGAGGCGCTTAACGGTCAGCCACGCGTTCTGCTGCATACGCACAGCAAGCGCATCGGGGATGCCAAGTCGAGCGGCCGCCTGCTCACTCGCTCCAAGTGTCCGTACGTCAGCCCCCGTCATCTGCACAAAAAGGACGAGACCGCTCAGATAGGCGCCATAGATGCCAGGATGGTGGTAGTCGGGTCTCGAGATCGGGGGATCGTTGACCGCGTTGATTCCATACCAAAGGTCCGGGAGGGAGGAAGACTGAAAGGGATCCGGGTTGGCCAGTCCGTCGCGCCAAGCGCGTCGCCACGCTTCACCCACCGGTGCGACGCCGGCGACCTTGCCGTCGCGCCGCGCGGCGCATCTAAAGCTGGCGAGGTTCGCATCGCCAAGATCGTCCAGCTCCTTCAGGTATTTCTCGTGAAATTCCGGCTGCATCGTGTCGCCCGCGAGTTGCTGTGCCAGGTCCCCGCTCGGCCATGGCTCGTACAGGAAGATCGAGGCTGCGGGTGCAACCGCATGCACGGCTTGCTCGATGGTCTGTACACTTGCCCAGAAGCCGGGCGGATCACTGCGCGCACTCATGGTGAGCGAGCGTGGCAGCGGCTTGATGCTGAGCTCCTGCAGCACCACGGCTTGCCAGCCCGCTTGCGCGATCACGTCCGAGGCTACCCGGTAGTTCTTTTCCAGGCTGGTAGCAGAGATGGCCTCAATATGGACCTCGTACTTGAGCTGCATCTGCTGGGCTAATTCGGAGAAGATTCCCGGAATGCCGCCCCATGGACCGGGCTCGAGCTCCGCGCGTGCACCCGTCTGGCCATAGTTCTCGTCGATAACCTGTGGCGCTTCCCACGGTTCACCGGGTGTCATCGCATTAAACGGCCGGACCGGGACGTACCGACCGTGGGTGAAACTGTCTCCGACAAACAACACCGAACATACGTGACCCGATTCATTGGCATCGCTACACAAAAATTTCGGCGCCGGTGTTTGCGAGGATCCGCTCCCGCCGCATCCCGCGAAAAAGACGAGCATGAGAACGATCAGAAAAGTGGGCCACGAACTCTGCGTCCGATCGGTCATGACGGGGGCCACCTCACCAACTGATTGCGAACTCCGAACCGGTCTGTGCTGGCAGACAGCTTTGTAACGTTTTGAATGAAAATAGTGCGCACCCGTCTGATTAGGGGCGGAAAGAAGCTCACAAAACAATGCCTAAAGTGAAAAAAAACCGGTGAAAATTGGCGGACCAAAGGCATTCAACCCTGAATAGACCGCGACCTGGTCAAAACTTGATGGGTCGAAAGGCCCTCCCGGATTTCCGGCTACACAGCGGCACGGACGAGCCTCGAATGATGCGGCGGCCTTAGTCCATCGTGGCGATTTACAAAATATCGTGCCGCCGCCATCCTCTGGTCTGTATAGACTCTGCCGCCCAACGCTCGGATCCAAGCTTTCGGTAGCGACAGGTAATTTTTGCGGAAGACAGGTCGATCAACAGTGCTCGGTAGGCTCTCTTCCATCACTCTTCGTGCCCGCTTGGCAGCCTGACCCGAGTGGGGTTTGTCACCCAGTTACAGATTTGAAGTCCTCCGGCTATGATTATATAAGGACCAGGTAATGTGCAGGGGCCAATACACCAAGGAGCAGATTATCGGGGTTTTGAAGAAGGAGGGCGGCGGTGCTGTGGTCGAAGCAACCCTCGCAGACCTGGTCGACTCCCGCAATCCGCATTTAACTCAAAGGGGGAAATACGATGAGGCGATCTTGCCCGTTGTTTCTGGGTCTGCTCTTCACTGCTAGTGTGGCGTCCGCACAATCACTGCCGTTACCGCCCCCCAAATATCCGATTTCCGGAAGCGGCTCTGGTGGAGCATTCGGTCCTTCAACCGTAACGTCGTTGAGAAATCTTCGGGTCTCCACTCCAGCCCTGGGCGCGGCCGCTCCTGTCCCGCCGCCTAGCTTCTACAATGTTACGACGGTACCCCCGATGAGCGCTCCGGTACAGGTGACTAGTCATGACACGACCGTTGTTGTCGGCGACGTAACGGATGGCGGCACAACGGGCAGCGTTACACCGGATACAAGTTTCAACGGATTCACTACTTACAACGGTAGCGTTGATATCGTCGCAGCCAACAACGGCACCTACATTCTAACCACCGACGAATACAGCGACGTCGCCATTTTCAATTTTAATTTAAGTCCCGTAGCGACGCTGTCGGCAACTCAATTTTGGTGTCCTCCTGGGAGCGCAAACCCTCTGCCGATCTGTTCGCAGAGTGGGCCTTCTTGGGCTGACGCGCGCACAGTGTACGATACTGGCGCAGGCCACTTCGTAATATCCGCGCTGTTTGCAGCGACGGTATCCGGGCCAGTGCAGGACGCTGTAGCAGTCTCCCAGACGGCCGATCCGACGGGGCAATGGAACCTTTACCAGTTTCCTGCCTGCGGTTCTTTTGATACCTGGGACGGTAGCGACCAACCTCACTTGGGCTTCAATAGCCAATGGATAGGCATAACCTCCGCATGCTCAAATAGCGGCACCACCGACGGGGCAGGGCTCGCGATCTTCGACAAAACCAGCTTATACAATGGCGGTTCATTGGCGTTGAACACCAACTGGTTCGAGTTCGTTGACCCCAACAGTGGAGGGCCATATTACGGCTTGAACTACATTCCCAGCAGCCGTGAGAATCCCGTGGTCACCTACACCTCCACGATAAACAACCGCCTGTACCTGGTGGCCTCAGATATAAGCTCGTCGGGCAATGCCATGGTCGTCTATTCTTTCGTCGACGGTTCGACCGACTCACCGGTGTTTTATTCAGACACGGAGACCGTAACCACGAGTTTCGGTGTCTTAGGCTCGCGAGGCCCTCAAATCCTGCCTGCGTCGGACGCTCCCGGCTGCCAAAGCTGTATCGAGTCGGACGCCAACGGCTGGATTCAGTCTGCGGGGGTTTGGCTATTCAGCAGCGTCGGCGAACCATTTATTGTCTCGACAATGGCGATGGGCGCCCCCGGACATGCCAGGGCCAGCAAACTCATCAACGTAGCTACAAACACCGCAACTGGTAGCGCCACCGCGCTGCAGATAGCTCCTAGTGCGGACGGTCAGGGATACCTCGCATCGGAAATAACGCAGCCGGCGGTGCCGACCGGGGATAATTTCGTAATACCATACGACTATACCGGTCCTGACTTTTACCCCGGGTTGAGAATTGCGTACTGGAACGCGGATAGTAACACCCTCGTTTACACCATACCGCAGGAAGGTTCTCTTACTCCAAGCAAAAAGAATGGTTGCGTCGACCAGGGTAGATGGGTCGATTTCATCGATGCGATCACGCCAATTCCGAATAGCACGGAGGTCGTGCTGGGAGGAACTCTGGCTTATCCCTCGCCAAACGACCCGACTTGTGCGACCTATTTTGCCATTTACTCGCCCTGAGATTCCGGGCGTGCATCGTTAGCCCAGCCGCCGGCGCGCGTTTCGGGATCTGCTCGAAAGCCAGATGGAATCGGGGCGTCGCAAACAACCGCAGCCCATACTGGAAGAATCACGCACCATGGGTTCGCGGAACTTCAGAAACGACATTGGGCGCTCGCACCGCCCGTTCGCCATTCGCATCGATCCTCCGATGCGTCGTCGCTCCCGAGTATGGTGGCGACACTTTATGGGCAAGCATGTACGCGGCCCACGACGCGCTTTCCGACAGGATGCAGCGGATGCTCTCGGATCTGACCGCGATTCACGATACCAGCCGCGCGTTCGCCGTACTCGCGTACCGCAACGAACAACCTTCAGGAGACAATGCGCTCCGGCTCGTGTCCGCAGAGCATCCGGTCGTGCTCACCCATCCGGAGACGCGGCGCAAGTCACTCTACGTCAATTATCATTTTACGTCGTCGATTAAGGGAATGAAGGCCGCCGAGAGCGCTGCGTTGCTTAGATTTTTTTCGCGCACATAGAGAATCCTGATTTCAGCTGCAGGTTCCGATGGCAGACGAACTCAATAGCGATGTGGGATAATCGTTGTACACAACATCGGGCGCTAGCGGACAATCTGCGCGCGGTTCGCCATATGGAACGGGTCGCCGTGCTTTCATAGGCGATGTCGACCCTCTAAGCAGCGAATATATGGAACGATTTTCGGCATCTGAGCGCGAGTCAATGCAGCGGTTTGCTGCTAGATTCTCGATTCCCCTGGTCCACGAGATCGGAAGGAGCGATCTGCTCGGCACTGCGTGTGTGGTGTTCGCGAACGGCCGTCACTATCTTGTAAGCGCTGGTCACTTGATGCCTAAGGCGTGGTTTTCGGTCGGCAAGAAAGTGAGGAGCCATCGTGTAGGACAACAAATCCTCGTATGGTGTTGGTGTAGATAGGGTGGAATAGCGGACGCGATCTAGTTGCCAAGGACAACGAGTCTCTGCAAACGCCGAACAATAGGTGTCGAGGTGAATTCGAACATCATAAGCGAACTCGAGCGACAATATCGCATCCTTACGACCGAAGGCGTCCAAATTCGGGGCGGTCTTGATCGAATCGAGGTCGTCCGCGCAGTGCTCGGGCATCTTCGCACGGTCAAGCTGAGGTCCCGGACGGGGGCAATGTTTCATCCGATAGAAGCTCTCTTTCGGCAAGAGGAATTCGATGAGTCTGCCTACCTTTTTGATGGAAAAAGAAACTGGTTTAAGTTCGAATTGCGGGAAGGGCGTGGAGAGATCGAATTCTCTAGCGAGTTCGGAATTTCTCATCTTAATGTCGAATTCGACGCATCGACATCACGGCTTTCCTTATCGATTTTCGGCGTGGGGTTGGTCTGCGTTGAGGAAGGAATTGAGGCCCTAACGATTTACCCTATTCAGCAATGGTCGGGAAATTCTGGTGATCGGCTGTGCCTACCAAAAACTCAAAACTGCAAGCAATCCTGAGAATATTCGGGGCTCAACCGGCCGCAGAGCGACGCGTGCACCGAAATAGGTGATTTCCGAGCATTCTGGCTTTGGCGTGTACCTAGCTAAAACACGTGTTTACGCTGGACTGTCCTTGCTGAAAATCCCATCACAATGAAAATCGGGAGCCGGTGCAGCAACACGGAGCTACGAGCCGAGACCAACTGACACGAGTGGTGTGGGAAAGCGTTAGCTGCTGTCTCGCAATCGAGATCCTCGCCTGTAGAATCTAAGCAATCTCCGGAGTGCTCGCTGCGACCGGAGCCACTGGACCAATAGCAAGCAGCAATTGGGTTCGTCAGGCGGCGAGGCGTTCGTAGCGATGGTGCAACCCACCGACTTGCGGGAGCGCGATGACTCGGCCGCTCTCCGGCGGCTGGACCAGACGCGAGTGTGGAGAATCTTTGTCGAGCGATAGATGGGTCCGGGTGTGGTTGTAGTAGTCCACGTAAGACGAAAGGACGCGGCGCAAATGGCGTTCGTTGAATATAATGTGTCGTGTCGCGCGGCGGTGTTGCACCGCCGCGCGCTCCCAGAACCGTACGTGAGTCTCTCGACTCATACGGCTCCCAGCATCCGAGCGTTCGCATAGAGAAGCCGCCAATGGGGAAAGAGCCCAGGCGTACGTCTGACCACGCCG
>JBKQNE010000050.1:0-6838 GCA_052146355.1 Binataceae bacterium (SeqCode) | reverse complement strand
ATTCTCGGCGGCGCGGCGAAAGACGAGCGCGCCTGGGGGACCGCCGCGACCGTCGCTGCAAGCATTCTTGGCGGCGCGCACATCGTTCGCGTCCATGACGTCGCCGAAATGGTGCAGGTCGCAAAGGTCGCCGATGCGGTGATCAATCCAGCACTGAGACCCGCGGGCCCTCCTTCGAAATGAGCGTGCAATCGGCGGGAACGCAAATGAATGGCGATCGCGCCAATTCCCGTAACGCGCTGATCGCCGGCTTCCTTGGGTGGACGCTCGACGCCTTCGACTATTTCATCCTCACGTACGTCCTCTCGCAGATCGCCGCGGATTTTCACAAGTCGATCGCCGAAGTCACGCTGACGCTGACCGCAAGCCTCGTGATGCGCCCGGTCGGCGCATTCCTTTTCGGGCTGCTGGCGGACCGCTACGGGCGGCGCCTGCCGCTGATGTTCGACGTGCTGTTTTATTCGGCCGTCGAGATCGTGTCCGGCTTCGCGCCGACCTATCGCATATTCTTCCTCTTGCGGTTGCTCTACGGCATTGGCATGGGCGGCGAATGGGGCGTGGGGGCGTCGCTCGTGATGGAATCGGTGCCGGCCAAGTGGCGCGGAATTCTTTCCGGCGTTTTGCAGGAGGGCTACGCGCTCGGCAATCTTCTCGCGGCCATCGCTTTCTGGACGGCTTTCCCGCACTGGGGATGGCGCCCGATGTTTTTCATCGGCGGCCTGCCCGCGCTGCTCACGCTTTTCATTCGCGCGAAGGTGAAAGAGAGCGACGCGTGGAAGGCGGAGGCGGCCGCGCGCAAGAGCTGGCGCGATTATTTCCGCGAGGTGGGCGCCAACTGGAAGCGCTTCCTGTATCTCGTCGTGCTGATGGCGATGATGAACTTCATGTCGCACGGCACGCAGGACCTGTATCCTACGTTCCTGCTGAAGCAGCATCATTTCAGCACGCGCTCGACGGCCCTCATCAGCGCCATCTCGATGGTCGGCGCGATCGCCGGCGGAATCCTCGTGGGCCTTTACTCCGACCACCGCGGGCGCCGCCGCGCCATGGTGACCGCGGCCTTGTGCGCCCTGTTCTTGATTCCGGTATGGGTGTTTGCGCCGCCGGCGATCGCGCTGATGTCGGCCGGGGCATTCCTGATGCAGTTTATGGTGCAGGGTGCATGGGGCGTGATCCCCGCGCATATCAACGAGCTTTCGCCCGGCCCGCTACGCGGCTTTTTCCCCGGCTTCGCCTACCAGCTCGGAGTCCTGATCGCTTCGGCCGCTCCCTACATCGAAGCGCGCATGACCCGCCATTTCAGCTACGGCCAAGCGATGGGCATGTTCGCCGCAGCCGCCTTCATCGTCGGCGCGATGGTGATCGCCGCAGGACCGGAGGCGCACCGCGTCGCATTCGGCTCCTCCGACGGCTGAGGACTCCTTCGCAATATACAAGTTCCAGATATTATGCAATTTGATATCCTTTTGCGTGGATAACGGTAGCGCGGCCGGGGCACAGATGAGCAGGCAGCGGAATGACCCAATCGCGCATCATCCCAACCATCGCACAGTAGCCTATAGGCGCTCGTAGTTGGACTCAAACGAGGGGCTGCGGATGCAAGCATTCGAATGGATATTGCAGGACCTCCGCTACGGCGCGAGAACGCTGTGGAAGGACCGGAGGTTCGCGGCGGTCGCTATTTTCGCGCTTGCCCTGGGAATCGCCGCGACCACCGTGATTTTCAGCGTGATCGACGGCATTCTGATCGAGCCTTTTCCATACCGCAACGCCGACCGGTTCGTAACCTTCTACATCCACGACGCCCCGTAGCTTTTGTTTTCATGGGCAATCCCGTGTCGGTTCGCGAGACGGTTCTTTTTTCGGATCGTCTGGATATCGTTCAGTTTCGCACATCGGTGCCGATGGACAAGCTCAAAGCGTATCTCGACGCCAACAGTTGGACCGATCCCGGTACCTACGCGGCGCATCTCGGCCCCGCGCCGGCATTCTTCCAGTACGGCACGCACGACGAGTTTGTGCCGGTCGACGCGGCCAAGCATTTCTTCGAATCGAGTTCCGGGCCGAAGCAGATGAAATTCTACGACTCGACGCACGCGCTCAACGCGCAGGCCCGCCACGACCGCTACGAATTCCTGCGCAGGCACGTCGCCCTGCCCGCGCTCCCGCCCGGCAGCCTGGAGAAAGTGCCGCAAACCAAATAAGGGACAGCCGTGGCACCGCTTCGTCGCGCGTAACGTCGATGCTATGATACGCGGCGCACGTCCGATCTGGAGCGACACATGCCCGACCAACCGAGCGGCTCAAGTTCGCAGATTCTTGTGCGCAAACTCTCGACGATTCTTTCGGCCGACGTCGCCGAATTCAGCCGTCTGATGGGCGAGGACGAAGAACAGACGCTGAAAACATTTCGAGGCCACAAGAAAGTATTCGAATCCCTCGTTGCGACGCACCGCGGGCGCATTTTCAATACAGCCGGGGACGCGATCCTCGCGGAGTTCGCGAGCGCGGTGGAAGCGGTCCGCTGCGCAACCGATATCCAGGCGGCGCTGCGCACCCGGAACGATCGATTGCCGCCCTCGCGCCAGGTGAGATTCCGGATGGGGATCAACCTGGGAGACGTCATGGAGCAGGGCCAGGATCTGATGGGGGATGGCGTCAACGTCGCGGCGCGTTTGCAAACGGCTGCAGAGCCCGGCGGAATCTGCATCTCAGGGAGCGTTCACGACCAGGTCCGGAATAAGTTGTCGCTTTCCTTTCTGTCGCTCGGCGAAAAGAATTACAAGAACATCCAGCAGCCGGTCCGAACCTTTTCCATCACGGAAGCGGAAGGCGCCGGCGTTCTTCCCGCAGCGAAACCCGAAGTCGCCGGCAGCGGCGGTGCCGCAAAATGGATCGCCGCGGGCGTGGTGTTACTACTGCTGCTGGCGGGCGGGGGCTATTGGGTTTACTCCAGCAACCAGCGAATCAAAGTGGAGCAGGCGCCCCCGGTTGCGGCGGCGACCCCGCCCGCGCCCGAACCTGCGAAACCCGCCGTTGAAAAACCCGCGACCGTGCAGTCCGCGGCGGCGCCAAACGCCGCGCCGCCGGTCGCCCAGCCCGAGGCCAAGAAGGCAGCGACGCCCGGTCCTGCGGCTCCGCGGGAGTCAGCGCCGCCGAGCGCAGTTGCAACCGTGGCGCCATCCGCCACGAATGCCGTCGGCGCAAGCCCGTACGATGGCGTGTACGCCGGGCCAATTTGTTACGGCCAGACTCCGAAGTTTCCGAGGCGATGCTTCGACAGGGAAGGGAGCATCAGCGGCAAGAAAATCGTCGGCCAGTGGTTGGAGGCACCTGAGGCGGGCGTCACGATGTTCCTCACAGGTGATGTTACTCCGTCTGGGGGCGTCAAGATCGAGATGCACAGCCAAAAGCCCGACGGCACTATTGTGGTTTTGATCGATCTCGAGGGAACGCTCCACGACGGGCTAATCGACGCGAGCGGGAGTTTCCGAAGGGGACGCCAGGCGACCCTTGAGTGGCGCAAGAAGCCTGTTGGCTCTAACTGAGAGCCGACCGCTTCGATAGCTCAGAGCTTCAAGCCGCTGTCGACTCGGATGGTGTCGCCGGTGATCCAGCGTGCGTCTTTCCGGGGTGAGGAAGGCTCCGCCGGGTAGCAGCCTCCCGCTGCGCATGCTAAAATAGCTGTGCGGTTGTTGCTCCAGAAATCCTACAAATGGACCGGGGCTGCGAGACTGCACTTGCAGCCCTTTTTTTCTGCCGAAGCAGCACGACGCAACGCGACTCCATGACGACACCGATACGCAATATCGCCATCATCGCCCATGTGGACCATGGGAAGACGACGCTCGTCGACGCCATGCTGCGGCAGAGCGGCATTTTCCGCGCGAACCAGGAAGTGATCGAGCGCGTGATGGACTCGAATGACCTTGAGCGCGAGCGCGGCATCACGATCCTCGCGAAGAATACCGAGATTTCCTATCGCGGCACGAAAATCAATATTGTGGACACGCCGGGCCACAGTGATTTCGGCGGCGAGGTGGAGCGCGCGCTGCGCATGGTGGATGGCGTGCTCGTGCTGGTGGATGCGAGCGAAGGACCGCTGCCGCAGACGCGCTACGTCTTGCAAAAAGCGCTCGCCGCCAAGCTGCCGCCGATCATGGTCCTCAATAAAATCGACCGGCCTGACGCGCGCCCTGCCGTGGTGCTCGATGAAATCTACGATCTCTTCATCGATCTCGATGCCACCGAAGATCAGCTCGATTTTCCCGTGATTTACTGCAACGCGAAGGCCGGAATCGCGCATGCGAAGCTCGACGACGGATCGACGACGCTCGAGCCGCTCTTCGAGCAGATCATCGCCTCAATTCCATCGCCGGCGGGCGACCCCGAAGCCGTGCTGCAAATTCAGGTTACGAACCTCGATTACAGCGATTTTCTCGGCCGATTGGCGATCGCGCGCGTGTTTCAGGGCACGCTCAAGCGCGGCACGGAAGTCGGCATCGCCAAGCTCGACGGAAAAATTCAGCCGACGAAGATCACGAAGCTGTTCACGTTCCGCGGGCTCGAACGCGACGAAGCCGAAGAGGTATTCGCGGGCGATATCGTGGCGATCGCGGGTGTCGAGGGCATCCAGATCGGCGAGAGCATTACCGATCTCGCGAATCCTGCGCCGCTCGAACCGTTGACGATCGACGAGCCGACGCTGACGATGGTCTTCACGATCAACACGTCGCCATTCGCCGGGCGGGAAGGGCAGTTCGTCACCTCGCGCGACCTGCGATCGAGGCTCGAGCGCGAATTGCTCACCAATGTTTCGCTGCGCGTGGAAGACACGGGCACAACCGACGCGTTTCGCGTCCTCGGCCGCGGCGAACTGCAGCTCGCGATTCTGATCGAGACGATGCGCCGCGAAGGCTACGAACTGATGGTCGGCAAGCCCGAGATCGTGGTGCGCACGGAGAATGGGCGGCGGGTCGAACCGCTCGAATTGCTGGTGATCGATTGCCCCGAATCGTTCATTGGAATCGTGATGGAATCGCTCGGCAGCCGCCGCGGCGAAATGAAAAAGATGGTCAACCATCACTCGGGCCGCGTGCGCATGGAGTTCAGCATCCCGTCGCGCGGATTGATCGGCCTGCGTGGCCAGCTGCTGACCGACACGCGCGGTACGGCGCTGATTCATTCGCTGCTCGAGGGCTGGACCGAATATGCAGGCGACATGGCGATGCGCCTCACGGGCGCACTGGTTGCCGACCGCGCGGGCGTATCAGTCGCCTACGCGATCTGGGGCATTCAGGAACGCGGCGAGATGTTCGTCGGCCCGGGAGTCGAAGTCTACGAAGGAATGGTCGTGGGTGAAAACGCGCGCGAAGACGACATGAACGTCAACATCACGAAGGAAAAGAAGCAGACCAACATGCGCTCGTCCTCAGCCGACGAAGCCATTCGCCTGATTCCGCCGCGCGACATGACGCTCGAGAAAGCGATCGAGTTCATCGCCGACGACGAATACGTCGAAGTGACGCCAAAGTCGATTCGCCTGCGCAAGAAAGTCCTCGACGCGAAAAAGCGCCCGAAGCGCTGGCAGGAGATCCGCGCGAGCGCCGAAGCCTCCAAGCTCACGTAAGTGGTATCATCCGGTTTTGCAACAGCCCCGAAGGAGCGAGCACATGTCTGAACCGACAAAAGAAGAATTGCTGGCGCGCATTGCCGAGCTGGAAAAACAGACCGGCGGCAGACCCAAGGGCAGCCTCGAATTTCGCGTTGGGGAAAAGGGAGGCGTCAGCGTGTACGGGCTCGGACGCTTTCCGGTGACACTCTACTACGAGCAGTGGATCCGTTTGCTCGACGCCTCCGAAAATCTGCGGGCGTTCCTCGAAGAAAACAAGCACAGGCTCAAGCTGAAGAACAAGGAATAAGCTTCGGTCTCGATCCGCGCGGCCCACTTGATCCGCGCCGGAGCCCTAGCCCGTGGTTTTGCTTTCCGTCTGCCGTTGCTCCAGCGCCGGATGGTCCGGAGACTGGATGGCGACGCGATATGCGTTGAGTATGTCCGAGAGATAGACGACCCCGAGCATCTCCTGCATGTTGAACCGGCTCACAACCGGCAGCACGCGCAGACCCGAAGCTCCCATGCGTTCAAGCGCGATGTCGAGCGAGTGATCGCTGTGGAGGTGCGGGAAACCAGCAGGGTCGACCGCCTGCGCCAGCGGCATGTCACCTTTGCCTTCGTTTTTCATGCGGCGCAGCGTCTCCGCCGAGATCAATCCGACAAGCCCTTGATCGTCGGCGATCGGCCACGTGCTGAGCCCGCTGCGTTCGGCGAGCGTACAAGCCTCCGCGACCGTCATCGTTGCGATCAGCGTCTCTTCCGGTTTGTGCATCACCTGGCCGACCACTCGCGCATCCGGCCGCACGCGAGAACCTGCGATAGGCAGGTGAATTCCATCCTGGCGCGCCAGTTCTTCGTATAGCGTCTTCGATTGAATCTTGCGTGAGACGAAGTAACTCACGAGATTGGCGATCATCAGCGGCACGATGATGGTGTAGTCGCGCGTCACCTCGAAAACGAGCACCACGGAAGTCATCGGCGTCCGAATGATGCCGGCAAACGCCGCACCCATCCCCACCAGCGCATACGCTCCCGGGCTTGCAGTGAATTGGGGCAGAAAGTGATGCGCGACGCCTCCCACCGTGCCGCCAAGCATCGCTCCGATGAAGAGAGTGGGCGCAAAAATTCCGCCGGCATTCCCGGTGCCGCTGCTCGTCGCCGATGTGATCAGTTTGAGAACCACGAGAATCGCGGCGATCTTAATCGCCAGGTGGCCGTTGAGCA